>NZ_JAPPTJ010000002.1:0-680694 GCF_027586995.1 Vibrio sp. La 4.2.2
TATGCAAGTAATAGTGCATCTTTGTGATCGAGTTCTCATAAATGAGACTTGCGCACTAGTGATGTAGTACAGACTAGTTTATCAATATCAGAGAAGTGTTAGACTTTATAACTTATTAATCAATGGTTTGTTTTTTATAATATTCTCAATGAAACGTATAATGTTCATGAGTTTAGCTAATAATTCGCCTCAGATGCCGTAAACTGAGTTTTAACAAATCGATACGTTAATGAATAGAAAACTATACCGAGTACTGCTTTAATTATGGTATAGCATACAGTGAACGCACATAACGATAAGAGAAGAGCTTTAAAATGCCAAAGCGTAGTAAAGAAGATACTGAGATTACGATCCAGAAAATTATGGAAGCGGTCGTTGATCAGATCATCCGACTAGGATACGACAAGATGTCGTACACCACTTTGAGCCAACAGACAGGTATTTCGCGAACCGGTATTAGTCACCATTTTCCAAAGAAAACGGACTTTACGGCAGCGCTTGATGGTCGAATTTTCAAGATGTTCGTGGAACATTTAGAATTTGAAAAAGGAATCAACGGTTTTACAGGCAGTTGGATTGAGTCGTTGAAGAATCCAGAATTCTTGGCGATCTTGAAGCTACTTTTCCATCACATTGTTACTTCTGAAAACTCGCATGAGTTTGCGTCGAAAGGTATAGATAGGCTGTACAAACTAGTAGAGTCTCAATACGGCGAAGGCAGTGATAAAGAACTAGAATGGTTGATTGGTCGTTCATTGATTCAGTTGTCAAAGTAACCAACGCTCGCATAAAAAAACCGCTTGTTCACAAGCGGTTTTTTTATTGCTGATGAAAACCAATAGTTGTCAGTCTAATCAACTTGCTAATACGACCGGAAAGCCAAGTTGCGGATGTCGAGTAATAATGGTTTTGTAGCCATATACTCGCTCAATCATCTCACTATTGATGGCATCTTTTGGAGCACCATCGGCTACCAATTTGCCGTTGTGTAAAATAACGATTCTATCGGAGTACTGAGAGGCGAGATTCAAGTCGTGCAAAACAACTACTACCGCAGTGTTGTGGTTGTCAGCTAGCTCACGAGCGATAGCTAAAGTGTTGTGTTGATGCGCAAGGTCAAGTGCAGATGTTGGTTCATCAAGCATTAGGATCTTCTTGTCGCCAGAAAGGTGCAATTGAGTTAGAACACGAGCTAGGTGAACTCGCTGCTTTTCGCCACCTGACAGCGAAGGGTAGAGGCGATTCGCCAAATGTGCTACGTCGGCCTGTTGCATGTACTGTAAAGCAAGCTTTTTGGTGTCCTTATTAGCCATATCAAGCGGAATGGCTCCAAGTTCGACTACTTCTGAAGCAAGAAAAGGAAAAGATAACGTACTGTGTTGAGGCAATAAACCCAAATGCTTTGATAATGTTTTGGGGTTCCATTGTTTTCTTGACTGGCCAAAGTAAGCGACATCGGCCTCAGATTCTGTTTCACCACAAAGCAGCTTTAACAAGGTGCTTTTTCCGGCACCATTCGGGCCTAGCAAAGTGGTAACTTCTCCCGAGTTCAACTCAATACTTACGTTGTCCAAAATCACCCGCTCACCAAATCTAACACTGACATCATTAGCAGATATGGCAGGGGATTTTTCTTTGGTTAACATTGAAGGCTGTGATATTGCTATCGTATCTACCGTAGTAACACTCATAAGATTTTCCCTTTCTGCTGGAATAGTAAGTAGAGAAAGAAGGGGGCGCCGATAATGGCGGTCACGATCCCTACGGGTAGTTCTGCTGGAGCAACCGCAACCCGAGCAAACATGTCAGCAGCGGTCATCAGTAACGCTCCCAACAAAGCAGACAGTGGTAGTAAAGTGCGATGATCTGGGCCACACAACATGCGTCCTAGATGTGGAATGACTAGCCCGATAAACCCAATCATGCCCGAGACACTCACGGTGACGCCCACCCCAACAGCAGTAAGCAAAATCAATTGACGTTTGAGCTTTTGAACTGGGATACCAAGGTGTTTTGCTTCTGATTCCCCAAGAAGTAGAGCATTTAACGACATTGCTTTTTTATAGAAAAAGTAAAATAACCCGATAAGTGTAACGGCTGATAAAGCAATTTTGCCCCAAGTTGCTCCTGCTAATGAGCCCATTGACCATAAGGAAAGATCGCGCAACATTTGATCGTCGGCAACGAAGTTAAGAAAACCGATACCAGCGCCAGAAAGTGCGCTAATAGCCACCCCAGCAAGCAACATAATAGTTACCGACGTTCCAAATTTGCTAGTGCCAAGTTTGTATACGAGTAGAGTTGTCAGTGCGCCACCAAAAAACGCGAAAACAGGCACGACAGCTAAAGCCATAAACTGAGGAAACTCAACACCGATTATTGAAAAACCTACAATCGCAATCGCTCCACCAAGAGAAGCTCCAGCGGAAACGCCTATAATACCTGGCTCCGCAAGTGGGTTGCGAAACAAACCCTGCATGACCGTCCCACATACCGCTAAAATAGCTCCAACAAACATACAAAGCATGGTTCGAGGTAATCGGATATCGTGAATAATCAAATTGATATGCGGGGCTAGGGTATTGCTTCGACTAGTGAGCGCAATAACGCTGTCCATAATAGTAATATTCATTGGACCAACTGTTATCGAGTAAACAGCAGAAAAGAAGAGTAAAACTGCGAAGCCGCCGAAAACGTAGGTATTAGAGAACCGTCTTAACATAAAAGTTGAATATCTCTTTCAAAGGTCACAGCGTGGCGGCAAACACCACGCTGTTATGGTGATTATGGATAAAGTAGTTCATTAATGCGCTTGGCTTCCGCCAAGCTCTTGAGACCTAATCCACCAACAAGGGCATGGCCATCAATCGTCACGATGTCACCATTTTTCCCAGCTGGAGTTGCGGCTAGCAGAGGGAGCGCTTTTAATACCGCATCACTTCCGCCCATTTTCTCGTAGCTTCTACCGCTTACAAGAATCACATCAGGTTGCATTTCTACCATGGCTTCATTAGATAGCGGTTTGTACGAATCAATTTGGCTAGCCGCTGGATTGATACCTCCTGCAAGCTTAATGATGGCGTCTGGAGTAGTACCATTACCTGCAACGTTAGCCGGGCGTCCTTCGTGAATCAGAAGGAATAGCACTTTTTTCATGTTGGATTGACTAGGCTGGTTACTGTTGAGTGCCTCTACTTGCTGAGCTACTTTTTCTTTTAGTTCACCAACCTTTGCTTCGCTGTTAGTTAGCTTGGCTATCTGGTCGATACGATGATTCAGCCCTTCGATGGTTGAAGACGTATCGACCACCTCAACGTCAACACCTACACGACTTAGCTGGTCGAGGGCTGGTTTTGGTCCCATCTCATCGGAACCAATAACCAGAGTCGGTTCTAGTGCCAATAGTCCTTCCGCAGAAAGGGCACGATGGTAGCCGACCTTAGGAATAGTGGTTCCCTCTGGCGTAACACTTGTTACATCAACCCCCACGAGTTTAGATTGAGCATCTAGCGCGTAAATCAGCTCAGTTACGGATGCGCCAGCGCTGACGATTTTTTCTGCTGCAGTTGCGCTAGAGAAAACCGCAGGAATAGTGGAAAGTGCGCCAACCAACATCAGGTTTTTAAGCGTTTTGTTCATTGAATAGTCCTTGTTAATTGGTGTGATTCTTAACTTGAGTCATTATTAGTCTGTTGGTTCGTCGGTGAGCAGTTGGGTCGCTGGTATACCGTTCTCTTGCATAAAAGCGAGTAGTTGCACGAGATGTTGAACGTCTGCCGTTTTCTCTGCTCCAATAATGATTGGGCTTTTGCTTGAACTGGATTGTTCGAGTAAAGCCAATTTGAAGTTTTCCCAGTCGATATAGTGTTTACCATCTATAGCCCAATAGGGCTCTTGAGCCAGAATGTTGACCGTAATGGACTGCGTATCTACCTCAGAAACGGCAGAGGACTCGGTAGTGGGTAAGTCGACTTGCAGTGACTCTAAACGAACAGATGCCGTCAACATCAGAAACACCATAACGATGAAGATGATGTCGAGAAGTGGGGTCAAATCTGGATAGAGCGAACTCTGCTGGTGGTTTTGGCTGACTTTAATCATGTGCCGCTCTCGCTGGCAGTTTATCGATATTGTCTACAACGAGTGGATCTTTATCAGAGTGCTGCATTTCCACGCCTTCTAACCATAAGTTAACGTAGTTAAGAGTGTGCTCAAGTTTGGCAACAATTCTGTCAGCCCACAGGCTAATGAGTTGTGAACCTGCGATAGCAGGTAGTGCAATGATGAGACCTGCCGCAGTGGTTCTCATGGCCAGCCCAAGACCGTCAGCCAGATCATTCGGGGTGACGTTGCCTGAGGCAGCCGCAATACCTTTGAACATCTCAATCAGACCTAGCACAGTACCAAGAAGGCCAATAAGCGGGCTGATAACACCGATCAATCCTAAAATGCGTAGTCCTGAGTGGAGTTGGTGACGTTTATCTTGCAACCAAATGGAAGCCGCGTCTTCTCGAAGTGATTTGGCAAATGAGTGGTGTGCGAGGAGCATTGCCACCCCTTTGTAAAGAAGCGGGCGTTTCTGAACTAAATCTTTCGCCAGTGCTTCGATCTCTTTTTCGTTTACCGGAGATGCTTGATTGAGCTCTTGTCGAATAGCACTCTTTCCTACACCGCTACTAATTGCGATTTGAAATAGACGCTCGATGATGATCATTGCGGTTAAGGCAGAGCAGATGATAAGTGGCCATGTCATCAAGCCAAGTTGCTCTTCGAGATAATGCAGTTGTTCCATGATTAATCCAATTTAAAACGAACGGGTATTTGAATTCGATGTGCCATCGCCACACCGTTGACAGTATGTGTAGAGAATTGCCATTGTTTGATAGCGTCGAGCGCAGATTTATCTAAGATAGTCGCGCCAGAAGAGGAGATAAGCACCTGTTTTACTTGTCGACCCTTTTCATCTAGCCAAATTTCGTACGTTGCAACACCTTCAATGCCACGTTTACGGGCAATACGCGGGTAGCGCGGTTGCACTGGTTTTGATAAGAACGCTGGTTCAGTCACCAAAATGGGTTCGCTGCTGACACCACTGTTTACGACCGCTTTAGGCGCACTGTCAGAGCTAGATGGTGTTTTATCTACTTTCTTCTCTTCGGTTTTCTCTGGCTTCAGTGGTTTGGTTTCTTCTTGCTTCACCACCTTTTCGACAGGCTTTGTCTTAGGAGCTGGTTTAGGTTGAGGCTTCTTAACCACTTTCTTCGGTTCAGGTTTCTTAACGGGTTGCGGCTTCTTTTTCACCACCTCTTTCTTAACCACTTCGGGAGCTGTTTCCTTCACTAGCGGTTTTTCTTGCGGCGTAGGGTCTGTTTTTTGCTGTTCGGATGGCTTCTCTGTTGGAGATGCTTTTGGAGCGACAAAGTTAAGAGAGACAGATTGAGAAGTGCTTCCAGAAGGCATTGCGAAGACTTGTTGTTCTTTATGAGCCAGCATTAAGCTCATGTGTAAGGCAACAGAAACAACGCCAGCAACAACATAGCGGGTAATATTCACAACAACTCCAGCCTATCCCTCAAATCAATTCACAAGTGAGATTATGTATTACAATGAAAATAAGATCAATTATCAATTGCATTATCATTTAAGTCTATTTATGATCATTTGAGTTTTGGATTAGCCCTTTGTTTAACGGGCTTTGAACTCTTTTGAGACTAGCTATGAAAATTGACTTGAATCAATTAAATGATTCTCATTTTGGTATATCGACGCCGGATCCACTCCGTTTTGCATTCAATAAAAAGTCATCTCCTCATGCAGGAGGAATGTCGATGCCAATTGCTGCTGAGCAGCAATCTCAGATTTTTGAGAACATCACGTCTACTTCTGTGTCTAAAGCAAATAAGCGGTGTCTCTATATCCATATCCCGTTTTGTCGGGTTAGGTGTACATTCTGTAATTTTTTTCAAAACGCAGCGAGTCGCCAGCTTGTTGATGACTATTTCGAGGCTCTATTAAAGGAGATTGAAATAAAGTCCCGTTTGGCGTGGACGCAATCAGGATTATTTCACGCTGTGTATATCGGCGGTGGAACGCCAACGGATTTGTCGCCAGATCAGGTAGAGATACTTGGCAAAACTATTCGTTCTTCATTTCCATTGTCTACTGATTGCGAAATAACGCTTGAAGGTCGAACCAACCGCTTCACCGATGAGATGTTTGATAAAGCACTTGAAGGAGGCTTCAACCGTTTTTCGTTCGGAATTCAGAGCTTTGACACTAAAGTTCGCCGAAGCGCCAAGCGATTGGATGACCGTGAAGTCGTGCTGGAGCGAGTTGCCGCGTTAAGTGCAAGGGACGAGGCTCCGATAATCATTGACTTGCTTTACGGACTTCCATACCAAACGTTGGATGTGTTTGAGCAAGACTTACAAGACTTTTTGGATACGGGAGCTCATGGTGCGGATCTTTATCAGTTGGTGGTTGGTGGTAGTGCACCGATGCTAAACATGGTCGAGAAAGGAAGAATACCCGCGCCGGCAACAACCCCGGACAAAGCCAGTATGTACGAACGTGGTGTTGCCTTTATGGATAAGCATCATATTAAACAACTGAGTGTTAACCATTGGGCTCGCGACAATCGTGAACGTAGTCAATATAACAGCTTGGCGAAAACTTATGCTGAGGTATTACCTATTGGTTGCGGTGCGGGTGGCAACATTGGTGGCTATGGGTTGATGCATCATCGCTCACTTGATGCGTATATGGACGCAATGAAGAGTGGTCGTTCTACGATTGCGATGATGGTGAAGCAAGGGCCGACTGAACCCATTAATGCGGCACTCAAAGCGGGCTTTGATAGTGGTGTTGTACGTCGCAGTGCACTACCAAGTTTCAAAGGGCAGGATACGTTCGAGCTGCTTAAACCATTATTCGCTATTTGGGGTAAAAATGGATTGGTGGAGCTAGAAAAAGATTATCTGGTGCTGACTCTAGCTGGCAGTTTCTGGGCTGTAACGCTCGCACAGGGCGCCATTGAAGCGATTGATACGTTGAGTCCTCGTAAAGGTATGAACACACATCCGCATGGTCACGGCCATGGTCAAAGTGGCAAAGGACATCCATCGAAGATGGCCTCCTAGCTTGTAAATATTGGAAACCTATCACGGAAAATAAAATGTCAAAAAGTTTAAAACAGCAAGTTGCTGAGATACTGGAACAAGAACCGTCACTATTGCCAGCTGCTATTGCTGAGAAGCTACAAGTGACCGAATGTGATGTTGTTTGTGCACTGCCAGACGAGATGGTTGCCATTGCAGACGGCAGCGTTGCACAGGAGTTACTCGAATCATTAACAACTTGGGGTCCTGTGACGACAATAGTTCATTCGTTTGGCTCAATCTTTGAAGTAAAAGCACCGTTCCCTAAAGGTAAAGTTGCTCGAGGTTATTACAACCTGATGGGCAAGGAAGGGGAACTTCATGGACATTTGAAGCTCGACCTAATTACTAAAGTGGCTTTGGTAAGCAAACCTTTTATGGGCAGCGAAAGCCACTATTTTGGTTTCTTCGATGAAACAGGTCATAACGTGTTTAAGATTTACCTAGGGCGTGACAAGAAGCGAGTCCTATTCCCTGAGCAGGTAGAGCAATTTAACGCTCTTAAGCAAAGGTTATCTAGCCAGTAAACGCGCAACCAAAATTCAAATTTAGAATTATAATTATTAGAGAAAGTGAGGAATTCATAATGGATCAACAAGTTAAGCAAGAACGCTTACAAGGTCGACTTGGCCCAGAAATCAAAGAGTTTCGTCAAGAACGTAAAACCATTCAATTGGCAACGGTAGATGAAGAGGGACGACCAAACGTTAGTTATGCGCCTTACGTCCAAAATCAGGATGGATACTTTGTTCTGATCTCTCAGATTGCTCGTCATGCTCGCAACCTTGAGAAAAATCCTAATGTATCTTTAATGATGATTGAAGATGAAAGCGACAGTAAACAGCTTTTTGCACGCAAGCGACTGACGTTTGACGCTGTAGCGTCCATTGTTGAGCGCGATACTGAGCAATGGCAAGCTGTTATTGCTCAAATGCAAGATCGCTTTGGTGAAATCATTGATGGTCTAAGTCAACTACAAGACTTCATTCTATTTAACTTGAAAGCAGAACAAGGTCTTTTCGTTAAAGGCTTTGGGCAAGCATATCAAGTATCTGGCGATGACCTTGTTGATTTTGTACATCTTCAAGAAGGTCATCGTAAAGTCGAAAAATCTGAAGCTTAAGCGACGATACAGTCACTAAGAGTAATATCAGATACACCAAGTGCTCTAAATGAACGTTTGGTGTGAAACAACAGGATGATAGAGGGGCTGAATGACATGCCCCTCGGGATCTTTACAATGAAAGCTCCGCGCGCCATCGCTATGGTCGTGGGGCTCGTCTAATAGCGTGACGCCCCGCGCCTGCATAAATTCGTACCATTCTTGAAGCTCTTCCTTGCTGTTGACGATAAATCCAAAATGGTCGACGCTAGTGGGTGAGCAGACTCGCTGAGCTTTTGCTCTTCCTAATGATAGGTTATCGTTGCCACACGTTAAGTACACCAAGTTTTCATTGGCTCTTCTTAACACTTCCATACCCATGATATCGGTATAAAACGCTTCACACTCTTCAAACTTTTCCACTACTAACGCGATGTGTCTCATACCATTAAATGGAGAAGGTCTTTTCATTCTTTACATCCTTTGTATTCTATTTTTAATCAAATTGTATACAATAAATACATGTGATTTCAAATTCATACCAAGGAGAGGGTAAGATGTATTGCATTATTGTTCGAAATCGGGTGAAACCAGGTAGCGAAGAGCACTACAAATCAGTAATGATGGAAAATGCTAAAGCCTCAGTGACAAACGAGCCTGAGTGTTACCGTTTTGACGTTATTCAAGATAAGGAAGCACCCCAAGATTTCTACCTATACGAAATCTACCAAGACCTGCACGCACTGCAGGTACATAAACAGACATCGCACTATTTAGACAGTCGTAAATTGCTTGCAGATTTGGTGCTCGACACCATGGTGATAAGAGCTGATGTGATTGCGACAAACCCATAAAACAAGGAAATAAAATGAGTTGGAAAGTGTATTTGAGCGGAGAGATTCATACAGATTGGCGTGAGCAAATCATCGCAGGTGCTGCAGAGCTTAAGTTAGATATCGAGTTTTATTCCGCGAATACGGATCATGAATCTAGCGATGCAGCGGGCGATCACCTTAGATCTAACGACGTCCAGTTTTGGCGCGATCATCAATCATCGAAAGTGAATGCGATTCGCACTAAAAACCTAATTAAACAATGCGATATTGGTGTAGTTAGGTTTGGAGACAAGTACCGTCAATGGAATGCTGCGTTTGATGCTGGTATGTTGGCCGCGTTAGATAAACCATTTATCACTTTGCACGACGAAGGGATTATTCATCCTCTTAAAGAGGTAGATGCCGCGGCAATGGCATGGGCTGAGACACCACAACAGATCGTGGAGATTCTGCAGTACGTGACTAACAACTAATGTCAGACAACAAAAAACGCACATTTTTTATTTATATAGTGAAAAAATATGTGCGTTTTTATTGGTCAATCTAGAAGACTGCTGGCTTGTCAGCTGTAATGGCGCGGGCTAGGCTTTTTTAACGAACTTTGCCGTCACCATCATTTCACCAACACCATCCACCTTGCAATCAAGCTGATGGTCTTTACCATCATTGATATTGCGAACAACAGCTTTCGTGCCAATCTTGATGACTAGAGAGCTGCCTTTAACTTTAAGGTCTTTGATCATCGTCACCTTGTCACCAGCTTCCAATACTGCACCATTCGAGTCTTTAACAATGATGGCATCTTCCGGCACTTCATTAGGATTCCATTCGTGAGCACACTCAGGGCAGATGAGTTGGCTTTGGTCCTGATACACATACTCAGATTGACAGTTTGGGCAAGGAGGAAGAGACATAGTTAAATCCTGATTTCAGTATAGTTTGTGAGTATGGTAATAACTCTGCCAGTATGATGCGAGCAGTTTATTAGCCAACGCCAACCACGTTGTCTCTTAGCGTCTTTGAAGGACGCAGTTCGACAATAAGTTGCGCCAGTAACAATAACCCAGTTACCGCTAAACCCACCAATATACCGCCCCAGATACCAGCAAGCTCATAGCGTTCCATTAACCACCATGCGGCTGGTAGACCAAATGCCCAGTATCCTATGGCGGTCATTAGAGTTGGAAGCTTGACGATCTTCATGCCACGAAGCAGGTTAATGGCTAACAACTGCCAAGCATCTACTACGAAGCACAGTGCGACAACCCAAATCAATGAAGATAACATGTCCGTTAATGCATGTTCACCTTCTCCATCCAGTTGGAACAAACTGGCAATCGCGTCCGGCCAAGCAATGAAGACTACCGCTAGTACAGCACTTAGTATCGTCACTAGTGCGAAGCTTCGCTTCGCAACGGCTTTGACTCCAATGAGGTTATCATTGCCGAACTCTTTGCCCACAAGAATGGCCGCAGCCTGAGAAAAACCAAAATTAATATTCCAAGTGAAACTTAAGCATTGCAATAAGATTTGATGCAGGGCAAGAGCAGTTACGCCAATAAACCCTGCCATCAAGGTGCCACCGTATATCAGCCCCATTTCTAGAGCTCCTGCAATAGCAATAGGGATACCCATCGACAATAACGGTAGCATCAAACGCCAGTTGTATTCCTCAAGATGGAGCCAAGGTGCAAACCGATAGTACACTGGACGTTTGAATACCCAAGTCGCATAACCAATTAAGACCAGTGTTGCGGCAAGAGCTGTACCTATACCGAGCCCGGCAATTCCCCAATCCAAAGTAAATGCTAACCAATAGCTGAAAGGGACGTTCAAAATGACGGTAACCAGAGACATAATCATCACAGATTTGGCATCGCCATAGTTACTCGTCAGGCCACGTAAGATAAGCAGCAATAGCGTCGGCAACATGGCCCACTTTAAAGTATCAAGGTAGACCATGGCGACCGTAATCACTTCTTCAGGCTGTTGAGCAACTCTCAGAAAATCTGGGGCGAAAACAAACGCTGTCGTTAGGATGATAGTCAGAAGCACGGCTAACATCAGAGCGCCTTTTACTGCCAATCGGACTTGTTTTAACCCATACTCAGGGCGAGCTACACTTTGTCCATAAGCAATGGCGATGAGGTTAGCGACACATCCTACGGTTGAACCTGCGATGAGGAAAACGAACGTATAGACTGAGGCTCCAAGACCACCACCCGCAAGATCACTCACACTCAATTGTGCCATCATCCAAACATCAGTAAGGACCAGCGCCATTGAAATTAGCTGAGAAACAATAAGTGGTGCAGCAAGGGATAGAATTTTCTTCATGATAGCCTCAGGTTATGATGAGGTCATTTTATATGCATAACTATGGTGTTCAATTAACATTTGTGTCACTCTGGCATGACTTCAGATCATGTGAGCAATTATGAATCTATATTCGAATATTCCCTATTCACACAATGCACTAAAAGTCTTTGAAACCGTAGCAAGGCATATGAGCTTTACCTCTGCAGCGCAAGAGCTTCACGTTACTCAAAGTGCAGTGAGCCGCCAAGTTAAGCAACTTGAAGATGATCTCAATGCATCATTGGTTATTCGTGGTCATCGCTCAATTCAGCTGACGTTGAAAGGGCAAGCACTGTTTGAAGTTTTGGGACGTAATTATCAGGCCCTTCAGTCGTTGCTTGAGTCTTGGAAAGAAGTCCAGAGTAACAAGATAGTGATTCGCGCAGCGTTAAGTTATGCCACTCGAGCGCTATTACCGAAAATACAGAAGCTAAACGAGCGTTTCCCTGATTATGAAATTGCCGTTATTCCGGTAATTGATGAAGAGGAAAGTTTAAGGAAAGGCGATTATGACCTATTCGTTTTTACCACTCGTGAAAGTGAAGCTTATCAAAACGATCCGGAAATATCCTTTATGCGAGAAGAGTACATGGCACCTGTTTGTACTCAGCAGTTACTCGGTGAAAACCGCGATATTGAACACCTTCTGACGCTACCAAGACTGCATCCAACACTTGATCATATTGATTGGCGAGTGTGGTTGGATAAAATCCAATACAAGAGTAATCAACCGGTGCGAAATTCAACATTCTTTACCTTGGATTTAACCTTGAGTGCTTGCTTGTCAGGCCATGGTGTTGCCGTTACCGATTTACTGCTTGCTTTACCGGAACTGGAACGAGAGTATCTTGTGTGCCCCAAAAATGCGCAGATCCATTTTAGTAGTTGGCGCTATTTCTGCCATAAGAGGACGGGCTCACCGATTGTTGAGGAGTTAGCGCAATGGCTAATGACCGAAACGAAAGAAGAGCTCAGAAAGCTCAATCAGCTTTCTGAGCATTATGGTTGGGGGCCAATTAGCTAGCGTTTTCAGCCATGTTCTTTTTGATGACCTGTTCCAGTTTGTCGTAAGGGACATAGCCTGGAATCAGCTCATCGCCAATGAACATAGCGGGTGTCCCACGTAAGCCCAAGGCAACAAATGTTTTGTAGTTTTTCACTAAAGACTCGTTAATTTTCGTATCACCTGTTAGATACTGTGTTGTATCTGTCTTTTTCGCGATGGCTTCGATAGAGTCTTTGGTATGTATACCAGGTTTCGCGACAAGTAGACGATTCACTTCTACAAACTTTTCAGGTGCTTGCTGCCAAACCTTAATGGCAAATGCTGCGGAGTTAGTATCGAGCCCTTCAATGACTTGCTGCTTGAGCGGGACATAGATATTGATGACTTTTAAATCCTTATAGTTAGCAACTAACTTCGTCAGTTCGCCATCCAAGCGCTTGCAATATGGGCAGTTATAGTCGGTAAAATTGACGATGACTGTCGATCCATCTGTATTTCCCAGAACAGTGTGAATTGTCGTATCGTTTAGCCATGATTCACTCTGCTTTTTTGCATTCTCAAGCTGTTTTTGACCTTCGACATACTGTTGAAGACTTAGCTGTAGATCGCCGATGATCTCTGGGTTTTCGGTCAATAGCTGATGAATACTGTCTAACTGTTGTTGTTGCTCAGCGGTTAAAGCAGCATGAGACAGAGTTGGAAGTAGCGCAGCGATACTGATCGCCATTGAAATAAGTGTTTTTTTCATTGTTTTTCCTTATGCCCAGTGAACACTAGGCAAATAAAATCCGTAACCACAGCCCAATCGGCGTGATGATGCCAGTCGAGATACTCTCAATCTGCCCCTTGTTTATGATGACAACGGTCGGTGTGACACTGATGTTCCATTGTCGACTAATTAGTCCGGTTGTATCGTTAATCACCGGAAAATCGTATTCCTTAGCTGTCATATACTGTTGGACGCGTTCATTTGTACCCGACGATAGGGCAATAGATAGCACCTGATGGTCGCTTGCAAACCAATTGATCGTTGGGCTGACAAATTTACAAGCACCACACCACGTCGCCCAAAAATACAGTACAACCGGTTTTTCCTGGCTTTGTTGAATGATATCGACAGGCAAGCCTCGGGTGGTCATCGCTTTTAACGAAGGCGCTTCACCACTGGGCATTGATGTACTGCGATACCAATCCAGAGCCATTGAAACCAATGTCATCAAAATAACAATGCTGATGAGCTCTTTTGACCATTTTTTAAGACGGCTGGACCAAGGTTTTTCTTCGGTCGATTTAGCCTTCATGTGTTTCTCCGCTGGCCATATCGATAGACTGCATAACCACCTCTGACGTCAGAATAACGGGCATTGGGATGCCTTGCGGATATTCTGGACCGTAGACAATATTAAATGGCACTCCAAAGCGTCCATAGCTCTGTAGGTATTGAGTCACGCTGTCGCTTGGCGTTGTCCAGTCTCCACGCATCAGTACGATGTCTGATTGCTGAAGTTTTTCATAAACTGGGTTTTGTAGAATGACGCCAATTTTGTTGGCTTTACAGGTAATGCACCAGTCAGCAGTAACGTCAACAAATACGGTTTTTCCTTGAGCCACGAGCTCTGGTATTTGATCACGATCCAGTTTCTGCCAGTGAAGATCATCAACGATAGGCGTGGACCATTTATCTGCGGTCACACTGCCGATGATCAGTCCACCACCAACGACAAAAATCGATAGCGCAGAGAGAACAGCTACTGCCTTGCGCCCGTATTGTTTGCCAATGAGTATCAGGGTAGCAATGATAATAATGGCTACCAACGCTGCGGTTAAAGCAAAACCAATAAAGGTTGACAGTAGTGTTACTAACCAAAGACTGGTCAATAACATCATTGCACCAAATGCTAGCTTCACTTTGTTCATCCAAGGACCCGGTTTAGGGAAGACATTAACCAAGGATGGGAACAGCGTAAACAACAGCCACGGTAAGCTCATTCCGATGCCGAGTGCCACAAAAATCAACCAAAGCTCGGTATAGCTTGCTCCCAGTGCATACGCAACGGCAGTACCAAGGAAGGGAGCACTACATGGTGTCGCTAGTAACGTTGCAAACATCCCTTGAACGAAATGCCCCCCATAGCTATGGTCACCTTTAGATGCCATCCAGGTGTTGAGGCTGCTTGGGAGTTGTATGTTGAATAAACCAAGCAAATTCGCTGAAAACAATAGGGTAACTATCGCCATAAAGGCAATAAACCAATAATTCTGGAATTGAATACCCCAACCAACCATATGCCCTGCCATCTTCAGAGATGTTAAGGCACCAGCAAGTAATAGGAATGAGCTGATGATACCAGCCGATGAAGCAAGAAATGACAATCGAACTTGCTTTGGCGATTGATTCACGCCCGAGATGATACTGTTAAGCTTCATGCCAAGCACTGGAAGTACACAAGGCATGATATTGAGAATCAGACCGCCTATAAGAGCAAATCCTATCATCCAAATGAGGCTTCCACTCTCAGGATAGGCCATTGGTATTGTGGATACTTGTGTTGACGTTTCCGTTAATATCAGTTCATCTGACACGGTAATTTGAATGTTTTTGTCACTGATATCTGCTTCGCCAAGCCAATTGCTAACATCAAATTTGGCATACAGAGTATTGCCTTCGATGGTTATTTTGGGCTGTGCGAAGAACTCATCACTGACTTCGTCTCCATCGACTAAAATCTGTGGTTTTTTCCAAGCCGTTTTGCTGGTTAGCTTAAGTTGAAGCTCTTGTGCTTGCTGATTCCAGTAGCTTGCTTCTACGGATATTTGGTTGTCCTTTTTGGGCGTCAAGCTCATGCCTTGACCAAACAGATACGCTGCATCGGAATCTAGTGAGAGAACATTGGGATCAATCTCTAAATCAATTGGGTAATCCGCTATCACACAGATATTGGTGCAGCTTGGCAATCGCAAGTTGGCTTTGAGCAAGATTGGTTTGGACGTATCTGTCACGGTGACAATAATCGGGAAGCTGACTTCGTGTTTGTACCCTAAAGTCATCACCCCTAGCTGCTCATAATAAGCAGGTACGGGCCATTGCCAATCTACCGCTTCGACATTCGTCGAAGCACTCCAATCAAATTCTGGTGCGACACCGCCTTCACCGGGACTACGCCAATAGGTTTTCCACTCTCCATCGAGTTCGACATTAAGAACCATCTCCATCTGTTTAGTTTGTGGATCGAGGTGGCCGGTAGATAGCAGCCGAACCTTCACCGGTGGATGCATTGGATCTTGAATCCATCCTGTAGATTGCGCATTTGACATTGCACTGTAAAGTGCAACGAAGACGATCGCGAACGTTAGCACTAGAGTGCTAAATGTTTGTCGACAAAGCGACATTAAAAGACGGCTACGCGTAGTGCGAGTCGTTAACATTGTGTTTGTATAAGACACAGTAATCTCCAATAAGTAATAAATAGACCTAAGTTGGAGGCGTTTTATTCCCGGAAAGTACAGTGAGTTACGTGAAGCCTGAGCTTAGGAGGATAGGTATCGCTTCGGCGAGTATGGGCTGGCTTAACTTTGCGCTCAGAAAGCAGTGCTAACAAAGCGACCAAAAACAGAAGCGGAGTAAAGGTTTCTAAATGAGCAAAAGATTGTCCAAGCAACTTTTGTGTCAATCGACATGGTTCATCAACTGGGGTGATGTTATGGACGATTTTCTCGATGGAATTGGAGTTGAACAGGGCCGCCTCGCTCATATAAGGTGCGGGTATTGGTGCGACTTCTACCAGTTGGCTGTGGTATGCAACGTTCGTTTTTAGCGCACAAAACATCACTACCAAAATGGCAGTGAGTAGGAAGAGTGTGCGAAAAATAGATTGCCTAAATGTATGCAAACCAAAGCCGTCGTGTTCAAAATGAGTGCTTACGTTATCTTGTTAGTCATAAACGTCAAGTGAAATCATGTCCAAAAATGTAAAGTAATCTAGATTAATTTTAACGGGAGTGAAAATTAACGGGTATGAATCACTGATTTTGTTTATCTTCGCTGATAGTCTTGTCAGATTACTCGCTCTCACCCACGTCCAATAAGTGGCTAAGGTAAGAGAGTCAATGAATGGAGCACGTGTAGTAAATGAGAAATTTGGTATTCATGGGTGTCTGTCTGGCGGTGACCGTCTGGATGATTTTTGATTCGGGTAAGTCGGAACAGGTATTCACATTTTGGGAGCACGTGAATCTACCGAACAAAGATGAAATTGGTATGTATGTTAGCCAGTTTTTTTACTACATCGCATTATTAGTCGGTGTGGTTTATCTTGGCCGCAAATTCAAACGTCGCAATGACAAGTAACCGTTGTGATTAAGCACTTGTTGAACTGTATTGCAACAAATCGATAAGTGCTTCTAACTGTTCTTCTATCGCATTGTCCGCTGAAATGGCAGGAAATTCGAGTGTGATACAAGGCAGTCCTTTCTCGTCACACCAACTCCCAAACGAACCAGGCGTGTCATACCCGACATCGTCAATCAAAGGCAGTGAGAAACGCTTTGCAAGCCACTTACCTAATTCAGAATGTTCCGGATCATCGATACAGGCTAATGGTTCATGAAGTGATACGACAAACTGTGGTCTTCGAGCCTCGATCAGGTCAACAAGGGCACTAATCTCTGGTTCAAGAGTAGTCACATTACCAGTTTTTACTTTGACGTCACGTTCACTTGCTGAGGTACTCCAGCGATATACTGTTCCTTTGTCCGTCCATGTCTTCGTCGGGAAAGCTCTATTTAGATCGACTTGATTGGCATTGGCGCGAGTCCCCAGCTGATTGCCATCAGGGTTCATTGATAAGATAACATCGTGTTTCAGGTATTCAGCAGGCAGGGTACGAAGGGCACACGACAACGCGGTAATGGATGCGGTCTCATCTCCGTGGGTACCTGCCAGTATGAGTCCTCGCTCCGGTGAGTTGATTTGGGCCGGAAAGTACAATAATGGTGCGCCTAAAACAGAGTGACCATACGTTTCTGGTTTGTTTTGAAATTCTGCCCTTAGTGCCCTTGGGCGTAATTGCGGCTTTGTTTGATTTGCATTATCCATTTTCTACATCCCAACTTCTTGCCTTTCCTCACGGCATTCTGTGGTTATATATGCCATAAATAGTGATGTAATGCTATTGAAAGCCTTTTTGTTGTAAAGAAACCAATGTGTTATCGATGACCAAAGGGCAAATTTATAATAACGACACCAATCAGGCGGTTTAGGATGAAACACACTACTTCATGGAAAGTATCGATTCTCTCAGCGCTCATTGCAGCGACGTTTTCAGTAC
Organism: Vibrio sp. La 4.2.2; assembly: GCF_027586995.1. Classification (NCBI taxonomy): domain Bacteria; kingdom Pseudomonadati; phylum Pseudomonadota; class Gammaproteobacteria; order Vibrionales; family Vibrionaceae; genus Vibrio; species Vibrio sp. La 4.2.2. Next base: position 17,787 of record NZ_JAPPTJ010000002.1, read on the forward strand.
AGAGTGCGACGGTGCCCGATGGCACACAACTGGCTGAGACTCAAAAAATCGTACGTGGCAACGATGCGGAAGTAGCAACGCTGGACCCGGCTAATGCTGAGGGGTTACCAGAAATGCATGTTCTAAGGGACTTATTTGAAGGTCTAGTGATTCAAGACAAAGAAGGAAATGTCATTCCCGGTGTTGCCGAGTCTTGGGAAACTAGTGACAACAAAACCTTTGTCTTTCACTTAAGAAAAGATGCGAAGTGGTCAAATGGCGATCCGGTTACCGCGCAAGATTTCGTTTATAGCCTTAAAAGAGCCGCCGATCCTAACTTTGCCTCGGCTAATGGTTGGTATTTAAAGCTGACCAAAATTAAGAATATTCAAGCCATCATTAATGGAGAAGCGCCGCTAGATTCGTTAGGGGTAAAAGCTGTGGATGATTACACCTTAAAGTATGAGCTGGACAGTCAGGTGCCGTATTTTGTCGCTATGACTGCACATTCATCAATGATGCCGGTCCATAAGTCAAACCTAGAGCAATTTGGAGATAAGTGGACTAGGCCAGGGAATATGGTTTCTAACGGCGCGTTTGTGCTAAAGAACTGGGTCATTAACGAACGTATTGAACTGGCGAGAAACAATCAGTACTGGGATAACGATCATACGGTACTCAATCAAGTCACTTATATTCCGTTTGAAAGTCAAACAGCAGCGATGAACCGCTACGCCTCTGGAGAAGTGGACATTACCTCGGATGTACCAACTGCAATGGCACCAAAGCTCAAGAAAGAACAGCCGGATGCCTATACGGTTGTTCCTTTGCTGTGTACCTACTATTACGCTTTCAATACGACCAAAGCGCCATTTAATGATCCAAAAGTGCGTCAAGCGGTTTCCTACACCATTATGCGTGATGTGATTACAGATGGTGTAACACAAGTTGGAAATCTTCCTGCTTATACGTTTGCTCACAAATATGTAGCGGGCTTTGACGCGACGCAACCTGATTACAGCAAGTGGACACAAAAACAACGTGATGAGAAGGCTAAGAAGTTACTCGCTGAAGCAGGGTACAACGATGCCAACCCACTGGACATTAAACTTCTATACAATACAAGCGAAAGCAATAAATCAATTGCTGTAGCGATTGCGTCAATGCTGAATAAAAACTTGGGGGCAAAAGTAGAGTTAGAGAATCAAGAGTGGAAATCATACTTGGTGGCTCGTCGTGAAGGTAACTTTGACGTACTTCGTACTTCTTGGTGCGGAGACTACAATGAAGCATCTACGTTCTTAAGTCTGATGACGTCTGATAATGCGGGCAACCGAGCGTTTTACAAGAGCAAGGCTTACGACAAGATTATTGATGGAGCACTCGCTGCAACTACAGACGAAGAGCGAGCGCGTTTTTACGATCAGGCAGAATCCTTGTTAGCCCAGGATATGCCGATTGCGCCAATCTATTATTACATGCAAGCTCGCTTAGTAAGGCCGACGGTCGGCGGGTTTCCAATGAATAATGTTGAAGGGCGAATCTACTCTAAGGACTTATATGTAAAAGCGAAATAAAAGTCCACTTAAGACCACCACAATGATTGCCAAGCCAGCTAATTTAAGCTGGCTTTTTTGTGTCGAGTTGAAAAAGCCAGATTGAGCTTTTGGAGCTAAATTCTCTTGATAGCTGCGTCGTTGTAGTTCAGGGACAAAATCGAAAATAGTGTTCATCATAAGGCGACCTAATATAGTGTGGTTGAGTTTTTATGGTCGCATATTGATTCGTTTCCTCAATTGGAAACAAAATTAGGTCTTAATGTGATACTTTAGGTGGCACGATAAGAAACTTGGGACATTTGTACAATGGATGCCATCGCTAAACAGATTTGCGAAGAGTTAAAAAGAGCGCTGAAAAACTCAAAAATGTCTTACTTGGATGTTGCTAAAGCACTTCAGGTGTCGGAAGTCAGTGTAAAACGGATGCTCAACTTACATCAGCCGCTTTCCATTAGTCGGATGAATGACATTGCAGCTCTGATCCAAACACCGTTATCGACCATTGTTTTGAATGCAGAAAACGCTGTCAGTGAAGTGCCAACCTACACAGAACAACAAGATAGCGCGTTTTGTCAATCGCCGGAGCTTTATACACTAATAGCTGGCATTATTGATGAGTACCTTAGTGCAGACGACCTCATGCAGCGTTATGACTTAGATAAACAATCTATGTACCTTTATTTACGTGATTTGGAAAATGTTGGGTTGATTGCACTCTCTGAGGGATTGGAGTTTAAGCTATCGGTACCACGGCACATTGCATTTGGAAAGCATAGCCAGTTCTCAAATTTCTTTAAAAACCAAGTGATTGATGCTCTAAAGGCCGAAGTCCAGGAGATAGATCCTGACGATAATAATGTTTACTTGATTAGCGCAAAGCTGACATTAACCGAAGAAGAGTTTCATCAATATAATCTTGAGTTAGAAGAGCTGATGATTAACGCTCATAAACTAAGCCAGAGTCGCTATGACTGCACCGAGCGTTACAACGAATACACCATTGTGGACATGGGAGCGAAAGGTGAATTTCAACCTAAATTGAAATTACCAGGTCCGCATTCATCAATTAAACGCTAATTAAAAAGGGACAGGTCAACTACCCGTCCCAAAGCACCAGCTAAGCCTTACTAATGAGGCGCAGAATCGCTTTATTGATTCCGATTAAGTCATTAACAGTTGATGCGCTATGAATGGCCTCAATTAGTGACTCTTTGCTGCATCGTGGGATGACATCGATATTCTTCACCTTGCCTTCAAGAGTGTTCTTCATTAACTGAAATGTCTTTTGTTCGAACATGTTTATGTGCCTGTGACGTTGTTTTTATTTATTTGGTTTTGAGTCTATCTGACTTTTATGACAGTTAGCCAGACTGCCAAGAGGTAGACTTTAAAATATGTCGTGTGGTATATCAACCGTATTTGAAAAATGATAAAGGCTTCAATAACTCCAATCAAATGCAAAGACTATATAGAACCAAAGAGGTCATTAGGAAGGAATATTGTTGCCTTAGCTCACTAAGATAATAACTTTATTTTCAGTTAGATGCGTGAGGGTGGTTTGCAACTAAATATTAACGACTGCGTAGAATCAGCGATGTAGGTTGACGTTATTGTGATCTGTGCAACAAGTCTTAGATAGAAAAAGCCCTCTATTTCTAGAGGGCTGAAATGTTTTATGACAATTTAGTTTCGGTTATTGTCCAGAAAGCCAAAAAACCGCATCCTTTTCTTTGTCACTTCGAGGCGTTCCTTTTGCGAGGATCTTGTATTGTGTATCCTCACGGAATGGCGTGAACTTGATTATGTCAGTTGTTGAGTTACTTCTATCGAGTAACAGGTAATCGTAGTCAGGGTCCACTCCATCTAAAATGGCCTGTGCACGCTCAACACTGACTTGTGGAACTGCCCAGTCATGGTAGAGGAAGAATATCGACGTCATAGTTTCTGAGAAACGCACGCTTGCAATACGGTCTCTTTTTTCTACTGGCACTTGCTCAACAAAAGCTTTTAAGTCCGGCTTCATGTCTTTTGCAATATCAATCGCTGGGAACAAGTAGTTAAAGGCACTTGAGAAGAATAGGGCAGTGATGATTGCCATCTTGCTCCATTGCGGCCATGGCTTACGTTCTACGAGCACCATCAAAACGATAGCCGCGATAGGTAACAATGCTACCAAGTGCCACGTACTCAACCATTCCATTAGTGCTGGTGGAATTTTTCTCGTTGGCAAAAATCCTGACCATAAAGGCACAACAGCAAATGCAATCAGTACTAATGACATTAGCGCAAGCCAGCCTTTGCGGTACCAGTTAAACCATTTGCCAGAGAAGCTTGTTAACGCATCTGCAATAATAAGAGCAAACAGCGGCATTAGCGGCGCTAAGTACATAGAACGCTTTGTCACTGAGTAAGACAGGACAAAGATAGCGATAGCGAACCAAAAAGCGAAGAAGCCATCCGTCCAAGAGAGCTGTTTTGGTTGGCGTAGCTTATAGATAAAGTTGCCTAGCCACAGTAATAATAGTGGTGTCCATGGCGCACTGTATTCCAGTATACCCTTGACATAATAGAAAGGTTTTCCCGCGTTATTGTGGCCGAGAGTATTTGTTGCAGAGCCTGTCAGTCGGCCTACCTGATTATCCCAAAACCATGCTTTCCAAAGCTCTGGAGAAGCCGTCTTGTAGAAAGGATAAATCCAACTCGCGGCGACTAAACACATCACACTGATACCAATCACATGCATCAGTACAAACTGGCTGGTTGAGGTCGCTTGTTCGGGAAACTGTTTTCTTAGGGTTAAAGCTCGTAATACTAACGGTACCCATGCTAGACCTATACAAAGCACGATGGCGACTGGCCCTTTACTTAAGAAGGCCAGCCCAGTAAATGCACCTGCCACAATTAAATAGCCTAACTTTTGGCGTAGGTAGGCTTCACTAAAGGCCCAAGTTGCAGCGATTGTAGTAAACATTAATGCAGCATCAACTCGCAACCAATGAAAGTTGAGGATAAAACCTTCAAGTGTCCCAAGTACAGCCAGTGCCATCCATGCGAAATTCTCTCCTTTAAATAGGTAAGCGATTCGATATGTAGCGGCAAGTGATCCCAGACACAACAAGGAAAGAGCAAGTCGCCCAGCCATGATGGCGTCCAGTCCCGTTGCGTGCATTAATACGGTTGAGATGATAAAGAACACAGGCGGCTTTTCTACAAATGAAATGCCAGCAAACTGAGGGATGATGAAGTCACCTGTGATGTACATGCTATGAATAATGGCAGCCACACGAGGTTCGTCGGGCGTCCAGACGTCGTGGTCGAATAACCCACTAAATACCACTGCGATGATGGCAAGCAACAAAACGAACTTCCAACTGTTGTTTTGCTCACTTGAATACGATGTTGACACTACTTTTCTCCGTTGACACTGCGAAGGGATATCGCATTACGATCATTCTGTTAATAAAGGTGGTTAATTAAAGCTCAAAATTCTAGAGAGACTGCTTTGAGACAGCAATGCCTAACAGGCTAAATAAACGGTGTTTTTCAAGATAATTAACGCCAAAATGACACGACTATACCTTGATATTAGAGCCGATTATGTATCGACTTTGTAATAGTTGATATCATTATGCTTATTGCGTTATGAATATAAAACTAAATATTTTTATGAATAATGGTTCTAGACAGAGGTCTTGCACAAAAATGTGATTTAGATCTAAAATTGCAACCAAGGTGATGGGGTTCCACCTACTTAACCGCCAAATCGGCTGATGACTCCTACAGTTTCTGAAAACAGGTGTATCTGTTGGGACGATCCTATTTTGGGATCGACGAACTGTAGTTAGATCATTAGTTCCGTTCTACACCTGTTTTCCTTTATCGAGGAAAACGACATGCAATACGCTCACGAAATTCAATCTATGTGCCCAATTCAAAGGGGCGACCTTCATGCATCCGCGCCAATTCCTGTCGAAGGCCGCTGGATCAATCCCAAAGACGTTATCGCAATCTCTGGCCTGAGTCATGGCGTTGGTGCTTGTGCTCCTCAACAAGGTGCGGCGAAGTTAACGCTTAACGTTAAAGATGGCATCGTAGAAGAAGTGCTTATTGAAACAATTGGTTGCTCAGGCATGACTCATTCCGCGGCGATGGCATCCGAAATTCTTACCGGAAAAACCATTCTAGAAGCGATGAATACTGACTTGGTTTGCGATGCAATTAACGTCGCAATGCGCGAGATTTTTCTTCAATTCGCTTATGGTCGAACTCAATCCGCTTTTTCCGAAGGTGGTCTTGAAGTTGGCGCTGCATTAGAAGACCTAGGGAAAACTCAACGCAGTCAAGTAGGAACGAGTTACTCAACCCGAATCAAGGGTCCTCGCTATATGGAAGTAGCTGAAGGCTATGTTACCCAATTAGCGCTTGATGAAGACGGTGAAATCATCGGTTATGAATACCTTAACCTTGGCAAAATGATGGCTCAAATCAATAGTGGTGTGGCCGCTGACGAAGCACTAGCTAGCGCGAAAGGCACTTATGGCCGCTTTGATGAAGCTGTTAAAACTGTTAATCCACGTCAAGACTAAGTTGAGGAATTTATTATGACTATTACTAAACAAGCACTACTTAATGAAATGAACTTCCTCTCAATTGAAGAGGCTTACAACTACTGTCTTGAAATGGGTATTGACCCAAAACAATTGGTTTTAGACACGCAACCAATCGCCTTTGATAATGCATGTGATGCTTATACTTTAGGTACTGCTTTAGCTCTTCATCGTAAAGCAGCGACAGCGGCGGAAGCGGCTTCAACTATTGGTGAGGGTTTGCAAGCATTCTGTAAACCAGGCAGTGTAGCAGCGCAGCGAGAAGTAGGTTTAGGGCATGGTGCGTTAGCAGCTCGATTGCTTAATGAAGAAACACAATGCTTTGCATTCCTTGCTGGTCATGAGTCATTTGCAGCAGCAGAAGGGGCGATTAAAATTGCTCTGAACGCAAACAAATCTAGAAAATCTCCATTAAGAGTTATCCTTAACGGCCTAGGCAAAGATGCCGCTTATCTCATCTCACGCATCAACGGTTTTACTTACGTCCGTACTCAGTATGATTACGCAACTGGCGAACTCAATGAAGTTAGCCGTAAACGCTTTAGTAAAGGCGAGCGCGGAGAAATCTTGTGCTTTGGTGCGGATGATGTCCGTGAAGGTGTGGCCATCATGCATGCCGCTCAAGTTGATGTAAGTATCACAGGTAACTCGACAAACCCAACGCGTTTCCAACATCCGGTAGCGGGTATTTACAAATCAGAAAGACTTAACCAAGGTAAAGCGTACTTCTCTGTGGCTTCTGGTGGTGGTACTGGTCGTACTCTACATCCAGACAATGTTGCGGCGGGCCCTGCGAGCTATGGTATGACAGACACAATGGGCCGAATGCATGCTGATGCCCAATTTGCAGGCAGTTCTTCAGTGCCAGCTCACGTGGCTATGATGGGTTTCATCGGGATGGGTAACAACCCTATGGTGGGAGCGTCAGTGGCGTTAGCGGTAGAAGTGGACCTAAGACTGAATAAATAGCCTTAATCTCAAGAAAACGATATTGGCATTGCAAGATTTTGAAGAGAGTTTGTTTCCTCATAACTATAACAAAACATGTCGTTGAGTATTGCCGCTCCATTGGAGCGGCTTTTTTAGATTTTGAATTCAACCACGTTAGACTCGCTGGCATTGATGAGCCTTTTCACAAAGTCATCCACAGGCATTGGCTTATCGTAGTAATACCCTTGTCCAATCTGGCAGCCGTACTGCGACAGTTTTTCGGCCTGTTCGATTTTCTCAATTCCTTCGGCAACAACAAGTAAGTCGAGGTTTTTGGCCATAGCGACCATGGCCTGTACCAATTGTTGATCCTTAGGGTCAGTGATAATGTCTCTAACAAAGGAACGGTCAATCTTAATTCCGTCTACGGTAAACTTACGCAGGTAACTTAAAGACGAGTAGCCAGTACCAAAGTCATCTAACCATACTTCAATGCCACTCTCACGGATCGCTTTTAGCGTACGTTCTGCCTCATCTTCGTCCTGAAGTAATAAGCTCTCTGTAATTTCGATTCGAATTGCTTTGGCTGGAACTTGATACTTCTCCATATAAAACGCAAACATTTCCACCAAATTCTGTCTGTAAAGTTGCTTCGACGAGATATTGATAGACGCATGGAAATCAGGTGCGAAGTAAGGCGCCCATTGTTGTAGCTGAATACAAAGTCTTTCAATTAACCATTGCCCTAATGGCAATATCATCGCTGTTTCTTCTGCAATAGAGATGAAGTCAACAGGAGGAACGATACCTAAGGTTGGATGTCTCCAACGAACTAGAGACTCAGCACCAAGTATCCGTCCAGTCTTTATGCAAACCAATGGCTGGAACCAAAGTTCGAATTGTTGCAAATCAGACAGTGAACGTCGTAATTCTCGTTCAATATTGGCACGATGTACGACAGACTTGAACATCTTAGGGGTAAAGACCTTATGAGTGTTCTTGCCATCAGCTTTGGCTCGATACATGGCAATGTCTGCGTTTTTGATTAAATCTTCAGAGGTTTTACCGTTATACGGATATCTGGCGACACCTATACTGCCTCCAACAACGAGCTCTTCATTTTCCATCAAAATAGGGGAGCGCACCGCGACAAAGATCTTTTTGATTACGGCGTCTACATCCTCTGTTGTTTTTAAGTGCGGAATAAGCATTAAAAACTCATCACCACCGATACGAGAAATCATGGTCAGTGGATGGTCATTGGTAATGTCACGGGCACATAAACTGAGTTTTTCAGCCAGCCTTATCAGTAAAAAGTCACCACTATCATGACCGTAATTGTCATTGACTACCTTGAATTCATCTAAATCGAGAAACAGCACCGAAAATGAAGTCGCTGGATAAGACTTAATTGTGCTCTGCAGATGCTGTATAAAGCGTGTGCGGTTAGGCAGTTCTGTTAACGCATCGTGATAGGCTAGGTGAGTGATCTTTTGCGTGCGCTGCTCGAGTTTGGTTGCCATTGAACGTACGGCAATACTCAAATCCCCAATCTCATCCTGTCTATCAACCGCAGTGATGTTCTCCGCGCGAGTAAAATCCCCTCGACCTATGGCGTCAGTTTGCTCGGTAAGCTTAATGAGAGGTTTACTCCAACGGCGAGAAATAATGGTTGCGATGATAGCCGAGATAGTCAGTAGTAATACGGCGGCTAGTGCCACGCCGATGTACAGTTCTTCTTTAGAGCGTCGATCGATGGCCTTTATTAGAGTTGTTACTGAATCAATGTCCTTTTGAACCTTATCGAGTGATAGCTCGATAAAAACACCGCCAATTACTTGGTCCGCTGCTGCGATTGGACGGAAAACAGTTAGGCTATCAGGTCCGAAGGACTGAATTGAGCTGCCATAACGTAGTACGCTGCTAATCTGGTTGGGGTAAGGGAAAGGCTTACCGATATTTTCCAGTGATTCATCCCCATCATGAAATATTCGCCCCTGTTTATCGAAGATGACCAGACGTTTAACTTCACCTAGTTGGGTGATTGGCTTAATGAGGTAGCTGGCCTCTTCCTGGTTATACATATAAAGAGGATCAAACATCGCATCTGACAGATAGCTTGACATTTGATCAGCGCGTTTACTCAACTCGGCTCGAAAGGTCTTGCTATTTTGAACGGTTAACTCGTTTAGCAGTCGGCTCGATTGCGCGGAGGAAAGCCATATATGAATACCTGCGCTGGTCAACGTCATGACAACGGCTAGTGCAAATGTCACTAGCATGTATTGTCCTTGTAGTCGTAGTCTCAACTTCATTCAATTACCCTAAATCAGTTGAACCATGCTTCTTCGACTTGAAGACGAGCGGCGTTGTATTGTGGAAATAATGTGAGCTGGGATGCAGGTATCTCATCAAACTTTGCCGTTTTCTGAAACTGTGCAAGTGCAGCAGCGCCCATCGGATCCGAGTCTGCGTTGAGCAATGTATCTTTAACGGTCTGTTTTACCTCTGTTGGTAGGTCGTTTCTGATAACCATGACACTACGAGGAACACTTTCTGTACGATAGAAAATTTTCATGGTCGACTTTATATGTTGAGGCATATCTCCCAAATCGTCCCAATTAGCATTAGAGAAAGCGGCCGCATCTACTTGAGAACGATAGACCCAGGTTGATAACGAGATTTCATCTGCTTTACGAAGAACGTCCCCTGTCAGTACGACACCAACTTTATCTTTTAGAACTGGAGTAAAGGAGCTCGCGAAACGTGTAGGGGCTAGGTGATGTTCACTTAGTGTTTTCATCGGTAAGTAAAACCCGGAGGTCGAGCTTTGGTCCTCTAAAGCAATAGTTTTCCCGGTTAGATCGGACAATGAATTGATATCGCTGTCTTTGCGGGCAAAAAACACGGTGTGGTATTCAAATTCACCTTTTTTCCAACGTCGAAGAATAATTTCACCATTATGTTCGCTTTGTAAAGCGAGTGCAGCAAACAGAGTTTCAGATACTAGATCTATTTCTCCAGAATCCAACCATTGTCCGAGCTCTAATGCCGATTTGGTTACCTTTACTTCGGCTTTCGTATACCCATATTGACGGAGGTTGTCAGCCAGGTACCTGGCAAGTGGCGCAGAGAAACCAATATGCTTTCGGGCTTTGCTACTGAGTACCCCTATAGTGAATGTTTTACCATCCTCTATACTGTTCCCTGCGTTAGTATTGGCACTGACGATAGTAATGCCAAATACAAACTGAGAAATCAGTAGTCCTAATAACAACTTTAAGCGCATTAATAACTAACCCTTACACAATAGTGCTAAACCTATACTAGTCGATTTGATCTTGAAATCGAGTTTAATCACTGACTTAGGTATACCCTAATCGACCAGCTTAGTTGCTCTACATTACATTAAGTAATGGGGAGCGCAAACCAGCGCTCGGTGCTCTATTGATTGAAATATAGTCGTTCTGTTGCAGTAAATACAGACGAAGTAAACATTGCAGAAATACTAGCACATTCATTAACTTAATGAATGTATTTATATGTATTGCTGGATGATTTAAAGCGCGAATTTAGCGAAGTGTGATTATCTGCTAGAATCCTGAGTTAATTATTCGCCCTTGTTGCCGATAACGAATAACAAGCATTAGATAAAATGGGTCAGTTGTGAAAAAGGTAGTGGTTATTGTATTAGCGGTCGTAACGCTAGTATTAGCTGGTCTTGGTATTGCTTATTATCTGGGCTATCTCAATCAAGATGAGACAGAAGCGATTGTGCCTCGAACACATCCTGATATACAGAATACAAGCGATGATTCGCCTTCTGACATTGTTGTTGAACAACCCAGTCCGCCTCCTTTACCAGAATATTATTTTGTGGCGAGATCATTCGAGAACGTCCTTACTCAACCCGATCTCGCCTCTGCACCTGATGGTGTGGCGTACTATGGTGAAAAGTTGAAAGTTCTTGAGAGAGAGGGTGAGTGGATACGCATCGCGCCTATTTATCAACTCGAAGAAGGGGCAGAAGAAATATCTCAGTGGGTAAATACAAAGCACCTAGTGACTAAAGAGGTTAACCTGAGTGGCGAGCGTTGGTTAAATGTCTTAACGGACTACATCGAAGGCAGTGACGACTTTATGCTCTATCAAGAAAAATTCTTTGATGCTTCCACTAAACTGGTGAAGCAAAAGCGATGTCGATTGTCTGATTTTGAAGAACTAAGTGGTTGGGTAAAATCGATCAATCATCAAGACAGTGTTTATTTTACCTACTGTGGTGGGATTGAATCGGAGAATAAAGTTTATTTGAATGTCGCGACAGGAGAGTTATTTTAATCTGCTGCGATAAGAATATTACCACCAATAGTTTAATAGTCGTCCTGTTCCCGTTCTGCATTACGGGCCATCTCTTTAGCATATTGTTTGAGGCGCTTAAGAGCGGTGAGGTCGCCTCTCTCGATATGCTCTATGGGCGCGTAACCGTTTAAGTTTTTGGCATTGTTTCTGACATTAATGAAGTTGTTGATGAAATGAGAGCTTTCGAACGCGTTACGCAGTAGGCCATCAATTTCAACCACTAAGTGAACTCGCTCAAGTGTTGAAGGACCAATAGGGACAGTGGCAGGCGTAACTTTTAAGCGAGCATGCTGCTCAGGCGAAATTTCTAAAATGGCTTCTGTCTGTAAATTAGATGCACCCCATCCATCGAGTACGTTTAATGCGTACTTTACTAAGGTCAATTTTTCATTTTGTGACAGTTCCATTGTCATTCCTTTCTATCGTTACTCTTTGACTATAGTTTGCGACATTTATTACCTCAACATGAAGTAAACGGATTCTAATATTCGATTTAGTATTTTTTATTTGTCTTTGAGGCAACATAGGCAGATAATGCAGATCTTGGTGTCATGAGGCTAGTTTTTTGTCTAAGTTCTATTTGCAGTTTATCGTTTCTCTGGTTGTTGCGTTTTTCGCTCCGCTAGGTGTTGCTGCGTCTGAATCGGCAAATCCACAGAACTCATCTTCTGGTATTTCTCTATGGGAAGATCAAGCTTCACTTGGTGTTTCAACCAGACTTGGCCAGACAACCAGACAAACCCCAACTCCTCAAAAGCCGAAATCAAAGTCATTTGGCGACCACGATGCTAAGGCGATACTCACCGTCTGGCGTTGGACTGGTAACAACAATGAGAACCATGAATTAGAAACGCCTACTTATAGTGTGGTGTTCGATTATAGTTGTACTGGCCAACAAGAGTTGCGCAGTGCTGCCGTTAATGAAGCGCTGATAACCCCTTTCTTCCTTAATTATGTCCAAAACAGCCACCGTATCAGTGGTTGGAAAGATGGCAACACGCTCTACGTTTTCCTGAATACCCAATACGCATAGTTCGTTTTCAACCGTAAATCTATCCACCTCTACTCCAATGTAATACATGGAGAATAGTAGGTGTGCTTATCTTTATCTGTATTAAAAGTTCAGCATAACGCTGAGGGAAAACTATGCGTAAAAAGCCTCAACCGAGAGCAGTATTAAACAAATACTCTACTTGGAAATATATCGTTCTTGTTGTGACCTGTGTGGTCTTGACTCTAAGTGCTTTACCGTCTTGGTACGGCGAGAAGCCTGCTATTGAGCTGAAAGTGAGCGAGCACAACGAGCATTTAAACTCGGTATTCAAAATCAATTCCTTACTTCATGATGACGGTATCAAACCAGAGTCGGTCAGCATGGAAAGCAATGTCGCTCAACTTGTATTTGACAATGAAGCGGAGCAAACCAAGGCTCGAAATGCCCTTGGGGAGTGGGTGGGTAAGGATGACAGCATGTCCTACTCTTACACATCAGTCGCACCCGAATGGCTCCAAACGATGGGCTTTACCCCAATTAAACTTGGTTTGGACTTACGAGGTGGCGTTCAATTCTTATTGAACGTTGACGTAGACCAGGCGGTTTCTGAGCAGCGTGATGCAGTGGTCGATGAGATTAAGCAAGACTTGCGTAAAGAACGTATCTTCGGTGTACAAGTACGCCCTGACACTGATACGGGTATTCGTGTTACTTCAAAAGACAGCGAAGGTGAGATTGCTGTTCGTAAATTTGTGAATGCTAACTACCCAGAATGGCAAGCGAAGGGAGAAGGGGATGAGCTATCTATTAAGATGAAAGCTCAGAACTATGCAGATTTCCAAAATCTAACCATGCAGCAAAACCTAAAAATCATGCGCCAGCGTATTGAAGAATTAGGTATCACGGAAGCAATGGTTCAGCGTCAAGGCGAATCAGGTATTCGTATCGAACTTCCAGGTGTTCAAGACCCATCATTGGCAAAACGCGTGATTGGTGCTACTGCGAGTTTGGCTTTCCATGAAGTCAGCACGTCATCAAACCCGGTGTCTACGCTTAAAGTGAAAGACGAACAAGGCAAACCGGTTACTTTGGTGAAGAAGCCAGTATTGACGGGTGAGCACATTGTTAATGCTCGCGTAGGTTTTGACCAAATGCATCGCCCTGAGGTTGATATCTCCCTCGACCATGCTGGTGGCAAAATGATGAGCGATTTCTCTGCAACGCACATCGGTAAGCCAATGGCGACGGTCTATCGCGAGTACGGTGTGGATGCACGAGGTGAAACTCAGCGCAATGAAAAAGTCATCAGTGTGGCAACCATTCAATCCCAATTGGGTAGTCAGTTCCGTATTACAGGTTCGGGTAACTTGGAAGAAGCTCAGCAACTAGCTCTGCTACTTCGTGCCGGCTCTCTGACAGCGCCTGTGACCATTGTTGAAGAGCGTACTATTGGCGCATCTCTCGGTGCGGAAAATATCCAAAATGGCTTTGCAGCTTTAGCATTAGGCATGGGACTAACTCTGACCTTTATGGCGCTTTGGTATCGTCGATTAGGTTGGGTAGCTAATGTGGCGTTGGTGCTAAATATGAGCTGTTTGTTAGGTCTAATAGCACTGGTGCCGGGTGCCATCTTAACGCTTCCGGGTATTGCTGGTTTAGTACTTACAGTCGGTATGGCGGTAGATACCAATGTACTTATTTTTGAACGTATCAGAGATAAATTGGCGGAAGGGCGTAGCTTTGCTCAAGCAATAGACCAGGGTTTCAACTCTGCAGTGGCAACCATTATGGATGCAAATATCACCACCATGATTACTGCGGTTATTCTATATGCCATTGGTAATGGTCCGATTCAAGGGTTCGCATTAACGCTAGGCCTTGGTCTGCTAACAAGCATGTTCACGGGCATTTTCGCATCGCGTGCAATTATTAATTTGAAGTGGGGACGAGACACTCGTCGTGAGGTGAGGGTTTAATCATGAAAAACTTCTTTAAAACTAATATTCGTTCCATTCGATATTTTACTAACGTGCTTTCCATTGCCTTGGTCGTGATTTCGATTATCGCCGTTGGAATGAAAGGATTGAACTTCGGTTTGGATTTCACCGGTGGTGTTGTATCAGAGGTGCAACTGGCATCAAATACCAGCCAAAATGAACTGAAACAGACACTAGAACCCGTTTTAGGCGATGGCATTACAGTTACCCAATCAGGAGAAGAAGGGCGCTGGACTATTCGTTATGCTGCAGACCAAGGTGCAGCGAAACACAATGAGTTCAAAGAAACGCTGCTAAAGGCATATCCAGGTTCTACCATTGTCAGTGACAGTATTGTTGGTGCTCAGGTTGGTCAAGACCTTTATGACCAAGGCGGTTTGGCGCTGTTAGTTTGTTTGCTTTGTATCTTAGGCTACTTGAGCTTCCGATTCGAATGGCGTTTGGCTAGTGGCGCATTAGCGGCACTTCTGCATGATGTCATTTTAGTGTTGGGCTTTTTTGCGTTGACTCAGATGGAGTTTAACCTCACGGTTTTCGCTGCGATCTTAGCCATCTTGGGCTACTCGCTCAATGACTCGATTATTATTGCCGACCGTATTCGTGAAATCCTGAAGTTGCGTCCAAATGAGCAAACTGCTGATGTAAGTGACCAAGCAGTTATAGCGACGTTTGCGAGAACAATGGTGACTTCTGGTACTACTCTGATTACCGTTGCTGCACTTTGGTTATTGGGCGGTGATGCATTGCAAGGCTTCGCTACGGCAATGTTTATTGGTATTTTCTCCGGCACTTGGTCATCAATCTCAATGGGTACCGTTATCCCAGAATGGTTGCACTTAGAATCGAAACATTACCAACCGATAGAAATAGATACAGCACCTTAGAAAGTTTTTGCAATTGCATACGAAAAACCGCCAGTATTTGGCGGTTTTTTCTTTGGTTCTCAGTTAAGTTTCTTAACTGAGATACTTACTTTCATCCACCTCATCAATCTGCGTAGGGGCCAGGAATCGCTTCGAGTACGTCATGTATACGCGACTCTTAATGAATAATTGGAATACTTCCATGTCAACGTGCTCTTCCAGAGCCATCTTATGTAAAATATCCAAAGACTCACTGATGGTTTTAGCTTTCTTGTAAGGTCTATCTGCAGCTGTAAGTGCCTCAAAAATATCCGCAACGGCTAAGATACGCTCTGGGATTGACAACTTGTCTCCGGTTAAACGTCTAGGGTAGCCATCTCCTCTCATTGTTTCATGGTGAGTAGTAGCGATTCGTTCCACGTTTTTGAGATCTTCAGGAAAAGGGATACTGCTCAGCATCTTGATACCAGCAATCATATGTTCGTTAATTTTAAAGCGCTCTTCTTGCGTCAATGTTCCTCTTGAAATGGAGAGATTATAAATCTCGCCAAGATTATATAGGTGTTCAGGAACGTTCATATTAATGCCTAGCTTTTCATCTAGCTCGTAGTCTGCAGAGCGAGTGATGATATGCTCTGGTCTATCGCTAAGTAGTGGCTCGCAAGCAGGCGATCTCGTTTCTGCAGATAGACGTTGTTCTTCTAACGGTGACAAACCAAGGTAACGGTCAAAGTGGCTGGTCCAGATTTGTTTGCCTATTTCGACAATGCGAACTTTGTCTTGCTCATTAATAAACTCGTTTCCAACATTTAATTGTGCAATGAAGCTAAACTGCTCTAGGAGTTCTTCTTGACGTTGTTTTAGGTTTTGTTTCGCATCAGTGGCCAAGTTTGGCTGCTCTAACTGAATGTTTAGCGCTGTAATTTCAGCATCGCGCCATAACACTTCAAATCGAGTTCGAATTTCATGAATTCGGTTATAGTTAGTTTCCAATTTGGTTCCTTTATCGACCACATACTCTGGTGTGGTGATTTTTCCGCAATCGTGCAACCAAGCAGCAATGCGAAATTCTCTGCGTTTGGCTTCGTTTTCAAACTCAAATGATTCAAAGATGCCGTCGTTCGATTGCTCTGCAGCGTCGCTAAGGAGGAACGCAAGCTCAGGGACGCGTAAACAGTGTGCGCCTGTGTAAGGCGATTTCTCATCGACGGCACGCGCGATAAGCTGAATGATTGCCTCAATAAATGCATCCTGCGAGCGCTGAAATGCATCTAAAGACTGCGACATATCATAGATAGCATGAGATAACTCATTTACCTCCCGCACAGAACTGTTGAACGCCTTCACTTTATTATATTGGCGGTGTTTAATTCGCTTGGTTTGCAGGAGTAATTTCTTAATCGGACTGGACATCGGAGTGCTGATACGCCACACAAGAGGAATCATGATAACGAGTGCAGCTAAGGTCCAGAGAGAGCTATTGATAATGTACTGGTAGGCACTACCTAGAAGTTTCTTTTCCGGTATGGTGAGTACGAAATATTCTTGGGGTGTGTCGTTAACTTCAGTGATATAAACAAAGTGCTTTTGTCCCTTCATATCGACAAAGGAGATCTTTTCATGGAAGCTTGGATCTTCCAGCATAGATAGCAGCCGATTTGAAGGAATATGGCTAGTGTGGTGTTGGTCGCTATTCAGCCATTTGTCTGCTAACACGGTACGCACTTTCTCCTGATCAAGATAGGTTAGCGCTTGATTAATCAGTTCTATGTACGGCTTAAGTTGCTCATTAGCAATAAAAACGAAGTCAGTTGGAAACGCTGGATGTTTTTTTAATGATTGAGTCTTCAAGTCATAGTTAATTAGTTTTTCGACTTTACTTTTGATTACAGGTGCGACATCAACAATACCTACAATTTTCTGGGTCTGTACATCTTCGAACGCTTCATCATAAGTATCGTAGGCATAAACGGTAATACTTGGGTAATCTTTTCTCAACTGCTCGACAATAGACCAACCACCAAGGAAGCCGACTGTTCTGCCTTTGAGGTCATCCCACGATGCTATATGTGGTGCGCTTTTATGCGTAGCAATGGCGTACTCAAGAGAATATAGGATGTCACTTTCGATACTGTGGTCAGAGACATTACTATCACTAGCAATAGATTGCAGAATATCAATTTTGCCCAGACGAAAGTCGTTAACGAGTTCCTGCCAACTTCGACCATTGATGTACTCAAACTGTAGTCCGGTGGCATCAGAGATTAGCGTGAATAAGTCGATGGCAAGTCCGTCCGGATTGCCAACCACAGTAAAATCGATAGGCTCCCAATCTAATTGATTTGATACTTTGAGCACCGGTGAGTTGATAACAAGATCAAGCTGTGTATTTGTTAGTGGCATTTTATCGATGAAGGGCAGGCTATTTGCCGTGTCTAATATAGTATTGGTGCCAATAATCCGACCCTCACCATCCGTTATGTAAGCATCTGCTCCCTCCAGCGCGACATTATCAGACAAGCTATCTTCAAAGTGTTCATTTAGTGAAGCGAGAGCAATATCGACGCCAATGACAGCGTTGAGGCTCGGTATCTTACGAGAAAATGTCTGGCCAGTGACTCGTAGGTTGTGAAAGAGATAAGGTGTGGTTTTATAGACCTCTTCTTCAGAGGCACGTGTGTACCATCCCCTTTGTGTTGGGTAAAAAATACTGACTTCTTCTTGCTCTCTACTGAGTTCAAAATTATCGAAGTAGAATCGTGTGCGCTTGACCCGCTTTCCGTCGATATCATTGGAATGTTCGATAACCATCCAAGATTCTCCTTCAAGTAGGTTCAATTTATCGGAGATGTATTTAGGTTTCAGGTTGATGAGTTGAAGAAAGTCATCATTATCAAATCCGATATAAATGCTATGGATAAATGGGTTACCGAGAAATGTGGCTCCAAACAGCTCAATTAGTTCCGAAGGACTCTTTTCGCTTAACTGGGTACTCAATAGGTATCCCAGTTGAACCGCAGACTGCTCTCCGACTTGATCGATCTGTTCCAATCGCTGTGAGACCAATGACGAAATCAACTGATAGTTCGCTAAGGCATGGTTGACTTCGCGTTCTTTAGTCAGTGAATAAATGACGGTAGCCGAAATTAAGGCTGTAGCTGTGATAGCGAGAGTAAACAGTAACGCTACAACACGGCGTATGGAGAGTTTGCTAGATGTTTTGTTTTTCTTGGACATGACCACTGACACTTTCTACAACAGAGGGATAGCGTGAGCTTTAATAAGCTGATTCTACTCTATTTGTTTCATTTTATTGGAGTAAATTAACTATAGTAGAAATCATGTGGTTAAGAGGGGAAAAATAAAAAGCCCCGCATGAGCGGGGCTAAAAGCTTTATTGCTGTTTGTCTTTACCGAGAGACAGCAACCATATCGAAACGGCTGCGACTCCAACGAATCCCGACAAAATGATGACTGGCATTGCAGCATAACCTAGTACGTGCCAAATCACCGATTCTAATGTACTCATTCAGTGCTCCTTATTGCCAGCCTTCCACACCTTTCATATCAGGCAGTTTGTGTGCGATACCTTTGTGGCAATCAACACAAGTTTTATCGCCAGACGCTAATGCAGTAGAGTGCTGCTGCACGCTTCGTGGGCCTTGCTCGGAAAAGTCCATGTAATCAAATTCATGACAGTTACGACACTCAAGGGAGTCATTGGCTTTGAGTCGAGCCCATTCTCGTTCAGCTAGGTGTCCACGTCGTGCTTGGAACTTCTCAGGAGTATCGATGGTTTTCAACACATAATGTGCAAACAACTCTTTCGAAGCTTGAACCTTACGAACAATTTTGTCTGTCCAGTTGTGAGGAACGTGACAGTCAGAGCAGATTGCACGAACACCAGAGCGGTTCGAATAGTGAATTGTCTCTTGGATTTCAGCAACAATTGGTGCGTGACATCCAGAACAGAATTCTTCAGTATTCGTTGCTTCCATACCCGTGTTGAAAGCACCCCAAAATAGCAGACCGCCGGCGAAACCAAGGAATAGCACAACACCAGCTGCTGCTTTACTTGGTGACTTTAAACGAGTCCAAAACGCTTTAAGAAATTTCATATATAGCCTCTCTTAATACTTCGTGGCTATTCAGTACGCAATGAATCTACGCGCTCAAACTCGTTACCTACTAGCGGTTGTGCATCAACCTGAGGAACGTGGCACTGCAAGCAGAAATAACGACGAGGGGAAACGTCCGCTAAAACAGCATCTTCACGGTTCATATAGTGAGTTACGCTGATTTTAGTCGCACCTGCTTCTTTCGCGTTTTTCCAGCTATGGCAAGCCAAGCATTTGTTTGCGTTAAGCGATACTTCATAGTTGCGAATTTGATGAGGGATCAGTGGAGGCTGATACACGTAATCACTCTCAATCACTTGGTCTTTAGGAATATGTTTGAAGTCATCCGCTGGGCGTGTGTCTTCAAGGTTACTACTACCACGAAGTGAATCTAGACCACCAGTTCCACCCGGGTTATTCAATTCTGCTTGTGCAACACCTGCAATCAGTGCACCAACAGAGAGAATAGCGACAATCAGTTTTTTCATTTTGTTATCTCCGCCTTAAGGCTAATTCTTCGGTGGCCACTTCTATTGAAGCAGCCACGTTTCAATATTGTCTCTGTTAAGCCACTTTCGTGATTTTCACAGGGCACTTCTTGAAGTCTGTCTGTTTAGACAGAGGGTCAGTCGCATCAAGAATCAACTTGTTGATTAGGATACGAGCATCGAAGAATGGTACGAATACCAAACCTTTTGGCGGACGGTTACGGCCACGAGTCTCAACACGTACACGTACTTCACCACGTTTATTAGCCATAAGTACTTCGTCACCACGGCGAAGGCCACGAGACTTAGCATCTTCAGGGTGGATATAACACACTGCATCTGGCACGGCTTTGTACAGTTCAGGAACACGGCGAGTCATAGTACCTGTATGCCAGTGCTCAAGAACACGGCCAGTACATAGCCATAGGTCGAATTCTTCATCTGGCACTTCTGGTGGCGCTTCATACGGTGCTGAAATAATCAGAGCTTTACCGTCTGGTTTACCATAGAAGTCCCAACCAGAACCTGCTTTCGCATATGGATCTGAGCCTTCTTTGTAACGCCATAATGTTTCTTTGCCATCAACAACAGGCCAACGTAGACCACGAACTTGATGGTAAACATCGTATGGAGCCAAATCGTGACCATGACCACGACCAAATGCCGCGTACTCTTCGAACAGGCCTTTTTGAACGTAGTAACCGAAGTGGTGAGCATCATCGTTAAGCTCACGAGCTTCTTCGATAGGGTACTTATCAACTTGGCCGTTCTTGAACAGCATGTCGTACATGGTTTTACCGCGGTACTCAGGTGCTTTTGCAAGCAGTTCTTCTGGCCACACTTCTTCCATCTTAAAGCGTTTAGAGAACTCCATTAACTGCCACAAGTCTGACTTGGCTTCACCAACGGTCTCTACTTGTTGATACCAGGCTTGCGTACGACGTTCTGCGTTACCGTAAGCGCCTTCTTTTTCAATCCACATAGCTGTAGGAAGAATGAGGTCAGCTGCTTGTGCAGTCGCAGTTGGGTATGGGTCAGAACATACGATGAAGTTTTCAGGGTTACGGTAACCTGGAAGACGTTCAGTATTGATGTTTGGGCCAGCTTGAAGGTTGTTGTTACATTGAATCCAATAGCAGTTCAATACTCCATCATGAAGCATTCGGTCTTGCAACACCGCATGGAAGCCTGGTTTTGGTGGAATAGTCCCTTCTGGAAGCTTCCACTCTTTCTCAGCAATCGCACGGTGCTTAGGATTTGCTACAACCATGTCTGCTGGTAGACGGTGCGCAAAGGTACCAACCTCACGGGCTGTACCACATGCTGATGGCTGACCTGTTAGTGAGAATGGGCTGTTACCCGGAGTTGCGATCTTACCGGTTAGTAGGTGGATGTTATAAACTAGACCATTCATCCATACACCACGAGTATGTTGGTTCATACCCATAGTCCAAAGAGACATAACCTTAACGTTTGGATCAGCATATTGCTTAGCAAGCTCAATCAACTTCTCTGGTTCAACACCAGATATTTCAGAAGCTTTTTCTACAGTGTAAGGTGCGACAGAGGCTTTGTATTGTTCAAACGTAATGTCTGACATTTTGCCTGAGTTCGGGTGAGCCGCTGCTTTTTGCAGTGGATCATCGTCACGCAGGCCGTAACCGATATCAGTTTCAGCTTGCTTGAAGTTGGTGTGCTTGTTAACAAAGTCCCAGTTCACTGCATCGTTTTGAATGATGTAGTTCGCGATAAAGTTTGCAATAGCAAGGTCAGACTGAGGGTTGAAAATGTAACCGTGGTCAGCAAGCTCAAACGAACGATGGTAGTACGTAGAAAGTACGTTTACACGAACATGTGGGTGGCTTAAGCGACGGTCAGTGATACGAGTCCAAAGAACTGGGTGCATCTCTGCCATGTTAGAACCCCAAAGTACGAACGCGTCCGCATTTTCGAAGTCGTCGTAACAACCCATTGGTTCATCGATACCAAAAGCACGCATGAAACCAACTACCGCTGACGCCATACAGTGACGTGCGTTAGGGTCAATGTTGTTTGAACGGAAGCCCGCTTTCATCATCTTAGCTGCAGCATAACCTTCCATAACGGTCCATTGGCCTGAGCCAAACATACCGATACTTGTTGGGCCTTTCGCTTTTAGTGAAGCTTTCCACTTCTCAGCCATAATATCGAACGCTTGGTCCCAAGAAATTGGAGTGAAGTCGCCGTCTTTATCAAATTTGCCATCTTTCATACGAAGTAGTGGCTGAGTTAGACGGTCATTTCCGTACATAATCTTAGAGAGGAAGTAACCCTTGATACAGTTTAGACCCTTGTTTACTGGCGCCTCTGGGTCACCTTGGGTTGCAACAACTTTACCGTTTTGCGTCCCTACCAGTACAGAACAGCCTGTACCACAGAAACGACAAGGAGCTTTATCCCAGGTAATTTTTGTTTGGTCGGAGCTAGCAATCAGGTTGGTAGCCGATGCAGGAAGGGTAATACCCGCTACCGCTGCCGCTGATGCCGCTGCGTTTGCTTTCACAAACGCACGTCTTGTCATTTTCATACTTCACCCTCTAATTGGGAATGGTTACTTCCAGTGTTATTTTCATCGTCATCTAACCCGTGCTCGATTTGGTGATAAACCAAGGCCGCGTTAAGGACATTCGGTAGGTTGTTGATAGCGTCAATTGTGTCGGTGACGAAACCCTGATTCTCGGTTTCCAGAACAACAATAATCTTGCCGTCCTCGCTGTCTCCGTAGATCTCCGCGTTATCGAATTGTTCGATTTGCGCTTTGATTTCTGCAAGGTGCTCAGCCTTGCAATGTACTACCAAACTAGAAATGTGCACTTCGTTTAGTGACATAAATCTTTTTCTCTTGTTTTATTTTAATTTTGCTTCGAACTAGACATTACTCACCGAGATAGAAGAACTCGGACATACAGAAACACATGCTCCACATCCGTTACAGTCCCCTAACTCTAATTGGGGTAAAGCGACACCGCCCACTCTTAACTTGAAAGTGATAGCCATAGTTTCACAACTATCACCACAACTACGGCACTCGATGTTGTTTTGCGCTAAACATTGAGTGTCGATCTCTGCTTTTGCGTTCCAAGGTGTGGCGTCCCTATCATTAAATATAGGCTCTGGACAGATTTCTGCACACTTGTAACAAAACGTACATTCATCAATTGAGAAGTTGACCGCAGGATAGCCACCATCACCGCTCTTGATAATTTGCGTTTCACACACGTTAATGCATTTACCACAACGAGTGCATTGGTCGGTGAACGTTGCTAAATCCTTTACCCAAGGGAGCCTAGCTTGCTTAGTATTGATCTGCTTTCTTGTGAAAAAGCGACGCTTGGAAATATCAACCATTCATCTCACCAATAAAAACTGTCTACAGAAAGTCTAGTTCAAAAAATCTGTTAACAATCTTTAATTTACATTCATATAAATTGTAAGTTTGGACATAATTGGATAAATACCTCTTAGGGGTTAAATAGGGGCCATCCTTGTTTTGGATCAATAAATTACCGACAATAGATAGCGATAGTGTGAGTCCGGTTTTCGGTACTTATGAATAGATTGAAACAAGTGAAGTGAGATTATTGAGTCATGAAGAAGCCGAATAAATCTGTAACCGGCACAATAGCGAAAGCAATGATACTCATCTTGTTGCTTTCCTTAGCAACAACGAACTTTGCTATTTTGACGTTAGCATCTAGTTTAAACGATGCTGAGGCCGTCAACGTTTCCGGTTCGATGCGAATGCAGAGTTATCGATTAGCCTATGATATGCAATCAGATTCGCCACTCTATTATTTACATGTCGAGCAGTTTGAGCGTTCCCTTTATTCTCCTTCAATGAAAGCCCTGCAGTCATGGGATGTACCTGAGAAAATCACGCAGGATTACTACAATCTCATTATCCGTTGGCATGAACTCAAATCTGTACTGTCCAGTGATGATAGAGAACAGTATCTATTGCTAGTCGCTGATTTTGTGGACCGTATAGACTTGTTTGTATTGGAGCTTCAAGAGCATTCCGAAAACAAGTTAATCCGTTTGGCATGGGCTGGCGGAGTTGGTTTAGGCGGAATTCTACTGGTGGCCGTGTATGTTGTACTGTTTGTAAGAAAGCAAATTGTTCGACCTTTGGGGCAGCTAATTTCTGCCAGTGAACAGATTCAGAACCGTTCGTTTGATGTCGAGGTTGATGTTCGTTCTGACAATGAACTCGGGATCTTAGGTAACGCATTTAGAAATATGGCCAAAGATCTTGGCAAGTTATATCGTGGATTAGAACAAGCGGTAAATGAAAAAACCCATAAGCTTCAACATGCACACCAATCACTGCAAGTGCTTTATCAATCGTCACAAGAACTAACAGCAACGAGAATTTCCCATGAGAACTTCCGAGCCATATTAACTTATATCTACAGTGTTGAAGGAATTTCAGCGGTAGAAATCAAAGTTTCTGAGGTGGAAGGTAATCCTTGGATTGCTACGGAAGGTACTTTCAATGGGAAAGCGGAACGGGTAAGGCCATTGCACTTGGATGGTGAAGAACTGGGCCAACTCAGATATCAAGTAGGCTTGCCTTGCCCAGATGAAAAATTAATAGATAACTTCGTTCAAATTTTATCGCGAGCGATTTACTACAACAAAGCTCAACGTCAAACCGAACAGATTATATTAATGGAAGAGCGGGCGACGATTGCCAGAGAGCTTCACGATTCACTCGCTCAGTCACTGTCTTACTTAAAAATTCAGGTTACACTACTAAACCGTTCTATTTCTAAGGAATTAACTGACTCGTCATCAAGTCGCTCTCAACTAGTGTTGAATGACATACGTGAGGGATTGGATAACGCCTACGTTCAGTTGCGAGAATTGCTGACGACTTTCCGACTATCGATTAAAGAAGGGACGTTTGGTGAAGCAATTACTGAGATGCTTCATCAATTGGATGAACAAACTGAGGCTGAGATAGAACTCGATAATCAAATGTCGTCTTTGGAGTTAGGAGCAAACGAACAAGTCCATATCTTACAACTTATTCGTGAGGCCGTACTTAACGCGATGAAGCACGCACAGGCCTCATTTATAAAAGTAACTTGTTTCGAAGATGAAAATGCCCTTGTTACTGTTAAAATAAAAGACGATGGTGTAGGGTTCGACCAAAATATACAGAAATTAGACCATTATGGTATGAGCATTATGAAAGAGCGTGCAGCTCGACTTAATGCAGAACTTGCTATAAATTCCGCCGAAAACGATGGTTGTGAGGTGGTATTAACGTTTCAAAGAAGTAAGGAGCCACTAAGTGAGCGAATGTAAAGTCATGTTAGTCGACGACCACCCTTTAATGAGGCGTGGTATTGGACAGTTACTCAGCTTTGAAGACGATTTTGGGATTGTTGCGGAAGCCAGCAATGGCTCGGATGCAATTGCGTTGGCAAAAGAACATGAACCTGACTTGATCTTACTCGATCTAAATATGAAGGGTATGTCAGGTTTGGATACGCTCAAAGCACTAAGAGAAGATGACTTTCAGGGACACATTGTCATTCTTACCGTCTCTGATATTCCAGCGGATATCGATGCCTTAGTAAAAGCGGGAGCTGATGGGTATCTACTTAAAGATACCGAGCCAGATGAAATCATTGAACTGCTTCGTGGGCTGACATCAGGCAATAAAGCTTTCAGTTCTGCCATCGAGAAGTACCTTGAAGAAAGAGCCAATACCAGTGATGTTTTCGCGACACTGACTGAGCGTGAAATGCAGATTCTTCAAGAGGTAGCGAAAGGGTTTAGAAACAAGCAAATTGCCGACCGACTGTTTATTTCGGAGTCAACGGTTAAAGTGCACATGAAGAGTTTGCTGAGAAAGTTGCAAGTCCCTTCAAGAACTGCAGCCACCATTCTTTACTTAGAGCGCTTTGGTGAAATTAAGTAGTCATGGCGTAGCTAAATTCTTGGTTGTAATGATAAAAAGGTCTAGCTCAAGCTAGACCTTTTTCGTGAAAACTAAAGAGTTTCACCGTTAGATTCAATGACTTTTTGATACCAGTAGAAGCTGTCTTTTTTGTAGCGTTTCAGTTCTTTTTCGCTTTCTTCATCACGGTCAACATACACGAACCCATAACGCTTCGCATAGCCGTTTAACCAACTGAACAAGTCCTGATAAGACCAAGTACAGTAGCCAATAACTTCACAACCATCGTCAATCGCATCTCCAATTGCTTCTACGTGCGCTTTTAGAAAGTCAATGCGGTAGTCATCATGAACTTTGCCATCTTCCGTTAGTGTGTCATAAGCACCAAGACCGTTTTCGCTAATAAGAATTGGAAGGTTATAGCGTGATGTAATGCGGCGAAGGGCGACGCGCAGTCCCTCAGGATCAATGGCCCAGTTCCAATCAGTCATTTTTAGATGTTCGTTATCAGCGCGTACGTAGTATTTGTCTGTTGGGATAGCCGCAACATCGGAAACCACAGAGACTTGAGCAGCATTACCTGTTTGAGCGGTCTCAGCCTTATTTTCTGGAGCAACAAACGTAGCGGACTGATAGTAGTTTAGTCCCATGAAGTCGCAGATACCGGCTTTTAGCAGCTCTTTGTCACCATCTTGAAAGTCGATATGAATACCAAGTCGTTCTAGAAGCTTCAGGCCAATCTTTGGATATGCGCCTTTTGCGTAGACATCCATCCAAAGCAAATCTTGGATTTCTTGTGCGTTTTCAGCCGCGATGACATCTTCTGGAGAAGCAGTTTTAGAGTAGGTTGGACTATAAGCGAAGCTCGCTCCGATCTGACCCGGCAGGCCCATTTCCTTGAATCGTTTTACCGCATTAGCATTTGCAAGACTTGCAATGTGGTTAGCATTAATAAAACGCTGATAATCGGAAACCTTTGGTGGATGGATTTTTTGAACATAACCAAGACTAGTAAAGATGTTTTGCTCGTTCATACAAACCCAGTACGGTACTTTTTCACCGTACTCGGTAAACAGGACTTCACAGTACTTGGTAAAGTCAGCCAGAATCTTACGGCTTTCCCAACCTTGATATTCATCTTGTAGGGCTTGAGGAAGATCCCAATGGTAGATTGTTAGGATCGGTGTGATACCACATTCGATAAGTTTATTAATAACGTTGTGATAGAACTCGATGCCTTTAGGATTAATAGTACGGCCATCAGGCATGATGCGAGTCCAAGCGACTGAAAAGCGATAAGCTTTTAAACCCATTTCGCGCATCAATTCAATATCTTCTTCGTACTTATGGTAGAAGTCGATCGCTACTTCCCCCGTGGTGTCTTTGAATGTGTTGCCAGGTACACGAGAGTAGACGTCCCAAATGGAGTCACCTTTACCGTCTAAGTTAGCTGCGCCTTCAATCTGATACGCCGCAGACGCACTGCCCCATAGGAAATTCTCTTGAAATGCCATTATTACTCCAGTTTTAAATACTAATCTCTTTAACGTGATATTATTAAAACCATATGGTTTTACAAATATGTCTGCTCAATATAGTGATTTTGATCACTTTTATTGGCGATTTATGATGGAGTTTAGACTAAATTAAATATGGTTTTGTGTCGTTGCTTGTTTCTTGATACAGAAGGAAGTACCCTTGGGGCAAAGAGTAAAGGCAGGTTATTTGCCGATGTATATTGGATAGCATAGGCATTGATAAATGATTAAATATCAGGGCATTTATAGTGAAATGAAGACACGTATTCTTTCTGGAGAGTACTCGTCGGAGGAAAAACTCCCAGATGGCAGATCGTTGGCCGCGGAGTTTGAATGCAGTGAAATAACCATCAAAAAAGCCATGGACTTCTTAGTGAAAGAGGGGCTGGTAGTACGTAAGCGCGGAGCTGGCTCATTCGTCAAACAAAAACCTGATGCTGTATCTGACTCTCATTTACTTGGAACCAAAAAACGAGCCCAAGATAAGGGTAAAACTGTTCACACTCGCGTTGTTAAATTCAGTTCGGTGCCCGCAAACGCGTTGATAGCGGAAAAACTAAAATGCAACGTTGGCGATCCAGTTTATGACATAACGCGAATCAGAGTATTAGATGGCGTGCCATCAATCGTTGAGTATATCTATCTGTCAGCAAAAATTGTCCCTAGCTTAGCTATCGAACATGTCAAAGACTCGATATATGGCTACATATCTGACAAACTGAAGCTTACTATTCATAGCGCTAATTTACGCATCACGATTGTCAACGCTAACGTTGAAGAGGCGGACTACCTCAGTGTTCCTATAGGGGAACATCTAGTGAATGTGGCCCAAAATGCCTATCTAGATAACGGACAAATCTTCGAATATTCAGTGGCTAGGCACATTTGCGATAGTTATGAGTTCTCTACGACATATGTAAAGAGTGATACTCAGCTCTAACGTTTCCAACGTGATGCTCTGTCGATTCTTTGGACGTATCTTATCGTTGGTTTTTTGACCTATGCTTATCGTTACCCCTTCATAGAAAGTGTGGATAACAAGGATAAGCATTATGAGCAAACCAATAATTGCCGATAACAAGCCGATAAAGGTTGAGCTAGAAGGTGGACAAGAGCATTACTTTTGCACTTGTGGACGTTCAAAAAACCAACCTTACTGCGACGGTTCACATGCAGGAACGGAGTTCAAACCACAAAGCTTCAGTGCTGATAAATCGGGCGATGCGTATTTGTGTCGTTGCAAGCACTCAGCAAACCTTCCATATTGCGATGGCTCCCACAAACAGTTTAGTGATGAGCAAGTTGGTCAAGAAGGGCCTGGTGTGAGTCAAAAGGCGAGTGATGGGCCCGTTGCGGTTAAAACGAAAGAAGAACCAACAGTCGAACTCATACATCAACTTGCCCGTGAAGGGCTGTCTAAGCTTGGACATCATGGCCCAATGACGTCAATGGGCGTGCCTAGGCATTTGTTACCCCACTGGGATGACATACAAGTTATGGTTGCTCAAATGGCTACGAAACCTCTACTTGAAGACGTTGCCGTTGGGACTGAATTGGTCATTGGACCTAAGGCTAAGAAGCCGCTGAAGCTTAACATTCCTTTATTTGTTTCGGACATGAGTTTTGGTGCTCTGTCAGAAGAAGCAAAGGTATCATTAGCAACGGGGGCGGAGTTAGCCGGTACAGGTATTTGTTCGGGTGAAGGGGGGATGCTGCCAGAGGAGCAAGCGGCAAACTCGCGTTATTTCTATGAGTTGGCGAGCGCAGGATTTGGCTACGATGAAAGTAAACTCAAATCGGTGCAAGCGTTTCATTTCAAAGGCGGACAAGGGGCGAAAACTGGCACCGGAGGCCATCTTCCCGGTAACAAGAATATCGGAAAAATTTCTCAAGTTAGAGGTATTCCTGAAGGAGAACCCGCTATCTCTCCTCCGACATTTAAAGATCTGAATACGGCTGAAGACTTCAGACGATTCGCTGACAGAGTGAGAGAAGTTACGGGAGGTATTCCTATTGGGTTTAAATTGAGTGCAAACCATATTGAAGAGGACATTCAGTTTGCGCTTGATGCCAGTGCGGATTACATCATTCTCGACGGTCGAGGTGGGGGGACGGGTGCGGCTCCGGAAATGTTCCGGGATCATATCAGTGTGCCAACTATTCCAGCCCTAGCCAGAGCGCGGCGTTATCTGGATCAGCAAGGTGCGAGTGGCAGGGTTACGCTGATTATCACTGGTGGTCTTCGTGTACCGATGGATTTCGTTAAAGCACTCGCATTAGGTGCTGATGGGGTCGCGATATCAAATAGTGCAATGCAATCTATTGGTTGTGTCGCTGCGAGAATGTGTAACACCAATAATTGCCCTGCGGGCATCGCAACGCAAAAAGCCGATTTGAGGCAACGACTCAATGTTGAAAAAGCATCCCATCAATTAAAAAACTTCTTTGAGGCGTCGGTGGAACTCATGCAAGTGATGGCGAGAGCCTGTGGTCATGATGATTTGAGTAAGTTCAACAAACACGACCTTGCTACTTGGAATCATAATATGGCACGGCTTTCCGGCATTGCCTATGCTGGATATGAAGAGGGTTCAACCTAGTATCTAACGCCTTATTATTCAACTGGACGAACTCACCATTTGTCCAGTTGAGTACCACACAGATCGCATACTTACACTTTTACTGTATATAAAAACAGTATTCATGCTAATCTTATACTGTCCAAGATAGTTAGATGAGCACACCATGGCACAACCCATCACTCTTAATCACCAACAACAGCTCGCCGTCGATTTTGGTATGCCAAAATCAGGCAATACGAGTAATCACTCCCCGCTACTTATTATTGCTGGCGCGGGAACGGGCAAGACCAATACCTTAGCTCACAAAACGGCTCAGCTATTAGTTCAAGGTGTACCGCCAGAGAAAATCTTGTTGGTGACGTTTGCTCGCAGGGCGTCTGCTGAGCTGGCTTCTCGCGCGAATCGAATTGCAGAGCAGCAGCTTAATGAGCAGCGTAAACAATATCACCCAGTCAAGCTTGATTGGATGGGGACTTTTCATTCTATCGCCGCAAGATTGTTGCGTGAACATGTTGCCCTTATCGGCCTCGAAAGTGATTTCACCATTATGGATAGAAATGACGCAGTGGATATGTTGGATGTGCTGCGGTTTGAGCTTGGCTTTACCAATACCGATAGACGTTTTCCAAAAAAGAAAACCTGTTTAGAAATATATTCTCGTTGCGTGAATAGCCAAACTGCTGTCGAAGAGGTTGTCGCGCAGTATTTCCCACATTGTGCAGAGTGGAGCTCTGAACTCAAGACATTGTTTGCTCAGTATGCAGAGCAGAAAGCGGAACAATTCTGTTTAGATTACGATGATTTGTTACTTTACTGCTTCCATATGGCTCAAGTGCCAGAGATAGCAAATAAAGTGCGAGCTCAATTCGATTACATATTGGTCGATGAATACCAAGATACCAACTTACTTCAGGCAGGCATGCTCAAAGCCTTCTTTCCTGATGGAAGAGGGTTAACCGTAGTCGGTGATGATGCGCAATCCATCTACGGCTTCCGAGCGGCGAGTGTCGACAACATTCTGGAATTTCCACAACAGTTTTCTCCGCCTGCAAAAGTCATTATGCTCACAACCAACTATCGCTCACATCAAGGTATTTTGGATTTATCCAATCAACTACTTAATGAAGGACAAGAAGGTTATAAAGTTGAGCTACATTCGGAGCGAAAACAAGGGCCTAAACCTCAACTTGTCACGGTGGAAGATGACGCTAAGCAAGCGGAATATATCGTTGAATCTATTCTAAGAGCGAGGGAAGAGGGCATTGAGCTGAAACGACAAGCTGTGCTATTTCGCTCTAGCTATCATAGCGACAGATTGGAACTTGAGTTAACGCGCCGTGATCTTCCTTATGTTAAACATGGTGGCCTGAAGTTTCTTGAAGCCGCTCATGTTAAAGATCTTCTTTCTATTCTTCGCTGGGCTGATAATCCAAAACACACCATATCTGCTTTTCGAGTGTTGAAATTGCTTGCTGGTATTGGACCTAAAACCGCTAACAATATCATCGAGCATTTAAAGGCGCATCAATATCAGTTCAGTGCGCTGTCTGATTGTAAAGTCCCGATGTCGGCAAGAGTGGAGTTTAAAACGTTAGTCGAATCTCTACTCACGATAAACAGTAACGCTGTACCGTGGGCAGAACAATTGAGCCTTCTTGCAACTCTCTATAGCCCATTATTAGAACTGAATTACGATGACCATTTTGTTCGTTGGGGTGATGTCGAGCAGCTTGTAATGATTTCCGGTCAATACAGTACGCGTGAACGGTTCTTGACTGAGTTGACTCTTGACCCACCGCAGTCGACTGGTGATTTAGCAAGCAACCCTAAAATCGATGATGACTTTTTAATTCTCTCCACGGTACACAGTGCGAAAGGGCAAGAGTGGCAAAATGTTTATGTTCTCAATGTCGCTGATGGCAACTTCCCTAATGAATATGCAGTGGGCGACAAACGAGCGTTAGAAGAAGAAAGACGCTTACTGTATGTAGCCATGACGCGTGCTAAGCAAGAACTGCATCTCATGCAGCCGATGAAATATTGGGTACCGGAGCAACAGAGTTGGGGTGATAAGCATGTGTATGGAGGCAAGAGCCGTTTTATGACGGACTCGTTGTGTGAACACTTAAACCGAGTGCACTATCCGAAAATAGCACCGGATGCTCAGGATAAAAAAATCGCTGCGAAAGCGATTACCGATATCCGTAAAACCGTACTTGGAATGTGGAAGGACTAGGCGATGAAGACTGACTACCACAAACGACTACGACCGGTAATTCGTTATCTAGAAAGTCACTATGACAATCCTACAAATTTGGTACAGGTAGCAGAGAAAGCACATTTGTCACCGTACCATTTCCATCGAATATTCAAAGCAGTGGTAGGAGAGACGCTGAACGACTTTATTCGTCGATTGAGACTAGAACAAGCCGCTAACGAGCTGTTCTATAACAAACCAGACATCACCACGGTGGCATTAGATAGTGGCTTCGCGAGCTCTCAAAGCTTGGCAAAAGCCTTTAAAAAGTACTTTGGAATCACGCCAACGGACATTCGCAATTGCCGTGATATGGAGGAGTACGGCTGCTTGATGCGAAACAGCAAGATTGGACACAAGCTTCGCAATAATGGACACGAGAATGGCGAAGCCGACCTCTATACTGAAGCCGAATCAAAAACATGGAGCACAATGATGGATATTAAAACTTTTGAATCTGGTCAATTAGCTTACGTGCGAGTGACTGGCCCATACGGAGAAAACTATGAACCTGCAATCGATACACTTTACACATGGGCAGGCCCAAAAGGTCTAGCTGGGAACACCAGTATCTTCGTTTATCATGATAACCCAGAGATCACCCCAGCAGATAAATGCCGAACCGATATTTGTTTGTTGGTTGAGTCAACTGTAGACGTATCTAACGGTGTCGAGTTGATGTCATTTGATGGCGGTAAATACGCTTGTATTCGCAAAACGATTACTGAAAAGTCGCAATATGGACCTGCGTGGGAAGAGCTGATGGGGCAAGTTGTTGAACAGCAGCTTGATAGTGACGATAGGCCCTGTTTCGAACTTTACCATTCCTATAATCTGGAAACGAATACAGCAGATGTGAGTTTCTGTACTGCAATCAAAGCATAACGTCATTTGTAAAAAGGCACGGACAGCAGTATGAACAGTTCGTGTCTCCCGTCTTTTTTCTTCACTTTCCTCATTGACCTGTCTATAACTTTATAGTTTAAAGTGGTTAATCATCTAGACAGATAGAGGCATTGGATTTGTATCGAATCTCAGAGTTAGCAGTAATGGTCGGCTTGTCACGAACGGCTTTACTTTACTATGAAAAGCAAAAGCTGATTTCAGGTAGACGACTAGAAAACGGCTATCGTGTTTACAGCGATAAAGATGTACAGCGAGTCCGTTTGATTCAGAAGTTGCAGGCAGGTGGATTGACACTTAAAGAGTGTAAGGCCTGCTTAGAAGCTAAGGTGGATCGAGAGCTACTCAAGAACCGACTGCAAGTCCTACAACAAGAAATTGAGCAAAAACAGCAGTCGTTGCAATTACTCGCGGCGTTACTTGGGGAAGGTGACCTTAAAGCTTGGCATGGTGATTTGGACAAACTGGCTCCTGATGCTCACTTGGATTGGTTAATTAAGCAAGGGTTTAGCGAAAAAGACGCCTTGCACTTGAAATGGTTATCAAAAGATATGAACGAACACGACGAATACATGTCCGATTTTATGAAGGTTTTCCAGACATTAGAACGCTGGGGGCCAGGTAGTGAAGAGGACACAGCAAAGGCACTGAGTTTACTACCGACGACGCCACGAAATATCCTTGAAATTGGTTGTGGTAAAGGTCTAGCCACAAAAGTACTGGCAGAGCAAAGTAATGCAGTTATCACTGCTGTTGATAATGAGTCGACAGCGCTCGAACGTCTTTCTGAACGTTTTGCTGAGCAAGGATGGCAAGACAGGCTCAAGACAGTTACTGCGAGCATGACCGAGCTACCATTCGACAAACAGAGCTTTGAATTGATCTGGGCAGAAGGAAGCGCTTACATCATGGGAATCGAAAAGGCTCTAATGGATTGGAAACCTTTGTTGAAACAAGAAGGCTATCTGATGGTGAGCGACATGGTATGGAAAACGACATCACCGAGTGACGAATCGAAACAGTTTTGGAGCCATGAATACCCAGACATTCAACTTGTTGAGACACGGTTAGCGCAAATGAAAAAGGCAGGTTATGAAGTGATCGATAACTTCGCGCTGAGTCAATCTGGGTGGATGAACTATTATGGTCCATTGGGTGAACGAGTTGTTGAAATGACGTCCGAAATGTCCAATAGACCCGCATGGAAAGATATTCAACACGAAGTCCATATTTGTACTCAATATTCTGATGAGTTTGGCTACCATTTATTCCTTCTAAAAAAGAGTAATTAATCTTTATTAGCAATAAGCTAATAGCGTATTTTAGTTATCTTCACCACTCTCCCAATAATCTTGCATGTTTTGCTTTAAAACGTGCAAGATTCTTATCTGCCTTTTTATATTTCATTTTTAAAAAATCTACTTATATTGAATCTAACTTTAGTAGTTAACGCATCGATAGGTTTTCCCTATCCTAGAAATAGGATAAGCCCAATGGTGTAAACGGCTGGAGCGCACTATAGTTTGCTTAGTAACGGCAAAGGAGGTGTTTCATGAAAGCGAACCCTTATAGTGATATGGTTTTTAGCTCATTTGGAGTTAAGAGTGTTGTTCGGTCGGAGAACTACAACCAAGGCACGTTCGAGCATAACAATCGAAAAAGCGTTGGACGTTTAACTGACGACAACAACGAACGGAAGAGATTTGAAACGGAAGTCTATGGTCACTGGGATTATGATAGTGACTATATTATAGCGGTGTAACTCAAACCTCTACTAATAAATGGATGGTCACATTGTTTATATTTAGGTAGTTAATATTTGATTGAATTCGGTGTAATGAAATATTAATTACTAATAAATCCACAGTTGAAGCTGGGTAAATTCTTGGCTTCGCTTATTTAAAAATAGTGTGCTTGTCGTAATCGTTAAAAGTTATAAATAAAATCGGTGAAATATTATGAAGCAAGAAAATACAACTACTGGTAAATGTCCAGTTATGCATGGAGCAGTTACCTCTTCAGAAGGTTCTAATGTTGCATGGTGGCCCAACGCGCTTAACTTAGATATTTTGCATCAGCACGATGCTAAAACGAATCCTCTAGGACAAGCGTTTGATTATCGTGAAGCGGTAAAAACGCTGGATTTTGACGCATTGAAGCAAGACGTAACAGCATTAATGACCGATAGCCAAGAATGGTGGCCGGCTGACTGGGGCCATTACGGCGGTTTAATGATTCGCATGGCATGGCATTCAGCCGGTTCTTATCGAATTGGCGATGGCCGAGGTGGTGCGAGTACGGGTAACCAAAGATTTGCCCCCCTAAACTCTTGGCCAGATAACGCAAACTTAGATAAAGCACGTCGCCTTCTTTGGCCAATTAAGCAAAAGTATGGCAACAAAATTAGCTGGGCTGATCTTATCGTTTATGCGGGTAATATTGCTTACGAATCGATGGGCTTAAAAACCTACGGTTTCGCATTTGGTCGTGAAGATATCTGGTCGCCAGAGAAAGATATTTACTGGGGCGCTGAAAAAGAATGGCTTCAAGACAGTAAAGGTGAAAACAGTCGATATTCTGGTGATAGAGATTTAGAAAACCCATTAGCAGCGGTCATGATGGGTCTTATCTACGTGAACCCTGAAGGTGTTGATGGTCAACCAGATCCACTCAAAACCGCTCAGGATATGCGAGTTACTTTTGCTCGAATGGGAATGAATGACGAAGAAACCGTGGCGTTGACGGCTGGTGGTCACACAGTTGGTAAAGCACATGGTAACGGTAACGCTGCCGAGCTTGGTGAATCTCCAGAAGGAGCGGATATCTCCGAACAAGGTTTAGGTTGGAACAACCATCAGTCGCGTGGTATCGGCCGCAACACAGTCACCAGTGGTATTGAAGGCGCTTGGACTACACATCCAACTCAGTGGGATAACGGTTTCTTCGAGATGTTGTTATCACATGAGTGGCAATTGACTAAGAGCCCAGCAGGCGCATGGCAATGGGAACCTGTTGCGATTGATGAGGTAAACAAGCCGGTAGACGTAGAAGATGCAAGCATCCGATACAACCCTATGATGACTGATGCCGATATGGCACTAAAAGTGGACCCAGAATATCGTAAGATCTCTGAACGCTTTTACAATAATCCAGAGCAGTTCTCAGAGGTGTTCGCTCGCGCTTGGTTTAAGTTACTCCACCGTGATATGGGACCATCATCAGTTTACATTGGTCCAGAAGCGCCAACTGAAGCACTAATTTGGCAAGATCCTGTTCCTGCAGGTTCAACGGATTATGATATTGAAGACGTAAAAGAAAAAATCTTAGCGTCAGATTTAAGTGCAACGGAAATGATTACAACGGCTTGGGATAGTGCACGTACATATCGCCAGTCAGATAAACGTGGCGGGGCTAATGGGGCTCGAATCCGTCTAGAGCCACAGCGTACCTGGTTAGGAAATGAACCAGAGAAACTGAATAAGGTTTTGCCTGTTCTTGAGCGTATCGCTGTCGATACTGGCGCAAGTGTTGCTGATGTGATTGTGTTAGCGGGTAATGTGGGTGTAGAGCAAGCAGCAAAACTTGCTGGGTTCAATGTGAACGTACCCTTCGCTCCAGGTCGAGGTGACGCAACCATAGAGCAAACTGACGTCGAATCTTTTGAAGTTCTAGAACCTCTTGCAGATGGTTTCCGAAACTGGCAAAAACAGCATTATGCTGCAACACCGGAAGAGATGTTGTTAGACCGCGCTCAATTGATGGGGCTAACCGCACCAGAGATGACAGTTCTCATCGGTGGGATGCGTGTGTTAGGGACTAACTATAACGGCAGTGCCCACGGTGTCTTCACTGAGCGTGTTGGAGTGTTGAGCAACGACTTCTTCGTTAATCTTACAGACATGAACTATCAGTGGAAGCCAACAGGCCGAAACTCCTATGATATCGTGCATCGTTCTAATGGTGTCGTGAAATGGACTGCGACGCGTGCTGACCTTGTATTCGGTTCTAACTCGATACTAAGAGCGTATGCTGAGGTCTATGCGCAAGATGATAACAAAGAAAAGTTTGTTACCGACTTTGTTGCTGCGTGGACTAAGGTAATGAATGCTGACCGTTTTGATTTGAAATAACTAAGATAATGTGGCCTTGCTAATGTGCAAGGCCACTTTCTTTTCTCACTTTTTCTATCTCCTTAATCATTCCAAAAAATTATCAAAATTATAATATTAGATAATTTCACCTACTTTCCCATTTGCCTTACTCTAGCGTCAGTTGGAAATAACCATTTAACGTTGTTGGCTTGTTTTACTGCGCTGACAAGAGTTCTGCCGAGGGGTTACATGAAAGTTTTACACACCATGATTCGAGTCGTGGACTTAGAAAAGTCCATCAAGTTTTATTCTGAAGTGCTTGGCATGAAAATGTTGGATCGTTTCGAAAATGAAGAGTATCGCTATACGTTAGTCTTCGTAGGCTACGAAGGTCAAGATGCAGGTTCGACTATTGAGTTAACTTACAACTGGGATACAGACAACTATGACCAAGGCAACGCCTGGGGACATATTGCGATTGGTTGTGAGGACATTTATGCAGCGTGTGAGCGTATTGAGCAACTTGGTGGCAACATTACTCGCGCTCCTGGTCCTATGAAAGGTGGCGAAACGCACATCGCTTTTGTTAAAGATCCAGACGGCTATTCAATTGAGCTTATTCAAACGAGCAAATAGGGGTATCGCAATGACAGATTCAATGTTTCAACCAATTCAGCTTGGTTCATTAACACTAAAAAACCGCATCGTAATGCCACCTATGACTCGCTCTCGTGCGACTCAACCTGGTAACTCTGCTAACGATATGATGGCCGAATACTACGCACAGCGCGCGTCTGCTGGTTTAATCGTTGCCGAAGGCACACAAATTTCACCAATGGGACAAGGTTATGCTTGGACTCCTGGTATTTATTCAGACGAGCAAATCGCGGGTTGGAAAAAAGTCACTGATGCCGTACACGCAAAAGACGGAGCTATCTTTGCTCAGCTTTGGCACGTTGGTCGCGTCACACATCCAGACAATATTGGTGGCAAGCAGCCTATCTCATCTTCGGCTCTAAAAGCTGAAAACGTAAAAGTATTTGTGGATAATGGCTCGAACGAACCTGGCTTTGTTGATGTGGTCGAGCCTCGTGCGATGACAAAAGAAGATATTCAAGAAGTCGTTGGTCAATACCGTCAAGCAGCACTAAATGCGATCGAGGCTGGTTTTGATGGTATCGAATTGCATGGTGCAAACGGCTATTTAATCAACCAATTTATTGACTCTGAAGCAAACAACCGTGATGACGAATACGGTGGTCCAATCGAAAATCGTCTTCGCTTTTTAGATGAAGTCGTCGCAGCTGTCGTAGATGCGATTGGTGCCGACAAAGTAGGTGTTCGTCTTGCGCCATTTACTTCACTTAACGGCACAGTCGATAAAACGCCAATTGATACTTACACTGCTGCGGCTCGCGTATTGGAAAAACACCACGTAGTCTATATGCACATTGCAGAAGTCGATTGGGATGATGCCCCAGACACACCAGCGGAATTTAAAACCGCAGTAAGAGAAGCGTACCAAGGTACGATCATTTACGCTGGTCGCTACAACCAAGAGAAAGCCGAAAAAGCACTGTCTGACGGTATTACTGATATGGTAGGTTTTGGTCGTCCGTTTATCGCCAACCCTGACTTACCGAGTCGCCTAGAACACGGTTATCCGCTAGCAGAGCATAATCCAAATACTTTGTTTGGTGGTAACGAAGTGGGCCTATTAGATTACCCAGAGTACCACGCGTAATTGTTATTTGTTGTATTTAAGCCCAAAGCGCCGAGATGTGCTTTGGGCTTTTTTACTTTTGTGACAACCAAACGCAGCTTTAGTACAATCCTTTGCCTGTTCATTTGTATTAATTTTTGTAGACCTAGGACCGATGAGTTTCACTGACATTCAAAGCAAGCTTACCGAATTTACCTCTATCGAGCAGGTGTTCGAGTACTTTGAGGTTGAGTTTGACAGTAAATTTGTCGAAGAGTATCGCTTACCTTTATTAAAACGGTTCAATGGCTACTTGATTATGCAAAAGCCAGAAGACTGGTTTGCCGCAAGACGAGTCCTTCGCAATGCCTACTGCAAAGTTCAAAGGGGACGACTCGATCCACATACTCGTTCAGCTTGTCGTGGATGTACTTCCTGCATCAGACGATAATAATCATTTGTAATCCTTCCGAATGTTACAAAGCTAAAGCGCTGATAGTAAAGTGTTTTAGTTGATTTTAATATTGATTAAACCAGACTAAATCCACTATTAAACTCTCCTCCATCGATCATATATCGGCTAATCCTTAAGATTCTCATCAACAGTTAATCACTACGAGAATTTATCCGATGAAATCAAAAAACCTTCTTTCCACCCTTGTTATGACAACGCTAATGTCTGGCTTTGTTTCAAACGCGGTCGCTGCTAACGCAAGCGATGGTGTACAAGACATGTCTGACCCTTTAGCAGTGTACACACAAGCGGGAGCAGGGCTGACGGATAAAGGCTTAAACGTAAAAATCGGTCGAGCTTATGACACCGGGAATGACGACACGATGGCTATGAACGTATTGGAGATTAAAGGCTTTGCCGGTAGCTCATTAGGTTGGTCTGGTACTTCAGAACGCGATGATTCTGTCGACTCAGTTCGTTTCCGTAATTTCACCATTAACACGACAAACGGTCTTGGTCGACAAATTGATTTGAATTACAACGTCGAACAAGAAGCATTGAACACCTCTTATAGTTTTATCCAAGCGCTACCTAAATGGGGTGGGTTACAACTTTATCCATTAGCTGGTGTCGGCGTTCAGGTCAAAAACGGCAAGTTTACTGGTGATAAAGTTGAACAGGTATCTTCAGGCCAAGTGAACCCAGACGATCAATACATCGGATATACCTTACCTGGCGTCTATGCCGTT
Source organism: Vibrio sp. La 4.2.2 (assembly GCF_027586995.1). Lineage (NCBI taxonomy): Bacteria > Pseudomonadati > Pseudomonadota > Gammaproteobacteria > Vibrionales > Vibrionaceae > Vibrio > Vibrio sp. La 4.2.2. The sequence continues at coordinate 57,907 of NZ_JAPPTJ010000002.1, forward strand.
GTTGGTGGCTATAGCAAATATTCAATTACAGACAAGTTGTGGGTTAACTATAACCCGATGTGGGTCACGCCTTTAGCGGGCTCGCAAGCTTGGACGGATGCAGGTTCTGTTTTTACTAATGAGTTTGTAGTTTCTTACCAGTTCACTCCACGTTTTAACGTTCGTTACTTTGCTAACTGGACGCACGCTCAATCCTATTTCGATGGTGATCAACGTGTCGAGTTCAACTATCAGTTTTAGTCGAGTCGTTTTGAGAACGTCCACTAAGTAAGTTAAGAAGATTGTTTAAGTAGGCTCCAATGAAACTCGCTAATTCTTTATTTTTACTCTCACTAACGCTAATTGGTACTAGTGCTCAAGCTACATCTTTCACAGACCCAATTGATGGTCAGTTGGACATGGGAGACTACTTAGCGGAAAACGCGTATGGCTTCCTCCCTGTGCCCATTCTGATCACTGAACCTGCGGTGGGGTATGGCGGTGGAATGATGGGAGTATTCTTGCATGAATCTGATGCTCAAAAAAAGAAGCGTAAAGAATTAGCCCTAAAGTCACTTGATGGTGGAGCCAAGCTTCTTACTCCAGCGATTACCGTTGCAGGGGTGTTTGGTACTCAAAATGGTACGTGGGCGGGTTTTATCGGTCATAGGCATACCTGGAACAAAGACAGCATTCGCTATTTAGGCGGCGCCTTTTATGGTGACATTCATATGAATTTCTATGCTCCGTTTGCGAAAGATGACGCATCAGGTTTTGAAATGGGCATGAATGGATATGGTGTTATCCAGAAGTTGCAGTTTCGAGTTGGTAAATCACCCGTCTTAGTTGGTGTGAGTCAAAAGTTCGTTTCCCCAGAACTGAGTATTGTGGAGCCAAGCAAAGCGAATCAGGTGGCTAATCGGTGGTTGAATATGACGCCGACGGTATCAGGTCTGGGGGCGATTGCTGAATATGACACCAAAAACAACTTCTTATATCCAACGGAAGGTGGAGATTATAAAGCGGAATACATGGTATTCAGTGAGCACCTTGGTAGTGACTACGACTTTCAAACATTTGCCGCAGAAGGCACACAATATTTCCCCGTTAGTCAAAAATGGAATGTGGCATTGAAGGGTAAGTACAACACTTTATCGACGGATGAGAGGTTGCTGCCTCCTCCGGCGTACCCTGATATCGAGCTTAGAGGTATTGCTAGAAATCGATATCAAGGCACTTCAACAGCTTCAATCGAATCACAGGTCACTTATAGCTTCACAAACCGCTGGTCGAGTTCGGTATTTGCCGGGGTTGGTTCTGCTACCGATGCGACTAATGAGCTATTTAGTGACGGAAATCACTACGCCTACGGAGTGGGCTTTCGTTATTTGATCGCTCGTCGTTACGGCTTAAAAGTAGGAATAGATGTCGCGAAAAGTGAAGAAGACAATGCGCTCTATTTTCAAGTGGGTACCGGACTTTAGGATCCAAATAACACCGTAATTATTATTAAACCAAAGCTTAAAAGGTAAGTATCATGAACATTCATTTTAACACACAAAGCATTGTTTTATCGGAAAGCATGCGTTCACATTGTGTCACCAAAGCGGACCATTTATTCGCAGTGCACCCTCAGGCAACGGAGATTTTCGTCTCGATAATCCACCACCGCTCTTATGGGCAATATGATGTTGAGCTTAAAGTTCACGCTGAGCATCAATGGTGTTTCGTTAAACACTCTGGTGATGAGTTATACCATGTCGCGGCTGAAGCATTTTCTGCTATGACGCATAAACTTCAGAAACAAAAAACGAAAGCAAAAAGAGAGCTTAGAGATCATTCATTGGAGGTGGAGCACGATGAGTAGCCATAACTTAACCTATGACCTATTGGAGTGTGGTCGTTGTCGTCAACGTGTCATGCTTACCAGCAAAAGTCGCGGAGAGCTACAATGTTGTGGTTTCCCTATGCGCAATGTCACTTATGATCGACTTGGGCATTACTTGGATTTGTCACTAGCACAAAAATCATCATTGGCTCAATGCTTGAGTACCATCGAAAGTAAACTAGTGCAAAGTGATTCTTCCAATAAAGAACTGACTCATTTGAAAGAGCTAATTAACCGCCAACAGGCTGTAGCAGGCGAGTTCGCGCAACTATTAATGGGTATATCAGATGAGCCGACAAGTTTGTCGAAGTCTTTCATGAACGTCATTGATGACCTCTACCTTTCTTCGTTAAACCTTTATCCTAGCTTTTCTTTGGAAGCAAAAAGTGAAGCAAATATGGAATACGTGAGGCTTTTTGATGAGGCGACAGAGCTCGATAAGGAAACCATCGCGTTGTTAGAAGACACCTTGTATAGAGTAGAAAAAAGCCCTCAGTCCACACCATAATGCTGACTTCAAATAAACAGAAATCATTGACTCACCACGTGTAAAGACAGCTATAACTAATAGCTGTCTTTTTGTTTCCGCAATTAGTCATTCGTAATTTGATTTGAATGGACTATGTTTAATTTAGGCGAATCAGACAGATAGAGCGGAAATAATGGATCTAAATCTCCTTAAAACCTTTGACGCGGTTATTAAGTCGAAAAGTGTGAACGAAGCGGCCGAAGTTCTCAACATCACTGCTCCAGCGGTCAGTCATGCGCTAAATAGGCTTAGAGATGAATATCAAGACCCGCTATTTATTCGTCAGGGAAGAGGCATCGTACCTACTAATTTTGCTATTGAGCTTCACAACGAGATTCAAGAGCCGCTTAGCCTGTTGCTGAATGGGTCCAAATCACGTCAAGACTTTGATCCTGAGTTAAGCCAACGTACCTTTCGCATTTCTAGCCATAAAGACATCGACCTAATCGTTGTCCCCCCTTTGGTTCGCTATAAAAATGTGCATGCACCGAATGTCACCATACAGGCAGACATTGAACATTTGAATGAGCAAGACCGACACGACGACCTGAGGCGTCGTCGTGTGGACGTAATATTAGCGACGGTGCCATTAGAGGATAGGGGCTACCACAATGAGGTACTCTTTGATCAAGAGTTGGTGGTTACCGTAAGTAAAGATCATCCAAGGATACAAAGTGAATTGACGATGGAGGATTTTCTTAGAGAAAGCCACATTACTTGGAAAACTCAACGTCTTAATACCAATACACTGGACTCTGTAGCGATTGACGTCGCGCTTCCGCCACGACAAGTCGCATATTCCACGGGCTCTGGTGCGACGGCGTTGGTTATGGCTGCACAAACAGATTGGCTTGCTGTCAGTGGTCAATGGCAAGCGGAACAGCTTGCAGAGTCTCTAGGACTAAATGTCTTTCCAATACCATTTGAAACTCAGAAAGTTCCGGTTTACATGACGTGGCATCAGTCCCAAAAAAACGACAAAGGACATGAGTGGTTTCGGCAAGCGATAGTGTCATCGCTTGACCTGTAGACAGTAAAGCGACTTTACAAGATCTCAATTAGATAGCGACCTAACAGCGGTCGCTTTTTGGTGTGAATGCTGACGAAAAGTAGTTAGAAAATGACGGCAGTGAGTAAGGTTAGCAATAACACTGCTGACGAATAAAAGGTTAGTGCGAAGCCAAATGAGCGTGCTGGTGCGCCGTGCTTATAGCCAATTGCAAACAGGATTCGACCTAAAAGGAAAAGAGCTGAGCATATTGGAACCGCAGAAAGCCAAAGGCTGGGCGCCAGTGTACTCCATGCAAAGTAGATGGGTAGTGCTATGACAAGTTGTTCAAGGGTGTTCTGTATGATGCTCTGTAAGATACGTGCTTGTTGTGAGCCTTGAGTGAGGCCACTACCATCAATATCTTCTGCGCTAAAAAAACGATGTTTAGCTAGTCGCCCAATGGATATGAGTAGAAATAACGTTGGTAGAATAAACGAGTAAGACAGAACTTCGAAGCGATTTGTATTGTCATCAAAACTCAATGGGTTTGAATAAATCGCATAGCCTATGGATGCCAATGAAAGGAACAAAGCCAGCCCCATGCCTTTGGCTACGCCTTGCTGTTTGGTTGAAAGTGCCATTAAGTCGCCCTTCTATGTAATTATGAAGGGCTGAAAACAGCCCTCTCTTTGTGATTGAAGTCGTGTTGGGTATATATGTCCCTGAATAATAAAGTTAACCTTCAAATAACCAGTTCTGCCAACTTTGCATTCTTAAAATCACTTTACGGACAATACTGAACATCTCCCATTTAGGTGAATAAACCGCAACATGAGCATCAGTACCTGAAGGTATTGGCATACCTTGCAAAAGTGACGGGTTGTCCAATTCAACTTTTACTAAGATCCTACCGTTATGAGGTATCTGTTCTGGATACTTCATGATGCCAGATGGAGTGATTGCACCTTGAGCAAATATATCGTTTACCTGTACCACATGGGCTTTATACGCGTGACCTGGAATAGTATTAAAGGTCACTTCTGCCGGATAACCAGCTTTAATATAGCGCGCAGGCGCTTGTTTAAACGCAGCAAATAGTTGTTTGTCTTCTTTATGTACGAACGTTAGATTACCTTGAAATGGAACAATACGGCTTTTCATGCCTGGGCGAAGTGCCACTTGAGTTACGTAGCCATCAGTAGGCGCTTTTACAGTAGTTTTCGCTAAGTTAAATTTCGCTAACTCTAACTGAGATTGATATTTGCTTTGGTTGGCTTTTTGTTCCAACAATTGAGTTTCGATATTGTCGATATTCTCTTGCGATGAAAACCCTTTCTTACCGAGTTTCTGGTAACGAACCAATTCCGATTCATAAAATTCAATGGCAGAAGATGTTCGTTGAATGTCGCTTTCTATACGGCTCACTTTATCTTGGAAAGGCGTTTTATCGATTTGATAAAGTGGATCACCAGCTTTCACCTGTTGGTTGCCTTTCACATAGACATCGGTAATTAACCCCTCTACTTGTGATGTGATAGGAGTCGTGACGCTGTATAAACGAGCCATACGAGAAACTGGTTGATACATCGCCATATAGAGAAAGATCCAACCTACGATAAATAACCCAATAACGCTGGCCGTTGTTAGCGTCCATTTATTTTTAGGCACTTTAAAAGCTTTAAATACAATAACGCAAAGTGCTGCGTAACTCAGGATGATGAGCGTTTCCATTTCGTTACTCCTTGATTGATTTTTCAAGAGCATCAATGCGTTCAACTAATGCTTGATATTGTTTATCGGAATGGGCTGAACGAGCCCCTAACCACTGTTGTTTATCACCGTCATACATGGTTGCCCATACCCAAAGCACAGGCCACATAACATGGAGGAAAAACAAACTAATCCAACCAGCAACATGAATCGCATCGGCATGTGGATGATTACGTTTTTTGGCAATCTCATAAGGAATATCGTGCAAAATGATCAATCCATAGATCAGGATTAGAAGCACAACAAACAAAATCGCCAGTGATGCATAATCTAGAGTGAGGTTCATAGTCTCCCCCTTAGTTTAAAACGTTGTAGCCGCGGCCAACCATGCACTGTTTCATGACACTATCAACATCGTGTTGATATTTGGCTTCACTGTATTGTGCTTCAGCACGGTGGTGGAGTAAGCCACCTACCAGACCAACCCCTGCACCAACTTTGGCGCCTTTAGAACCGTGGCCGCCGGCAATGGCTGTACCTGCTGCGCCTAATGCTGCAGTGCGGGCTGTGCTTCCCACAACGTCGCGACCTAAACTATCGACTTGATTGCTTTGAACCTGGGTCGATAGTTGTTGGCATTCGTACATATCAGCGTTGTATTTTTCCATATCGACACCTTTTGTATCGACAATAACGTTAGCGAACGACGTCGCTGAATAGATGGCAGTAAATAAAATGAAAAGGCTGCTTTTGATGTTCATAATGGTCTCTCTAACTGTTTTTTCTAATAGTATTTCTGTCGTTAGAGTTGAACAAATAGCGTTCGTTAATAGTGGATTAAGTGTTATTCAACTAAGAAAAAGGTATTTGATAACATAAGGTTATGTTACATAGTTTAGAGGTGGAGATGATGAGATGATTATATAAATTAGCGTAATGAATTTTGACGCCACCTACGTTTAACAAAGTAGATGGCGCTTTAGGGGACTAATTGTCTACTGTGACGTTTAGTCGTTTGAGCTGAATGTAAGTGATAACACTCAAAACCAAAAAGAACAGTGGATCACTCCATCCCAAGCCAACGAATATTCCTGTGATACCTGCATAGGTCGTAATGACAACACCGAGTAAGTTGGTAATAAGCAACGCTTTGATCAATTGAAACTGGGCATATAAGTCTGACACTCCGCGCATCATAAAGCTAACCGCTGCAATTCCTCCTAAGAAAATGCTCGTATGCTGTGAAAGAAACAATGCATATTGATCATTGATCTGTACTCCGTATACAGGCCACATTATCGAAGGCATAACGAATAAAGCAATGGCAAACAGTGAGTAGATAACACCGTGTATGGTCAGGAATAGTCGAGAATGCATTACGTGCTCCTATACCGGTGTAATCGGGCCATGGTTGATTGCTGTAAGAGGGGTATTAATATCGAAAATAATGCCTCTAACTTCTTCAACACCAAGTTGCTTTAGTCGGGCAGTATGCATGGTTAAGTATGATTGAGCGGTTGTTTCGTCTTGGAACAAGTAAACACCTCCGCCTATACCCATTTCCGCATTTTCTGTCCATATTTTCCAAACCATACCTGGCTCTTGATTAATGGATTGAGCGAGGTCTTTTAGTGTGTTGGCCATGTCATTACCAAACGGTCCTGAAAACGCAAAGTCGACTTGTAGTAGTTTCATGAAGATTCTCCATTAGTTGAATAGGTGAATATGTCCGATTACGTACGGTGATTATTGCTTGCAAAAAACAAACAGAAAAGTTCATAATTTTGCCAACTAATGTCGAAAAAACTGACATTTTAAGTGAGGGCGAGATGAGATTTAGGACGACCTTGGAGCAATGGGTGACGTTGCGCGAAATTGATAGAGCCGGAAGCATTCAAGCTGCAGCGTTGTCATTAAACAAAAGTCACACAACAGTGATTTACGGTATCCGAAAATTAGAGCAACAATTAGGCATTGAGTTGCTTGAAGTGAAAGGACGCAAAGCCGTGTTGACATTAGATGGTCGGGATCTATTGCGTCGCGCAAATACAATGCTTGATCAGGTGAAAGAGTTAGAGCTGTTGAGTGGTCAGTTATCGGCGGGAATGGAACAAGAAATTACGGTGGCCATGGATCACCTATGTGATCCTTCGCTGTTATATGACGCGATGGGTCGCTTCATTACCAACAATAGTGCAACCTCAGTACAGGTCATCGAAACTTCACTCTCCAAGACAGAAGAGGTGGTGAAACAAGAAGTTGCAGATATTGCGATTATCACACTGCCGATCACTAATTATCCCGCAGAAGCTTTTTCTGTCACCACTATGCTACCAGTAGTGTCGAAGTCACACCCATTAGCAACATCGGTTAAAGTGTCGCTTTCAGAGCTAGCAAATGTGACTCAAATTGTTATTCGCGACCTAGGTGAAAGCGCTCTCAGGAAGACAAAGCAAGATGTGGGATGGTTAAAAGGGCAGCAGCGAATTACGGTTGATAACTTTGACCATGCTTTCAAAGCAGTAGAAAGTGGCGTAGGTTTTTGTCGGCTTCCTAGGCATATTATTGAAAGCCGTAATCAAGGACAATTAGTTGTACTTAATGTGACACTGTCAGATCAATATCAGGTGCCACTGCACCTAACCTTACCAAAAGGCGTACGAACGGGCCCTGCGGCATTAGCTATGTATGAAGCGCTTAAACAATTAAGGAAAGCATGATTTGGCTATGTTTAGATAAAGAAAAAGGCTCATAGCATAACTACTATGAGCCTTTTGATTAATAAGTCGTTTTATTTGTCATCAACGTTGACAAACATAAACGTCAACGCAAATGCCAGTGCAAACACACCAATCACGCCAAGAACCGCTTGAATGAAGTTTTGAGTACCGCTTGCTAGGTATGCAGGCAAACTAAATACTGAAGACAAAATGTAGCTCGTTAGATGCGTGTCGATAGTTACTGAGATCGCACCAACAATACCTGCTGCTAGGCTCGCCATGAACAGTGCTTTAGTGTATTTAGTCAACACACCAAAGAGTGCAGGCTCAGTGATACCAAGAATTGCAGTGATACCAGAACCTACGGTAACAGAAGACTGTTCTTTTGAAACGTTCTTACGCTGTTTATACCATACCGCCATCGTAGCACCCGCGATAGCGAGGTTACCCAAGCACATTATTGGCATAAGCAAGTCTTTTCCATACAGCGCGAAGTTATTCAAGCTGATTGGCGTCATGCTGTGGTGAATACCAAATACGATGGTGATTGGGCGAGTTAAACCAAATACAAAGCCAGTCAGTGTTGGAGAGATTTCTAATAGCGAGCTTACCACCCAACCTGCGCCATTACTTAACCATATGCCAGCTGGGGCAACCAGGGACAATACGATAGTTGAAGTGACCGTGAAGGCGAGTAGGGGAGTGAATACTGGCTTGGCGGATGAAGGGACGAATCGATCAACAAATGGTGTCACTTTTGAAAGTACCCAAACCGCTAAGATAGCAGGTACGATTGCGCCGCCATAGTTAAGCAGTTCGATTGGTACCACACCAAGTACAGTCAGCTCCGGAACGCTACCAGCGTCTTTGAGTAACGCCGCTTTTTCTACTAGTTTAGGCGCAAGCATGGCGGAAGAAACTGCCAATGCAATGTATTCGTTCACTTTAAATACTTTAGCGGCAGAAAAAGACACTAACATTGGTAGGAAGAAGAATACAGCGGTAGAAATCGAACGGAAGAAGTACACTGTATCTGAAGATTCTGAAATAACGTTGGTCGCAATTAAACCAGAAAGAAGGCCCATCAACATACCCGCACCAGCAATTGCAGGAACCACAGGGCCAAAAATGCCCGCAACGATACGCATTGCATTTTGGAACAGCTTACCTTTTTCAGCTTCAATCACTGGTTCATCACTGCTTTTGCTAACACCTGATAGCGCGTTGTACCACTTTTCTACATCTACACCGATGACGACTTGAGTCTGACCTTGAGCAAGAACCACCCCTTTGACCCCAGAAATGGCTTCTAGCTGCTCTTTCTTAGCAAGTGTCTCATCTGCTAACTTGAATCGAAGACGAGTCATGCAGTGAGTAATGTTGATGATGTTATCTTGGCCGCCAAGTGCTTGAACCAATATTTGTAGGTTGTCGCTAAAGCTATTCTTGTTACTCGATGCTTGAGCATTCAAGTTCACTTCATTATTAGTTTCAGTAAGTTGCATCTAAGGAGTCCCTATGTGCTTGCGTTATTTGTTGGGGACATAATATCCATCACTCATATTTACCCCAATCGGAAAAACAGAGACTTCCGTCACATTAAGTGCGGCAAATTGTTAATTTTCAGCAAAATTCGTCGATTGGTTCGTTTTTTTTAGCGAATGTTTAGCAATAACGAACCAGTTACTTTTTACCGAAAATTAGCGCTTGAAATAAGGTTTTTTTCGCTGTTATATAGAATAAAACCACTGACATAGAGCTATTACGCCGTGAAAGAAAATATCATATCCAACATTGAATGTATAATTACTAAGCCAGACCGACACAATCTAATTACTGTGATTGTAGAAACCGAGAGCGGCGTAACAGGCTATGGATGTGCGACATTCCAACAGCGTCCACTTGCTGTTAAAACTATGGTTGATGAATATATTAAGCCTTTGTTATTAGGTAAGAATGCGAATAATATTGAAGACCTTTGGCAAATGATGATGGTCAATGCCTATTGGCGTAATGGTCCGGTTATTAATAATGCTATTTCTGGTGTTGATATGGCTCTTTGGGATATTAAAGCCAAATTAGCTAACATGCCGTTACATCAATTATTTGGTGGTAAATCTAGAGATGCCATTCAAGTGTATACACATGCAACGAGTGACACAATGGAAGGGCTTTATGAGCAAGTTGAGCAATTCCTAGAGCAGGGTTATAAACACATTCGTTGCCAATTGGGATTTTATGGCGGTGTACCAGAGAATATGCACACCACAGAAAATCCAACTGAAGGCTCATACTACGACCAAGACCAGTATATGGATAACACATTAGAGATGTTCCGTTTACTGCGTGAAAAGTACGGTCGTAAATTCCACATTCTTCATGATGTACATGAACGGCTATTTCCTAATCAAGCGTTGCAATTTGCCAAGCAAGTTGAACAATATCAACCGTATTTCATTGAAGATATTCTGCCGCCAAATCAAACCGAATGGTTGGATAACCTACGCAGCCAAACCTCGGTATCGCTAGCGTTAGGGGAGCTTTTTAATAACCCTGAAGAGTGGAAGTCAGTCGTTGTTAATCGTCGTATTGATTTCATTCGTTGCCATGTTTCACAGATCGGTGGTATCACTCCTGCTTTGAAATTAGGCCATCTATGCGAAAGCTTCGGTGTTCGTATTGCATGGCACTGTCCGCCAGATATGACACCAATTGGAGCAGCGGTGAATACTCACCTAAATGTGCACCTTCACAACGCGGCAATTCAAGAGCATGTGCATTACAAAGAAAACACAAGAAAAGTGTTCCCTAATGCAGCTGAACCTAGAAATGGTTTTCTTTATGCTTCAGAAGACATAGGCATCGGAGTAGAAATCAACCGTGCTGCGGCACTTGATTTCCCAGTAGAATATCGTCCTCATGAGTGGACTCAAAGCCGACTTCCAGATGGCAGTATTCATACGCCATAAGGTTTAAATACTATTTAATAAATCGACCGCTATAATTAGCGGTCGTTTTGATCTCGATATTGCAAACTCTCATTATTGAATTTTGTGTGATAAGTGCATTGATAATTTATATCAATAACATCGCTAACAATAAAAGCCTCACCTGATGTTAAAAAACCGCGATTAGTAATATTCATAGCAGCGGTGGTACGTTTACATTGTAAAATGTTGGCATCCTCCGTTGATAAGTTAATTGCTTTATAGTTGGTTAGATAACTGTCAATCTTCAAACCTAACGACAACGCATATTTTTGCAGTGAACTCTCAATAATACTGTCGTTCATTTTCGGAAAAAGATGTACCGGAACGATCGTTTCTTCTATCTGTGTGATTTTATTTTGGATTAAACGTAACCTTTTGATATGCCATAAATAGTCATCTTCTCCAATAGTAAAGACTTGCATCTCATGAATAGTCGGTACCCGTTTATTCAATTGCACTTTCTTATAGGAAATTTGCTCGAAGCTGTTTTCCGTAATTGAATTGTAGATTAAGGGAGAGCCGATAATAGAAGTGTTAACATAATAACCAGAACCCGTTTTTGGTTTAACAATGCCAATGGCTTCCAATTTTGACAGGGCTTTTCTGACAGAAAAACGTGATAGTTGGTACTTATCTACAAGCTCTCTCTCAGATGGCAGCTTATAAGTGATAACGTTATTGCAGATCTTACTTATTAAATCTTGTACCAGTTCTTCGTGTTTTTTCATCTTTATCTAATTCGATAAACCAAAATAATAAAGTTAATAATAGCGGTTATGTTGTCTTACTAGCAACACCTTTACGGTTAACAGATAAGCAAACACTCACAAGTCGCAAAACTGGCATTTCTTTCATAAGAGAATGCCAGTTCGTGTCGAGGTTGTAGGCATGGTGGCCTATAGAAAAAGTAGTGTAGGTTATTCAAAAATTGCTTTTTTTCTATCCTTTAAATGAAACCATACACTTATCAAGATAAACAAAAACGCGAAATAGTAGACGAACGAGGAGAGTGAAGCGATAAAGTCGACACCTTGCTCAACTTGCTCTTGGCTGTAGCCTTGAGAAACCAGTTTGTAGTAGTACGCGTATAGCACGCCAATAGAACCATATCCCAAGTTAAACATCAGTCCTTTGAAGCTTAGAACGGTTGCGCGGTTGTGTGATTCAGTTTTTCTATTGAGGTGGTAACTAATAAAGATGTTCATCGTCATGATGATAAAGATCAGTACTAGTGCCGGAATTACGCCGTAAATCGACCAACCTAAACTGATAAAGTAGTAGGTCGCGATAGTCGCTATACCCATGATTACGATGAACTTCTTAGGGGCTAAACTTTCGGCAAATCGACGACTTTGTCCTGCAAAGAGTATCTTAAAAATACTCACGCCAGCGCCAATGAATCCAATGTAGATAATAGGAATGTCGATAGCGCGATAATATTGACTATTCATGGTGAGAAACATGCGTGAGGTGTGCTCGAAAAGACTGTAGTAGAGCAATATGAACAACACATAAGGTGTAGACATAACCCACTTACCGGTACTGAGCGTCAAGTTTAAGCTTGCTAACGTTGTTGCTAGCTTATCGCCGCTTTTGGGCATCGGTTTTTTATCTTCTTGCATATTGATTGCTGCGTAAATGGCGACCATGGCTACGATCAAAGTGGCGTAAACCGGAATACGCATAATGTCTTGAGTGCTCTCTGGTGCTGTCCATCCAAACAATTGGTACACAGACCCCATGACATCGACATCATACATAGCGGCCCCGATCAGCGTAACGAAGATACCCACTGCAGAGGCCACTCGTATTTGAATCTGCAATACATGAGGCCATGCCTCTTCCTTACCTTGTTCTTTCAAGGTGTCGTATGCCAAAGCTTCGTCGGCACCGCTAGCAAGGGCCATAGCTAAGCCACTTAATATCCGGTTAACCAAAAATACCGCGAATACCAAACTCGGATTACCTGTCGGGACAAAGGCTATCATGGCGATCTCAACGAACATGATAATCGAGGATAAGACGACAAGTTTCTTACGACCTAAAGTGTCGGCAAAGGCTCCTGATGGTACTTCCGCAAGAACGATGGTAGCAGCCCAAATCACATTGAGCATTGCAAACTGCGACAGTGTTAACCCGTAATCCAGATAGAGCAGGGTGAAAACAGGATAATAAAAACGCGCAAAATAGCTGCTTCGAAACATTAAGAAGTAGCGCACATTGCGAACTTGGATGATTTCCTTAAGTGTCATGACTTTTTCATTTATTAGACTTATATAAGGTTATGTATAACCCTTTTTGGCCGAGATGGTAAGGTTTCAGCCGAAAAATCATAGGTTTGTTGCAAAGCGATTTAGCTTTGAATATTTAGAGCAGATTAATTATGGTGGCTTCCGCATCAAAAGGACTCTTCTCAGTGTCCTCGTTAGTGACAATAAAATAAAAAACCACTAGTCACTCGATTTTCTAGCTAATCAGCATCTATGCTGTATACATGAGCTGAATGCAATCAATGAGTTAATCATGGATCCATTATCCCAAGGAGTGCTAGGTGCCTCTTTGTCTCAATCATTAAGTAGAAAAAAACAAATAGTCGTTGCTGGTATATTGGGTCTGCTCGCGGGAATGTCCCCTGACTTAGATGTGCTTATTCGTTCGCATGATGATCCTTTGTTGTTCTTAGAGTTTCATCGCCAATTCACACATTCATTGTTTTTCATCCCTATTGGTAGCTTAATTTGTGCGTGGGTGCTACATCCTTTGATTGCGAAAAGACATGGACTTTCCTTTAAACAAAGTTGGCTTTACTGCACGTTAGGTTATAGCACTCATGCATTATTAGACTCTTGCACTAGTTATGGAACTCAATTGTTGTGGCCGTTTACTAATGAGCGTTATGCATGGAGCACGGTCTCGGTCATTGATCCTATCTATACGCTACCTATTTTGATACTGGTCGTTTTGGCAACGTTTAAGCGTAAAACATGGTTAGCCCGATTGGCTTTTTTGTGGGCTGTTATGTACCCAACGATAGGCATGATTCAAAGAGACCGAGCGGAAGCAGCTGGTTGGCAATTGGCTAACGAAAGACAGCATACCCCGATTAAACTAGAGGCCAAGCCGAGCTTTGCTAACATATTACTGTGGAAAGTAGTCTACGAAACCAGCGATCGATATTATGTCGATGCAGTTAGAGTAGGAAGTACAGTGAAAACATACCCTGGACAATCCGTACCTAAACTTGATGTGAATAGAGATTTTCCTTGGCTCGATCCTAACTCACAACAAGCTATCGATATCGAACGCTTTCGATGGTTTTCTAACGGATATGTTGCACAAGATCCTGATGACAAGACACGAGTCATCGACGTTCGATATTCTATAATTCCGAATCAAGTTAAATCACTTTGGAGCATCAAGCTTTCTCCTTCCGCGAACATAAAATCTCACGTTGAATATCATACTCATAGAGACAGCAGTCCTGAGTCCCGCGAAGTGTTCTTTGGTATGTTGTTCGATTCATACTAAGAACATTCAATTGAAGCGCCTAGGTACAGCTCGGAGATTCTAGAGTCTGTCCATGGTCATTCCTATATAGGTAGGAATCTAATAACAGCATTTAGGATAACCTAGTTAGTTTATCAATAAACCTTTCAGTTGCAGTCTGTAGGTTTTCTTGTCACATCACTCCAACTATCATTACAGGATCCTGGAACGTTCGCCCAAGTGACGCTTTGATCACAAAAATACCACCTTGGTATTGTATTGGTATTACTTTGAATAGTACCATTGTTTTGTACCCTACAGTACCTAAGGATTAGAAATGAAAACGACAAACATCAAACTATCTTCAATGATGTTCATTGAATGGTTTATATGGGGCGCATGGTTCGTCCCGTTATGGCAAATACTAAGTACCAACGGTTTTACCCCAACAGAGATTGCATGGTCATACGCTTGTACTGCAATTGCAGCGATCTTATCGCCAATCTTGGTAGGTTCTATCACCGACCGATTTTTCCCAGCGCAGAAAGTACTCTCTGTGATGTTGTTGGCAGGCGCGGTACTCATGTATTTAGCGGCACAACAAACTGAATTCGCCACCTTTTTCCCGCTTTTACTTGGCTATTCACTGACCTACATGCCAACGATTGCACTGACAAACAGCATTGCTTTTTCTAATGTAGAAGATGTCGAACGTGATTTTCCACGCATTCGTGTGATGGGGACGATTGGTTGGATTGCCTCGGGTGTTGCGATTGGCTTTTTGCCTTCTTGGTTAGGTTACGGTGACATTTCTTCAAGCAATATTCCGCTTATTATTACGGCTGCAAGTTCAGCGTTATTAGGCATATTCGCTTTAACTTTGCCTAATACACCGCCAAAGAGTACCGGAAAACTAGACTTAAAAGTCATGCTTGGTCTTGATGCGATGGTGCTATTGAAAGATCGAAACTTCTTGGCGTTCTTTGTATGTTCATTCATGTTTAGTATGCCACTCGCGTTTTATTACATCTTTGCAAACGGCTTCCTAACAGAAGTAGGTATGAGTAACGCAACAGGTTGGATGACGCTGGGTCAGTTCTCTGAAATCTTCTTTATGTTAGCACTACCATTCTTTACTAAACGATTTGGTATTAAAAAGGTATTGCTTCTTGGTCTTGCTACGGCCGCCATCCGTTATGGATTCTTTGTCTACGGCAGCGCAGACACATGGTATCTGTACTCACTATTGTTCTTGGGCATTTTGCTACACGGCGTAAGCTACGACTTCTACTTTGTAACCGCTTATATTTATGTTGATAAGAAAGCGCCAGCACACATGCGTACTGCTGCTCAAGGTTTGATTACGCTAGGTTGTCAGGGTATCGGTAGCTTGCTTGGTTATCGCCTTGGTGGTGTCTTAATGGAAAAAATGTTTGCATACGACACACCACAAAACGGCTTAACGTTTGACTGGGCAGGTATGTGGGGATTTGGTGGTGTCATGATCGCGATCATCCTAGCCATCTTTATGTATTTCTTCCGTGAGCCTAATGGTGAGATAAAACCAATCCAAATGGCTGATCAGCAAGATTCCTCTAGTGCAGAACAAAAAGCACAAGCTTAAATTTCAGCCCTGCCCGATGTGTTTAATTCATGTTGGGCAGGACGTTTAACCCTTTTTTTTGGTAAGTAAGATGACGATTACAAAACAAGACAGAATCCTTGGCACTTTTTATGGTCAAGCACTCGGTGACTCAATGGGGATGCCATCTGAACTTTGGCCTCGCAGTCGAGTAAAAGCCCATTTTGGTTGGATTGACCGTTTTCTTGATGGTCCTGAAGATAACAATGCTGCGTGTTACTTTAAAGCATGTCAATTTACCGATGATACATCAATGGCACTTGCGTTGGCTGACGCAATTATAGAATGTGATGGTCAAATTGTTCCTGAAGTCATCGCTCGTAATGTACTAACGTGGGCAGAAGGATTTGATGCGTTTAATAAAAATATTTTTGGCCCAAGTTCAAAAGCGGCAATGCGCTCGATTAAAGAAGGAGTAGCGATTAGTGAGTTGGAGAACAATGGAGTAACTAATGGCGCTGCGATGCGTGTGTCGCCTATGGGTTGCCTGTTACCAACAAATAACCATGACGACTTCATCGAGCAAGTTGCATTAGCTTCAAGTCCTACTCACAAGTCGGATGTTGCCATTTCAGGAGCTGTCATTATTGCTTGGGCAATATCGAAAGCAATTGAAGGGCACTCTTGGACAGAGATTAAAGATCAACTACCAACGATTGCTCATACTGCACAAACAAAGAATGTCACGACGTTCAGTGCATCTATGGCATCACGTGTCGAACTAGCTCTGCAGGTGGCAGAAGAGAGATGTGGTATCGAAGAGCGAATGGAGAAAATCTATAACCTAGTGGGCGCTGGTGTAAGTACGATTGAGTCTGTACCGGCAGCGATTGCGATGGTTGAACTGGCCGAAACTGATCCAAACCGCTGTGCAATTTTGTGTGCAAACCTAGGTGGTGATACTGATACCATTGGCGCAATGGCAACAGCAATTTGCGGTGCATTGAATGGTATTCAAGCAATTGACGCTGCGCTCAAGCAGCAGTTAGATAATGAAAACCAGCTAAACTTTGAAGAATACGCGTGCAAATTCCTTTCTCTTCGGGAAGCTAAGGAGCAGGGCCATGCCTCATAATGCACTAATTGAATTAATACCGACACTTAACAACAAACGTCAATTATGCTTAATCGGCGCTGCTGTCGTCGACATTGTGACCGAAACCCCTTGCTTACCTGAGCGAGGCGGTGACTTGGAAATGCAAGAAAAGGGCATTCATATTGGTGGTTGTGCGCTTAATATCGCGATTGCAGTTAAACGTCTAGGCCTGCAGTCGACCAATGCTTTACCCATCGGAAGTGGAAAATGGGCAGACTTAATTCGTCACTCAATGGAGGAGAAAGGACTACAAAGCAACCTAACCGATCCAAGTGGAGACAATGGCTGGTGCTTAGCCCTTGTTGAACCAGATGGCGAAAGAACGTTTCTTTCTGTCAGTGGTGTGGAAAACAACTGGAATAGAGAAAATCTAAGTCAGCTATCGATCAATGATGACGCGATTATCTATTTATCTGGTTACCAGCTAGCTTCAGATTGTGGCGTAGAAATTATCAATTGGTTAGAAACGCTACCAAATTCTATTCAATTGTTTATCGATTTTGGTCCGCGTATCGCTGACATCGAACCGGTTTTACTTGAGCGGTTGTTGCTCTTGAAGCCAATCATTTCGCTTAACCGTCAAGAAGCAGAGCACCTAGGGATGAAAGACAGTCAACGCTTTGTGGAACAATGGTATTCACGTTATCACTGCCCGTTGATTTTACGAATTGATAGTGACGGTGCGCTATTTAGCAATGGAGAGTCTCATGGAGTCGTTGCACCATTTGCGGCGCAGGTTGTTGATACGATTGGGGCCGGTGATACTCATGCTGGTGGTGTGCTTGCTGGTTTGAGTTCAGGGTGGGAACTGGCCGATGCTGTCCTTCTCGGTAATGCAGTTGCATCATACGTAGTTAGTCATGAAGGCGGTGACTGTGCTCCAAATGTTGTCAGAATCTCAGATTATCTTCGACAATATTAAAATATTGTAATTATAAAAGGGGCTTAACACTCAGTTAAGCCTCATCACTTTCACCATCAATCTAATCGAAGGTCGTTCGGCTCCGAGCGATGCTCATAAGTAATTATCATGAATAACAAAGCTATAAGGATCCTAGCCATAGGTTGCGGGATTAATCTGTGCATCGGTGTGCTTTATACATGGAGTGTGTTTAAAAATGCCCTTATTGAATTAGGCTGGAGCCACACGCAAGCGTCTTTGCCATATACCATTACTATCGTCACATTATCATTAGCGCTTCTGGTGGCAGGGCGTATTCAAGATCAAATTGGCCCGAAGAAGGTACTGATGCTTGGTACATTAATGGCTGGTGGAGGGATGGCATTATCGAGTCTATCTATTACTCCCATGAACTTATGTTTGAGCTTTGGAATGTTGACAGGTTCCGGTATTGGTTTTTCTTATGCGTGTCTTAATCCGACTGCAATGAAATGGTTTCACGCTTCCAGAAAAGGAATGGTCAATGGCGCGCTGGCTACAGCCTTTGGCTTGGCGGCACTGTATCTTGCACCTCTAACTAGTGTGCTGATTTCTGAACTCGGGTTAGAAGTGAGTTTGCAGATCCTTGGGCTTGGTTTGTTGCTGATTGCGTTTCCTTTGGCGTGCTCTTTCACCAATCCACCTTCAGATTTCAAACCTAAACCTGCAAACATGAAACGTGAATCGAAAGCTAAAGCTCAAAGTACCGACGTGCTATGGCGAGATATGCTATCGACGCGTCCTTTTTATCTACTATGGTTTGCTTATGCATTTGGGGCATCTGCAGGGCTAATGATCATCGCAAACATTACCTCGATCGCATCAGAACAAGGGAACATTATAGATGGTGCATATTTGGTAGTAGCGTTAGCAATTTTCAACTCAGGCGGTCGATTAGCCACTGGCTTATTGAGTGATAAGATCGGTTCGATCAAAACCCTTGCTCTAGCTATGTTACTACAATTAGTAAATATGCTGCTGTTTGCTCAATTTGATTCGTCTTTCACCTTAATTCTTGGTGCAGGTTTAGCCGGTATTGGCTATGGCGCTTTACTTGCAGTTTTCCCTTCTGTTATGGCGGAGCTATATGGGTTGAAAAACTTCGGCACCAACTACGGTATTTTATACACGGCGTGGGGCGTTGGAGGATTTATTGGCCCAGTGCTCGCGGGCTGGTCGGTCGATACATTTGGAACTTACGATCTCGCTTACTCTACGTGCGCTGTTTTAGTTTTTGTTGCTACGATATTGTTGCTTGTGGTCAAACCAAAAGGGGATGCGAAGCTAGTCGTTGCTGTCACGTGAGATAAATAAAAAGTTGAAACTTGCCTGTTTCAGCTTTTTTCGTCGCCCTATCTAATCCTTTCCAATATCAGGTATAATGCAAAAATTGCTGATAAAAATAAGAACGTTATGACAACCTACCAGCCTCTTATCGAACTGATACTGACTCGTATTGAACAAAAAGATAAATCACCGCTGTATATGAAGATATCTGAATCAGTAAAGGTCGCCACTGAACAGAAAATCTTAAAAAGTGGAGATTTTATTCCCACGGAGCGCGAGTTCAGCGATTTGTTAGGTGTCTCAAGGATAACGATTCGAAAAGCGTTAGACGTGCTCGATAAAGATGGCGTCATTGTTCGCTCTCGTGGTTTGGGAACCATGATTAGCGACACGGTAGAGTATTCAGGTAAAGCTGCGACAGGTTTTTCTCAACAAGTCGTGTTAAAAGGGAAAAAGCCAGATACGCTTTGGATCAAGAAAGACACTGTATCTTGTGTGGCGGAAATTGCTCAAACCCTAAACCTTAAAGAGGGGGAGGAAGTGTTTCTTTTGAAGCGCGTTCGTTATATCGATGAGCAAGCGGTATCAATTGAAGAATCTTACGTTCCGTCTGATTTGATTCAAGATCCAGATGACATCCAGTTATCGTTGTACGATTACTTCCACAGTCAAAACATAACACCTTCAAGAACGCAAAGTCGTGTGTCGGCAAAAATGCCAACAGAAGAGTCACTTGAGAAGCTTAATATAGACTCGACAACTCCCGTATTGCTCATTGAGCAAACCGCGTTTGATAATTCAGGGCGTCCAATCGAGTACAGTATCAATCATTGTCGAGGTGACCTGTACGTGTTTGTCAGCGAGTAAAGTAGCAATACAGTTTGCAAAGAAACCACGCCGCTTGTTGGCAGCGTGGTTGAGGTATTTCATAACCAGAAAACTAGCTGAGCTGATTTAACAATTTTGGATTAATCGCACTCTAGCCCTACTGTTTTAGCCTTCTCAGACTCAAGTTCAGCCATATTTTTCGTTTGCTTGAACGATTCATCAAACAGCACTTTCTTTTCTTCTGCACTTTCAATTTCGTCGGTCACGTCAACCTTCAATATTAAGTTCAAACCAAGTGCAACGAGAGAACCTGTGGTAATTCCCGAACCTAGAATAACTCTTAAGGAATCTGGGAAGTAGGTCAATGTTTCAGGACGAATCGTCACTGTCATTCCGGCGGCGACACCCAGAGCAACAATCAACATATCGCGCTTGGTAAAGTTCAGACGAGACAGAATGTTGATACCGGATGAGATGATCATTGAGAACATAACGATGCCAGCACCGCCTAACACGCTGCTAGGAATAGTAACGACTAGGCCACCTATCTTAGGAATCAACCCTGCACAAACCATAATGACACCAGTAAAGGCGACCACGTGGCGACTTGCAACACCAGTAATCGAGACAATACCAACGTTTTGGCTGAATGAAGAAAACGGTGTCGTGCCGACAATGGACGCTAAAGCACTGCCCACTCCATCACATAAGATACCACTGGAAAGTTTTTTACCCGTGAGCTTAGTTTTGGTGGCATCGCTTAGGGCTAAGAAATCCCCTGTAGATTCCATAATAGTGACCAAGTAAGCGATGGACATACCGATAATGCCAGCTACAGTGAATTCAATGCCAAACGGCAATAGGTCTGGAGTAGCAAAAACGGTCGCCTCTTTTACAGGAGTAAAGTCCACCATGCCCAATGCCAACGCAATCAGATATCCAACAGCAATACCAATAACGATAGATGCCGCACCGAAGATCCCCTTGCCAAAGTTAGAAATAGCGATAATCAATAAAAGAACAAAAGTGCCGAGGGCGAGATTTTCTAACCGTCCGTATCCTTCTTGGCCTACAAAGCCTCCCGCGATCCAGTCGATACCGACAGGGAGTATGGTAAGACCGATCAATACAACGACCGTTCCGGACACGACGGGCGGGAACAACTTGCGTATTTGAGGCATAAATTTGGAGCCAATGATCATGACCAAGGAGCCAACCAATGCCGCTCCAAAGATGGCAGCAACACCAGATTCAATGCCAATAGAGATAGAGATAGCAACAAACGTAAAGCTTGTGCCCATAACAACCGGAAGTCTAATGCCTATTACTCCAACGCCTTTACATTGGATGATAGTAACGACTCCCGATACCAGTAACGCTGCATTAACTAAGACAATCATTTCATTAGTCGGAAGGCCAATGGCACTTCCCACAACTAAAGGCACCGCAATGATTGCCCCCATAGCCGCCAGCATATGTTGAAATGCTAATAGTAACGATGTTCCAAATGGCGGTTTATCCTCAACTTCATATGTTAACTTCATACTACGTCCTTCTATTCACCACTTAATAAATTCGTCAGCAATAGAGCAAGTTATGTTCCAAGAGCTTTGACAACCGATTATTACGTTTAGCTTTTTAGAGACTCGTTGGAGTTTTGCGATGGTAATAATTAATTTTTGATTGATGGATTTGTGAGCGTGCCGATCTCCGAGTTTAGTGGTGATTAACCGTGAATCTCGAAAGGGTAACAAGGTGTCAAGTTGATAGTTAGTGGCGATAACGAGGTTATCATTTTGATAGCTAAGCCTTGAGCAGGTGGTTAAAACGACGGGTTTGTTTCATTTTTACTAACGTCAACGTCGTAAATAGACTAAGATACACGGCCTTTATCTAGCCCAGAGCCCAGAGAGTAATGACTGACAAAACATCTCCAACAACATTCGCTGACCTAGGTCTGATTCCAACCCTAGTTGAGCGACTAGAGGAGTTGGAATACAGCCAACCGACTCCAATCCAATCTCACACCATTCCTTACCTACTTGAAGGGCGTGATCTTGTTGGTGGTGCGAATACGGGTTCTGGTAAAACTGCCGCGTTTTCGCTGCCGATTCTGCAAAAAATCTGTCAACAGGACAAACCTAACAGTCGTCGTGGCAACACGGTTTCTCACCTAATTCTTGTTCCTACGCGCGAGCTAGCGTCACAGGTGGCGTATAACGTTAAATCATACTCATATCATCTACGAAATGAGATAAAAACGGTTGCTGTATTCGGTGGTGTCTCAGCAAACCCTCAAATGCTAGCGCTTCGAGGTGGCAGCGACATTGTTGTGGCAACACCTGGACGATTACTTGATCTGGTATCAAGTAATGCTATTAAGCTAGACCAAGTGCAAACACTAGTACTAGATGAAGCGGACCGTATGTTGAGCTTAGGCTTTACAGAAGAGCTCAACAAAATTCTTGCTTTGCTACCAGAGAAAAAACAGACGTTACTATTTTCAGCAACTTTCCCTGAGAAAGTAACAAGTCTGGCGCAGCACTTACTTAGCAACCCTGTTGAAGTGCAATTGCAAAGTGCTGAGACCAGTACTCTCGTGCAACGTGTGTTTAGCGTGAATAAAGGTCAAAAGACGGCGGTACTCGCGCACTTAATCAAACAGCATCAATGGCGACAAGCGTTAATCTTTGTTAATGCCAAAAATAGCTGTAACCATTTAGCACAAAAGCTATCAAAACGCGGTATCACTGCAGAGGTTTTCCATGGTGATAAAGGGCAGGGTGCTCGTACACGTGTGTTAGAAGGGTTTAAATCTGGCGACATTCAAGTCCTGATCGCAACCGACATCGCAGCTCGTGGCCTTGACATTGAAAAGCTACCAGTCGTAATCAACTTTGACCTGCCACGTAGTCCCGCCGATTATATGCACCGTATCGGGCGCAGTGGCCGCGCAGGAGAAGTTGGTCTTGGTTTATCTCTTATCGATTATGACGACTACCATCACTTTAAAGTGATAGAAAAGAAAAATAAGTTCCGTCTTGAACGCGAACAAGTTGCGGGATTTGAAGTGGATGATGACCAGAGTGAAGCTTATTTCGCACCCATGAAACCACGAGCAAAACCGGCTGGAACGGGTAAGAAAAAGAAGAATCGAAATCAATAGAGCAACGCTGATTAAGATTAGATAGAAATCATTGCGGACTAGTTTTGGCCGCAATGATAATTCATTATAGTTGTGCTTAATGATTTGCTATTAACACAACAATGTTCAATACACTAAACACAGTTAGCCACTCAACGTTCACTTACAAAGACTGAATATGACGATAGAGACTAAATAAGTTTAATTGTTCCATCTTATCGTTTTATCCCTATATCCACGTATTCTAACGTCTCATTACCCCTTAGCGATTCAGCTATTGCCAACAAAACCGATGACATAAACCATACCAAGCATGACAAATTTCATGCACTAAAGTCGCTATCATCCTAGAACTTTATATTCACGAGCTGGTCACAAGCTCGTGTATCAATAATTGGTGTGAATGATGGCAAAAACTTGGATGGTCTCGGCTGTGTGTATGGCGCTGCTCGGCGGTGGTGCGTATTTCTATCTACAATCTTCGGAGCAGCCGTTAGCTTTTCCTACTCTGGCGGTAGAAAAAGGAACCATTGAGAAACAGGCGGTGGCCGTTGGTAATATCGTGCCCGCTCACTCAGTATCCATCAAATCTCAGATTGATGGCATAGTAGGTGAGATTTATGTCAGCGTCGGTGAAAAAGTCAAACAAGGTCAACCGCTCATCAAGGTTCGTCCTAATCCAACACCTCAAGCGTTAACCGATGCTTCAACCGATTTGATGCGCAGTGAAGCAGAGCTTGAATCAGCCAAGCAAAAGCTTGCCAACTTAAAGAGCTTAGTTGAGCAGGACATTATTCCTAAGAACTACGATGAGTACGTAAGCGCTCGTTCGTCGGTGAAATCTGCTCAAGCCAATGTGTTGCAAAAGCGTCAGAACCTTGAGCTTATTCGTAGCGGTGAAGCCTCCATCGGTAATGCTCGTCTGACATCCACTATCTACGCGCCGATTGATGGTACGGTTCTTAATCGCAAAGTTGAAGTTGGTGAACCAATAATCTCCACCCAATCCAACCAAGAAGCCACCGCCATGATGTCGCTAGCGGATATGAATAGTTTAATTTTCAAAGGCAGTGTCAGTGAACATGACGCCGCTCAATTGTCTCCAGGAATGCCTGTTGTGTTGACCGTTGCACCGTACCCTGATGTGGAAATTACCGGAGTACTGTCCAAGGTTGCTATTCAGTCTGAAAACTTAAATTCACCAGCAAGTAACTCGTCGGCAAAGAGTTTCGACAATGGATTTGGCGTTGAGGTGGGTGAGCTGTCGATCCCTAAAGGGGTTGTGTTGCGTTCAGGTTTCTCCTCGACAGCTAAAATTACCCTGAAGAAGTCAGAAAACGTCTTAACCCTGCCTGAGCGAGCACTGCAATTTAACGGCGACACACCCAATGTATTGATCCCCGATGCTTCTGAGCAGGGTTTTCACACACAACCAGTGAAACTCGGTCTGTCAGATGGCATTAATGTCGAGGTGCTCGACGGAGTTGAGTTGAACGAAGAGATTATCGACAACAGCATGATGGCAGGAGTTACACATGGCTAAGTTATCGTTGTCGAAATTAGGGTGCGCGGTATTAATTACTACCTTGAGTTTACCAAGTTATGCGATTTCTATAGAGCAAGCTTGGCAACAGGCAAAACAAAATGACCCGAATTATGAAAAAGCTAAAATTGGCGTGCAACTGGGTGAAGTGGGAGTTGAGGCACGGCGCAGTTCTCTACTCCCAGGCTTAAGTGCCAATGCCTCTGCTAATTGGAGTGAGTCGACAGACAATTCGAATAGCTACGGGGCAACACTGTCTCAAACCATTTGGGATAGCAGTTTATGGTCAGATTTAGATCTGGCGAATGCGAAATACATCAAAGCACAACTAGAGCTTTCTCGCTCACACAACGAGTTGGCGCAAAGACTGTTGTCTTCATATTTGGACGTAGCAAGTGCGCAGGGAGATCTTCAACTGGCCAAGTCTAAGCTAGAAGAAGGCAATAAGCTGCTGAAGATTATCGAGAAGCGCTACCGCGCCGGTAAAGTAAAATCGGTGGACGTAGAAGAGATTCGCGCAACTCAGGTATCTGAACAAGCTGGTATTTTGAGTGCGCAAGCTGACTTAGAAGTAAAAAGAGCAACGCTTGCCGAACTTATCAATCAAACGCCGCAAAATGTTGACCAAATTCGTACCGAGTCCCTGGCAGAGCCACCTATGTTGGTGAACTCACAACAACAATGGTTAAAGCTTGCGAAAGACAGCAGTCCAGAGTTGCTGGTGGCGGCGCAGAATGTTAAAGCGAGCGAATTTGCGAGAGATTCTGCCAAAGGTGGCTATTACCCTACATTAAAGGGAGATGTGGGATACAACGGTGGTGACCAACGCAAAGATGGTGAGTTCAGTGCCGGTATTACTCTGAGTGTCCCCATTGACCTCAATGGCTCGACGCGTGCCAAAGTAGATGAAGCATCACTTAATATTCTCAGCGCCAAGCAGGACTTTCGCAAAGTAGAGATCGATATCCATAAACGCGTGGTGCAGCAATTTACTCAAGTGGGAATCAATTGGAATCAAGTGCTGATGGCAGACAAACTGGTGCTATCTCGAGAGAAAGTTCTGCGGAGTAAAGAGAAACTATACGATGCTGGATTGCTGGAAGTGTCAGAGGTAATCAACGCCCACAACAGCCTGTTTGAAGCAAAAAACAGTCTACAAACCAATCTGTACAATTATTGGCGCCAGCGCATAGGCTTATTGCAAACGGCAGGAAAGCTGGATGATGACACGATCGCATTGATATCTCGAGCTCTTAACTCATGACCAATCTGTTGCAGCAAACATGGCAAACTCTGCTGGCGCACCGCATGAAAAGTGCGCTCGCAATTATTGCCATTGCTTGGGGTGTCATCTCCGTGGTGGTGTTGATTGCACTTGGAGAGGGCTTTTATCGTCACCAAACTCAACAGCTATCTTTCTTGATGAATAATGTACAGGTTGCATTTCCTTCTAGTACCAGCAAGGCCTGGCAAGGCTTACCTTCTAGACGCCAGATCACCATTTCCCAAGAACAAGTTGAAAGAATAAAAAACACCGGCTTCGTCGACGCTGTGTCCAGTGTTTACGCCAAATGGGATGCCAGCGTTACCAATGAAAAAGGGCAAAACTTATCGAGCAGTGTAAACGGTATCGACTCGAGCTATTTCTCCCTTATGCAAAGTAAGTTCGAACCCACCTCGCGCCATATCTCGCCTAGTGATATTGCTAATCACACTCGTGTAGCAGTGTTAGGCGACCAAATTGCTAAGATGGGAGGCCTCTCCATTGGTCATACCGTCAAAGTGAACGGCATTCCTTTTCTGGTGATTGGCGTGCTCAAAGATGAAGATTCCGCCAGCTTTTTCAGTGATAGTCGCACTGTGTACATTCCTCAAACTACTTATCGTGACTTATGGAACGTTAAACCATGGATGCTGTTAATGAAGCCTATTGAGGGCATGGATGCGCATTCGTTTAGAAAAAGTGTTGCCGATTTTTATTCGAAGCTGCTTCATTTTGATCCCACAGATAGAGACGCTATTGATATGCCAGATTTTAGCGAGGGTGCTTCCATGATTAAGGGGATCTTCAGAGGTATCCAGATATTCTTGGGCGCAAGTGGCGCCATGACCATGGCAGTTGGTGCGCTTGGTGTTGCTAATATTATGTTCCTGTCTGTTACCGAAAGAACCAGAGAAATTGGTGTGCGCCTAGCAGTGGGAGCAACGCAAAAATCGATTCTGAATCAGTTTATCCTTGAAGGGCTTATTCTTGTCGCCGTTGGAACGGCGCTAGGGTTGGCGTTTGCCTTTGCTACTGTGATGTTACTTAACTCCATCGCTCTTCCCGAGTGGTTAGGCACACCAGTGATAACTGGAGGCTCCATTGCTTGGTCGCTACTGGTGACTCTGATTTTAGCGTTGATGGCCTCTTATTTTCCCGCGAGGCGAGGTTCACGCCTTACACCGGTTATTGCCTTAAGTGCGAGGGCGTAGCGATGTTGTTACCAATAAGACAAATCTTTCAGGAAATGTCAGCAGAAAAGTTGCGTTTGGGTTTAACCATATTGGCGGTGGCTTGGGCAACGCTATGTATTGCTGCCATGCTTGCTGTCGGTGAGGGTATTCGTCAAGGAGTACTGAAAACGGCGCAAAATGGCAATGGCAACTTGATCTACTTAACTGGCGGCATCGCCAGTATCGACCATGGCGCTTTCCACCAAGGTAAGTTTCTTAAGTTAAAAAAAGAGGATGTCCAAGTTATCAAGGCGTTACCTGAAGTAGCCAGTGTCGCTCCTACTGCTCAATGGAACGAAAACATCACGGTTGGCGATAGAGGTTCATGGAAACAGCCGATAGCTGTTCCGACCGATTTTGCGTCGATGACTAACCTAATCCCGTTGCCGGGAGGGCGATGGTTGAACCCGCTAGACCAAAAGCAGATGCGCAAAGTGGTTGTGCTTGGCTATTCATTGGCTGCAGACCTGTTTAATCCAACTGACGACTATAACTGGTTTGCGACGGTGACTTTACAAGCGGATCCTGTTGGAAAAAAGGTGAAAATTGGCAGTGAGGAATTTACGGTTGTTGGGGTTTTGGCGAAGAATAGCGGACGAGTTGAGCAAGGGGATGGCATTAACTATTCGAGCTTTGTACCGCTGGCTACTTGGCAACGGTTTCACACCAATGGAGACATTGGCGGTATAAACGTCGAACCTAAAGCCAATGTGGACCGCAAAAGGTTGGCGCAAATCATTCGCCAAGTCATCGCTCGTAAACACGGAGCAAGCGTCCATGACGAGCAAGTAGTTCAAGTGGAAGACATGTTCCTACGACAAAAAAGTATGCAGCAGTTTCTTATTGGCTTACAAAGCTTCCTAGGCATTATTGGTTTTGTCACTCTTGCGGTGGCGGGTGTTGGGATTGCCAATGTCATGTATGCGACGGTAAAGCGTTCAACTCGCGATATTGGCGTTCGTATGGCGGTGGGGGCAACGCCTACGGCTATCCGTGTTCATTATTTAGTTCAATCTCTTATGACCATGATGATGGGTGGCGCGTTAGGGTTAGGTGTCACTTACGCTCTGATCTCTGCGATTAGCACCATCAGCCTTGAGGGAAATGCGTTCTATGAACAACTCGGAAAGCCTGTTCCTGAATTATCTTGGATTGTGGTCGCGATTGTTATCGTTACCCTAATGATTATCGGTGTCGCATCGGCTTGGCTACCCGCCAACAGAGCGGCCAAAGTCAGCCCGCTGGAGGCATTACAAAGTGAGTAACAATAACGCGAAACAAAGCTTGGCAAATATGCCTCTTGTTGAGCTGACTAATATTTGCAAATACTACGCTAGTGGTGAAATGGAAGTACGTGCATTAGATGGCGTTGACTTAACCATTAACCAAGGTGAATTCCTGTCGATTCTTGGTCCCTCGGGTTCTGGAAAATCAACCCTAATGAACATGCTTGGCTGCCTAGATAAACCTAGCGATGGTGACTATTTATTAGCAGGGCAGAACGTCGCGAGTTTAACCGCTAATGCTCTAGCTACAATTAGAAACCAGAAGATTGGCTTTGTGTTCCAAAGCTTCAATTTACTTGAATACGCTACCGCACTCGACAATGTAGCGTTACCTCTGGTGTACGGCGGAATTAAAGCTAAAGAGCGTCGCCAGCGTGCGGCAAGACTGCTAGAGCAGGTAGGCTTAGGGGACCGCCTTGACCATAAACCAAACCAACTATCTGGTGGTCAAAAGCAGCGAGTTGCCATTGCTAGAGCCTTGGTAAATGACCCTCAAATTATCCTAGCTGATGAACCCACAGGCGCATTGGACTCGAAGTCAGGCGCTGAGATTGAAGCATTGTTTAATCAACTTCATGAGGAAGGCAGAACACTCATTATTGTTACTCACGACAATGCATTAGCAGAGCGTACTAAACGTATTATTACTATTAAAGATGGTAAGGTGATTTCAGATAGAGCGCCGACTTAGAGCTTCTGCGTAAGATTCATTCAATGAGTTAACATGCCGACCACTGTCTTCGTGAGGGAATATAATTAGTGGCGGCATGCATTCTATTAAGTTAGCGCTGTGCTTAGTTCGTTACTTGAGAGCATACGTCTGGAAAATCAGCCCACCAATTTCGTTGATGATTTGGTTACGTTCAGACATCGATAGGTCGGTTTGTGTTAGATAAATGCTGATGACCAATGGTTTGCGATTGTCAGCCCAAATAGCACCAGTAAAACCACGTGAACCATTAGCGCCTGCACCAGAGCGGTCTGCGATAGACCATCCTTGCGGTAGAACCGATCGTAGCAATGAATCTGAAACCGTGTTCCCTTGCATCCAAGCCATTAACTGATTTTTCGAGCCTTGATTCAGGGCCCCTTCAAATAGAAGACGATGCAGTGTGGTATTCATCGCATTTGGTGTTGTTGTATCCCGTTTATCGCCTGAAAGTGCCTGATTTAACTCTGGTTCAATGCGGTCTAATCGAGTCACGTCATCTTGGTTCAAACGTAGAAACTCAGTGAGTCCTTGAGGTCCCCCTATGGAATGCAGAACGATATTGGCTGCAGTGTTGTCGCTCGTTTCCATTGTCGCTTCACAAGCTTTGCTGACGGTAATGGAACTGCCCACCATTTTCTCTGTAACCGGTGACCAAGGAATAAGTTTGTCAGACGTTATGGGAGCCAAAGCGTTCTTGTCTAGCTCTCCTGAGTCAGCGTCATGTAACATCTTTGCGCATGCCAGAGTTTTAAACGTGCTCATCATAGGAAAGCGTTCATTGCCTCGATAGTGCCATTGCTGTTGATTTCTGGAATCCAAAACGGAGACGCCGATGCGTCCCGAGATTCGTTGCTCAATTGATGCTATAGACTCATCGAGCGTTGAGGCAGATGAAAAGAAAGATATAAGTATGAGGCTCAAGAGCAAAACAGGTTTTTTCATGGTTTCAGTTTTTTACAGGAAAGCGAGTTTACGGTGCGGAGTATTACTAGGGAAACAGTATTATTCAACCGTCAAAATGCGCACAGTGCTTAATATGTTCAATGAACAACGGTATCTTGTTGGCTACATGCCTTCTTGACGCGTAAAATGCATATAGCACCAAGTCATCAGGTTGATGTTCCATTTCTATCACTTTCAAAGCACCAGAACTCAGTTCACCTTGGCATATGTCTCTAGGGAGAATTGCCAGCCCTATACCAGAGAGCGCGCCTGTTTTAGCGAGATGTCCGCTATTGACCTTAAAAGAAGACTTAACTTTTTGGGTAATTCGTTCACCGCTGTCCGTTTTGAAAACCCACGGTTCGCCATTGATCGCGGTCAGACTGCTAATGCAAGGAATGTGTTGTAAGTCAGTGGTCTTAAAGGGTCTAGGGTAACGATCAAGAAGTTCCGGAGCACCGACTACAATACTAGGCCAGCGTTTAATTTCCCTCGCTACCAAATTGGTATCGTCAAGATTCCCACGATGGAATTTTAAAATTACATCGAACCCGTTGAATAAGTCCTCCTTGGGGCTGACGCTGGTATCACAACTAAGCGATATTGAGGGGTGTTTTTCGCAGAAACTTACCACGGCATTAGCCAACACAGGGGAGTCGGGCATCAGTATTCTCAACTGTCCAACGGCCTCTTGAGAATGATACGTAACCTCTTCAAGTGCATCATTAAGCTTATTTAGCAGTGGCTGTGTGAGTAGATATAGGTGCTCCCCAGCACTTGTCGGCGCAATTCTTCTAGTCGTTCTATCGAAGAGTCGGGTATCAAGTCGCTCTTCAAGCAAGCTGATATGGCGACTGAGATTGGAGGTTGGAAGTTGGAGAAACTCCGCGGCACGTTTAAAGCTCATGTTTTCGTACACACAATGAAAGCTCTTTAGCCATTGTTGGTCAATTCTCTCAAGCACGACTTATTGTCCCAAAATGTTGGATTAAGTAACTCAATATCGACACTTTATTGCTAATTACGAGTTTATACAATGATGAAATCAATTAAATCACGAAGGTATAAACGCGCATGAGTTGGCTTGAAAAGCTATTACATAGAAAAAAACTGGTTAGTAATCGCAAAGCAAACATACCCGAAGGTTTGTGGAGAAAGTGCTCTCAATGCAGCCACATTCTTTACAACAAAGCGTTGCAACTGAGTTTGGAGGTATGCCCCAAATGTAGTCACCATATGCGAATAACAGCACGTCGGCGTCTCGCTAGTTTCTTAGATACCGAGGGACAGGTTGAAATTGCAAGTCACTATCAACCAGAAGATATCTTGGGTTTTAAAGATAAAAAGCATTACACCGACCGCTTAGCTTCAGCACAAAAAGAAACTGGGGAGAAAGATGCCCTCGTCGCAATGAAGGGACAGCTTATGGGGTTGCCTGTTGTTGCCTGCGCGTTTGAGTTTTCGTTTATGGCTGGTTCTTTGGGGGCGGTAGCAGGCGCTCGGTTTGTTCACGCTGTTAACGTCGCGAGAGATAGCAATTGTGGCCTAGTGTGTTTTTCAGCTTGTGGTGGTGCACGGATGCAAGAATCTTTAATGGCATTGATGCAAATGGCCAAAACCAGTGCCGCTTTGAATCAACTATCAATGGCTGGATTACCTTATATTTCCGTCCTCACTGACCAAACATATGGCGGTGTGTCTGCTAGCATCGCTATGCTAGGTGACATTAATATTGGTGAACCCCAAGCAAGAATTGGCTTCGCTGGACGCAGAGTCATTGAGCAAACCGTACGTGAAGAATTGCCAGAAGACTTTCAGCAAAGTGAGTTTCTTTTGGAGCATGGGGCGTTAGATATGATTGTGGATAGGCGCGATATGAGAAATCGAATCGCTGAGCTTTTATCTAAGATGACCAATAGTCAGCTGGTGGAAGAGAGTGATTAAGCATTTACACTGATTTACTCTCCCTGACGTAGGGTTACATTAGAAGGAGTAGAGTTAAAGCTCAACAGGAGCGTTATTATGAACAAACTCTATTCAATGGTGCTCGCCCTCATCCTGGCTATCATCTTTATCTGGCTTCAAGCGGAGCCTTCATTGGTCGCCAATGAAACCTTCATGCAGTGGCGAAGCGCCTTAATCCAAATCACGGGTATCGTTTCAGTACTTCTATTAACTCTAGTGATGTTGCTCGCTTTGAGATTACCACTGATTGAGAATTTTACCCGAGGCTTAGATAAGTCTTATCGCCTACATAAATGGGTAGCAATTTATGCTGTTATCATAGGCGTTATTCACTGGCTACTTGCTATCGTACCAAAACAACTGGTGCGTGCGGGATATATTGAACGACCTCAGCGTGGTGCTTCGTCCATCGACCCTGACTCTTTCTATGCTCTAATTCGTCCTTTGCGTGGCAGTGCGGAAACAATGGGCGAGTGGACGTTGTACTTATTTGTCGTTTTAACGGTATTGGCGTTATTTGCTCCTGTTCGCTATAAGTTTTTTAGATGGACTCATAAACTGATGGCGATTGCCTTTATCGCTATCGGCTATCACTCGCTGATTCTTCTCAAACACTCTTATTGGGATAACATTATCACACCAATCACTGTGTTCGTTGTTCTTGCGGGCATTACGGCTGCCATTTTGAGTGTGATTGGGTGGATTGGCAAAGACAACAAACATGCTGGCACTATCAGTGAGGTGGTTTATAGCAAAGAAAATCATACGACGCGACTTTCCGTCCATCTTCCAAGTTGGAGAGGTCATTTAGCTGGTCAGTTTGCGTTTGTAAGGATCGGCAGCGAAGAACCTCACCCGTTCACTATCGCTTCAGTAGATAGTAAACAGCGCAATGTAAGCTTTTTAATTAAGGCTCTTGGCGACTTTACTGGCAACATTCATAAGCAAGTTCAAATAGGACAACAGATAGAAGTTGAAGGTCCGTATGGCAAGTTCGATTTTGACGATAGTAAAAAGCAAGTATGGATTGCTGGAGGGATTGGTTGCGCGGCGTTTAAAGCCCGATTGGATGAACTCGCCCAACAACCAGATAGAGGTGGAGTTGTTTTCTATTATTGTACCGAGAGCCCATCGCCTTCTTTGATCATAGAGATGGAAAGTGCAGCCAGAAAAGCAAACATTGAGTTTCATGTGATCGATAATCGGCTAAAACCTTTTTTGTCTATTGAGCAGATACGCCAAAAACATCCTGATATTGCGCAGCGAAGCATTTGGTTTTGCGGTCCTGTTGGATTTAGGAAGGCGTTGCTGGGTCAACTTAAGGCAATCAGATTCGACACAAAGAATTTTCATTCAGAGTTGTTCAACTTTCGCTGATCTTGTTTAGTTCGGATTCTCTTACAAGGTTCAAAGGTGCTGTTTGATGTGTTCAACCAAAAATAAACTAATGGTTGGTAATTGAACTGGTTTAGAAAGACTGCAATATTGAACGATGAAACCCACGAACAATCAGCCAACAAGCACTAGGTCGCTCGGGACGGTGAATAGGATCAGACATATGGAAGTTAAAGATTGGGACACTCCATTCAGTGAAGGAACGATATATATCGTTGATTTATCATGGAATGGAAGGCATTTTGCAGTGACGTATCCAGATGGTAGTGGTTACGAGCTTGAAGGAAGTGAACGGCATGAAGATTACGCATTGATAGTAAGCGTCTTCCATGAAGAAACTGAAAGTCTATACGATGTCATGTTTGATATGGTAAGTGGGTTTCGCCTGTTAGATGAAGGTGGTTTACTCGAACTTTGGGCGGTAGGGGATAGATTCCCAAATTGTGCTCTTATTAAAGGGCATCTATGGAGTAAAGAAAGTCCAATAACGTTTATTTCTGGCTATGAAGATGAATGGTCCCACTTAATTGCAACCTCCGATGAGTGTGTAGAAATTGTTTCTCATAAGCATCCAGACATCAAGCTAGTAGGGAAATCTAATAAACGGGAAACAGCTAAGTAACCATAAAGCTCAATGAAAACGTACGGTAGTGAGCATCTAACGCATATTTTAATAAGCTACTGACCCACTTATGTGCTGTTATCAACGTCACTTTGGTACAAAAATATACCGTTATTCCCTTGATAAAGAGAATCTCCTACAGCGTGTCGTATATCTAGTTAACATGACCTGGTTTACATATTCAGTAATCTACACGCTATAGAACACCATCTTCGTTTTCACGAAGATGGTGTTCTATTTGAGATCGAAGGTGGGTATTGGATAGTAAATAACTTATTACTTCCCAATATGCTATCTCAACGCCCTTTGGAACTTGAATCTCTTTGGTTTAGTGACATTGGGACGGTGTACTTCGTAGCTTCTGAATTACCTAATAGCGCTTCTATGGTGGTTACGGCTATTTGGCTAAAGTCGACACCAACAGAGCTAAGTGATGGTCTTTGATATTGATTGAAAGGGCTGTTATCGAATCCTACGACGCCAATTTGATTCAAATAATCAGGGTCGTGTTCTCTAAGTGTTTGAATGAAGCCATAAGCGATAACATCAGCAGCACATACAAAAGCGTCTGGACGAGAGGTCATTCCAAGCACTTTGTGGGCAGCTTCCTTTCCTGATTTTTCCGAGAAAAGTGCATCAAATACAACTTGCTTCGCATTGGCTTCAAGTACAGCGCTTCGATAACCTTCTAGTCGACTATGAGCAGAGTGTTTGTTGTCCAAACCACCGATAAAAGCGATAGAGTTGAAATCTTGTTCGTATAAGTGTTCAACGGCGAGTCTAGCGCCACCGAAATCGTCGGTGAAAATATTAATACTCTTCTTAGCCTCTTTGATCTCTCGATCTATCACTGCGATTCGATAGTCATCCTCTATCAAGTTATCTATAAACTTGACGTCGTTAGAAAGCCCGAGAAAAACCGCAGCCGCAATGGTTTTTGAATCAAAGTCTTTACGTATTTGTGCTTCAACTTCTTGTTCGTTATCTCCGAACTCTATGAGTTCCACAACAAGTTTATGGTTGTGGTTTTTTGCAGCTTTAATGAAGTTAGAAATTATTCCCATGACATAGGGTGATTCTAATGAGCTCAAAGAATCAGTTTCCATATCCACCTCGTAAGCGTACGCATAAAGAGCGATCACGGTCTGTGGCACCCCCTTAAGTACTTGAGCAAAGGCATTTGGTTGATACTTATGCTTCTCAATTACCGATAGAACCTTGGCTTTTGTGTCCTCTGGGATATCAGGGTAGTTGTTGATGACTTTTGATACGGTACTTCGAGAGACTCCCGCGAGCTTAGCGATCTGCGTTGCATTGATTGGTTTTTGAGACATGGCAACCTCTAATGAATGGCTGCGAAAATAATACCAGCAAAAGAGTTTCTCTCACGAACAAATATCATACGCTCAAGTAGTCAGTTTGTAGATCTAAATCACGTTTTTTGACTAGAGCATACTGAATGTGCGGTGGATCACTTACACGCAAGGCAAATTCTTATAAGTTTACGAACAGCTGTTCGTAAACTTATAATTTTTGATTCGTGTAGATAGAGATAAATAATGAAGCTAGTAGATTATTTGACGTTTGAAGCAACTTGTCTCGATACAAATGCTGTAGAGGTAACTGCAACTCCTCGTTTTGATGAGGAGGTTGTGTTTTTAGATATTGAGGTTTCAGCAAAAGAACCCACTAGGTTCCCTGAAGTAACCGTAGACGTCCATTTTCCCTTTATCGACATGCACAGCCTCTGGACGCCGTGCCCTCACGGTAACCCCAAAGCATTGCGTAACAAGGGTATCCCAGAATGGTGGCCATACTACTCAAGTCATATTAGCCATGTCGCTCCGGTAGGGTGTTTTTACTCTCAACGTAGCCAAAGCCGCTTGGCTTTTGCATTTTCGGATTGCAAAAACATCGTTAACGTTCATGCGGGAGCATACGAGGAAGAAAATGTTGGCAGAATTAGACTTCGTCTGTTTAGTCAATCGAATGAAGAGCTAACCTCTTACCGAGGAACGCTTCGCTTAGACACAAGAGACATACCAGTATTTGACGCGATTGAATCTATGGCTTTGTGGCACGAAAAGCTACTTGGTGGCGAGCAAATGCAAGTTCCTGAAGCAGCCTTGGAACCAGTTTATTCAACATGGTATGCATTCCATCAAGATCTCTCTCAGCAGGAAATTGAAGCGCAGTGCGAGATGACCGTATCGGCAGGGTGTAAAACAATTATCCTCGACGATGGTTGGCAGACGGATGACAACAATCGAGGTTATAAATACTGCGGTGATTGGCAGGTAGCAACATCGAGATTTCCAGATTTTGCCCAGCATGTACGCAATGTTCAGGGTATGGGCATGAAATATATGTTGTGGCTCAGCGTACCGTTTATGGGGAAGGGGTGCGAGAGATGGAACGAATTTGAAGACTATTTATTGTTCTATAGTGAACAGAATGAAACTGGGACGCTTGATCCGCGCTACCCACAGGTTCGAGATTATCTAGTGGAAACATTCAGTCGAGTAGTACGTGAATACAATCTTGACGGTTTAAAGCTGGATTTCATTGACGAGTTTGACATGACAAATGCGCAAGGTAGTGCTTTGTCGCCAGACCCAAAAAGAGACACAGAATCTCTTCCAGAAGCAGTAGACATGCTGATGGTCGATGTTCGCCGAACTCTGGAAGCTCTAAACCCTAATATAATGATTGAGTTTAGGCAGAGATATATCGGTTCGATGATCCGAAAGTATGGCAACTTGTTTAGGGTTCATGATTGTCCAAATGATCCTATTGGGAATCGAATGGGCATTGTTGATTTGAGAGCTTTTTCGGGTAGTACTTCCGTTCACTCCGATATGTTTACTTGGTCACCTGAGGACACAGTCGAAAGTGCTAGCTTACACTTTATTAACTCCCTATTTGCGGTGCCTCAAATCTCTCCCAACATGCGAAAACTATCAGACTCTCACTTAACGATGGTTAAGCACTGGCTTGGTTTTTGGGTAAAACATAAAGATATTTTAATGAAAGGCAAGATTAAAACTTGCAACCCAGAAATGCAGTATCCGATCGTCGAGTCTTCACTGGATCATCAAAAGGTAGTCGCTGTCTTCTCTGATACACCTGTTGAGGTCTTTCATGATGGTATTAACGATATTACCATCGTCAATGGTTCTATGAACGAAAGAGTCATTCTTAGAAGCTTGAGCGAGAAATCAGTATCCGTTAGCACTTTTGATTGCCTGGGGAAACAATTAGAACACAAGACAATGGAACTGAAAGTGGGTCTTACTGAGCTCGCGCAGCCAATCTCAGGTTATATGAAAATTAGCGTCTAATCGATTTAAAGCCTGATAACCCTACAGTCAGGCTTAGTCCAAATTGCAAGCATTTCTAAGGAGTGATAATGAATAACGTGATTACAGGTAAGGTCAGTAATCAAACCAAATGGTCGTTTGGTTTAGGTGGCTTTGGAAAGGATTTTGGTTTGGTGTTAGTAAACATCTTTATCATGATTTACTACACAGACGTCGCCGGTCTCTCCCCGATATTCCTAGCAGGTATGTTTCTACTTGCTAGGGTATGGGACACCATCAACGACCCAATACTGGGTTATATAGTTGCTAAGACAAATACTCGATGGGGTAAATACAAGCCTTGGATTCTTGTCGGGAACGTATTGAATGCCGTCTTCTTAGTGGGCATTTTCGCCGCTCACCTTTTTGAAGGAAACGCGCAACTGTGGTGGGTAGTGTTTACCTATGTAGGTTGGGGTATGACCTACACGATGTTAGATGCACCTTTCTGGTCATTAGTCCCTAAGATCACTCTGAATAAAGATGAAAGAGAAGGGTTAATGCCTTATCCAAGAGTATTCGCGACTGCTGCAAGTTATACTGTGCAGGGGGTAGCTGTTTATGCGGTGATGTTTTTTGGTGCGGGTGATGATGGGCGCGGCTATATGCTGTTCGCCGTGTGTGCTGGAGTGTTGGCTATCATTAGCGCTTTGATTACCTGCAAATGGGTAGAAGAATCCTTTGAAGAGGATGAAGCTGCTTCAAAGAACTTCAACTTAAAGCAAGCTTTCTCGTTGATACTTAAAAATAAACAGTTTCTTTGGCTATTAGCTATTGCGCTTTGTTACAACGTCGGTACTGCTCTTATGGGCGGCTACACATTGTACTTCTATACGTATGTGCTAGGTGATGCGACAAAGCTAGCTGTCGCCTCTGCCTGTGGCGGTATTGCAGGAGTTGGTACTCTACTTTTCTTCAAACCTATCGTCAAAGCCGTTGGTCGCCAAGCTCTGTTCTCTGCTTCATTGGTTTTTCCAGTACTCGCCGCTGTTTCTCTATGGTTTGCTGGGAATTACGCACCAGAGTCGAATCTGCTTATAGGGCTTTCTGGTGTATTCGGAGGTGTCTCTGGAGCGGTCTATTGGCTAATCATTCTGATAATGGTTGCGGATACAGTCGATTATGGAGATAAAACCATTGGTATTCGTGCTGAAAGTGTATCGTACTCTGCTCATACATTAATTTCTAAATGCTCTGGTGCTCTTACGGGCTCTCTTATCGGGTTGGGGCTAGCCGCAATTAACTTTGTCCCTAACGAAGTTCAAACGACTGAGGCGTTAACGGGTTTACAATTCCTATATTTATCTCCTGCGGTACTATGTGCCCTTGGCTTCTTCATCTATTCAAAGTTCTATAAGCTAAACGGTGAAAACCTCGATAAATTGCAAGATGACCTCAGAGCTAAATACGCGTAAAGACTATACTGAGTAAAGTGCCGCCTTATGCCGATAGGACGGGTGGCACTACTGACCGATAAATGCTCCAGCCCAAATACTGTCATTCCTGCCAAGGCAGGAACCTACTGACAACGCCCACTGAATCATATGGTTCACTCCGCAAACTGAGTGACGAGGCTAGATTGTTTTTTGCCCATTTCTAAGCTAGTTCACTTAGATGTCATACTTTACGCATAAGAACTTGATCTACTCTCTTATCAGTTTGGTGCGTGCTTAGTAAACTGTAGGCTTACATCTTTTCAATTCGAGGCAAGCAAGCTTTTTTGGCATTTTTAAACAAGCGACTTAATCTTTTTTAATACTGGAATAGTTAAGGCTAATATCAACCCGATTTGAAGGGCTATATCGACGTAGTTGATGCTATGTCCAAGCGCTGTCGTATATTTGGAGAATTGATAGAGCCCCAATACGCTATAAATCACTAGTAAGCTAAACACCATTGAATACTGTTGGCTATCACTCCAATTCGCGCACTGACTCCAGCGCAACATAAAGTACATTCCGAGCAGATAGGCAGACAGCATTGAAAACGCGACAAAATGCTCGCTCAGTCCAAGCGTGTACATGTGATAGTGCTGACCAAAAAATACAACGCCTAAAATTATGGTGGTGATAAACACCTTTAAGTTGCTAACTCTCTTGTTACTAAGCTTGAAGGCGATTTTAAGTCTAAAAAGCGCGAGAGCGGAAAACGCTATTATAACCGTAATAACGGCTAATTTTTGTAGCAACGTACTCTGATAAGGAAAGGCTTGCTGGGTTCCAAGGAAGATGGACGCTGACGCTACAAAGTAGAGAGTTGTACACACGAAAAAGGACGGCCAGTTTAACCAAAGTTTCTCACGCTCTGAACTATCCAAGCGCAACTCAACCATTAATATAGGCAAACAAATACTGCCAAGGCTATGTAGCCCGAGAACATATATTATCCAGAATGGTGACGTACCAAGTGACTCGATATATCCAAAAGATAATAATCCAGCGTGATAGTAATCCGTGTTGAAAAACGTTTGAGTTAGCAATCCCTCTTCTATTAAACCAAACGCAAAAGAAAGTGCGAATATTCCAACCCAGCCACTTCCGCTTCGTCTTGCAATTTCTCTCACAAGCAATGCACCACAGCCATAAAAAGGCACCAAGAATAGCAGTGATGAAAGCTGCGTCAGTGACCATATACCTAACAAGTACTCGGCAATAATGGGGCTTAGGATACAAAGTGAGATAGCGGCTAGTTTGGCATCGCTAAAGCGAATAAGTTTCTGTAGTGACATGGAAATATGGGACTCTCAAAATAAATGGTTGTCGGCAATCGCTCTACAATACAAAGGGTTTCAGTTTACTCAATTTCTGTAAAGTATTTAGTCTAAATATATCGCACATACTAGACGAAGCATGTATGAATTTGTCGATTGTTACTGGGCTTTAAAGTCAAGCTAAAGAACTAATTCTTTTTAGGTTTGAATCTTACGAATGCTAGAATTAGTTGCCTTAACTATGCGATGCGCATGAACTAGTACATTCAAACAACCCTTTGTATTGTCGATAACTACAGGAGGATCAAAAGCGTTTGGACGTAGCATAGCTGTTCCAGCATTTGAAGCGTCCTTCTCCTTAATTGAACGGCTCTTCTCAGCTTAGGTGCACTTGACGTATGGGCAAAAAGTTGAGTGGGTATCAAAGTACGATGTTTATCTGATTTGCATCATCAAAACTGGACGCATAACTAATGGACTTTCCAAACCTGTGGCTATTGACCTATTTCTAATCTAGTAGCGATTCTGGCACATTTTTGTCCATTTCTGTGTCAGTCAACTCAGTATTAACTCACTTATTGTCGATTACGTAGCAGATCAAATTATCAATGACGTCTTGTTACTACATGTTAACTACATACAAATACAGTATGTAGGCACTTAAAGCATATTCGATAGGTGCAGGCTCGGTACCAATCAATAAAAACAGCTAGGTGCATATCAAAAGCATTATGTCTGTATAGAAGTGTCAGGTCTGATCTGAAAAATTGATCTTGAACAAGTTATGCTAATGAGATGTTATATCCATGTATTCACATAACAGAGAGTAAAGGTATAAATATGGCACAAGTAACTTTCCAAGGTAACTCTGTAAGTATTGCGGGTTCTATTCCTGTCACTGGTGATTCTGCACCTGAGTTTTCTCTTACAGCGTCTGATTTATCGGACCTTACATTATCAAGTTTCTCAGGTAAAAACGTAATTCTTAACATCTTCCCAAGTATTGACACTCCAGTATGTGCCAACAGTGTAAGACGTTTCAATGAAGAAGCTGCGCAGCTAGAAGATACGCAGGTGATCTGTATTTCAGCTGATTTACCTTTTGCCGCTGGTCGGTTCTGTGAAATTGAAGGTATTGAGAATGTTCAGCACGCGTCCACCTTCCGTAGTGCAGATTTTGCAGAAACTTATGGAGTGGCGATTCCTGAAGGTGCTCTGCGAGGTTTGACGGCTCGTGCAATTGTATGTGTGAGTAAAGAAGGCGTGGTGACTCACAGCGAATTAGTTTCAGAGATAACTAACGAACCAAATTACGATGCTGCAATTGCGGCGATTCAACAATAAGTCTTAAGAAATAGTACGAGCTGCGAAGAGTATTAGTTTTTTATTGTTACTCTGTTGATTTCTAGCTTTAGGTATCGAATCAAAGCGCCTCAGTCTATGGGGCGCTTTTTGATTTAATGAATCGTGGCTTACTGCTGTAGTGTCACTGTTTAGCCTGCATCTCTAGCAAGAGTTACTTGGCCGTTAACGCTACACCATCAAAGCGAACGCCATCCCAGCCATGCTGGATAAAGTTACGGATATTGGCATGGTCGCTGCCATTTGGATTTTTCAACACGTCATCACGATAGAACTGGCCGAAGCAAGCCAGAGTTGATGGTTTGTCTAATCCTTGTATCTGAGCAAAAGCAAAAATCTTACAAGAGCCATTGTTTTGTCCTGCCTGATTTTCGGTTTCTCCGTTTACAAAGCTTACTGGGCTAAAGTCAAAATGTTCGTCTATAACCTGCATCGTTTGCTCGAAAGTGACTTCATTAGGCTTAGTTGCCAGTAGCTTTAGAAATTTATCCATTTTACTTTATCCTTGATACTTGATTAGAGTTGCTACTATAACACCCAGTCAACAGAATGTGACGATATCGATATAGAAAAGTACTAGTTTACGGGGAGTTACGGTTCGTTCTTCGCAATTTGTATGCCTGATGGCAGAGTTCTTAAAACAGCCCATTAGTCCTTAAAATAAAAAAGCGAACCGTTTAAGGTTCGCTTTTGAGTATCATTTGTGGCATAGAAAACTAGTCTTCGTAGTTATCAATGCTTGGGCAAGAGCAAATTAGGTTACGGTCGCCGTACACGTTGTCTACGCGGTTAACCGTTGGCCAGTATTTCCAGCTCTTAGTCGCGCTTGACGGGAAGCAGCCTAGTTCGCGAGAGTACGGGCGATCCCATTCTTCTTTTGATAGGTCTACTTGTGTGTGAGGCGCGTTAACAAGCGGGTTGTTATCTAGTGGCCAAACCCCTTCTTTAACTTGTGTCATTTCGTTGCGGATCGCAATCATTGCATCACAGAAACGGTCTAGCTCTTCAAGGTCCTCTGACTCTGTTGGCTCTACCATTAGCGTGCCAGCAACTGGGAACGACATCGTTGGTGCGTGGAAACCGTAGTCCATTAGGCGCTTAGCGATGTCTTCTTCACTAATGCCTGTTTCGTCTTTCAGTGGACGAATGTCGATAATACATTCGTGCGCTACGCGGCCGTTAGTGCCACGGTAAAGAACAGGGTAGTGTGGAAGTAGACGTTCCATTACATAGTTCGCGTTTAGAATCGCGACTTTAGTTGCGTCAGTCAGGCCCGCCTCACCCATCATTGCAATGTATGCCCAAGAGATTGGTAGGATAGAAGCACTGCCTAGATCTGCTGCGGATACCGCGTAATCGCTACCTTCAACACCATTTTCAATGTGGCCTGGAAGGAAAGGTGCTAGGTGTGATTTTACACCGATAGGACCCATGCCTGGACCGCCACCACCGTGTGGGATACAGAAGGTTTTATGAAGGTTCAGGTGAGAAACATCAGAGCCGATGAAACCAGGGTTAGTCAGACCAACCTGTGCGTTCATGTTCGCACCATCTAGATAAACCTGACCGCCAGCTTCGTGAACCATTTCGCACACTTCTTTCACATGCTCTTCGTACACACCGTGTGTGGAAGGGTAGGTGATCATGATGCTTGATAGGTTTTCGCGATGTTTTTCAATCTTCGCAGCTAGGTCGTCAGTGTCGATGTTACCGTTGTCGTCACACTTCACTACTACCACTTTCATTGACACCATAGACGCTGTCGCTGGGTTAGTACCGTGTGCGGAGCTTGGAATCAAACAAACGTTACGGTGACCTTCGCCACGGCTTTCATGATAGCGTTGAATCGCAATCAGACCTGCGTACTCACCAGATGCACCTGAGTTAGGTTGCAGTGAGAACTCATCGTAGCCTGTGATTTCACATAGCTTCTTCTTAAGGTCAGTCGCTAGGGCTGTGTAGCCCGCCGCTTGGTCAATTGGAGCGAATGGGTGAATAGAACCAAACTCTGGCCAAGTTACAGGAATCATTTCAGCTGCTGCGTTTAGCTTCATGGTACAGCTGCCTAGTGGAATCATACCGTGCGTCAGTGAGAAGTCTTTGTTCTCAAGCTGTTTTAGGTAGCGCATCATCTGTGTTTCGCTGTGGTGCGTGTTGAACACAGAGTGAGTTAGGTAGCGAGAAGTACGACGGC
This sequence comes from Vibrio sp. La 4.2.2, assembly GCF_027586995.1. Taxonomy (NCBI): domain Bacteria; kingdom Pseudomonadati; phylum Pseudomonadota; class Gammaproteobacteria; order Vibrionales; family Vibrionaceae; genus Vibrio; species Vibrio sp. La 4.2.2. Next base: position 101,724 of record NZ_JAPPTJ010000002.1, read on the forward strand.
AGTTCTCTGGAATAGCAGCAAACTCATTACCAGCGATTTCAGCAGATAGAGTTTCTACTTTCTCTTTAACTTCGAAGACGGCAAATAGGACGTTGATATCTTCAATCGTTGTTGTCTCATCGAAGCTGATACCGATTTGACCATCTAGTTGACGTAGGTTGATGTCAGATGCCACGGCTTTTTGAAGCAGCTTATCTGTGTTCTCACCAGTGTTGACTGTGATGGTGTCGAAGAAGCTGTTGTGAGCCAGTTCGTAACCAGATTTAGTTAGACCTGCTGCTAGGATAGCTGTCATGTGGTGTGTACGGCGAGCGATAGTTTTAAGGCCTTCTTCACCGTGGTAAACCGCGTAAAACGCAGCCATGTTGGCAAGCAGTGCCTGAGCAGTACAGATGTTCGATGTCGCTTTCTCGCGGCGGATGTGTTGCTCACGAGTTTGCATTGCCATACGAAGTGCTTGGTTACCGTTAGTATCGATAGAAACACCGATAACACGACCAGGCATAGTACGCTTATGCTTATCTTTTGTTGCCATGAACGCAGCGTGTGGACCGCCGTAGCCCATTGGTACACCAAAGCGTTGTGCAGAACCGATAACTACGTCTGCACCCATTTCACCCGCAGGCTTAAGTAGAGCAGAAGCAAGAAGGTCGGTGGCTACCGTTACTAGCGTTTTGTTTGCTTGTGCTTTAGCAATGATGTCAGTTAGGTCGCGAACTTCACCTGTTGTGCCAGGGTACTGTACTAGTGCACCAAACACGTCTTGTTCAGGTAGTGACTCAAGTGAACCAACTTGAACTTCGAATCCGATGAACTCTGCACGAGTTTTCACAACTTCTAATGTTTGTGGGTGTACATCGTCAGCGACAAAGAAGACTTTGCTCTTACTCTTACCAGCACGCTTACATAGGGTCATCGCTTCTGCCGCTGCAGTTGCTTCATCAAGTAGCGACGCGTTAGCGATTTCCATACCAGTTAGGTCCATGACCATTTGTTGGTAGTTTAGAAGTGACTCAAGACGGCCTTGAGAGATCTCAGGCTGATAAGGTGTATAAGCTGTGTACCAGCCTGGGTTTTCCAGAACATTTCGCAGAATCACGTTTGGCGTGAAGGTGTTGTAGTAACCCTGACCGATGAATGTGCGTTTAACTTGGTTCAAATCCGCGAACTTTTTCATTTCAACCAGCATGTCCGCTTCGCTCATTGGAGCGTCTAGCGTCATTGGCGTTTCAAGGCGGATTTGCGCTGGGACAGTTTCTTCAATTAGCGTATCTAGATTGAGTACGTTAATCGCGTCCAGCATCTTTTGTTGGTCAGATTTGTTTGGCCCATTGTGGCGTGCAACAAATTCATTTTGCGTGCTTAGGCTTTGAAGTAATTCAGTCATGATTCCTTTACCTTCTCAAAGATCCTCTGCGAGATCTTTAAAATCGTTGCTCGAATTTTTAACGTCATTCTTACTTTTTACGTCATTCCTGCGCAGGCTGGAATCACTAAAAGCATGTGCCCAACTAAAATAAGATCCCTGCCTACGCAGGGATGACGACGCTTTTTTACGGATGCGTCGGTTCAAGTTAGGCGACACTAAAACAGACAAGCAACGTCTGTATATTGCTTACTCGTCTTCGATAGAAGCTTGATACTCTTCTGCACTCTTAAGGTTTTCAAGCTCAGAGGCGTCAGACATTTTCACCTTAACAATCCAGCCGCCTTCGTACGACTCTTCGTTGATAAGCTCAGGGCTGTCTTCAAGCTCTTCGTTGATTTCAACGATTTCACCTGAAACTGGCGCGTAAATGTCGGAAGCTGCTTTCACTGACTCTACTAGAGAGAAGCTTTCACCCGCTTCGATTTCGTCTTCTACTTCTGGTAGGTCAACGAATACTACGTCACCTAACATCTCTTGAGCGTGCTCTGAAATACCGATAGTCACAGTACCGTCACCGTTGTCACGTACCCATTCGTGGCTGTCAGAAAACTTCAAAGTGTTATCCATTGCTTTATCTCCAAAATTAAGGATGTTTTATTCTTTAAGTGTAAAGTGGGAAGCGAGCACACAGTGCCTTCACTTCTTTACGAACACGTTGTTCGACTTCTGGGTTACCCTCAGGGTTTTCTACCAGACCGTCAAGAACATCGCCAATCCACTCACCGATGAGTTTGAATTCTTCAGTACCGAAACCGCGAGTGGTTCCAGCTGGCGTCCCTAAGCGAATACCAGAAGTAATCATAGGTTTTTCTGCATCAAACGGGATGCCATTTTTGTTACATGTGATCCCCGCACGCTCCAATGCTTCTTCTGTTTTGTTGCCTTTCAGACCCTTAGGTCGTAAGTCAACAAGCATAAGGTGCGTATCTGTACCGCCAGTCACAATGTCACAACCGCGAGTTTGCAATACTTCGGCTAGAACTTTTGCGTTAGCGATCACTGAATCGATATAAGTTGAGAACTGAGGGCCTAAAGCTTCGCCAAATGCCACGGCTTTCGCTGCGATGACGTGCATTAGTGGACCACCTTGAAGACCCGGGAATACCGCAGAGTTAATCTTCTTAATGATGTCTTCGTGGTTAGTCAGGATCATGCCGCCGCGAGGGCCGCGTAGTGTTTTGTGTGTTGTCGTAGTGACAACATGCGCATGCGGTAATGGGCTAGGGTGAGCACCTGTTGCGATAAGACCAGCGATGTGTGCCATATCTACCATCAGGATTGCACCCACTTCGTCAGCAATTTCACGGAACTTGGCGAAATCAATAACACGTGGAATGGCACTACCACCTGCGATAATCATTTTTGGTTTGTGTTCAACGGCTAAGGCACGAACGTCGTCGTAGTTAATTTCTAATGTATCTTTATCAACGCCGTACTGAACAGCATTAAACCATTTACCAGACAGTGCTGGACGTGCGCCGTGAGTTAAGTGTCCACCTGCATCAAGCGACATACCCATAATGGTGTCACCCGGCTGTAAAAGGGCTAGCTTAACTGCGCCGTTTGCTTGTGCGCCAGAGTGAGGTTGAACGTTTGCGTATTCACACTTAAAAAGGGTTTTTGCACGTTCAATAGCAATAGCTTCGACTGTATCTACGTGTTCACAGCCACCGTAGTAGCGACGGTTTGGGTAACCTTCTGCGTATTTGTTGGTCAGGCATGTGCCTTGCGCTTGCATTACCGCTTTAGAAACGATGTTCTCAGAAGCGATAAGCTCGATTTGTTCATTTTGACGGACAAACTCGGCTTGTATTCCGGTGAATACTGCGTCGTCTGTAGCAGACAGGTTGGTTGAGAAGAAGCTTTCTAGGCTGTGATTTTGGTAGCTTTTCAAGTACTGAGCATTCATGGCGGTGAACCTTCCATTGTTCAATCAGTGCCTTTTATTACCTATTGTTGGTACTGACTGAGGCTTGTCTTAGTACTGCTTGGACGAAACAAAAGTCCAATGTTGCAGCGCGAGAATGTCCCAAAAAGTAGGACTAAATCATTCAAAAAAACGGCACAGGTTGGAGTTAACAACGCAACGGACCTGTACTCGCTAATGCATCTCTTCATCTAACAAGCCGATAACATACCTCGCTCGGCACCAACAATCAATCAAAAATTTCCTATAGGAAACACAGTTTCCAAAACTGTTACGGAGAGCACGCTTTATTTTTGTACATGGTCTTTAATAAAGACACAGCTTCATGCAACAATGAAAATGAGTCACAGGAAGTTACTGGTAGAAGAGGGAAAGCATGTCAGAAGACATCTATGATGAATACCCATCGCTGACTTTAGCGAAGGAAGGTGATGAGAACATTGAGCCTCTAAAACTAGGCGAAAGAATTAAAGATATTCGCGCCAAACTAGGACTGACGTTAGAAGAAGCGAGTCAAAGAACTGGCCTTGCACGTTCAACGTTAAGTAAGATTGAAAACGAACAGATATCGCCAACGTTTCAAGCCATGCAAAAACTTGCATTGGGCTTGCATATAGATATGCCGCAACTATTTGAACCGCCTAAGAAAAAGGTGGCAACCGGTCGTCGTGATTTTACTCGTCGAGGTGAAGGTAAACCTCACCCAACACCTACCTATGAGCATGAGTTACTTGCCACTCAGCTATCAAACAAAAAGATGATGCCTTTTAAGAGTACTGTTAGGGCGAGAACCTTCGAAGAATATGGTGACTGGGTACGACATGATGGTGAGGAATTTTTGCTGATTCTCTCAGGGGAAGTGAAGTTCTTTTCTGAGTTTTATGAGCCGATGATAATGTCGGCGGGAGATAGTGTGTATTACGATGCAAATATGGGTCATATGCTGATATCCATCAGTGAAGAAGATGCCCATATTTTGTGGGTGACGGCGAAATAATCGTCAAACGAGATAGTTTCCTATAATAAAGGCAAACGTTTGCTTTTGTGTTTAAAAGTCGTGAACGAGCGTGGTTTTGATGAAAATGTCGTCGAAACCACGCTTTTTTCATGCCTGTTACTCTGTGAATGGAATGTTAAATGTCACATTTTTGAGTGTTCATATCTTGTTAAAGGTGAAAAATGGGCGCATTCTTGTTTATTATAGGAAACAAGGTTTCCAAATGACGAAAATCTAACTTCGTATAGGCGTCAACTATAAGACGTAAGGTGCGATAACTCATGCTCCGCCATTCCTACTGCAAAGCAGATAAATTAGGGATAGCGGAATTTAGACATCCCCGATTTAGGAGCAGGGCTAATTAATGCAGCCCGACCCAATGGAGAATACAATGGCTCAAGAACAAGCAACCCAAGATTTGTTGAAAACACCACTGCATGCATTACACGTGGAAGTGGGGGCGAAGATGGTTCCTTTTGCTGGCTATGATATGCCAGTTCAGTATCCACTTGGTGTGAAGAAAGAGCACTTGCATTGTCGCGATGCGGCTGGTCTGTTTGATGTGTCTCACATGGGACAAGTGCGTTTATACGGAGAAAACGCAGCGAAGATTTTAGAGTCATTGGTGCCAGTTGATATTATCGATTTACCGGAAGGTAAGCAGCGTTATGCTTTCTTCACTAATGAAGAAGGTGGCATCATGGACGACTTGATGGTTGCGAATCTAGGCGACCACTTGTTTGTAGTCGTAAATGCTGCATGTAAAGAACAAGACATCACTCACTTGGAAGCGCACCTTACTGATGGCGTAGAAATGGAAGTGATTGAAGATCGTGCTCTGCTTGCGCTTCAAGGGCCAAAAGCCGCTGAAGTGTTGGCTCGTGTACAACCTGAAGTAGCAGATATGCTATTCATGGACGTGAGAAAACTCGACATCAATGGCGTTGAGTGCATTGTTAGTCGTTCAGGTTACACTGGAGAAGATGGTTATGAAATTTCGGTACCATCTGCAAATGCAGAAGCACTGGCGAAATCTCTAACAGACTTTGAAGAAGTAGAGTGGATTGGTCTTGGCGCCCGTGACTCACTTCGTCTGGAATGTGGCCTGTGTTTATATGGTCATGATCTGGATACGACGACGACACCAGTTGAAGCGAGCCTGCTATGGGGCATTCAAAAGGTTCGCCGTGCTGACGGTGAGCGTGCTGGTGGCTTCCCGGGCGCAGACATTATCCTAAAGCAAATCGAAACTAAAGATGTAGCACGCAAACGTGTTGGTCTTGTTGGTCAAACCAAAGCACCTGTTCGTGAAGGTGCGAAGTTGTTTGATGCTAATGATAACGAAATCGGTATCGTGACAAGTGGTACTGCTGGTCCTACAGCAGGCAAGCCTGTATCAATGGCTTATGTTGCGACTGAATTCGCGGCAATCGGTACCGAAGTATTTGCTGATGTTCGTGGTAAAAAGCTGGCTATGACAGTAGAGAAAATGCCATTCGTTCCTCAACGCTACTACCGTGGCTAAACACAGTTCTACAACACAGAACTAGATGATAATAAGCATCGCATTAGCGGTGCTTTTTTCATTTTAGGACATTGTTTCTATGAACGATAGAAAAGGCCACAAAATGAAAAAACCGTATGGTATTAAATAATTAGTGAGGTAACCCCACACAAAAGTCATATCTTGTTTGCATGTTTTTTGCGAGAGTGATATCAAAAGAGAATGAATCTCAGTTCGTCGATAGTGTACAAGGAGTAACTGTCTAGTGATTCTATCATTACCTTATAAACGCGCTGCATTTACATCGCTCGCGTATACAGTGCTAGCGTTTTCTATCACTTCACCGGCTAACGCTCAAGTCGAAGTCACACCTTATATTGTTAACGGTAGTACGGCGAATGTTGCCGATTATCCGTCGTTTGTTAGCTTATATTTGGACGGTCAAGAGTATGGAGTGGGTTATTCTTCCTCTCCTTATTGTGGGGGAACACTTCTTAATTCTGAATATGTTTTGACCGCGGCGCATTGTGTTTATGGCAATCGCGACTCGCAGCTACTTACAATGGCTGCACCTAACTTGCAGTATGAGTCAGATTACGTTAACTCGGAAAAAAGACGTGTAGTTGAGATATTTTATCCATCTGACTATGTGGATGATATTAATAAATTATTACCCAACGACATTGCGATACTTAAACTAGAGTCTGCATTAGGAGTGGGGACGGCAATAAACCGTCCAAATAATGAAAGCTATCGCAATCCTGCGAGCGTGTTTACTGCTGTTGGCCATGGTAATACAAGTTATGGTCACGATGCGTTTGATGTACTGCAGAAAGTGAATCTAACGTATGTGAACAATACTGTTTGTGCCGGTGCGTTCTCGGATGGTAGTCATCTATCACCGGAGAAGCAAATTTGCTTCACCGGTGATTACAGCAACGCGACGAAATTGTTAGCAGGTACTTGCCAAGGCGACTCAGGTGGACCTATTTATTGGGATAACAATGGTCAACAAGTTCAGGTTGGTGTTACAAGCTTTGGGCCCGTACCTTGTGGCGACAAAAATCGCTCGGTAACCGCGGTGTTTACCGAAATAGCGGATTATTCTGATTGGATTAATCGTGTCCTTAATGGACAAGAGGTAGCTAAACATATGTCCAACGATACTGCGAGGCGTAATTATCTGATCAGTAAAGGCTATAACATTGGTTCATCTGGCAATAATGGTTCTTCTTCGAGTTCCTCTTCGGGCTCTGGAGGTGGTGGAGCGGTGCATTTTTCTTTTGTTGTGTTACTGGTTGGTTTGGGCTGGATGAGACGTCGAAAGACAATTCAAGTCTGAGTCTTACTTTCGATACTGCTGCTTAACAACAATTTCTCGAACTCCCTTGGTTGAGCTCTATACTTATTTATGAACGACCGCTCCGATGGCGTCGTCGATAAGTTGGGTTGCAAAGGGAGTTTTTTATGAAATCATGGTTCGCCAACCATTCCGGTTCGTTACTTGCCCTTTTAAGTTCATTAAGTGTTTTGACGTTACCAACTAACGCGGATGAAATTGATATTGCACCTATGATTGTTGGTGGGGAAGACGCTTCAATCAACGACTTTGATTCTTTTGTTAGCTTATACATTGATTCTACGGATTACGATGGTCGCTACTCAAGTGGAGCCTATTGTGGGGGAACGTTCTTAACGTCGGAATATGTGATGACGGCGGCTCATTGTATTGAAGGTGATATGGGAGCGTTACTTTTCACATCCGCTGTTGCCATGTTGGAAAGTGAACGAGATTTCTTGAATGCGGACCGGCGCCGTGTCACCGAAGTATATATTCATCCTGATTTTAACAACAACATTACCTTACTACTGCCTAATGATATCGCTATTTTGAAACTGGAATCACCCGCGTCTTCAGGGAGTAATGTTAATCGTGTTACGACGCAAAGCTATCGAAACGTCAATGAGACCTTTGTTGCTGTAGGGCATGGCAACACACGCTCCGGTGTAGATGGCACACCGATTTTGCAAAAGGCGAATTTGTTTTGGGTAAGTAATGCGGATTGTGCTTCAAACTTTCAGAATGGCAATAATTTAACAGATAAGCAGGTTTGTTTTAGTGGCGATGTTAGTCAATCAACTGGGCTGAAAGCGGGGACGTGTCAGGGAGATTCCGGTGGTCCTATTTACTGGAACAATAATGGTAGTTACCAGCAGGTTGGTATTACGAGTTTTGGTCCAGCGACGTGTGGTGACCCTCAATCTTTGGTAACGGCTGCATATACAGAAATAGCGGATTATGTGACGTGGATTGATAGTGTGTTAGCCGGATCGGAAACGCCGTTTATTGTTTCCGATGAACAAGCGCGATTGGACTATCTATCAGTTAATGGTCAGGTCATCTACACTGGTGGCACGACTTCCTCCAACACATCGTCAGGTGGCGGTGGTGGGGCACTGACCTGGTTCGCATCGCTAGCGTTACTTATCATCGCGGGATACAGACGTCGCCTTGGCTAAGTTATGAGTCCTTTCTGATTCTTGTGTAAAGTCGAGTCGTTGTACTCGGCTTTTTCTTAGGTGCAAGTTTAATCACACTTTTTTGTAGCATTAGGCTATTTGGATAGGTAATTAAGTTGCCATTGTCGTGCCTAATTAAGACGTGGAACATTCGTATATCTTGAATAATGCCAGAAATATCCTCGTCTTTATCAACCACCTTAATTCTGTCACCAACACGATAAGGAAAGACGAAAAAGATCAAGAAACTCGCGGTTATGTTGCTCAACATTGACCACTGTGCGACGAGAGCGACACCTAATACCGCAAAAACTGAGGAGAAGAACAGTGATAAGTCGCCGTATCCAACACCCACAGTAATAGAGAATATGGCAATAAATATGAAGGCAAAAGCGATATTGAAAGTTCTCAGGATAAAACTGCTTCTAGCGGCAGATACTTTCTTGGTTTCTGCTAACCGTTTAATCCAACCATTTACCAGCTTAGTAAACAGGTAATAACCAAGAAATAGCACGATCGCAAGTAAGATTTGGACCGAGAGGGTATGCGGAATTGAGTTCGCTAGGCGTAGTAAATGTTCCATGGCATTCAGAGTTCGTTAACAAGTCATAAGGAATATGGAGCCCAAAGGGACGGAATACAAGCTATTAGTAAAAACACAAAAAAGCGCTGCGAGGAGCAGCGCTGAAAATGCCTATTTGGGGGTGGCATAGTGCCAAGTGAGTAGGCTCACTTGGACTTTTAAATGGGTTAGGCTGTCGCCACTTCTTTGCTTTCTTCACGACGCTTTAGGAAAGCGTAAGTGAAGCCAGTTACTGCCGTACCTGCCGCGATAGCCACTAGGTACATAAGCACTGGTGAGATGGCACCTGGAATCAGTAGAACAAACAGACCACCGTGTGGCGCCATTAGTTTCGCACCGACTAACATAGATAGAGCACCTGTTAACGCACCACCAATCATACAAGATGGGATAACACGCATTGGGTCTTTTGCTGCGAATGGAATCGCACCTTCAGAGATGAAGCACATACCCAGTACAAAAGATGCTTTACCCGCTTCACGCTCACCTGCTTCGAACTTGTCTTTAGCTAGGAACGTTGCCAAGCCCATACCTAACGCAGGAACCATACCTGCAGCCATGATTGCTGCCATTGGAGCGTAGGTTTGAGAAGCTAGTAGACCAACACCAAAGGTGTATGCTGCCTTGTTGACTGGACCACCTAGGTCGAAGCACATCATTGCTCCAAGGATAATACCCAGCAGTACTGCGTTCGCGCTGCCCATGTTGTTTAGGAAGTCAGTCATTGCTGCCATGATGCCTGCAACTGGACCACCAACGATGTAGATCATGACCAAACCAGTGAACAAACTTGCTAGGAATGGGATGATCAAAATAGGTTTAAGCGCTTCCATTGACTGTGGCAGAGACACTTTGTCAGCAATCAACTTTGCTGAATAACCCGCAATGAAACCTGCTGCGATACCACCAAGGAAACCTGCACCTGTAGAGCTTGCCAGCATACCGCCGATTAAACCCGGAGCTAGACCCGGACGGTCTGCGATTGAGAATGCAATGAAGCCTGCTAATACAGGGATCATCAGAGCAAATGCGCTGCCACCACCGATGGTCATTAGCGCAGCCGCTAGTGTGCCTTCTTCTTTAAATGCTTCGATACCGAATACGAACGACAGAGCGATGATCAAGCCACCTGCTACAACAACAGGTAGCATGTGAGATACACCAGTCATAAGGTGCTTATAAACGCCTTTTTTCTCTTCCGTTGCGCCTGCTTGGTTGCTTGCACCAGAGTGAGTGTAAGTAGTCGCTGAAGCGAAGGCCTTATCGATTTCTTGTTCAGTTTTCTTAAGTGCTAGACCTGTACTGGTTTTGTACAAAAGCTTGCCGTCAAAGCGATCAAGCGGCACTTCAATATCAGCGGCAATGATGACTAAGTCAGCATCAGCGATCTCTTGAGCAGTCAGCTGGTTTTTGGCGCCTACTGAGCCGCGAGTTTCCACTTTAATTGTGTGACCTAGACGTTTACCGTGTTCTTCTAGTGCTTCTGCTGCCATGAAGGTGTGTGCAACACCTGTTGGACAGGCCGTGATAGCAACGATTTTCTTCGCGCCACCAGTTTGTTCAACTGCAACTGGAGTAACTGATGTACCTTCGGTTAGCTCAGTCGCTTTTTCGATTGCGTTAGCTAGGAACGCTTTTGGATCCGTTGTGCACTCGGAAATGCTCGCTTGGTAGACTTTCTTACCTACTAGGCGCTGTGTATCCACAGGCGCATTTGCGGCAACAATCACCACTTCCGAGTCAGCAATTTGCGCGTCAGTTAGTGTTTGTGTTTCAACAACACTTGAGTGACATTCGATAGTTGCATCGTATCCAAGTGCTTTAGCCGCTTGATCGAGCAATCCGGCTGCGATAATGCTGTTTGCTACCCCACTAGGGCAGGCTGTAATAATTGAAATTTTCATAGGTTTGACCTTTGTGTCCATAAGTGCCACAAAATCAGAATCAAAGATTCGGATCGATTAGCGGCTCAGCTCTTGTAACAGTATTTGTTGTTGTAGTGATTTAACTTCTTCAATGCTTGGCACTCCAACACCCACTTGACTTACCGCCAAAGCAGACAGTGCAGTTGCAAAGGAGAGTAATTCTTCTTTAGCGAATGATTGCATGTGACCCCAACATAGTCCTGCAACCAGAGTGTCGCCCGCACCAACGGTGCTAACGACATTCATTCTTGGTGGTTTTGCTTGTAGCCATTGGTTGTTTTCAAGCCAAAGCACGCCATCGGCACCCATAGAAACAACAATATTGGTAATGCCTTTGTCTGAAATTGACTCTGCTGCTTCTAAACATTGTTCTTGAGTTTCTAAATGACGACCAACGAACTGAGACAGTTCTTCGTCGTTAGGTTTGATTAGCCATGGCTTAGAATCTAGACCTTTGGCAAGCGCTTCGCGGCTGCTGTCGAACAGTACGCGTTTGCCTTTTTGCTCTAATCGTTCGATCCAATTTGCACATTGCTCGCTACTAATACCGCGAGGCAAACTCCCCGCGAAGACAAAGTAATCGTGCTCTTGCATCAACTCATCAAGCGTGGCTTCAAATTGACGGATTGCTGCTTCGTCGACTTCTACACCTGGGAAGTTAATGTCGCTCACTGCGCCGTTCTTCTCGACCAGTTTCACGTTTATGCGAGTAGAGCCTGAGACTCGAATAAAGTGGTCTTTGGCACCCATCTGCTCGAAAAGTTGGCAGAACAGCTCTTGGTTGTCGCTGCCTAGGAAACCTGTCACAGTAACGTCTGCGCCTAAATCACTAAGTACTTTCGCTACGTTGACACCTTTTCCCGCAGCATGTAGAGAGCCTTGATTAACCAGACTCACCGAACCTGTGTTTAAGGTATCTAAACTCCCTGTGAGATCTAGTGCGGGGTTAAGTGTAATAGTTACCACTTTATTAGTTTGTGCTGTCATGACGAGCTCCTTAACCTTCACCAAGGCCGGAAGCGATCGCTTTACCAATGGCTTCTAGTGCCTCTGCTGCATCAGGGCCTTCAGCAGAGAACTGCAATTCGTGACCATGTTTTACTCCTAGAGCAATCACTTTCATTAGGCTCTTCGCGTTAACCGCTTTACCTTCACCGTTTAGGTTAGAAACCGTAATGGTTGATTCGAATTTCTTCGCTTCTGCCACTAACATTGCACCTGGACGAGCGTGCAAACCATGCGCATTCTTAATCTTAAATACGGCAACGTTTCCGTCTGTCACATCGGCACTTGCTACTTCTTCGCCAGTGAAGAAACCCAGCACCTGTTCTGCGGATAGTGATAGCAACTTCTCTTGCTCTTGCTTGAATACCACTTCAGTGATTTTGTTGAGCATAGATTGGTGAGCATTGTTACAAGCTGCAAATGCGATCAGAGCGTGTACTGGTGTACCGTCTAACTCACATTGATTGATGGTTGAAACAAACGCCATACCTGTGCGAGTCACCGCCTTGTCGCTGCTCACTAGCCACAAACCTTTACCTAGGTGAGTAGGGGATTTAGTCACTAGGTCTGCAACGAATTCTGTTCCAGCACCGCCAGTATTTTTTAGCAGACCGCCAGCGACTGCTGCCATTTGAACCATGTCGCTTGCAGGGAAGTTAAGTTGGATAAGTGATGCGTCAAAATCTGCTTCAAGCTGAACATCACCATTAAGTAGAGCGATGATTTCGTTTGCTGACTTCGCTTGCTTAAGCTTTTGTTCAACGCCGTCAGCAGACAGTACTTTGGTAAGCTGTTTTAGGATGCCTAAGTGCTCATCTGATTTTGCGGCAATACCAATTGCGACGTAAGCAGTGTTGCCGTCGCCCCAATCAACACCGTTAGGGAAGTGATGAACCGCAACACCAGTTTGTTTTACAAGACCGCGTGTGTCTGTTGTGCCGTGTGGAATGGCAATACCGTTGCCCAAGAAGGTAGAGTTTTGATCTTCACGATTAAGCATACCGTCGACATAACCTTCTTGAACTAAGCCCTTTTCTGTTAGATCAGCAGCAATCACTTTGATTGCGCTTAGTTTGTCGTCCGACGATTGATTTAGTTTGATGTTACTACTGTTTAGTTCAAGCATGTTCGCTCACCCACGTTATTCTTGTTCTTGAATCGATTCTTTGTTCTGCTTTTAGCTCAACTGAATCGATTCAGCAAAATTTTAAAAAAATTCAGCAAAGCGTATTTGCTGTACCGACTTTGCTGTGCTAGTTCCTATGTTCACTGACATTTTTATCTGACAACGTCACTGTAAATATAGGTCAGTTTTCAAAACTGTGAACTTTGCTGAATCCTTTCAGCTTTTATACTGAACCGATTCAGCTTATAATTCAACTTGTCAGTTAGGTTGGAATTCATTTATATGATCCATCGCACAAAAAGGATCGAGTTATGACTTTAGATGAAATAGCGAAGTTAGCGGGGGTCTCAAAGACCACAGCAAGCTATGTAATCAACGGTAAAGCACAGAAATATCGAATTTCTGAAAAAACCCAAAAAAAGGTAATGGCCGTTGTCGAACAGCATAATTACCGCCCAGATCATGCGGCATCATCACTCCGTGCTGGCCATAGTCGTTCATTTGGTTTGATCATTCCTGATTTGGAGAACACCAGTTATGCACGTATTGCAAAACTGCTCGAACAAAACTCTCGTAAAGCAGGGTTCCAAATTCTAATTGGTTGCTCAGATGATGATCCTGAAACGGAAAAACTTGTAGCTGATGCCTTGGTTTCTCGTCGAATTGATGCGTTGTTTGTTGCCAGTGCTATAACAGAAGCCAGTGACTTTTATCTTACGATCCAAAATCGTGGCACCCCTGTGATTGCGATTGACCGTTCGTTGGACGATGAACACTTTAGTTGTGTGATTAGTGAAGATTTTGGTGCAGCGTTTGAACTCACTAACTCGGTTATCGATACCAGCACGCAATCGGTTGGACTTATCGGAGCTCTGCCCGAACTGAATATTTCTCGTGAACGTCAGTTGGGTTTTGAGTCCGCGGCGAAAGATGCGGGTATCGAGTGTTACGTAACGTATGGTGAGCACTTTAATAACGACGAAGGTAAGCGTGTGTTTAGTGACTGGGTTGAGGCGAACTCTATTCCTGATGCTATTGTAACAACGTCTTATACCTTGCTTGAGGGGGTGTTGGATGTCCTTATCGAACAGCCCGAGTTAATGAGCAAGATTAAACTCGCCACATTTGGTGACAACCGTTTATTGGATTTTCTTCCGACCAAAGTAAACTCGTTACCTCAGCAGTTTGAGCTGATTTGCGATAGCGCTTTGGAGCTGGCGTTAAACGCGTCTGCGAAGCGTTATAAGCATGGAGTTGAACTTATTCCAAGGAAACTAAAGATGAGGTAGGTCAGCGTAGCCGTTTTTATCTGAAGTCATTGCTTCACTCTACTTCCCACGACATTTCAAGCAATTAATCGCGGGTTTACTGGAAACCAATCAACCGATTACTAGACTGCTTTCAAACGATATTCTCGGTGGAAGACGGTAAAGGAGTCGCGATGAAAGGTTTGATGATTTGGGTTACGGTGATGTTGTCTTGGGTGACGTACGCCAACGATATTGTCGTTAACCAATTAGGTTATGAACCTTCCGCAAATAAACGGGCGTATTGGGTCGATCCAGAAAGCAAGCACCTTGATCTTCTTGCCATTCCCAATGACGCTAAGGTCGCTCGGTTTCCTCTGACCTACAATAGCCATTTACCCAACGGCAAACCGGTTTATGTTGCTGACTTTTCTGTTGTCGCCGAACCTGGCTGGTATGTCCTAAAATCAGCAGATAAGCGTTCGGTACCCTTCGAAATAAAAAACAATGTGTACCAAGGATTGCAAACTGCTTTAGTACACGCGTTGTTTTTGCAGCGCTCTGGTGAGGCCGTGTATTCACCAGTAACAGGCATGGCGAGGCCGCCAAGTCATATCAAAGACGGTGAGATTTTTCGTGGTGATGAGTTTAACCCTAAAGGGACAGTTATTGATGCTAGTGGAGGTTGGTATGATGCTGGTGACTTTGGTAAATATATCGCCACGGCGACAATTACCGTAGCGAGAATGCTTGAAGCTTATCGACAGTCACCGAATCAGTTTGATTCTCCTAACGGAGCAATGCCCCCAATCTTAGTTGAAGCGCTATATGAGCTGAACTGGATGATGAAGATGCAGCGCAAAGACGGAGCAGTGTATCGCAAGCTATCTGGTGCGACGTGGCCTGCTAAAATTCCACCTTGGTTGGATACCCAAACTCGATATATCTATGGCGTCAGTACGCCAGATACCGCAAAGTTTGCCGCTACACTAGCGTTCGCATCGCGCATCTATCAACCATTTGATAAAACCTTGTCAAAGCAAATGCTCGCTGCGGCAGAATTGGCATGGCGTTATTTAGAGACTCAACCTGAGCAATATATCGATTGGCAAAAAGAGGACGACAGTGGTTCTGGCCCTTACATTTACAACCAGTTTGATAAAGAAATTGCGCTGGAGACCGACGTCGACGATAGAATTTGGGCGGCAGCAGAACTCTATATCACAGCTAACAAAGAGAGTTATCTGTCCTATGTTGAGTCGCATTATTCCCAGCTTGTTGCCACCGGACGCCCAATGCTCGATTTTTTTGAATGGAAAAATCCAGCGCTTATGGGGGTATGGCACGTTATGACTGATACCAACACCAAGTTGGTTGAATCTATGAAAAGGGATCTAGATAGTGTCGCGCGTGATTATGCTAAGAGCGCTCAGCAATCACCCTTCTATGTTGCCAACCGAAAGTTCATTTGGGGTTCCAACAAAATGGTTGCCGAGATTGGTATCTTGCTTGCTTGGAGCGATATTATCTCTGGTAAACGGGATTACCAGTGGTTGGTTCAAGCTCAACTAGACTACTTGCTTGGTGCGAATGGTTTTAATATGAGTTACGTGACCCACTTTGGAACTCATGCGGTAAGACATCTCCATCATTTATATCGAATTGGCACGGGTGTAAGTCTCCCAGGTTTCTTGGTGGGAGGACCAAATATAAAAGGGCAAGCAGGCATCGCGCCTAAAGACTTGGGAATGCTGAGTTATGTTGATGATGAAAAGTCGTACGCTGTGAATGAGTTTGCCATTGACTACAATGCGGCATTAATCGGTTTGCTCGCCGTAATTGACTACTATCAGGAAGAGTAAGATAAGTCACCCTCTTACCGAGTGTAAGAGGGTAGAATTGGTTACTGCTGAGCGCAGTTAATATCGCCTAACGCAGTGCAAATCTCTTTTTCACGCTGAGCGTCTTGCTCCATTTTGTTGCCAATTTCTTGGTTATTGCGATATTCATTTGATGGTGCACAACCTGCGATCACTATAAGAGCGCCCATTGCCAATAGTGCTTGATACTTTTTCATGTTACCACTCCTAATCCTTGGGTCATTTATATTGTAGTTATAAGCAAACACTATAGATTGAAAGAGATGGCTATACAACCATATGAAATTTGGTTGCTGGTGAATTGAGCGGCAGAGGACAGAACGAAGGGCGCTTTGGTATTAAGCGCCCAGCTAGGTATGATTAACCTTTCACGGCTCCTGCGGTTAAACCGTCGATAAGCTTACGAGAGCTGATTACAAACATCACCATTAGCGGTAGCACGGCGATAGCGACACCACTGAAAATTGCGCCGTAAGGAACCAGTCCGGTACTACCTTGCAACGCACGCAACGCGAGCGGAACGGTGTACATTTCCATATCGTTCATAACAACCAGTGGACCCATGAAGTTATTCCATTGACCAATGAATACCACAAGACCCAGCGTACCCAACGCAGGTTTGATCAATGGCACAACAATGCGCCAGTAAATTCCGAACTCGCTACAACCGTCCATTCTCGCCGCTTCAATCAGCTCTCTTGGAATGGCGCTGCCGATATATTGTCTCATCAAGAAGATGCCCATCGCCCCACATGCCATAGGGACATAGAGCGCTTTTGGCGTATTCATCCAACCGAGAATCGACATGATTAAAGCGGTCGGAATCATGCTCAAAAACGCGGGTAACATGAGTGTGCCCATAATGAACACGAACAACATCTTTTTGTATCGAAACTCAAACATAGCAAATGCATAGCCAGCAAGTGAACAAAACAGCAGGTTCAAGGCTGTTGTGATAGCAGCAATGTAGAAGCTCCAACCTAAGTTTTTCCAAAAGTAGGGTAAGTAATCAATGAGCGCGGTTAAGTTGTTGCCTAACTCGTCACCAAACCACAGTGGAGGCGGCACCGACATAATGGCCGTATTATCGTGGGTCGCAAAAACAAACATAAAGTAGAACGGAGCTAACATAACGATCGCACCAAAGGCGACGAAACTGTAGGCGGTGATTTGTCCTGCGGAGAAATTAGTCTTCATCGTTTGCTCCTCGGTTTTTCTCAGAGAACAGTTTGTTGTTGCCCCAAGATAGAGCGGCAATAATCATAAATAGAATCCAAGAGATCGCGGAGGCAGTACCAAAATCACCTTCTTGGAATGCAGTAATGTACATATGCATAGCCGCAGATTTACCGGCTTGGTCTATACCGCCCGTCCCATTGGTAATGATGAAGGGTTCTTCGAAAATTTGTAGACTACCAATGATCGACAGCGTAATCGCGAAGAACATCATCGGTTTAAGCATTGGCAGCGTAATGTAGAAGAACTGCTTTATTCTGCTTGCCCCATCAATGGTGGCAGCTTCATACAGGTCTTTTGGAATAGTTTGCATCGCTGAGAGGTAGAGAATGGTATTCCAACCCACATAACGCCAAAACACCACGAATGAAATCATGCCTTTAGTATATTCGGGCTGATTCCAGTCGATGTTTTGCGTTGGGAAGATCCATGCAAACGGCTCTATACCGCCAATGGAAATAGTACCTATAGAGGTAAGGACCATATTTACTAAGCCATAGTCACGTGAAAATAGCGTAGTAAAGATCATCGCCACCGCAACGGTTGAAGTAATGTAAGGCAGAAAGTAGACGCCGATGACTCCATTTCTGGCACGCTTAAAACTGGTATGGATGAAGAAAGCCAGAGGTATGGCGACTAAGTGTTGTGGAACGCCTGATGCCAGTGCCATCCAGAATGTGTTGTAGAGCGATTTGTGGAACCAATCGTCGGTAAGCGCAAATTGGTAGTTTTCCCAACCCACCCATTCCATCGCACTGAGACCAGCCGCTGGCTCCCAATAATGAAAGGAAAGGTAGAGAGAGAACAGCATTGGGAACACCCCAAATGCTAAGAAAATAATGAAAAAAGGACTAATAAACAGGTAGGGTACCCATTTATGACTCTTGGCTCGCCATTGATGCCAAGTACCAGTATTTTCACTGGGTTTATTGGTAGTGGTTATGCTAACAGACATGTTGGACTTCCTGTAACGATACTCGATTAGGCTGCATGTAAAACTTTGCCTTCGGCATTAAATACATGCGTTCGTTTAACATCGAAAAACAGCTCGATGTCTTCTCCTTCAAGTCGAGTGAGGGAGTCTGACGAATCGATTTCGGCAAGAATTTTGTTGTCACCTAACTGGCAGTGTAAGTGATACATAGATCCTAGAAGTTCAGCGTGAATCAAACGTACTTTAACGCTGGCAATGTTGTCTGACTCAATGGCTTGTTTATTAAGATACAAATCGCTTGGACGCACACCATACTCGATGCCTTCATGTGAATTGTGCAGGCAGCGGTCAAGTTCAACAACTTGATTGCTGATATTCAGGCCACGTGAGTGAGGCATAGTCACGGGAATCATGTTCATTTCAGGACTGCCGATAAAGGTGGCGACAAAACGACACTCTGGGGTGTCGAAAATCTCTTTAGGTGTGCCAATTTGTGCCACATAGCCATCTTTTAAAATCACGACTCGATCGGCAAGACTCATGGCTTCTACTTGATCATGAGTAACGTATAGCGTGGTTGTTTTTAACTTCTGATGCATCGCTTTGATTTCAGCGCGCATGCTGCCTCTTAATTTGGTATCAAGGTTAGACAGTGGTTCATCAAACAGAAAGACAGAGGGAACACGTACCATCGCTCGCCCCATCGCCACGCGCTGTCTTTGTCCACCGGATAAGGCTTTTGGATAACGTTTGAGTAACGGAGTGAGTTCCAAGGAGTCAGCTACGGCAGCAACTTGTTGTTTGATATCATCTTTGCTGCGACCAGCCATTTTAAGAGGAAATGCGATGTTTTGCTCCACCGTCATATGTGGGTAAAGGGCATAGCTTTGAAAAACCATGGCGGTATCACGATCAGTTGGGTGAAGGTCGTTGACTAAGCGGTCTCCGATATAGATTTCGCCCTCAGAAATCTCTTCTAATCCAGCCAACATGCGTAGCGTCGTGGATTTGCCGCAGCCAGATGGTCCCAGAAATACGACAAACTCACCATCGTTAATATGCAGATCAAACTGCTTAACGACTTCAGTTTTGCCGTAGCGCTTTTTTAAGTTCTTAAATGTTACAGAAGCCATAGTTTTCTACTTACCTAAATCGAGCATCACTCCTAGCAATCGCTAGGAGTATGTCTTAAAAATTGATGAAACGGGATTAACGACGAGCGCGGCGCTTAATTTGACGTGCGGCATCTGATAGCGCCTTATCGATCTCTACATTACGAGTCAGTACCGATTGAAGCGCGTCATCGACGATCTGCTCGGCAATAGGATCATGTCGATGTGCCTTAATTGCAGGGATGTTGGCGGCGGCCAGTTTCCACTGCATGCGAGCTTGAGTTCCACCTAAGTATTCAACAGGTTGTTCCATAAATTCGGAATTTTGCGCTTCGATAAGAGAAGGGAAGATATTGAGCTGCTCGAACACTTCCATTTGAATATCAACACGTTGGCTCATGAATTCAATGAACTTCCATGCTTCATCTTTATGGTCCGCGCGTTTTGGAATTGCCAAGAATGAGCCACCCCAGCTTGCAAATGTATTAGCAGGAAGGTCTGCGGTGCGCCAGACGTTTTCTCCCGGAGATATCCAGCCGTTAAAGTGCCCACCAAGCCAAGAGCCCATCATCTGGCTGGCAATATCACCGCGACGCAGACCTTCGGTCCACTCCGTACTCCATGCTTTTACCTGCGCATCGAGATGAGCATCACGCACTTGTTTTGCGAGTTTGAAAGCTTCTTTAAAACGATCAGACTCGACCATGATTTTGTTGTCTTGATCGAAGTAGATAGATTCGCCATCTTTTAGACCAGAGCGGATAACGATATCTTTAATGTCCACCGCGTCTGCAACAAGGTAGGAGCCGGTTTTCTCTTTGATTTTCTTGCCAGATTCAATGAATGAGTCCCAGTCACGTAGCAGTTCTTCTTGGGTCACACCAGCTTTGGCCAATACTTCACTGTGATAGAAAATCGCACCCGGGCCGATATCAACCGGTAAGCTTGATTGCTCGCCTTTGTTGTTTTGGCCTAAAGGTACTGTAAATGGTGAGAAAGTATCAGCAAATGTGCCTGCGTTGTAAGGTGGTTGATTAAGATCTTCCAAGCCGCCTGCGTTAGCGAATCGGCCGATATAGCCCACTTCAATTGCCATTACATCGGGTACGTTCGCACCCGTCGACAGTGAGGTTGTCATCGCTGTGTGGTGATCATCGAATGCCAAGGAGGTTAGGTTGATTTTGATGTCTGGATTCTCTTTTTCAAACATCGGGATCGCCATACGAATTGCCTGGTCGTAGTTTGCAAATGCTGCCACATTTAGCGTCGTTTGCGCCCATGCCGTGCCAGACAGTGTTGCTAGCGCGATAGCAGAGACAAGTTTGGAGTATTTTAATGCTGTTTTCATTGCTCTATCTCTTTCTTATTAGGGTAAGCGCTCAGTTTTTGTTCTTTAGTGCTGAGTCACTTTGTGGTTGATGCTAGCGACCAATTTGGTCGCTAGGTCAGGTAAGCGTTAGTTTGTTCTAGAGTGCGACTACCGTCATATCCGTGAAGTGCACAGGGCCTAATTGGTTGTAAAAACCTACACCGCCAGACTGATAGGTGTCAGGCATGGTTTCATCAATAGACGTCAGAACTTGTTTGCCGTTAATCGAGCAAGCAAACAAATTGCCGTTCACCGAAAGGTCGAAGTGATAGCGCTCGTGTGGTTGCCATTGGAATGGCTCTATGGCGATAACGACATCTTTGCTAAACTCTCTGCGTATCAATGAGATCTGATCATCCGTATTGAGTTCGACTCGGTAGTAACGTTCCAATCCTTGGTAGCGAACTATAGGACCAAAAGCTTGTTTTATCTGAGGCTTAAGCGCGATGGATAAAGAGTAGTCGTGCCAATCTTTACTGCCGTATACGTAGAGGCCAGGGTGAGACGCGTCGTTATTGACTAAGCGGTAGATATCTTGATTGTCGAACTTGATGCAGGTATCCATAGTATTGATAAAGCTGCTTTCCCATATTTCATGGATTGGGTTGCTATCAATGCCTATGGTTTGCGATGGTGTGCCTTGCCAGTCCAATGAATGCAGCTTGATATATCCAGCATCGTTTCCTGAGTGAGGGTTACTAATTTGCAGTCCAACGGTGGCAATCATTACGTTATCGAGTTTTGGTAGGGTCCATTGATGAGTTTGTGGTTGCGTTGACAAGGTGAATGGTTCACTAAAAATGCGTTCAACGTTCATTTGGCTGTCGTAAGTTTCGACGTAGAAACTGACACTGGCGTGGTCATAATCGGTTGCACCTGACACGCTCGCTTCGATAGTTTGAGAAGGATAGAGTGTAGGACTGCCAACTATGTGGTACGACGATTCGTTTACTTTACTATCAAGTGGCGTATGTGTTGCGGTACTCACTTGCAACGGTACACCACATACCAAATGCGAGAAGTCCAGTCGCAGCGCTTGCTCACTGTTGCTAAGGCGTGCGTTTTGGTTGTAGTTCAAGTCAGGGTTAATAGCAAAACCTTGCAATGACCCTTTAGGCGTAAAGTGGAATCTAGGACGTTTGGGTAGGCGCTCATTATGATGTAATTGATGAGCGATCGCATAGAGCTTATCGGCTTCTTGAACTGCATCGAAAATATGATCTTGAATATTGGCACTTGGAAGAAGAATTCTATCCGCGACTGGTGTGCGCCAATCAAAGCCATCATCAAGAGCGGCTAAGCCTAATCGAATACCGTTGAGACAACCTACGTTCGCCGCGTTACAGTCGGTATCCCAACCTAATGTATTCACAATTTTCATTGATTCGTGGAAGCTTTCACCTCCGTAAAGAAGAGATAAAATGATTAATCCATGGTTGGGAATTACATGACAAGTGCCGTCAAACTTGTCGTAGCCATAGTGAGTTTTAAGCTGCGAAAATGCCCAATTCCAATCACGTGGATTCTCTTCATGCCAGCCACGAACAGCGTTAATGACTTCAGCAATTTTCGATTCTTTGGGGATATAACTCAAGCCGAGGTCGATGAGAGCGTGCAAGTCGGTTTCAATAAACGCTTGAGACTCCATAACGGCAAGTAGAACTGCGGCGTGAACGGCTTCACCGTCGTGGCTAACCTTAGCTGCTTCAGTTGCCATCTGCGCGGCTTTATCTGGCATTGCAGGGTTGATGAGTGCCCAGCCATCAATAAAAATCTGTGCGCCTATTTGTTCTGCGACGGTTTTTCCGTTGGTTTCTATTGAGCCACTATGCGGTGCTTCAAACCCATTTCTTAAATTGAGCCAAGCAGTGTGCTCGGTCGATTGTCCATAGCCACCCCACCAAAGAATGGTTTTTCCTTCGATTAAATTATCAAGCCAAGATTGACCAAGATGCTGGCTAGAAAAGTCAGAGCGATACTCATGATCTTCCAAAGCGTGAGTGAACATAAAGGTGCCAGTAATGTCGTCATCACTGACGATAAGAGGATGGTTAACTTGTTCGTTGACGTAGCGGTTTATCTCACCGAATTGGTCAACGATATGCTCGTTAACCCAACCCTCAAAAGGTCGTCCTGCATACACTCCAATTATCTTGCCTAAGATTCCAGCGTACAGCTTTTCGTAATATGTATTATCTAATTTCATTGTTGCTTAAGGTCTCTATATAAATCCGACTGAATATGGACATGACAAACATGCAGCGAGTGAATTTCTAAATTTATGCTAACGAACAATAATGAGATGTTTTGTGATCTAATCCACCATGTCTAATTTATAAAACTAACGGGTATGAAATATTTTTCATCATAACTATTTGATTTATGTGGTTAAATTGTGAAAAATAAAAAGATATTTCATGGCTTTGTTGTATTTCTAAATATGGTTCATGGTTTCGATATAAATAAAATCTGCAGCAGAAGTAGTGAGACAGATATCACTCAATTAGCACATTAATTTGTTTAGCCTTGAGTGATTACAAAGCAAGCGTGAAGTGTTGTAAGTCACACAAACCAAAGCAGATGAGATTAAGGAGAAACGATGGCTTTCAAAGATGATTTTATTTGGGGGGCTGCTGCCGCCAGTTATCAAATTGAAGGTAATACCCAAGGTGTTGATGGCTGTGCAGATTCCGTCTGGGACATGTGTTCTCGCCGTGATGGATTCGTAAAGGGTGGAAACACAGGATTTATGGCTTGCGATCACTACAATCGCTATGAAGAAGACGTAAAAATCATGCAGTCAATCGCTCTACAAGCGTATCGATTGAGCATTATGTGGCCAAGGGTGATGCCAGAAGGAACTGGTAAAGTGAATACTCAAGGGTTGGATTTTTACGACCGTTTGGTAGATGAGTTGCTTGCTAAAGGCATTTCACCTTGGGTGACGTTATTTCATTGGGACTATCCGATGGCGCTGTTCCACAAAGGTGGATGGTTAAATGACGACTCTAGCGATTGGTTCGCTGAATATACTCGAGTGATTGTCGACCGTTTGTCTGATCGAGTGGAAAACTGGTTTACGTTAAATGAGCAAGCATGTTTCATTGGGCTTGGCCACCAAACCGGAATGCATGCCCCTGGTCTTGAACTCCCTGCGAAGGAAGTGAATCGTGCGTGGCACAATGCACTACTTGCCCACGGTAAAGCGGTACAAGTGATTCGGTCGAATTCGAAACGTCCAGCTAAGGTCGGGGCAGCACCTTGTTTCCGAACCGCTGTACCTATGACCAACAGCCCAGAAGATATTGCAGCTGCAAAAGCGCATACCTTTAATGTTATTAATAAAGAAATGTTTAACGCGAGCTGGTGGATGGATCCTGCATTCAAAGGTGAATATCCAGAGGATGGATTGGCATTATTTGGCGCTGATGCACCTATTATCAAACCTGGTGATATGGAAACCATTTGTCAGCCTTTGGATTTTGTTGGAATTAATGTCTACAGCTCGGAAATGGTACGTGCAGCAACCGATGGGACACCAGAAGTTGTGGAGTATCCGAATAACTATCCGAAGACCCATTTCGATTGGCCGATTACGCCTGAAGCACTCAAGTGGGGCACTGAATTTTTGTATGAGCGTTATAACAAGCCGATTATTGTCACCGAAAATGGACTTAGCACCAATGATTGGGTCAGTTTAGACGGTAGAGTGCATGATACGACTCGCATCGACTTCTTGCATCGTTACTTATTAGGTTTGAAAGAAGCGGCCGCGAATGGTGTCGACATCATGGGATACTTCCAATGGTCAATACTCGATAACTTTGAATGGGCGGAAGGTTACAAGCAGCGCTTCGGCTTGGTTCACGTTGATTATGAAACGATGAAGAGAACGCCCAAGGAATCTGCACTTTGGTATAAGTCAGTGATCGAATCAAATGGCGCGTCATTAGGAGAGACGAGTGCGTTGCAAGGCTGGATGAAACCGAGCGACTTTAACCGAAATACTTGTTAACGCTCTCGGTTTGACCCTGCCGTTTCGAGTAAGTTATAAAGCGTCTATGTTTAGGCGCTTTTTTTATGGGCGCTGATGTTGGTAGAACCATGAAAAAAGAAAAGGAAAGCAAAGTTACCTTAACCGAGGTAGCAAAACGAGCGGGTGTCTCTCCAAGTACTGTTTCTCGTTACTTAAATCGAACCAGCTTCATTGCTAAAGATAAAGTGCGTGCTATCGAAGAAGCGATGTTTGAGTCTGGGTTCAAGAGTAAACCTCGAAAATCGCAACCTATTACCAAGCGCAGTATGTCGATTGGGGTTGTCGCTGCATCATTTGATAGTCCACATATCGCAAGAATATTAAAGGGCATGGACAGTACTGTACTCAACCACTCATACCAGATCATTGTTGAAACGAGCCATTGGAATAAAGCCCGTGAAACTGAAATCCTCAAACAGTTTAAGCAGCGAAATGCCGATGCTATTGTGTTAATTGGTAGCTACCTCAATGATGCTGAAGTAAAAACGATCCTTGGCAAAACGCCGGTGTTACTACTGGGAAGTCCGGTCTATCTAGCTCCTACAGATAGCATTACTGGTATTCCTCAAGTCTTAGTCGATAATGAGCTTGGTGGGTACTTAGCGACCAATCATTTGATTCAGTTAGGTCACACCAGAATCCTTCATCTTCGCGGAGCCATCGGTAATAACGATTCTGACGAGCGGGTAGTCGGGTATAAACGCAGTTTGGAAAAAGCGGGAATCGAGGTGCTGGATGAGTTGATTGTTGAAGGTGAATTTAAGTCAGAGCAGTCGCTTGAAGTGGTTAAAGAGACAATAGAGCAAGGGATTGAGTTTACGGCTATCTTCGCGTCTAATGATGAAAGCGCTTATGGAGCAATTCAGGCATTACATCAAAAAGGCTATTCTGTTCCGGATGACATTTCACTCATAGGTTTTGATGATCTGCCATTTTCCAGCTACCTAATTCCACAACTCACCACGGTTAAACAGCCACTCGAAATCATGGGATCTATTGCGATACGTTATGCTCTTGATTTGATTAGTGGAATTAAGCCAAACTACCAAGTCCCTCCTGTGGAGGTAATTGTCCGAAATAGTACACAAAGGAATGCGGTGAAATCGGCCATATGAAAGAGAAAAAAGCCACCATATACGACGTTGCTAGAAAAGCTGGCGTTTCGCCAAGCACCGTCTCACGTTATTTAAATCGAACGACCTTCATCGCTAAAGACAAAGTCGACACCATCGAAAAGGCTATCTTTGACCTTGGTTTTAAACCTAAAGGTCGTAAAGCCCAGCCTAAGACAAAGCGAAACATGAAGATCGGTGTTGTTGCACCTTCATTTGATACCCCTTATGTAAGCCGCATCCTATATGGCATGGATCGTAGAATGCGTAACCACAGTTACGATATTATTATCGAAACCACGAACTGGGAACAAAGCCGTGAACGTCACGAGCTTCAAGATCTGGTTTCACGGCAAGTGGATGGCATTATCGTTGTCGGTGGTGATTTGGCAGAAGAAGATATCGCAGCACTAACAGGGAAGATCCCGACATTATTGATGTGTCGTAGAGGTAAAGGAATTTTGCCTCTCATAAACGTTGATAATGAAATGGGGGGATATCTTGCCACTAACCATTTGGTTCAGCTAGGTCATAAGAAAATCATGCATTTGACGGGACCAAGTGGCAATATTGATTCTGAGAACCGTATTGCTGGTTATTTGCGCTCGCTGAAAAATGCAGGGTTAGTGGCAGAACCCGGTATGGTTATCGACGGTCACTTTGAATCAAGAAATGCTTTCCAAAACCTTACGACTGCATTAAAGGGCGGTGCCAAGCCCACTGCAATATTTGCAGCTAATGATCATAGTGCGTTTGGCGTAATTCAAGCATTGCATCAGTACGGTTTACGAGTCCCTGAAGATGTTTCGGTAATTGGTTTTGATGACCTTCCTATTGATGAATACTACATTCCTCGTCTAACTACAGTACGCCAACCATTTGCAGAAATGGGTGAGATCGGTGTCAGATATCTACTCGATCTTATCAGTGGCAATAAACCAAATTACGACATCCCCCCTGTGCAAGTTATCATTCGAGACAGCACTCAAGCACACAGCTAATTGGTGCGCCCTTAGTGGATCTGGGCGCATTTTCGTTACCTTCTAAACGTTGCTATTGTCCTTTTAGTTATTAAATGAAAATATATTTTTTTGCGATCTTGATCGATGAAGTAAATTTTTATTAATGCAAAAGTAAACTAGGCTGTATGACATGCTAGTGACCATTTTGCGTCACTCAGTTTTTTATTCAGGCCTACTTTGTTGTGATTCAGAGCGTTGTCGAGTCGTTGTCGCAAAGTAACACCATGAGTTAGTTTGGATTTAGACAGAAGGGAACAAATATGGTTTTTAGGATAAACCGACAAGCAGTTTGGCTCGTTATGGCAATAGGTACCGCTCCGCTGGCAAACGCAGAGCTGTTTGATTACATGGCAACAACTGACCCCGTCAAAGATCAGCCAAGTGAACAAGGCTGGATTGCAGATCATAGCCAAAGTGGTAGTGGTGCGCTATCAACAGTAGATGGGGTGACAGCATGGGTCGCTCAAGGTGAAGGCGGACGAGCACAGTGGAAAACGGTGTTATCTGACGCGTTAAAGAGTCAAGCAACGAACTACGGCTGGAGGTTATCGACTGAAATGCGCGTGGTTAGTGGCGGCATGATCACCAACTATTACGCCGATGGCAGTCAGCGTGTGTTGCCAATTTTATCCATAAACAGTGCTGGTGAGCTGGTGGTGGAGTTTGAAGGTCGAAGTGGTACTACTGTACTGGCGACAGGCGCGGCGGCAACGGACTACCATAAGTACGAATTGGTCTTTCACCCGGGGGATAACCCTAATGCGAGCTTTTACTTCGATGGACAGCTAATTCTCGATCAGATATCTCCTTCACCAACGTCACAAAATATGTTGGTGTGGGGTAACGGCTCAACCTATACCGATGGTGTCTCAGCATACAAGAATATAGAGTTCGAAGTGCAAGGCGATGTGATTTTCAACGGCCCCGATCGCATACCATCTCTAGTTGCGAGCACAGAAACACCCGGTGTGGTGACAGCCTTTGCAGAGAAACGAGTGGGGGGAGGTGACCCAGGTTCAACCGCCAACACCAATGATATTATTACTCGCGTCTCTACCGACTCAGGGGTGACATGGAATACTGAATTGAACTTAACCGAGCAGATCAACGCTAACGACGACTATGATTTCTCTGATCCTCGTCCTATTTACGATTCAGCGTCTGACAGTGTTATTGTTTCTTATGTCCGTTGGCCGACTGACGCCGCGCAGAATGGCGATAAGATCAAGTCATGGATGCCAAGTGGGGTCTTCTACAGTACCTACGATATCGCTACTTCAAATTGGCTGGCTCCGGTGGATGTGACTCATCAAGTGAAGGAGCACAGCTATCAAATTGCAGGTTGGGGAGGTTCAGAGCTCTACAGTAAATCAGCCACTCTAAACAGTAATCAGGACTGGCAGTTGAATGCCACACTACGAATCTTTGACGGTGCTGCTAACCGAATACAGGCGGCAGATGGAGCTCGTACTTTTGTGGTGACGTTTGCTGTAGACCCGTCAGGACAGCTTACCGCGCAATTAAATGGTGAGTCTTCGCCTGTTGTTGTCGCGCTAAGTAGTGGTGATGTGTATGGTTTTCATCAATACCAAATTGCCTATTCAGCCCTGAGTAATCAAGCGTCTCTATTGGTCGATGGCAATACTCTGGCTAGTTGGTCAGGTGAAACGTCGAGTAGCAATCTTGTGGAGTTTGGTAACGCAGACAGCAGTGTTGATGGCCGAATTCATCTACAGGATATCGCTCTTGAGCAATCAGGTGTGATCTTGGTTAGCCTAGATGCGGCTTATTTAGCTCAACAAGATCCAGCGAGTACCACGACTGACCTAGAACAATTAGGTTGGAGCAAACAGAAGTCCGGCAATACCATGAGCTTTTACGGACACGCCAGTGTGAACCCTGGGCCTGGTCACGGGATCCAGCTTGAACGACAGCAAGCGATTGCTGGTAGTCATAATGGACGTCTAATATATCCCGCTATTACACTAGACCGATACTTCTTAAACGTCATGTCTGTGTACAGTGACGACGGTGGTCAAAACTGGCAAACAGGGGCAAGCTTACCGCTTCCTTATCGTTGGAAGAGTGCGAGCAGTTTGGAAACGCTTGAGCCGAGTGAATCGGATCTTGTTGAACTAGATAATGGTCATTTGCTCTTGACTGCACGCCTTGATTTTAACAAGACCGTAAGTGGTGTTAATTACGGTCCGCGTCAACAGTTCTTGAGTGAAGATGGCGGTAAAACATGGGCTATGCTCAGCGGTAACAATGCCGATGTTTTCCCAGGTATAAGCTCTGGAACCGTCGACGCTTCAATTACTCGCTTCGAAGAAGCGGATGGTAGTCGATATCTGCTGTTCACCAATCCCCAAGGTAGTCCGTCTAGAGCGAGCAATCGTCAAGACTTAGGTTTATGGTTTAGTTTTGACGAGGGCAACAGCTGGAAAGGTCCAATTCAATTGGTCGAAGGTGCATCGGCTTATTCAGATATTTATCAACTTGATGCTGAAACAGCAATTGTGATTGTCGAAACCAATAGTTCCAATATGCGTATACTGCGAGTGCCTGTCACTTTGCTAAAACAAAAGGCGTTGGCGCTGCCTTAAAAAGCGCGTAAACAAAAGCCAGACCTGTTGTCTGGCTTTTTTTCATTTGGGTTATTCGCTTAGTGATTTACCTTGGGTTTTAATCACTTCTTGATACCAATGGAAGCTTTTTTTACGCTTACGTTCTAGTGTGCCGTTGCCGTCATCATGACGGTCGACATAAATGAAACCGTAACGCTTACTCATTTCTGCGGTGGAGTTCGCTACAAGATCGATAGGACCCCAACTAGTAAATCCCATTAATTCAACACCATCTTCAATCGCTTCTCTCGCTTGTACTAAATGGTCATTTAGGTATTTGATGCGGTAGTCATCTTCAATGTTGCCATTCGCATCAATTTCGTCTCTTGCTCCTAAACCATTTTCTACAATAAACAACGGCTTTTGGTATCGGTCGTGCAGGAAGTTAAGCAAAATGCGCAGTCCTTTCGGATCGATCAACCAACCCCACTGGCTTTTCTCCAGATATGGGTTCGGTACACTGTCAACGATGTTACCTACTTCTTTTTGCTTTGGATCGGCACTTGCACAGCCGCTGGCGTAATAGCTAAACGAAATGAAGTCGACTGACGCTTGTGCGATGGTCTCTAAATCTTCGTCGTGAATATCGAGTTCAATTTGGTTTTCACGGAAGTAACGCAACATGTAGCCTGGGTATTGACCACGAGTTTGTACATCTCCGAAGAAGAGCCATTTGTTATTTTCGTGCATCGCTGCGATCACGTCATCAGGGTTGCACGTGTACGGGTAGTTTAACGCGCCTAACAGCATGTTACCGATCTTGCCATCTGGAACGATCTTTTGGCACAGTTTTACCGCTTTGGCATTGGCGACCAACTGATGATGGATAGCCTGATAGATTTCTTGTTCTGTAGCATCTTCTTGCAAACCTACACCGGTAAAAGGTGCGTGCAATGACATGTTGATTTCGTTGAATGTCAGCCACAGTTTCACTTTGTCTTTGTAACGTTCAAACACCGTTGTAACGTAACGTTCAAACATCTCAATCAGTTTTCGATTACCCCAGCCGCCGTAGTTTTCTACTAACGCGTAAGGCATCTCGTAGTGAGACAAGGTCACGAATGGTGTCATGTTGTACTTCGCTAACTCATCAAATAGACGGTCGTAATAAGCGAGTCCCGCTTCGTTTGGCTGTGTGTCGTCACCATTTGGAAAAATGCGAGTCCAAGCGATAGAAAGTCTCAAGCAGTTAAAGCCCATCTCATCAAAAAGCGCAATGTCTTCTGGATAACGGTTGTAGAAGTCGATAGCAAGATCTTTGATACCAGGAGTACGTTCATCGCGAGTTTGATGAGGACTCAAAATGCCTGAAGGCAGCATGTCTGAGGTCGAGAGTCCTTTGCCATCAAGGTTATAAGAACCTTCAACTTGGTTGGCAGCAATGGCACCACCCCACAGAAAGTTATCCGGAAATTGAGTCATATGAAACCTCTAAGCTTATTTGCTTTATTGATTTGGATTTGTCGCTAATGAGCTTGCTGCAAGCAACAATCTGTAAGTAAAACTACTATAGACCTAGTATTGATTAATATGAGGAATGAAAAAAGAGTGAATGTTTTTGTATAATCTTCCTCAATATGTGTTTATTAGCGAATTTTAGTGCTAAATAGAGGTGGCGGGATTTAAATGAGGAAGAAAATGTATCGTAATTTTCCTGACTGTGCTTCGAAATCAGCACGCTTCTGTAATTGAGGGATGAAATGAAAGACCAGCGCGCACTGCATTATTATGAACGTTTACTGCCTCTAGGAACCAAATGTGATGTGTTTATTTCTCTGTCTGAGGTGGCAGAAAAACTTTGTACTACGACTCGTCACAGCCGCACCTTGTTGCAAGAGCTTCAACAGCGACAATGGCTTACCTGGCAGCCCAAAGTCGGGCGAAATCAGCGCTCGGTAATACACCTTGCTTTTGAACGTGCCGAAATTCGCCAAGTATTAGCTCGAGTGCAGATTGAAGCTGGATACTATGAAAATGCGATGACGTTCCTCGAAGATGACCAACAGCAGTTTGCCGCTTTATTGCGCCAAACTTCAGGTGCGATCGTTCGTGAAGATCAGCTGCATATTCAACTAACGTATCGACGCGTATTCGATGAACTGTTGCCTCACACTCCATTGAGAAACAGCGAGCGATTCTTAGTAAGGCAGGTTTATGCTTGTTTGACAGGGTGTGACAAAGAAGGGCAGTTAACCCCTCAGCTCTCTCACGCGTGGACCAGCAATGAAGACGCTACCATTTGGCGCTTTTATATTCGCCCGCAACTTAAATTTCATTCCGGTGAGGTTATCACCGCCGCACTCATCAAAGAGCTATTTGAGCAATTGCACGGGCTTCCAGAATACCGCGAAGAACTGTCGCATGTGGTGACTATCTCCTTTACAAAGCAAAGTGTGACGTTTGAACTTAGTAGTCCAGATCTAGGCTTTGCAGCATTGCTCTCTGACTTGCGCTATTCCATTCAACCTCCTAAGCAAATCAGTTCCCCCATAGTAGCAACCATAGACGGTTCTGGAGCTTTCCAAGTCGTTGAGCAATCGGACGAGCGTTTAAGGTTACAAGCGAACGACTTTTATTTTGGTCTGCGTTCTTTGACCGACACTGTGACGATTTGGCAATTAGCCAATACACCAAGTGAACGTATTCAGTTAGGTCATTATGATCAGCCTAATCTTCTAGATCGGCCTGACTATTTAATAGAAAACCGCAGTGATGTTCAGGAAAGTACCCAGACCAGAATCGAAAATGGATGCCTGTATATGTTGTTCAATACAGCCAGTCAGCAACAGTTAACCCTCGCACAGCGGCGTTGGTTGGCGAGTGTGCTCTCACCTGAAACGATATTACAGCATGATCAATTGTCAGAACTGTTAATGGCGTCGATTCCAGCTCACAACTTTCTACCTAGTTGGACACAGATTAAACCTTGTCAACCAGAGCCGGCATCGCTTCCAAGTTGTCTGGATATAGCAGTCTACGACCATCTGGTAATAAAAGATTGCGCTCAGGTGATGAAACATACTTTGAATCAAATGGGTATAGACTGCACCATCAATGTCTACTCGTTAGAAGAAATGCATAAGTTGTCACAACACCGTCAGCTCAGTGAGCCTTTAGTGATTGCCAGTTTTAATGTAGATGACAACTTGCCGATTTCTGTGTATCGATGGTTGATGTCAGATTCTATCTTACACCAAGGTTTATCGGACGATGCATCTGCGTGGCTAAGGGCAGAAATGATCAGCCTTCGTGAAAGTAGCCAAGTAACTCAGTATTTAGCGAAGCTAGAGTCTATTGCCACAACGATGCATTATCAGAACTGGCTCACGCCGCTGTTTCACCACAGACAGACACTGCGTTGGAAAGGAGTGTTGCAGGGAGTATCCATTACGGATTGGTCGTGGCCAGATTTTAGAAATGTTTGGATAGAAGATGAGTTAGAGCAATAGAGAAGATGTCATGGAGCTTATAAAAAGGGAGTGCTCCATGACGTATTCGTTATTTCAGAGGGTCATTGTCGGGTAAGGCACTGTGGAGCCAAATAGCGAGTCGTTTTTTGATGTGAGGTCCATCTTCTTTGTCTTCCGGGAGAGGGACGATTTGTTTTACTTCTACGAGAAAGTGATAGAGAGCTTTTGCTTTCGTTGCTGGTGTCGCTGATTGATCCTGAATGGGATATCCCTGCATTGCTGCCATTTTGCAGCCAACTTCCAATGCCTTTTTGAATAACTTGTCTTCGTTCTCAAGTTTGGTTG
Organism: Vibrio sp. La 4.2.2; assembly: GCF_027586995.1. Lineage (NCBI taxonomy): Bacteria > Pseudomonadati > Pseudomonadota > Gammaproteobacteria > Vibrionales > Vibrionaceae > Vibrio > Vibrio sp. La 4.2.2. The sequence goes on from NZ_JAPPTJ010000002.1 coordinate 135,070, forward strand.
TTTTTGACATCTGTTTACCTCGTACACTGATAACTGTGCTGTTCTGCGATTAGAATTTACCGCCGTTGACCCACTCATGCTTTGGTGGAACAGGCTCTTCATTGATCCAAATTTCGACTATTTTCGCATTACTCACTCTGAATATCTCAAAGCGCGCATACTCTTGTTTTTGATGGATTACGCGACTGTACGCCACCACCGTATCACCCTGTCCGATGATTTTAAATACTTGGTTGTAAGCGCCGATGAGTTTTGATGGGTGAACCACGTTCGAGGAGGCATGAATAGGAATATCGTCAAAGGTGATGTAGTTGTCTATTGATTCCGTTTGACCAAGAACCATTACATCACAGAGAAAGCGACGTACTAGTTCTTTGTTGGACTCGGTGTGCTCTAAATCAGTGATTTCAGTTGGCCCACTGATCTGGTCGAGTTGGTCATCCGGATTATTTTGATAGGCAGAAATGACGTCCCAATGCTCAACTATCTTGTCGTGTTGGTCGGTGTCGAAAAGGTCAGTTGTGAGCCAATAAGCTTCGCCGTTATTGATATCTTGATAAGCTTGAACAAAAACATATTGTCCGTCGACAACAGAGCGAATGATCTGGATATCTCTGACTCGACAGCGTTCAATGAATGGCTCAAAAAACTCCACGAAACCCTCAATTCCATTTCGGACACCAGTACTGTGCTGGGTATAACGAATTCCTGTATATTTGGTCACCGCTTCTCTTACGTGACCATCGCGAATTCCTTCCATATATAGATTGGTGGCATTTTCCAGCTTCTTGCTCATATCTAACCCCGTCAATAAAGTGTCATTGTTAGAGTATTAAGCGTAGTTGAATCTTATTTAATGAGGAGAGAAACAAAAAGCCTCTCGTTACCGAGAGGCTAGGATAAGACTATTGTCCTTTAATGGTCTTCTTCAAATTTTGCATGAAGGTTTTGAAGTGGGGCATAAAGTCAGAGAATAGCGGATGCTTACGATCTTGCATCATCAAAGGACCTAATAGACGGATACTGACTCCAAGACGAGTCGCCGCTTGCTCATCCAGTCCACTCGACTGCTTCATTTTTTCGACAATGGCAAACATATCTTCTCTATCCTCGATTTCAAACGTCATGGTTTGAAGCTCGCGTTCCGCTTTAGTATTAGTTTCTTCGATAGTGATTCGATAAGTGTTGTGTTTACTATTGAGTGAATTCATAGTGCGCTCCTGTAGGGGGATTATTATTCTAAAGTCTAGCTTTTTAAGAAGGTTTCGATTTTAGGTTTCACTGTCATTGACATAACGACCATGATCGTTAGGCCAACAGGTAGTGCGGCAATAAAGCCCTTGAACCATTCATTGGTGAATACTGTCATATCAGCAAATCCAATGTTGTTGGCTGCGGTAACGAAAGCCAATAGCGATTCCATTACGACCGCCATACTTATCCCAACGATGAGGTTACGAAATGTCGCGCTTATTGACGGTAGCAGTCGATTGGCGAGCTTAGTAAGTAAAGTCATCATCACCATCCCGAAAGGCATCATTACGATAGCGGCTAGGGCAAATGAAGATAACCAATCGCTGTAAAAGGTTTCACCTAAACCGACATTCATGTAAGTCATCACACCTGTCAGAGTTCCTCCAATCACTGTCATCAAACTGACAATGACAAGCACCTTATATAGGATAGGGGTGCTTGCATCATTGGTGACAGGGGAAGCAGGCATTGTTTGTGTCGTCATTTAGGTTCTCCGGTCTTGAAATTGCTTAGAATTAAGTTGATAATGTCAACTATAAATATAATGGTTGATAATGTCAACTATATTTTTAAGGATCATTATGTCTGAAAACACCTCACTTGAATCGATTTTCCGCCTCGTCCATACGCTGAAGCGTCAAATGAGTGAACAAATTGAAAGCCTTGATTGCGATGTAGCACCGATGCATATCAGAGTAATGAAGATCATTACTAAGCGAGCACCTTGTACATCAATTGATATTGCAAACCTGCTAAGCAGAGATAAAGCGCAGGTTACAAGGCTTATTAATACTTTGATTTCAGAAGGGTTGTTGGAGAAAGCTCCAAACCCTGAAGACAAGCGAAGCCACTTCCTGATATTGACGCCCGCAGGTGAAACCATCATGAGTAAAGTGGCTGAGATTGATAAAGCGATGTTGCTTCAAATGACGGCGGGTATTGATAAGCAAGACTTGGCCAAGTTTGCTGCCGTTGCGGACGCGATGACGGATAACCTAACAAACTAGCGTAGCAGTCCTGATAGTGTGGGGTACCTAAACGGTCCGCAATATAGGAAAAATTGGAAAATTGCTGCAATCTGATTAGAATGCGCGGTTCCATTTGATCGTTAACCAGAGCAACTTACTATGCTTCGTGATTACACCTTTAACTGCCTTGTGACCATGCCTCGTCATGAACTGGAAGAATTCAGCCTTCGAATGATTAGCCGAATGGTGCCAGAAGATGTTATGAGTGAGCTGTTTACCTTTGAACAAGAAGAAGCGGACAGCGAAGAGCGCATGATGTCGGCCCGTCTTGACGCAACGTTGCGAATGACGGCAATTGCTCTGAGCGAGATTCAACAGGCATTTGATGATTCTGAAAATGCAAAACAGAACAGTGAGCGAATGACACGACTTGTTTTGTGGCATTTCTATGCCATCTCATTCAATTTAGAGCAGGCAATTACCCTAGAGGTGCACTGTGAACAGGTCGAAAAACTGCTGATTGATCCGCCACAAGATGCGTTTGGCTGGGTCAAAATACTCACTGAGCTGCTGCACACGTACGCGAAGATAAACGCTGAACAGAATCCGCAACAAGACGCCGAATAATTGCGGGCATTTAGAGTTTAGTTATATATGAATTGAGAAGGTGGTCGCGCCTTCTCAATGCATAGCTAGGTAGAGCTATCGCTCAGAGCCGAATGATTACCTAGCTAAAAACTGACTGTTTTGTCCGCCATTAATACCCAATTTGCCAAATCATCCATTGTGGCGAGTTCACAGCCTTCAATAACATCAAGTCCTGATAATCCACGCGCCTGAATACAAGAGCCGCAGAATTTGACCTCACTATCTTGGGCAATCACTATCTCTAGCATTTGTTGTATGTTGTAGCCTTCGTTCGGGGATTGTCTTGGTAAGACTGCAGTGACAGCATCGGAAAGCAAAAATAGATTCACCTTAACGTTCTGACTGTCTTGCTCATTGAGTTGAATGGCGAGTCGCAAGGCATTAAAGAGCTTCTCGGAACCATAAGGTGCATCATTGACGATAATCAGGACCTGCTGCATTTGAATTTTCCCTCTCGCAAAAAATAACCGTAAGAAGGGTAACATTACCTCACAAATTAAAGGGTTAATGGGATCACGTTATAGGTTCTGTTCGCAAGCTTAGACTGCCACTGTCTTAATATAGTCTCGAGGTGATAAACCAAATTTTCCTTTGAAGCGTTGGCTGAATCGACCCTCGGATTGATATCCACACGATTGGGCTAATAGTGCGACGTTATAAGAGCCGTTTTGGATTAAAAACAGAGCATGGTTTAAACGCACTTCTGCCAGTACTTCTCGATACTGTGTACCTTCTTGTTTTAACCGACGAATCAGAGTAGCACGACTCATAGCGAAATGTTGTGCGACGGTTTCTAGGGCATGTTCTTCGCTTGGGGAATGAGAAAGATAGCGACTCAGTTTTTGACTAAATCGAGTCTCTGAGTCAGAGAACAACTGATGCAACGCGCCGTATTCCGCTAATTGTTGGTAAAGCCCCATCACCCAGAAATTCTGGGTTACGTTACTCATGTGGTGTTGTTCAAATGAAAACAAAGCATTGAGTATGTCTTGTAATGTGTTTGTCGCTTCTAAGATTGGTAGGTCGTCTTCTTGGCTACGATTTCTGCTTGTCTCTAACATGGATTGTGTAGGTAAGCAGTGGAAACTGAATACTCTGGAAAGAAATCGTCCTTTCTGTGGTAGGTTTTCAAAGCTTAGTGATGCGGAGGCTTCGCAAAGCAGCAATTGAGAGTGCGACACATCCATGGCATTGTCTTTCCAAAAAAGTCGCTTACTTCCAGAAATGATTTGAATAATACTAGGGGAATGAATCCGCACATTTCTGAGTCGTTGAAGTTGTTCGGCTCGAAATAACGTTACTTGGTATGGATGGTTCATCATTCCCCCTTGAATAAGTTAGCGTGTATAAGTAGCAGTCAGTTTTGCTTTGCCTATCGCCATATTATTAAGCGTAAAGCCGATAACCGCAGATGGTGTGTCCTGATCAAGATCGAGTTTCTCTGTTGGCAACGCCCAGACGGTAAATTGGTAACGATGCATACCATCGGCCTTTGGTGGGCAAGCACCACCAAATCCAACACTACCATAATCGATTCGAGATTCTTGCCCCCCTAGTTTTTTGATATCCACACCTCGCGGTAACTCGGTCACAGAAGCTGGAATATTAAAGGCGATCCAATGCCAGAAACCACTGCCGGTTGGGGCATCTGGGTCATAGGCGGTGATTGCAAAGCTCTTTGTTCCCTCTGGAACGTCGCTCCATGTCAGTTGCGGTGACTGATTGCCACCATCACAACCCCAACTGTTATATTCAAAGGTTTTAGCCATTGGATGGCCTTCTTGAATATCATTGCTTTTTAATTCAAAGGCGTGTGCTGATCCCATGGCTAACAGGCTTAGCGCTAATACTGACGGAGTAAATACTTTCATTGTGGTGTCCTTTTGTGTGAGTTCGAAGCTAAGTGTATTCCTTCATTCACACTTCAGATTGTCAAAAAGTATCAAAGTTAACGGTAATTAATAATTTTATGATACTTAATGATAAAGGCAAACACCTCAATAGAGGTTTAAATGAAGTGGGGTGCCACTTTTGTTGTATAGGAAAGATATTGTTGTAGTAGGAAGACCCCTAACTCTGAACGGTGACTAGATATTGACGCGCACCAAAAACAGCACGAATAACGTTTCTATGGCATAATCCTGCGCCATCAAAGTACGCTTTTTATTATCTGACAAACCAAGTAGAACCCTATCAATGACAACAGAATCTACCGTCATTATCGGATTACACAATCCGAAGAGCCCAACGAATGTCGGTGCCGTAATGCGAGCAGCAGGGTGCTATAACGCAACCCAAGTTCGTTATAACGGAACCCGTTATAGCCGAGCTGTGAGATTTCAAACGGACACGCAAAACACCCATGAACGGATTGAGCTGGTTGAGATGAATGACTTAACGGCTGACGTCGCAGATAACGTTTCAGTTGTTTGTGTCGAGTTCGCCGTCGGCGCGACGTCGCTTCCTTCATTTAATCATCCAGACAATGCCGTTTATGTATTTGGCCCTGAAGATGGCTCATTACCACAAGAACTAGTAGATAAAGCCGACCATGTGGTTTATGTGCCTACCCATGGCTGCATGAATCTTGCGGCAACCGTCAATGTTGTCTTGTATGACCGTTTGGCCAAGTCGTTAGGACCGATCGACGATCATCAACAAGTTATGAGCAATCGAGATAATAAGAATCGTCTAAAGGTGAAAACAGTCGCCGTGTGACGACTTCAAGACCTCAAATAGTTGAGTAAAGCCCACTTTCTAAGGTGGGCTTTGTTTTCACTAATCCTATGTGAAAAACAATTACCTTCCAATCTGTTAGCTTAGGTGTTATACATGTATATAACACCATTTCAGTCAAGGGGCGCTAATGACGCATTGGCATGATCGTCAACCGATTTTCCGTCAGTTGGCTGATCAAATTACTCAACAAATACTCCAAGGTATATGGCAAGAAGGCGAGCCGTTACCGTCAGTTCGTAATGTCTCTGCAGACATGAAGATTAACCATTTAACGGTAATGAAAGGTTATCAGTTGTTGGTAGATGAAGGGCTAGTAGAAAAGAAGCGTGGCCAAGGCATGTTTGTGGCGATAGGGGCTAAAAACAAATTACTGGCTGATGAAAAAGCCCGTTTTCTTGAACAGCAAATCCCTCAAATTGCTGTAACTTTGCAGCGTCTGGATATGTCATTAGACGAGTTTGTCCAGCAAATTAAACCCCATATTAAAGGTGACCAATGAGCGCTTTAGTCAGTGTGCAAAATGCATCCAAGCAATATAGTAAGCAAGGTGAAGGCTTGCACGATATCAGTTTTGAGTTACAGGCTGGTCAGGTACTAGGTTTGCTTGGACACAACGGTGCAGGTAAATCGACACTCATTAACGCCTTACTCGGCGCACACGATTACAACGGAACCATCCGTATTAATGGATTCGAACCGATAACTCAGCGTGACAAGATCATGCAAAGCTTGTCGTACATTTCGGATGTTAATGTGCTTCCTGGTTGGATGACCGTGGCGCAGTTATTGGATTACACCGAAGGGGTGCACACAGGGTTTGACCGCAGTAAAGCGGATGAACTACTGCGCCAAACTGACATCAAACCACGTGCTCGAATCAAAGCTTTGTCTAAAGGTATGAAAGTGCAATTGCACCTAGCGGTAGTCATTGCGACCAATACCCAAATACTGATTTTAGATGAACCAACATTAGGACTCGACTTGGTTTATCGAGATACTTTCTACCGCCACCTTCTAGAGTGGTTCCATGATGGTGATCGAGTACTAATTATCGCCAGCCACGAGGTGAGTGAAATCGAGCATCTACTTACCGATGTGTTGATTCTTAAACAAGGGCGTACAGTGCTGCAAAGCTCAATGGAAGCCATCAGCGAAGATTACTTCATTCTAGATGCTAGCGATGAGTATCGCGCCGAAATTGAAGCTATGAAGCCGCTCTCTTCTCAGAAAGGACTGGGCAGCACCAAGTGGTTGCTGCACTCACACTTTTCAGAACAGGCAGAAACGCTAGGGGCGGTATACGGCGTGAAATTGGCAGACTTATTTTTGGCTTTGCAAAAGGAGGCGGTGTAATGCGTTCTATTATGGCAATGCTACGTAAAGAGTGGATAGAGAACCCGCTTGTAACGCGAGTTCCGTTATTCCTATTTGCTTGTGGTTTACTTTTGTTTATTAGCTTAATGAGCAGTTCGACCTTGCAGCACAATATGTTCTTTCATATGAACTTTAGTGGTGACGTGAGTGACATCCATAAAGAAATGGCTGACGACGTCAACATGCTGATTGCAGGTGGTGCGGGGCTTTTGTCAATACTGCTAGGTACTCAGTATTTCCCACGAACACTGCGTAAAGAACGTACTGAAGGAAGCATTATGTTTTGGCGTAGTATGCCAGTCAGTGATGTGAAAATGCACCTAGTTAAGTTAGCCTTTGGATTGCTAGTGATTCCACTGGTGTGTTCAATACTGGTGTTTTTTGCCGATTTTCTGTTGTGGTTGCTCAATACTTCAACCGATCATCAATTGGCATTGTTACATAAACAGTCTTCTTTACTAGCGGTTATGTTTAGTTGGGTAGGCTTCTACTTGAGAATGGTGATTGCCGGTGTACTCTTGCTCCCATTGGCCCTTAGCGCTATGGCAATATCGCAAAAAGTAAACTCTCCATTGTTGATTATGCTTATTGCAATCTATGTACTGCGCTGGATGCCGATAGCCATGTTTGGGTTTTACGGTGTCGACCAGTTCTTTTCGGACATTTTCTATCTGCCATTACATGCGATCTTGGCACCAAATCCGTTGAGTGCGATTCCAGCCGCCGGTTGGATGAATGTTAGTGTGTACGCAATTATCGGGTTCGCTGCTTGGACATTGAGTTTGAGGTTTAGTAAAACCGTTAGCTAATCGATATCACTCTAACTGACAGCCGTCTCCTGCTTGAACAAGGGACGGCTGTTTTGTATTGAGGTTAAATAGATTGCCCAGCCATCACAATGGCAACAATTCCTAAGCTTGCTCCAAGGCCGCGGTTGACCCACAAGAAGTATTTAGGCGATGTCAGTAGCTTATTGAGTGCTGAACCACAGTATGCCCAAATGCACATAGACGACACTCCAATTGCAATGAAAATAGCCATAATCACCGCGTCATCCGATAGAACTCTGTTTTGACCAGGCAGAAACTGCGTCAGTAGAGTTAAAGACGCAACCCAAGCCTTGGGGTTCAGAATCTGAACCAGCGTACCACTGAAAAAGCCAGTTTGTTTGTCCGTCTCACTATCGCTCAGTTTGAGGGTTGAAATCGACCAAGCAAGATAAAGTAGGTAACAGGTCCCTAGTACTTTTAGCGCTGTGTATAACATTGGTTCGGAGCTCAAAAGGTTTGTCAGTCCGAGCCTTGAGCCAACAAGAATAATCGACACACCTAAAGCACTGCCTGCGATGAAAGGTAACACAGCAACAAAGCCATACCGACTCGACAAACTAAGTAGCGCGATATTACCAGCGCCAGGTGCTATCGATATAGAAAATGAAAAAACGATAAACGCAAAGAGCAATTGTGCACTCATAAAATCCCCTGATAGTGTAATGTTGCAGTCACTATTTAGCTTATCGAAACCACTAGAAATAGAATTGCAATTTACGTTAATATCGAACTCATATTGAGCAGAAAATTTCCAAATTAACTATGAATAAGAAAGAAAGCGCTACATATGAGTTGGATGATATAGATATTGCCATACTGAGGATCATTCAACGTGAAGGTCGAATTAGTAATAATAAACTTGCTGAACGAGTGAATTTGAGTGAAACGCCATGTTGGAGGCGTTGGAAACGACTTGAAGAAGCGGGTTATATCGACAACTACACAACGGTTCTCAATCGACAGAAACTCAACCTACAAGTGTCAGGCTTTACATTGGTAACGCTAGGTAATCACGATGTTGAAAGTACAGAGCCGTTTGAAGAATTTGTGGGTTTGGTAGAGTGGGTGGTTATGTGTAGCTGCATTGCTGGCAGCGCCGATTACATTGTCCAAATAGTTGCCCAAAGCCTTGAGCAATACTACGACAGGCTTAGCGAGTTGCGACGTGTCAAAGGTGTCACGGCGCTACAGTCGAATATGTCGATAAAAGAAATAAAGAGTACCTCCCACTTACCGATTGGTTGAACACAAGCAGTTTCATACCTAAACGTTGACCATTGCCACTTATTTTCTAGAGAAAACTATCAATAGGTTGCTTGGTGGAAACTTCCTACTCTTTGATAAAAATATAAGCAAATTTCGCCTATATGCCTCATTTTATTACCTTGGTCTAGAATTATTCACTTATTGATTTTTCATCGTGAATTAAGATCACGATATCGAAAATCTATACAAAAAGTACATGTATATCATGTGATTAATTTCTTACTTCAATCATATAATTCCTACGGAACTCAATGCGTTGCTGTATCTAAATGCTGAGTGAATCCCGTAATGAAATTGAATGAATAAGAGGTAATATGATGAAGCAAAAAACGCTCTATCTTGCTGTGGCTCTAGGTTTAGGCAGTATTGCGAGTGCAGCATCGGCGAATGAGATGGTGAACCCGGAAGCTGGTGTTGTAGTTGGTTATTGGCATAACTGGTGTGATGGCGCTGGCTATAAAGGTGGTAATTCGCCTTGTATTACGTTGGATGATGTTGATCCTATGTACAACGTTGTCAACGTTTCATTTATGAAGGTATTTAACACCAGCGAAGGCCGTATTCCCACTTTTAAACTAGACCCTGCTATTGGCCTTTCTGAACCGGAATTTATCGCACAAATTGAGAAGCTTAATCAGCAAAACCGAGCAGTGTTGATCGCGTTAGGTGGTGCTGATGCTCATGTCGAATTGAAGACAGGTGATGAACAAGCATTCGCACAGGAGATCATTCGACTGACTGACAAGTTCGGTTTTGATGGTTTGGACATCGACTTAGAACAGTCGGCGGTAACCGCTTCGGACAACCAAACCGTCATACCAGCTGCGCTACGTATAGTAAAAGAGCATTACCAGCAGCAAGGCAAGAACTTCCTAATTACGATGGCCCCTGAATTTCCTTACTTAACGGAAGGTGGCAAATATGTTCCGTATATCACCGGACTAGAAGGCGACTACGATTGGATAAACCCACAGTTTTATAACCAAGGTGGGGATGGTATATGGGTGGATGGCGTTGGTTGGATTGCTCAGAACAACGACGCTTTGAAACAAGAATTTATTTATTACATCTCGGATTCTCTTGCTAACGGAACACGAGGTTTCCACAAGATTCCGCACGATAAATTAGTATTTGGTATTCCTGCCAATATTGACGCTGCGGCGACTGGTTTTGTCCAAGATCCTCAAGACCTCTATAACGCGTTTAACCAACTAAAGGCTCAAGGTCAGGCGCTGAGAGGTGTGATGACATGGTCAGTAAACTGGGACATGGGCACCAACGCTTCAGGTCAGGCTTACGGTGAACAGTTTATTAACGACTACGGTGCGTTTGTACATGGTCATACACCGCCACCACCTAGTGAAGGTAAGCCTGTATTTAATGGTGTATCTGATGTTCGTGTGCGTCATGGTAATGCGTTCGACCCTTATGCAGGCGTGACCGCAAAAGACAAAGAAGATGGAGACTTAACCAATAGCATTTCTGTTGAAGGCTCGGTCGACACTAACACCATCGGTACTTATGTATTGATTTATAGTGTGACAGACAGTGATGGCAACGAGACCAAACAGAGCCGTAATGTGGAAGTGTACAGCTTAGCTCCAGAGTTTGAAGGCGTCGCCGACGTCACCATCAAATTGGGCGATAGCTTTGATCCAATGCAAGGGGTAAAAGCCATTGACGCAGAAGATGGTGACTTAACCTCTCAAGTGCGTGTAGAAGGCAGCGTGGATGTAAACAAACTAGGTAAATACGACTTAGTTTACCGAGTAACAGACAGTGCTAATCAAACCACTACGGCAAATCGTGTGGTAACGGTCGCTGATGGCAGTTCTTGTGCAAACGCATGGGATGTTAGCGCTACCTACTCTAAAGGAGATCTCGTTTCTCATAACGGCTCAACGTGGCGTGCTGAATGGTGGACTCGTGGTGATGAACCAGGCACTACCGGAGAGTGGGGAGTATGGCGAAAAGTGGATGATAATGGTTGCGGAACGCCAGCGCCAGGTTTTGAATTCACTATCGATGGGTTGAGCTCTCAGTACACTTTGACTGGTGGTAGTGTTACTTTAAACCCAGTCATAAAAACCAGTGAATCTGCTTCTGTCGCCGTTACAGTTGAAGATAGCTCTAGCGCTAAGATATACGAGCAAACCCAGCAGGTGAATGGCGAAGCGACGTTAACCTTGACATTGTCAGCTATTGAAGCTGGTAACTTTGTATTCAGAGCCACCGCGACAGACGGTGACGGCAATTCGGAAGTGGCGACTCATGGATTTAAAGTGGTGGATGAATCAGTAACACCTCCTCCGGGAGAACATCCTGCTTACGATCCTAACACGACCTATGCAGAAGGGGATATAGTCACTGGCTCTGACGGCGGTTTATATCAATGTAAACCATGGCCTTATACAGGTTGGTGTTCAAACCCATCGTATGCACCGGGTGAAACTGTGCATTGGTCAGATGCTTGGGACAAACTCTAATAATTAACTTCTGAGTTCCAAAGATAAGCCTCTCTGAATATCAGAGGGGCTTTTTTGTTGGCGGAGAGTAAGCTTTGCTCGGAAATGTGTTCTTTTACGTGATTCGTAGACTAAACAGCACTATTTTTGAAAGTGATTGAATACATCATCAATTGAACATGATACATCGAGTGGATTTTCTTGCCCTTGCACTAACATCATAGCGGAGCTAATTTCGGCTAGCGTACTGTTTCTCGAACTAGCAACCCTCTCTGGAGTCGACATACCAGCATGTGGCCAACCAGCATAGCCACCTTCTCGCCAGTTATCATTCGCACCACCTTCACTACCACTTGGCAATCGAAAGTCATCCTCTTCGGCTTTATCGATGACGACCATAACTAAGTCTTGGTCCCTTGGGTAGTAACCTGGGTCCATACCCAATAAGCGTTCTATTCTTAGGTGTGACAGGCCTATGCCAAAGCTATCAAATGTACTGCGGTCTGTAACCCAGAAAACACCGTCTTTTCTTCCGAGTGTCCTGTTGGATTTCACATACTGCTCAAAGATATTCCTAGGGAACACGCAGACTGGAATATTAAGCTTATAGTTTGTCATCGGCACGAGAGCGGTAGAGGTTTTGTCGATAACGGCTAAAGCATTACACAGTCGAGTTGGTGTAACTAGGTTTTTAGACTGCTGTAATAACTGTCGAGATAATAATAAAGGTGATGGAAACATGGTATGACCCCTGTAAATAACTAGTAGTGAAAATGACAGCTCATACTTCGATAGTGCGTGTGAGAATTAGTATGGCACAACTTTCATATCGCGTTGCGTTTTATAGAACGGTTTTCACAACGAGCAATCTATAGGGCGTTAACGAAGTTTGGTCAGAAAAAGTTACTTAAAATGTCGTTATGAAAGGCCGAGGGCGCGAAGTTCGGGTTACATGTACTGGCAGTGCTTTAATAAGAATCAATGGGGTCGGGTCTTGCTTTTTCTACTATTCGTTTGGGTATTTCAAAGAATTGTCGTCGGACAATAAAGTTTGTGACCAATTTCGAAGAAGCTTTTGGACAAAAATAAGTTACGGAAAATTGCCTATTTAAAACTCATGAATAATAAAAAGTATAGTCGCAAAATAGCAGACTAATCATTTCTTTCCGCTTGCTGTTTTAGTAGTGCTGATATAAATCAAGTTAAAAAGACTGATGTCAAGCCATACAAACCAAGTCACCATAAATAGCAGCGTAAAAACGGCGAATTCGGTAAAACCAAGGTGAGGACTCAAGTAATTTCCCAGCACGAAAATCGATAAGACATGAGCCAAGTCGTGAAAAAGCCCTATCCAGTGCACATGATCGCTGCAGGTCTCCGCATCTTGATGGGGCTTGGGTTTGCGCCACAATGGATGTTTCTTGAATAAATCCATATAGTTACGTCCTTTGCAAGATCACTGTGCGCTAAGCCGCATGTTCTGTTCAGTATGTTAGCACCACCAATAATTTCAACTAGTTTATTTTTGGTAACCTTTAACCGTCTATCAACCCACACGCCCACTCCAATGAAAAAATAAAAGTACAGTAAAACATACACTTAAGAACATTCAATTCGATCTTTATGGTGGTTACTAAAAGTTAACTAATTGCACTAGAAATGTAGGTAACCATAATAAACCACAAGACAGCGAAATCATTATTCGCTCGGTAAACATCCAAATATTGAAGGGTTAATATCATGAGTAACGTTCTAATCATTAACGCACACGAACCATCTCCATTTTCTGAAGGCAAACTCAATGCGGCTTTAGTTGAGAAAGCTCGTACCCAGTTAGAATCAAAGGGTCACGAAGTTCGCGTAGTGACAATGCAAGATGACATCGTCGTTGACGAGCAACTGGCGAACTTTGAATGGGCAGATCGAGTGATCCTACAGTCACCTGTCAACTGGATGACCATCCCATGGTCTTTCAAGAAATACATGGATGAAGTATTCACTGCGGGTATGGGAGGCGCACTCTGTGCCTTTGATGGCAGAACGCCAGAAGAACCAAAGAAAAATTATGGAACAGGCGGCACTCGAACCAATACCAAATACATGCTTTCTTTCACATTCAATGCACCAGAGGAGTCATTTAATGATGATAGCGAATACTTATTCCAAGGTCGCGGTGTGGATGATTTGATGTTCCACATGCATGCAAACTTCCGCTTCTTTGGCATGACTGCACTGCCAACGTTTGCTTGCTACGACGTGATGAAAAACGCAGACATTGAGAACGACTTTGCTCGCTTTGAATCGCACCTAGACGCATACTTCTAAGAGGTAGTCATGAGCACTGGATTTACTAAACGTCAAGCGCTGGAAGTGCTGACTGGCCTGGCTGCTTAGCTTATCTCAAACTTCACTAACGCATTGGCGCACACTCAGCCGGATGCGCCATTCTAGAAGTTTGCGTGGACGCACCCTAGCGAACGTTAAACTCAGTTAAAGATAGCAAACGCAAATAAAAGCACTGTTTGCCGCGTGAGTACAGTGCTTTGAGTGGGAAACTCATATGAATAATACAATTAAGCTCGACATTATTAGTGATGTTGTCTGTCCATGGTGCATCATCGGATACAACCATTTAAAAGCAGCTATCAAACAGCTTGGCATTGAAGATAGCATCGAGATTGAGTGGCAGCCTTTTGAATTGAACCCTGATATGCCTGCTGAAGGTGAAAACCTTCGAGATCACGTTGCTCGTAAATATGGCAGTAGCGCAGAGGAAAGTAAGAACGCGCGCATCCGTATCGCCAGTATTGGGGCAGAGCATGGCTTCAAGTTTAACTACTTTGATGAAATGAAAATGGTGAACACTTTTGACGCACACCTTTTGCTTGATTACGCCAAGAGTTTGGGCAAGCAGACTGAGCTAAAATTACGTTTATTTACCGCATTCTTCAGTGAGCAGAAAGACGTCTCTGACCGTGAGATTCTTAAGCAAGAGCTAATTTCTGTAGGTCTTGAACCCGAAGAAGGAATGCGTTGGCTAGATGATGTGCAGCGACGAAGCTCAGTACGTAGTACAGAGAAACAATGGCAAAAAATGGGCGTATCGAGTGTTCCAACGGTGATTTTCAATGGAGAACATGGTTTTTCTGGCGCGCACTCAGTGGAAAGTTACAAACAGATCTTAGTTGAGTTAATAGCTCAGGCGAATCAACTCTAGGTTACTAAAAGTATACTGGTTGCAACTTATTTCTTAGTATCCTATCTTTTTCTAACTAGTTGTGACTTCAATCTCAGGAGCCCAGATGACATACTCACAAAAACTAAAAGCGAGTGACGCTTTTCCTACATTAGAGGCAACAAAGCTTGATGGAACCAAAGTCAAGTTAGGTCAACCTCAAGGTGATGCAACATGGCAAGCGGTGTTTGTCTATCGTGGTAAACATTGTCCACTTTGCACCAAATATTTGAATGAAATTGAGACCTATAAACAAGCATTTAGTGACTCAGGTGTTGATATTTTGGCAGTCTCTGGTGACTCAAAGCAACAATTGGAGCAACACCTAGAAAAGCTCGATATCAGTTTTCCTATCGCCTATGGCCTTACGGAGCAACAAATGAAGACTCTGGGGCTTTATATATCACTACCACGCTCCGAAGCTGAAACCGACCATAACTTTGCAGAGCCGGGGTTGTTTGTCGTCAATGAACACGGCAACCTACACGTGGTAGACATATCCAATAACCCATTTGTTAGACCTGAGCTCGGTGCACTGACCCGAGGTTTGGCATGGATTCGTAACCCAGAGAACCACTACCCTATCCGTGGCACACTAGACTACTGAATCGCCAGTTCGAAATACTACAAGGCAACCATATTGGTTGCCTTGCTACGTTAAAGAGGGAGTTAGATAAATGTAGCTCTCGCTATCTTAGCTGTATATTGTTGCTTTCAGACCATTTTCTCAACTCATCGAGAATTGTTAAAGCACTGCGCCCAAACTCGGTAAGTTCGTAGCTGACTGCCAGTGGTTTTTCATTGAGCACACGGCGTATTACCATGTTTTCACTTTCTAGCTCTTTTAGACGCTGATCGACCATCTTCTTGCTAGCACCGCCCAACATTCTTGAAAGGTCATTGAATCTCACTGGGCCATCTTTTAGATGGTAGATAATCGATCCCTTCCATTTTGAACCCAAAATCCTCATACCTTTTTCGATCGCACAAGGCTGAGTACAGGCATCAACGACGCTCTTACGCCCTTTTGGGTCAACTTCAACTTTTGCTTTCATACAGCCCCACGTCATTTTGAGAAACTAAGCAATGTAATTTTTCAGCATTGATAATAAAACGTCACTCGTAGTTATTGAACACGCACATCGAATAAGTATAAGAGTAGGCACCTAATGGCGAGCGCCTTACGGTATATTTTAGTTACCTAGAGATTGAATACAATCAGTATACTTTTAGTAACCTAGTTGATAATGAGCTGTAACAACTAATATAAAAGTCTCCATAGACTGACTGTACAGCTAGTTTTTTTGGCCATTTCGACTAACTTTTCTCGTCACAACACATGTCTATAACTTGTATTGGAGCAGTTTTGTGTTGCGTACTCCGTCAGCACACCTCTGGACAAAAGTGAGTCAGTGACTATTTTAATTTAGCAAATCATTGATAACTCTGTGTATGGAAAGACACTTAAACCGGTGTCCAACCTTTTATACATATATATAAGGGAAGTGTGGACTTTTGAGTGCTCTCCTACTCAAAAGTAGCTCTAAGGAGGAACTTGAAAGTGAGGAGAGCTGTATAGTCAGTGAATCGTCTATATTATTGACCTTTCGTAATCTAACTCAATATGATTACTTACCACCATGGATGAATTGAGCTTTCCTATATTCAATCTCTGTTTGTTCTGCTTTTCTAATTACTTCATCCAATTCGGCTCCTCGGGTTTTGGTAGCGGGTGAATAGACTTCAACATACACAGACTTCATAAACCCATAACTCATCATCGTTACCATAATGGCGAAAGGGCACCCCATAATAACGAGTAGCGATTGAATAGCGGTCATGCCTCCACTCATTAATAACAAGCTAGTGATACCAGAAATTGCAATTACCCAGCCAATACGTTGTGAAATCGGAGCATTATCTTCATCCTTTGATGTCAATGTATTAATAACAAGCGTGCCCGAATCAGAAGTCGTTATAAAGAACACGAAAATACTGAATAGTGCTAAGTAACTAGGTAGACTCCAATCAGATACCAACTCAAAGAACTTAAATAATGCCGACGAGGAGTTGGTCATCACTGCCGCACTTAACTCCTCGATACCTTGGTTATGAATAAGGTCCAACGCACTATTACCGAATATTGTTAGCCATGCGAAAGAAAAACCCACTGGTATAACAAGAACACCTACCACAAACTCTCGTATTGTTCTGCCACGTGAAATTCGAGCAATAAACAACCCCGTTGGCGCAGCGAAAGCAATCCACCAAGCCCAGTAAAATAGTGTCCAACCATAAAACCAATCTGGGTTAGTATAAGCGTAAGTATCAAAAGACAGGGGGACAAAGCTCGCCAAATAGTTGCCGATATTTTCAACTGTTGAGTTGAGGATAAAGGTTGTATTAGAGGCTAAAAATACATACGTCATTAGTCCAATTGCGACGCAGATGTTAATGAGTGATAGCGCTTTTATCCCTTTCTTTAGGCCAAGCACCAGTGAAATACACGTCGTTATTCCAATAATTGCAATCAAGACAATTTGATTGCCTGTGCTAATCTCCACGCCTAGTACATAATTTAAGCCAGTATTAATTTGTTGCACGCCAAAACCTAGGGGAGTCACAATACCAACCACTGTTGCAAGTACAGCAAAGACATCAATAGCTACTCCTAAAGGTCCATTGATTCGGTCACCAAATATTGGATAAAATGCGCTTCGCATTTCTAGTGGACGGCCTTTACGATACGCTGCGTAAGAAATAACAAGAGCTACAATAGTGTAAATAGCCCATGCATTGATGCCCCAATGAAAGAAAGTAATGTTCATTGCATCTCTCACTGCTACATCACTCTGTGCCTCAACGATAGGAGGGTTCATATAATGCATGACAGGCTCAGCGACGCCGAAAAAAACAAGCCCAATGCCCATCCCTGTGCTAAAGAGCATCGAACCCCATGCAAACCCTGAAAATTCAGGTCTCTCATTATCTTTACCGAGCCTTAAATCTCCAACACGGCTACATGCACTAAAAATTAAGATAGAGATAAACAATGCGACACTGCCCATATAAAACCAGGCAAACTTATGCGCGATGTAGTTTTTCAGATTTGAGAACATGTCAGTGCTTGCTTCTGGAGCAAGTAATACATAGACAAAGCACAGAGTTAAAATTATCCCAGCTCCCGCGCTTACTAGTAATTTATGAGTGTTTTTAGGTACGGATGTCATGTGCTGCTCCTACTTTAATAACTCTTTTTCAAATGGGTAGTTCGTTAGGTTTTCAAACCCATCTTCTGTGATAATGACTTGGTCTTCCAATTTGACCCCTTCTTTGCCGCCAACAGCGCCAACATATGCCTCAACACAAAGTGCCATGCCTGGCTCCAATACACCGTCATACCCATGACCTTCTAGATCTTCTGGATATCGTATTGAAGGGTACTCATCGCATAAACCGACACCGTGCATCATTACTCCATAGCGTTGTGGTCGGTATTTTTCAGGAAGTAAAAGGCCAGAGCGTGTTACTTCTTCGAATGTCATACCTGGCTTTAGTATTTCCATATTGTGTTGGATATGTTCATAGGCCACGCGGTATAAATGTCTCTGTTCTTCGGTCGCTTCTACATCACCGATTAGCCACGTGCGTGATAGGTCTGCACAGAATCCATAAGGACCAATGAGGTCGGTATCAAAAGCTAACAGCTCTCCTTCTTTAACTATGCGAGGACCGCACTCTTGGAACCATGGGTTTGTACGAGGTCCTGAAGACAGGATTCGACACTCTATCCATTCACCACCGCGCTTAATGTTTTCTGCATGTAACACCGACCAAATATCGTTTTCAGTGACGCCAGGAACAGTTGCCTCTTGCATTTTTTTCATTGCAATCTCTGTCGAAGCAATCGAACAGCGCATTGCGTTGATCTCATCAGTGTTTTTGACTGCTCTAGCTAGTTCCATCACTTCTTGGCCATCAAAGATATCGAGGCCTTGCTTATCGAGCTCACGCAAACCAACAATCTCGATCTTGTCTACAGCGATACGATTGCTCCCACCACCGTGACGCTTAACGATGTCAGCAATCTCTTTTGCAAAATGATGGGCGTGTTCATTGGTTCGATTTCCAGTTTCGAAGTAGAAGAATGACGCTCCATTACGTACTTCTTTCACAAGCGGTAGGTGTGCAGATAAATGGTCACAGTTATGGAAATCCCAAAGAATCATGTAGCCCTCTGCAGATACAAAACAAGCACGAGCGTGGTTGTGTGCAATCCAAAGCTGCATGTTGGTCGAATCTGTTGCATATCGAATATTCAAAGGATCAAATAACAACACCCCTGCCAAGTCACGGGCTTGCAATTGGTCTACAATGCGTTTTAATCGATACTCTCGCATTTTATGCAGATTTGGTGGAGTGAGACCTAGGTCTGCCCACTCTTGGAATGCAAGAGCAGTAGGCCCTATCTCGACTCTATCATTGTCGTTCACGCTTCCATCTGGTTTTAATTGTGCGGCACGTCGACGTGACGGATCTATTTTTCGATTGGAGCCAAGTACAAATTGGTTTGTCATTTTATTTCCCTTAATAAACCACCGTATTAACTGGGTTTAATGTTACAGCAATGTTATTGGTGATTGATGGAAATAAAGTCTCATACCTAAGAACAAAATTCGCTGGGTAATGAATCCTCTGATTAAACAATCGGTTAGATTAAGTTGAGCTTGAATGTCTATATGCCAATAGTGATAGCCATCAATAACGCGTTGTTAATTGAGTGTTGCATTTTGAAAGGTTTACTTTTAGTTCTGTGAGCTAAGTTTAATTGCCTGACGTGCGTAAAAGCCAATATCATTCTAGGTATCAGTAAGTTAGGTTGATTTTGTAAAACCAGTGGCTTGTAAAACCCTTGGGTTAGCAATAGAAGTAGATGGAGATAGTTGAGCTAACTGTTGACTATATCCGGAAGGGGTCAAAAAGTGTTAAGTATGACTGGCGTCATTCAGGAAGCTGACAGTTATAGATGGGGTTTTCAAATTAAAAATACAAAAAATGGCACGTTAAGTGCCATTTGAATACAGTTTGAATTATATGCCATTTATTCAGCGTAAATACCTTTGGGAAGGCGAGCCTCTCGAGGTATACGATTTCCTGCGGTGTAATCGTTGATTATGTCGCAAGGCGTATAATTGCGTTCTAACTCAAATATATCATCTTGATCTAGATTCATTTCCAACGCAGCTAGAGCGCTATTGAATTGTTCAGGTGTATCAGCACCAACTAACATCGAGGAAACGTATTGTTTAGATAGTACCCAAGCTTGTGCTACCTGAGCGGGGGCTACGTTGTGCCTCTGGGCTACGCGGGCAACAGAAGTAGAAATATCTAATGAAGCCTTGTCGTTATACATTTCGGCAGTAAAGAAATCGGTTTTGTTTCGGTTAGACTGCAGATCATTAGTGAGAATACCCCGAGCAAGAGGACTAAATACCGACACTCCGATGCCTTGGTCTTGGCAATATGGAATCATCTCTCTCTCTTCTTCTCGGTAGGCACAATTATATTGTAGTTGCATGTTGATAGGTTTTACCCAACCGTTTTGATCACATACCTGGATGATCTTAGCGAGCTGCCATGTATACATGGTTGAAACACCAATATAGCGAGCTTTGCCTGATCGAACAATATCATTCAGCGCGCACATTGTTTCTTCTATAGGGGTGTTTACATCAAAGAAATGAAGCATGTAAATATCTACATAGTCCATCTTCATACGCTTTAGCGATGCGTCAATGGAGTTCATTATATGCTGGCGAGAATGGCCTTGTGCGTTGATGTCATCATTCATTTGGTAGCCAACTTTAGTTGTTACAATCAGTTTGTCACGTTGTCCAATGCGATTGAGAACATTACAAACGACTTCTTCACCTGCCCCATATGAGTAAAAGTCTGCTAGGTCGATAAAGTTAACACCATGGTCGATAGCATGACGAATGATTGGTTCGCTCTCTTTCTCATTAAAGATCCAAGGCTTCCATTCTTTAGAACCCATGTTCATCGTTCCAAGGCACAAACGAGACACCTTGAGGCCAGAGTTACCTAGTTGTACGTATTCCATATTCACCTCTCGCATTATGTAAACGAAATGTTTAATTTTTGTTTGTTGACCTGAGTATTTAGATTCAAAAGCCAACAAAACACGAGTGAATATAAGTTAGGCTTGTATGAGTTTAGTTCATTACCGCATGCAAGGTGAATTTAAAACCTTAAAAAACAATTGGTTATATTTTTGCCTTCAATAGGGGTTATTTGAAAAATTGAAGCTAAGACACGCTAAGACACTCTTCTTTCAACCAGGACACAAATGCTTCAACTTTACTCGTACCGACTTTGGGAGTCGGGACATGAATGAAGTACCCATAGCGACTGCGGCATTGTAGAGGGTGGAACTGAATGAGCTCTTGTTTTTTAAGCGAGTGATAGACCATATTGAGATCTACAACCGCGAACCCGCCCCCAGCGATAGCTGTATTTATCACCTGCTCTTGAGTACTCATCGAAATCCCTTTTCGGTGTCCCTCTGCCAATTGGATATTTGCTGATTCAAGCCAGTCTTTCCATGCTGGGAGGTTATGGCCGTGGTGGCGAATATGGAGCATCTTATGTGTATGCGCCTCAATATTCATGCTCTCGGTAACAAGATCTTGATTGCAGACTGCTACGTATTTTTCTTTAAACAACAAGTTGTCTTTTGCATAGAACTCACTGACTTCATCAAAGAGGATTTCAATATCGTATAGGGTACTTTGTTCTCGTTTGCTATAGATCTGTAAGTCATACTGAGGAAATACTTTTGCAAAGTTAACGAGGTGAGCACTCAACCAACGACTGGTAAATGTTGGAGGGGCTAGGACAACTAATCGCTGTTGGAGATTGGGGTTTCGTATGACCTCTAATCCTTTCTCAACCTCAGAAAGAGAACGAGAAATTGTGTCGAGAACTTGCTCGCCAATCGGAGTTAACTCAAGAAGCCCTCGAGTAGATGTGCGTTTGAAAAGCGGTACACCTAAATACTCCTCAAGTTGCTTTATCTGTTTGCTAACCGCCCCCTGTGTAACATTTAAGATGTTTGCCGCAGCGGTGAAACTCAAGTGGGTGCCTGCAACTTCAAATACTCGAACTGCATTAAGCGAGGGTAGCTGTCTCATTATCTTGCTCCTAGTCACAAATACAACGACCTAGAACTCAAACTCAGTCACTGCGTTTCACATTAACTTCCGCAATAGCGCGCTTTTATAGATTTTTCTGAATTCTAATGATTAAATTTCATATGTTAATTACTTTTATTCGGTTGTTGTGAAATTGTGACATCTGTAAATTTTTAAGGACTGACCACAATGACAAATGCGCAGTTTGGAGAAAATATGGATACTCAATACAATTTAGCGATCACTACAGCTAAAGAGTGGCTAAGCAAAGACAAAAAACAATTTATTGGTGGCCAATGGGTTCTCGGCAACTTAGAGAATAATTGGATGGTTACCAACCCTAGCAATAGAGATGTGTTGTGTAACATCCCTTTAGCTGATGAGCAGTTAGTTGAAGAAGCGACGGCTGTTGCCTCACAAGCTCACCAATCTGGTGTGTGGAGTAAAGTGAGTAGGACTGAACGAGCTAAAGTTCTTCGCGATATTGCTCAAGTTATTCGTGATCATACTGAAGTCTTAGCGGTGCTAGAGACGCTACCAAACGGGAAACTTTTAACAGAGTCGTTGGCAGATGATATCCCAACTTGTGCTGATATCTTTGAGTACTATGCAGGTTGGACTGACAAGTTTTATGGCGAAACGTCACCTGTCGACCCTGAGTACCTTAACTTCACGAATAAAGAACCGGTTGGCGTATGTGCGCTTATCGCACCTTGGAACTTTCCTCTTTATCAGGCCGCGTTGAAAATTGCTCCGGCTTTAGCTATGGGGAATACGGTTATTCTTAAACCATCCGAGTTTACACCTTTGACCTCCTTATATTTGATAGAAAAAATTGTTGAAAACGTTGATATTCCAGACGGTGTTTTAAACTTAGTAATTGCTGATGGAGCGGCTTCAAATCAACTAACAGTCAGCAATAATGTGCAAAAAGTTTCCTTTACGGGCAGTACACCAATTGGACGCAAAATTATTGAGAATAGCGGCCAATCAAACATGAAATCAGTCACGCTTGAGCTTGGCGGTAAGTCTCCTTGTATCTTCTTTGAGGATACTGAAAACTTGGATGCAGCTATTGATCGTGCCTTTACTGTTATGTTCTCTCACAAAGGTGAAAAGTGCTCCGAACCAACACGATTCTTAATTCAAGAAGGAATTTATGACTATGTTCTCGAGAAACTGATTGCGAAAGCAGAGGCTGTTAAGTGTGGTGATCCGTTAGATCCTGAAAGTGAACAAGGGCCTCAATGTAATGAAGCGCAGTTCAATAAAATCATGTCTTACATTGAGATAGGTAAAACCGAAGCGAAACTGGTTGCTGGTGGTACGCGAGATACATCAAATGGGAATGATAACGGTTACTTTGTGCGACCAACGATTTTCTCAGAAGTACCTGAAGATGCCCGTATAGCTCGTGAAGAGATCTTTGGGCCAGTGCTTTCTTGTATCAAATTCAAAAGTGAAGAAGACGCCGTTAGAATAGCTAACAACACGGAATATGGACTTGCGGCAGGTATATACACATCCAATGTGACTCGCGCACATCGAATGGTTGATCAGATTGATGCTGGTATGGTGTTTGTAAACAAATATGGTTGCTATGGACTTGCCAGCCCATTTGGAGGCTTTAAACAAAGTGGCTGGGGTAAAGAAATGGCCATTCATTCGCTATCTTCTTACACAAAGACTAAGAGTATTTGGGTCTACTACGGCGAAAGCTAATCAAATATGTTGGGCGGTCCTATCCGCCCAATTAAGGAAAATCATGCAATACAGAATCGAAGTCGATAATATTGGTGAAGTGAAAATTCCGGCGTTACTCCCTTATGGTGCTCAAACACAGCGAGCTCTATATCTGTACCCCGTAGACAATCAAAAAACACTTGGCGACTACGCTTCACTTATCAACGCTGTTTTACGTATCAAATTAGCTTCTGCTCGTGTAAACAGGGAAATAGGAGAAATGGATCCAGTACTTTCATTGAACGTTGAAAACACCTGTCAGTCCATATTAGAAAACTACCAAAGGGAGCTATTCCCCGTTCACGCATTTCACGGTGGTGGTGGGATTTCCGTTAATATGAATGTCAATGAAGTCGTCGCGAACATTGTCAATCACAGTTATTATGCCCAGCCCTACGGCACTTATTCTCCCGCTCATCCGAATGATACCATTAACATGAATCATTCAACGAGCGACTGCTTGCAAACCGCAAGTCACTTGGCTGCGATTGAAGCCCTTGACCGCTTAGATATAACCATCGAGCGCTTGATATACGCGCTTGAGTATTTAATAGCGAATCACAGCAACAGTTCTAAACTCGCCAGAACCTGTATGCAGGATGCTGTCACGATTGAGTTTAAACAATTCTGGAGCGGTTACTTAGCATCACTACACACCTATCAAATGCACCTTAAAGCGTGTCGCAATGACCTTCAGGCTGTTAATTTAAGCGGTAATATCATTGGTCGAAGTGGTGACTGCTCAGCGGCTTATGCCGAGCGTTGTATCTCAGTACTTTCAGACGTTACCGGTATAGAGCTTCGCAAGAACGATAACTTGTTTCAATCCAGCCAATCATTCGATGCTCAAACTAATTGTGTGAGCCAGGTGGAGAACTTAGCGGGCTTTATTCTCAAGATAGCGAAAGACCTGCGTCTGATGTCTTCCGGTCCAGAGGGCGGTTTATCGGAAATTACGCTTCCAGCAGTACAGGCTGGTTCAAGTGCTATGCCAGGGAAAGTAAACCCTACGATTCCCGAGTTTGCCATTCAGTCTGCTATGCAAGCACAAGGGCATTGTTACTCATCTAAACAAGCACATATTCATGGAGAGTTAGATTATAACCCGTGGGGAATGCTACTGATTATCAATCTATTGGATGCGATAGATCACTTAGAGAAAGGTATTTCAGTACTAACTGAGAAGTGTATTCTCGGGATAGAAGTCAACTCAGAGACACAATCTCGTAATGAGTCTGCCTTAGTGCCACTCGTTGTACGGGTTAAGTCTAAGATTGGATACAAAGCGACTTTAGACCATGTTAAAGAGGCAAAAAACTCGATTGAATTAAAAGAGACGTTACAAGAGATACTCAAGCGGTGACTTCTACTCATTAATAGCCACTAATACTGTAACCGGAATGCTAGATTGTGGCACCGACTCTATTAAAGCGGCTTAAATCTTTTGATGTCGCTCCACCTGCGAGTGACAGTTCTGTAGACATTATTCAGATTAGAATAAATAGGCCAAATACCAATCTGCAAAGCATCACACGAAAGTTATGTAGCTTGTAATGGGGCAAATTCGTGTTACCAACGGCGTCAGTCGTGACCCTGCTCGCATGACCAAAAGTATGGAAAAACTCTATATACGTGGCCAGTTTTAGTGAATCACTACAAGATGTCTGGAATAGCTTGAACAGAATAGAGGCCCCCAACTGGCTTAAGGCTTTAGCTTGGGTTTATCTTGGTAGGGTCATAGGAGTCGGTGTGTGTCTTGATTCTAAAAGCTGACCAGATTTCAGCTTGGTTTGATAGGTATCTACTGAAGAAAGACAAAAAGTAGACATGATTGTGAAGCTCTAGTATCGGTCCTTAACATGATAAAAGCGAGTAGCCAAAATGAAATGGCTCTCGCTTTTTCATCAATTACCACGTTCGATTCGAGATAAAAATTACCCAGTAAACTCTTCAGAATCGGGACGATTGGTAAACTGCACACCATTTAAGAAGTCACACAACAGTTGGTCTTCACACTGTTTGTAGTTTTTGTTGCTTGGCTTGCGGAAATACGCACCAATTTCGTATTTACTTAAACTAATACCAACCACTTCTAATACGTCCAACACATCTTCTGCTTTCATGTCTAGCGCAATGCGCAGCTTCATGAGAATCATGTTGTTGGTCAACGCCATTTCTGGCTTAGGTTGCTCGCCGTCTTTTTTTCCTCGCTTGAGGTTAATAAAGCCATTTAAGAATACCGCCAACTCTTTATCCTTCATCTTCACGCAAGATTTGTCGCTTTCATCTTTTAACCAGTTTGCCACTTTATCGTGAGCCACAGTGACTTCGGCCTGCCCGAAAGCTTTCATTATCTGCGCGTTTTTAAGGTTTAACGCGTGTTGGATACGACGTAAAATTTCGTTGTTAGTCACTAGGGATTCCTAAAATGAGTTCTAAGGGTGAATAAAAATCCATCAATTACATGCGATCTGTGGGTGTCTTTATTCAATAGCGTAGTTGACGGTGACTCTAACAGAGAACACGTTTCTTCGGTAGGTTAAAAAATGGAAATAAGACGGCCTATTCGAACTAGTTGGCTAAGTTGGTAAGAGCTCATTTTCATAGACACTATGCTGATTAGAAGAAGTAGGTCAAACCACCTCACTGTGATTTGTGAGGTTGAATGTTACTGGCAAGGAATAGGGCAATAATAAGCTAGCCTCGTCACTCAGTTTGCGTAGTGGACCATACGATTCAGTGGCGCTGTCAGTAGATTCCTGCCTTCGCAGGAATGACGGGGTTTGAGTTTGGGTATTTTTCTTTGGAAATTTGCCCATCCTGAAATGCGCAGGGGAGTCGAAGAGTTACAGTGACGGGTGTTGTAAATGTCAGCGTATTAATGAGTGATCACTCAAGATTTGACAGTTTGTGTTGGCGAAATGACCAGACTTGGCTAGCTTCATAGAGTGACTACACTAACGACAAGGAGAATGCGATGGATTGTAGCTCGCTTGCGGTTTGCATGAATATTAACGGAACGGATTTGACGTTAGCATGGGGACCTAACAAAACTAAACAGCAGTGTCTTGACGAATACCACAGTATAACGGCCGACCTTAATGCTAAAACCTATACGCTCAACCTGAAAGATCATGCTGGCTCAACGCTGGTTAAACCGATTTCACACCGAAAAGCCTCTGAGTTAATGGACGAGTGGGGTGATATACAAAACAACTTGAACCAAGATCTAGATATCCACTGGTAGCGGCTCGAATAGAAACTTCTATGCCCTTGTTTGGATTTGACCAAACAAGGGCTTTTACATTAATGATTTGTATAACAGCTGCTGTTATCTCACGACGGGCTGTTTAAACTGTAACTCCACCAAACGTTTATATAGTTCGCAATTTTCTAGCAACGAATGATGATCGCCAATATCGACCAAACGACCATGGTCTAACACCGCAATTTGGTCTGCGTGCTGAATGGTTGAAAGACGGTGCGCGATGATGATAGTGGTTCTTCCGACCATTAACTCTTCTAATGCTTGTTGTACATGATGTTCACTCTCGCTATCGAGGGCGCTTGTGGCTTCATCAAGCAGAAGGATTTTTGGATCTTTGAGGATAGCGCGCGCAATAGCGATGCGTTGGCGTTGCCCTCCAGAAAGTCGCACGCCCCTTTCTCCTAAGAAGCTGTGGTAGCCATCTGGCAACTGCATTATGAACTCATGGGCATGGGCTTTTTTCGCTGCTTCAATTACTTGCTCATCGGTCGCGTCTGGATTGCCGTAACGGATGTTGTGAAAGACGTCGTGACTAAACAAAGCGGGTTGTTGTGGAACTAGTGCCATTTGCTTGCGAAGTTCGTGAGGGTCAAACTCTCGAATATCGACGTTACCTAACTTCACTTGTCCGGCTTGAGGATCGTAGAAACGCTGCAAAAGCTCAAATACCGTTGTTTTACCCGCTCCAGACGGCCCAACGAGTGCAAGTACTTTACCTTCGTCTGCTTTGAGGGTTAACCGTTCAGTGGCAGATTGAGAAGGTCGGGAAGGGTAATGGAAGGTTACATCGTCAAACGTAACTTCAGATCGCAGCGTATTGGTAGCATTGAAGATGCTATCAGGCGCCTTGATATGGCTGTCAACTTGCAGGATTTCTACCAAGCGCTCGGTTGCGCCAGCAGCGCGTTGCAACTCACCTAAGACTTCTGAAATGGTCGCTAAAGAAGAAGCTACCATAATTGCGTAGAATACAAAAGCACCAAGGTCACCGGCTGACATGGTGCCGTGGATCACGTCGCTGCCCCCAACCCAAAGCATGCCAGCAATAGCAGTAAAAACAATAACGATAACGCCAGAAATCAAGATAGCGCGCTGCTTAACGCGCCTACGTCCAATGTCATAAGCTCGTTCTACTTCCTCAGCAAAAGCCGCACGCTCTTGCGCCTCAAAACTGTAACTTTGGACCGTTTTGATATGTTCAATCGCTTCGCCTGCGTAGCTGCCTACGTCCGCCATAGAGTCTTGGCTTTGACGTGAGAGTGCTCTTACACGACGCCCGTAGAACAAGATGGGAATCAAAATAAACGGAACCGATGCTAATACAATGAGCGTCAACTTAATGTTGGTGGCAAACAACATGATAATGGCACCAATACACATAAGCGCACTGCGCATTGCCATAGAAAAAGAAGAACCAATGATACTTTGCAATAGCGTCGTATCAGTGGTTATTCGAGACATGATATCGCCGCTGCCGTTGGTCTCAAAATAACTCGGATGCAGAGTAATGATGTGATTGAATACCGCGAGGCGAATATCTGCGCTGACGCGTTCACCAACAGAAGAAACTAAATAGAATCTAAAAAAGGTGCCAATGGAAATGCACACGGTGACCAACATGATAAATTGAATCGCATTACCCAAGTCTTGCAGTGATTGCTGAGCAAAGCCTTGGTCAATTAAGATTCGAACCCCATGACCAACAGACAGAGTGAGGCCTGCGGTGAAGATGAGTGCTACCAGAGCGGCAAATACTTTGGCTTGGTAAGGGCGAATGAAGTTAACCAGTTCTAATAGAATACCTAAGTTTTTGCTCTTAGCTCTGGATTGATCTTGTTGTTGCATTGATGTGCCTAATCGTTCGCTTTATTACTTAAGGTTATGGGGGTGGATTAACAAATAGCAACACTATTGCCTATTTCTGATCCCAAAAGCGTGAGCTTGAATAGCCAGAGAATGAATTTTCATGAAATATTTCAACCTAAGTCAATGATTAATATAATTTAAATTATGAAAATTATAGAAAAGTTTCATGAGTGAGGAGGTTTCTGTGCAACGCTTTTTAGTTTTAACAAATAGGCAACCCATTGCCGATCCAATGTGGTTTTAGTCACGTTTATAAACCGAATTCCTCGCTAGTATCCTTGAAAAACAACGATAACGAACTTCGCCTACACAGTTCATAAACAAGGATAGATAGATGAAAAAAACGCTGCTTCTTACTTCTGCAATTGCTGCATCAATGGTTATCCCCGCTCACGCTGAAGAATCGTCTTCCATGCCAAACTTGAAGATTCTCAATGAATTCTCAACTGGCTGGGTGCGTAACTTTAACCCTTGGTTTGGTGGTCGTTCAGACTTTGCTTATGAATCGCTATACATCTTCGATATCTTAGACTCGAAAAACGTCCATCCTTGGCTCGCAACAGGTTATGAACTGAGCGATGATTTGACGGTACTGACTGTCGATCTTCGTGAGGGTGTTCTTTGGTCTGATGGGAAACCGTTCACGGCTGATGATGTTGTGTTTACTTACGAGTATCCGAAAGCACATCCAGAGATCGATACCGGCGGTGTCAGCGGTAAAGTTGACAAAGTCGAGAAGGTTAATGACCTACAAGTTAAAATCTATCTAAAAGAACCGAATGCGTTTGCAGCGCGCGATGTTCTTGGTGAAACGGTTCGTATCGTCCCTAAACATATTTGGGAAGGTAATGATTCGCCAGCCCAAAGCACGAATGATAACCCAGTGGGCACGGGCCCATTCACAGAAATCCAGCGTTTTACACCACAAGTTTATGTTCAGTGTCGTAACCCAAATTACTGGAATAAAGACCTCAAAATCGACTGTTTAGAGTTCCCGCAATTCTCAAGTAACGATGCAGCGCTAGAGATGCTTTCAAAAGGAATCGTGGACTGGGCAGGTATCTTTATTCCTGATATCGAGCGTACGTTTGTTTCTAAACATCCAAATAATAAGTACTGGTTCCCATCGAACGATGGTGTTCGAATCACATTCAACTACAAAACAGAGAATGAAGGCGCAAATAAAGCCTTCCATGATGTGAACTTCCGTAAAGCGGTAAGCCTATCAATGGACCGTGAAGCCATGATGATGATTGGTTCTTATGGTTACGTTGTCGGTGGAAACCCAGCAACAAACTTACCAAAAGGTATGTGGAATTGGCGTGACGAACAAGCCGACAAAACTTGGGCTGAAGTGAACCAGTACGACATTAACAAAGCTAAGCAGTTATTAGCAGACGGCGGTTACAAAGATACTAATGGAGACGGCTTTGTAGAGAACCCAGATGGCAGCAAATTAACCTTCAAAATCCAGGTACCAAGTGGTTGGAGTGATTGGGTAAACAACACTTCTATTGCGGTAGAAGGTCTGCGCATGGCAGGTATCGATGCAACGGTAATTACTCCAGAAGCTAATGCGTATGCGAAAAACTGGGAAACAGCGAACTTCGATGCCACATTCGGTGCTGGTTCGATGCAATCTTCAGTATGGAAGTTCTACGATTTCACTATGGGTTCTGAATACGTACAAAGTCCAGTGTGGTGGTCTACTACCGTTAGTAACTATGTTGACCCACAACTTGACCAGTGGATCTCAGAGCTAGGTTTGACTAAAGACGAAGATCAACAGAAGAAAATTGCGGCTAACGTAGAACGTTACTTTGCCGAAAATGTGATTCAAATTCCTCTTTACTACAACGGTATCTGGTACGCATATAACGACTCTCGCTTCGAAGGTTGGGCTAATGAAGATAATCAAATTGGTCACCCTGCACCTTGGAATGGCATGAGCCGTCTTGTTCACCTAATGAACCTAAAACCGAAAGGTTAATCCAGTTTAGCGTGGTCTCTTGAGCGAGGGAGGCTGCGCTTTTTTCTCTCACTTCTCTTACTTGTCGGCTCCCCATAAGGCGGAGCTGAGGGGAAAGTCTAATTGGAATTTAGGTTATGAGATATTTATTAAGCCGATTTGGCTTCTATTTGCTGGCCTTTGTCGCCGCAGTAACCATTAACTTTTTCTTGCCAAGATTGATGCCTGGTGACCCAATTCAATCATTTTTGGGGCGTCTTGCACAAAATGGTGGGCAAATTACACCAGAGACCATCGCTTCTCTTGAAGCTCTTTATGGTTATTCCACCAATACTCCACTGTTTCAACAGTTTTTAACTTACCTACAAAGCATCATGACGGGTGAGTGGGGAACATCGACACGTTTCTTCCAACCTGTATTTGATGTTCTTGGCCGTGGCATGTTGTGGACGTTGTTGTTGGTTGGTTCTTACCTTGTCGTGTCTTATACCATCACAACGTTGCTCGGTATTTGGGTGGCTTGGAAGCGAGGCACGTGGGTCGATTCTGTCATCACTGTGAGTTCGGTAGTGATATCGTCGATTCCTGCCGTAGTAATGGCTCTACTTATGTACTTTATCTTTGCATCAGATCTCGGCTGGTTTCCGACGAGTTATGCTTACGACCCATCGCTCGATCCTGCAATGAGTTTTGAATTTGTCAGCAGTGTGGCTTATCACTTGGCACTGCCATTGCTCAGCATGGTACTGCTTGGAATGGGCAACGTTATGGGCATGCGTTCCAACATGATCAACCAGCTTGGTGAAGACTTTATTGTCATGGGCTGGGCTAAAGGTGTGAAAGACAAAAAGGTGATGCTGCAATACGGTGCGCGCAACGCAGTGCTGCCAATGATCACTACATTTGCTATGTCGGTTGGCGCCATCTTCGCGGGCTCGCTGATTATCGAAATCATATTCAATTACCCGGGATTAGGACAGGTCATGTTCCAAGCCATGCTTGCGCGTGATTACCCGTTGATTCAAGGCTACCTGCTTATCATGACCATCATGGTATTGGGCGCTAACTTTATCGCAGATTTACTGCTGTTCGTGCTTGACCCACGTCTTCGCACTGAGTTGGGTTAAAGGAGTTAAGAGCATGAAATACTTTAAAATGGCTAAACAATTTTTCTTGGATAACCCCAAAGCTGCGGTTGGGATCTTCTTAGTCGCAACAGTGGTGTTGATGTGTGTTTTTGCACCGCTGCTTACCGATGTATTGCCGGGAGCTCGCGTTGGTCGACCACACCAAGCTCCAAACCCAGACAATATTCTAGGTACGACGCGAATGGGACGTGATGTCTGGTCTCAGCTCCTTTACGGTGGTCGCGTTTCGCTTATGGTTGGCTTCGTCGCTGGCACGTTTGTGATTGTAATGGCGATGGTGATAGGTATCGCTTCCGGTTACTTCGGTGGTGTGATTGATAACGTATTATCATTCTTTACTAACCTAGTGATGGTTATTCCAAGCCTACCGTTAATGCTGGTATTGGCTGCGTTCTTAGACCAAGTATCGCCTCTGGTTATCGCGATAATAATTGGTGCGACGTCATGGCCGTGGGGAGCTCGCGTACTACGTGCTCAGACCTTAGCGATTCGAAATAAGGACTTTGTCCACGCCGCTGAAGTGATGGGTGAAACCAAACCGAGAATGCTGTTTGCTGAAATTATGCCAAATATGATGTCGATTCTGGCGAGTAGTTTTATTGGTACGGTCATCTACGCCATTATGACGCAAGCGACCTTAGAGTTTATTGGGTTGGGCGACCCTCTTGCAGTGACGTGGGGCGGTATGTTGTACAACGCCGACCAAACTTCTGCGATACGTATCGGTGCGTGGTGGGAAATTATGGCCCCTTCTGTTGCGTTAGCATCGGTCGCCATTGGTCTAGCGCTTATCAACTTCTCGATTGATGAAATATCAAACCCGAAACTGAAAGCTCAACGAATCATGGCCCGTTATCGTCGTGAAGAGAAGAAAGCAGCGAAACAAGCTGCGAAGCAACAGCGCTTAGAAATGGAGAGTGCCAATGGTTAATTTCACACATACAGAAACGTCTAAGTTGGTGGATGTCCGAAATCTCTGCGTCGACTACGTGACTTTTGATGGCAAAGTTCGTGCAGTGAATAACGTCAGCTTTCACATTAACCGTGGCGAGATTTTAGGGCTAGCGGGCGAGTCAGGTTGCGGTAAGTCAACTATTGCTTACTCGCTAATGCGTTTGCACAGACCGCCTGCATTGATCTCTGAAGGTGAAATCCTATTCGAAGGTCAAGATGTACTGAAAATGGACGACGATGAGTTAAGAAACTTCCGCTGGAAGGATACGTCGATGGTTTTCCAAAGCGCAATGAACTGTTTAAACCCAGTGAAAACCATTGAATATCAGTTCTTTGATATTTTCGATGCTCATGGTTTGGTATCTAGCCGAGAGGAATCCATTGAGAAAGCGAAAGAGTTGCTCCGTATCGTAGATATCCCAACAGAGCGTCTGTTTGACTACCCACACCAGTTTTCTGGTGGTATGAGACAACGAGTTGTCATTGCTATGGCGTTAGCTCTAAATCCAAAGCTACTTATTATGGATGAACCTACTACTGCACTTGATGTGGTGGTACAACGCGAAATCCTGCAAAAAGTGTATGAGCTTAAAGAGCGTTTTGGTTTCTCTATTTTGTTTATTACCCATGACCTCAGTTTGATGGTGGAGCTATGTGACCGTATTGGCATCATGTACTCAGGTCAGCTGGTGGAGCTCGCACCATCGAAGATCATTTTGCAGCAACCAAACCACCCTTATGCACATGGCTTGGGCGACTCATTCCCGACATTAAAAGGTGAGTTACAAGAGATGAAAGGAATTCCAGGTTCTCCTCTCGATCTTAAAAATGTGCCTTCAGGCTGTCGTTTTGCGCCTCGCTGTTTTAAAGCCACTGCACAGTGCCGAACACAAGAACCTAATTTGGTCAGTTTAGGAGAGTCGCGTTGGGTGGCTTGTCATACTCCACTACAACTTGAAGCCGAAGGAGTGGCGTAATTATGAATGCAAGAAGTCCTCATATTGACCAAGCGGCATTGGATGCAAAGCATCCGGTTATTTTGGAAGCCAAAGACCTTTGCATCGATTTTCGTAAAAAAGGTGACTCAATTTTTTCACCAAAGCAGTACTTACGTGCTGTTAATGGACTCAATTTCCAACTACGTGAAGCGCGTTGTGTAGCAGTGGTTGGGGAGTCGGGGTGTGGCAAAAGTACCAGTGCAAAAATAGCGACTAAGATTCACAAGGCCACCGAAGGTGGTATCTATTATCACGGTACCAACATTGATGAGTTTACCTCTGGAGAAGAGCTAGATGCCTATCGACGCGATGTACAGATGGTATTCCAAGACCCGTTCAGTTCGTTAAATCCGCTACATACGATTCGCTATCACCTGATGCGTCCAATGCAGATTTACCACGGATTAAAACCGGGTAAAGAAATGGAATATCGCCTAATAAAAATCCTAACCCAAGTGGGTTTAACACCGCCGCAAGAAGTGTTGGATAAGTTTCCACATCAGTTGTCAGGCGGTCAACGTCAGCGTGTTTTCTTGGCAAAAACACTGGCTATTGGTGCGAAAGTGATTCTGGCGGATGAGCCAACGTCAATGTTGGATGTCTCGATTCGAATTGGTGTGCTTAACTTAATGAATCGCATGAAGCATGAGATGGGCAAGTCATTTATGTATATCACCCATGATATTGCTACGGCACGCTATTTTGCAGAAGACACCATAGTGTTGTACTGCGGTCATATGGTCGAGTGGGGAGACACAGAGCAAATCACGCAAAACCCGCAACACCCGTATACCCAGTTATTGCTTGCGGCGGTGCCGGATCCGAGCCGCAGCATTCACGAGAAACTACCAACGCACCGCTCAATGGAAACACCAATGTGGTCACCTGAAAAGAAAGGTTGCCCGTACGCAGGGCGTTGCCCACAGGCGAAAGCGGAATGTTCGCAGTATTTGCCTGAACCGGTAGAAATTTCAGCTAATCACTTTACTCGTTGTCATTTATTCACATAGTTTTGTATTTAGGAATTCAAGATGTCTTATCAAACACCTTACTTTAAAGAATGGCCACAAATTAAATCTGCAATCGCTAAAGACGCTGCAATAGAAAACGAAGTCGCAAGCATTGTGGCTCAGATGACTACCGAAGAGAAACTGGGTCAGATGATTCAGCCGGATCTTCGCGGTGTAAGCCCAGAAGAGGCTAAGCAATACAAGCTAGGCTCAATATTGAATGGCGGCGGAGCATGGCCAAACGAGAATAAGCACTCTAGCGCTCAAGATTGGAGCGATAAAGCGGATGAGTTCTGGCATGCCATTGAAGAAGCCTATGCAGATAGGCCATTCCGTATTCCATTTATGTGGGCGACTGATGCAGTACATGGTCACAACAATGTATTTAGCGCGACAGTCTTCCCGCACAACATTGGTTTAGGCGCAGCACGCGACCCTGAGTTGATTCAACGAATTGGCAAAATTACGGCGGTTGAAGTTGCAGCAACAGGATTAGACTGGACCTTTGCTCCAACAGTAGCAACGCCACGTGATTTACGTTGGGGACGTGTTTACGAGGGTTACTCTGAAGATCCTGAAATCACCTTCGCTTATGCCGCTAAAATGGTCACGGGCCTTCAAGGGACGGCGGATGATCTGAAAGGTGAGCATCATGTTATTTCTAACGTGAAACACTGGGTTGGAGATGGCGGTACGCTCACTGGGGTAGACAGAGGTAAAAATGGCTACTCAGAAGATCTACTCAGAAATATCCATGCAATGGGCTATTTCAGCGGTCTAGAGGCCGGTGCTCAAGTAGTCATGTCTTCATTCAATACATGGGAAAATGAAGCGAATTATGACCACAATCCTGAAGTAGGTGAGCGCTATAACTATAAGATTCATGGTAGTAAATATCTTCTAAATGATGTGCTCAAAGGCAAAATGGGCTTCGATGGTCTTATTGTCACGGATTGGCATGGGCATGCGGAAGTTAGCAAATGTACCGACGGCGATGCAACGTATGCGATTAATGCAGGTAACGATGTGTTAATGGTTCCGGTGCATGAGCACTGGATAGCGGTGTACCACAAAGCGCTAGAAGACATTAAGTCAGGTGTAATCCCAATGGAGCGTATCGACGATGCGGTTACTCGTATTCTCCGCGTCAAAATGCGTGCTGGTTTATGGGATAAGCCTTCACCGAAAAAGAGAGCACTAGCAGGCAAGCAATCTTTATTGGGTGCGCCAGAGCATCGAGAAGTAGCACGAGAAGCGGTACGCAAATCTTTGGTGTTATTAAAAAACAAAGATCAGTTATTACCTCTGAATCCAAATCAAAAAGTATTGCTTACGGGTAGTGCTGCAGACGACCTACAAAAGCAGTCTGGTGGTTGGAACTTAACGTGGCAGGGTGATGAGAATACACTTGATGATTTCCCGGGAGCAACGACGTTCAAAATGGCTCTTGTCAATGAATTGGGTTGTGACAATGTCACTTACGATCCGCAACTAGAGTCGACTATTCAAGCAGGCGATGTTGCAATTGTAGTCATTGGTGAAGATCCTTACGCTGAAATGATGGGTGATATCAAGGCCTGGCAAACACTTGAGTTTGGCAAGCTTAAACGTAGCTACAAGGCTGATGTAGAGAAAATTCACAAGTTACACAAGCTGGGTGCTAAAGTGATTACCGTATTCTACAGCGGTCGTCCTTTGTACTTAAATGAAGAGATAGCTAAGTCGAATGCCTTTGTCGCTGCTTGGCTTCCAGGAAGTGAAGGTGAGGGCATCACAGATGTGTTGATTGCTGACGCTAAAGGTAACGCTCGTTATGACTTCCAAGGTAAGCTGTCATACAGTTGGCCAAATAAAAAACGAAGTGCAACGGTCAGCCGTATTCCGCCACATATTCCAGATTATCAGGTGCCTGAGTTGGAGCAATCTCCATTGGGTGAGCACGCTCCGTTATTTGAATACGGCTACGGACTCAACTATTCAGATACGCTTCAACAGGCCGACCTTGACCAGATTGAGTTGGATGAGGCTGGTACTCAGGGCGAAGGTGTCGCCGATAGTGCGACAGAGATATACGGTATCAAATCGACAATTGGTGATTTCCAACTGAAAGTCGCCGATTTTGTTCATTGGATCGGCAGCGATGTATCGCGCAACAATCCTATGTCTCTGAGAACGATAGATACCAAACCGTATAACTATCAGCAGCAGCAAGATGCGGTAGAGTTGACGTTCAAAGGTGGGTTTGCTGCTGCGTACATCCAAACTGGTGATGGTGGTATCGAGAACTTATCAGGTTATAACTCTGCCAAGGGAATGCTGAGTTTTGAGGTTAAGGTTTCTAAAGCACCTAAGCAGCCAGTTTATTTGTCTCTGCAAAAGTGGACGGAGAATAAGCTTCCAGATGACGTAGCTAAAATTGATATTGCCGATAAGCTGCAGTCTATTGACGAGTTTGTGACTATTG
Organism: Vibrio sp. La 4.2.2; assembly: GCF_027586995.1. Lineage (NCBI taxonomy): Bacteria > Pseudomonadati > Pseudomonadota > Gammaproteobacteria > Vibrionales > Vibrionaceae > Vibrio > Vibrio sp. La 4.2.2. The sequence continues at coordinate 172,480 of NZ_JAPPTJ010000002.1, forward strand.
ATATTCCAGTCTCACTTTTTGTCGCTCAAGATGTGGACCTCGCATTTTTGGATACGCCGTTCATGCTATTTAGTGAAGGAGAGTTCAAAACGGTACTCGCTAATATCCGTTGGCATAATGACTAACCAGTGACGTTCAAATTGTTTAGTCAAAGGCTCCTAAATAAGGAGCCTTTTTTGTTTGTGTAACGGATGCACTAGTTAGAGGTATCCGCTTTAATATCAATACTCCAAAAATTGGCAAGAAAATCTATAAACTGTCGAACGATTGGTAATTGGTAACTCCTTGAGAGATATACTGCCCAAAGTGTACTGGTTGGAATAGCGTAGTCTTTTAGAATTGGGGTAAGTGAACCCGATTCGATTAGCGGATTTGCCAAGTCACAAGGCAGTAAGACGATTCCCTTATCTCTTTGCGCTGCTTTTACTAATACGCCTAGATCATTTGCCTTTATGTTTCCACTAACGTTAACTGACACTGTCTCACCACCTTTGACTCCCTCCCAAGAAGTACGCTCCAAATGGAGAAAGCAGTTGTGATTGCTAAGATCATCAAACCGCGTTGGCTCGCCATGTTTTTCGATATAGTTTTTTGAGGCACATATCAGTGAGTCGATAGACATGAGTTTACGAGCAATAAGATTGTCTGCTGGTTTGTTGGTATAACGAAGTGCGATGTCGATACGCTCGTCAACTAATTCAGCAAAACTGTCCGAGGCAAAAAGCTGAATAACAACGTTGGGGTGCTGTTCTGTGAACTGCTCAACAGCATCCAGTAAGATGTTTTGTGTTAAGCCAATAGGCGCCGCAACACGAACAGTACCGGAGAGATAAGGGGTTTGTGGCTGAGATGACAGTTCTAACTGTGACGTTTCGTGCAAAATGCTTTCACATCGCGCCAGTGCTTGTTCACCAGCTGTCGTTAGACTGACTTTGCGTGTGGTCCGGTGAAGCAACCGCTGCTCCAACCACTGTTCTACTTCGTTAACGTGACGAGAAACTTGTAAGCGACTTAAACCAAGGCGTTCGGCTGCCTTAGTGAAACTGGCGCAGTGAGCTACCTCGACAAAACTGCGCATCGCTGTAAGTCTATCCATCATCGGCTCCTGTTAGATATGAAGCTTATTAGTAACTCAACTAGATACAAACTGCATCAATTTTGTGAATTTATCTCGAAAAAAGGTTCTATTAGACTGTCAACGTCATCAAGAAAACACCAAACAAGACGGAGAGATAATTATGAAAGTAGCAGTAGTAGGCGCAACAGGTTGGATTGGTAGCCATATTTTAAACGAAGCTAAACAGCGTGGTCATGAAGTTGTGGCACTGGTTAGAGAAGTGAATCGAGTTGAAGATCCAGATATTGAAGCTAGAGCGTTTGACCTCACAGCGCCTATCGACGAGATGGTCGACTCATTATCAGGTGTCGATGCCGTGATTGCTTCCATAGGCGGACGCGCGAAAGGTAACCACGATATTGTAAAACAGGCAGCTAAAAAGCTACTCACGTCGGTCTCGGAAGCGAAAATAGGGCGTTTGTTGTGGGTAGGTGGTGCTGGCTCTCTGGAAGTTGCACCGGGAGTGACTTTGATTTCAACTTCAGAGTTCCCTGAAGAATATAAAGCTGAAGCCATCGCACAGGGGGAAGCGCTTGATGTGTTCAAACATACAGCCAACGGCGTGAATTGGACATTTGTATCACCAGCTGCGGAGATTTTTCCGGGAGAAACGCTATCAAAATACCGTACTGGTGGTGAACAGTTATTGCTTGATGAACAAGGCAACAGCCGAATTTCAGTAAGCGACTACGCTAAGGCTATGATTGATGAGTTAGAGTCTAATCAACACCCAAACCAGCGAATTGGCGTGGCTTATTAGTAATCTGATATTTATTAACCCGGTGATTTGGCCAAAGATGACAAACCATCTTTGGCCCTGTTTTCAGTGTTACTGCCATTGATTATCAGCAAATTGATGTTGTTGTAATAGTTCAATAAGAGCGTTTAGTACCGGGCCATTAGTACGACTGCGTGACACAAGACAACCAACCGTCGTCACCCAGCCACTTTTTTCATGAGCCACAGGTAGCGCAACCATTCTCCCTTCAGCCATAGGCTTCTTAACTAACATTTCAGGTAAGTTAGACCATCCCAATCCTTCTGAGACCATATCAACGAGCGTTTTGTGGTCGTTTGCGTACCAAATATTAGAGCTAATACCGTAGGTAAACCATAGCTCCTGTTTTTCAACACTTCGGTGGACACATTGCCGAAAGTGCTTTAAGTCGGAGTCCTTGACCACTGGCAATCGTGTGAGTTCGTGGTTTGGAGCGACAACGGTTAAGAAACGAGCTTGACCGAGGATGAAAATATCCATGTCTACTTTTAACTCACCGTCGGCATAAACAATACCTATTTGTGCTTTGTCTTGCCGAATGAGTTCTTCGATATCAAACGTTGAGGCGCAGATAAGCTCGAAGTTAGTAATAGGGAACTGAGCCGCCAATGGGGACAATAGTTTAATAAACTCCTGACTCATCAAGCTATCGTCGACAGCGATGGTCAGTTCGTGTTCTGAGTCATTGGAAAGAGCTTCGATCTTTTGGTCGAAGTATTTTTGCTGATGCAATATAGAGCGAGCAATAGGAAGAAGTGCTTTGCCATTTTCGGTGAGCTCGGGTGTGTTTTTTTCTCGACTAAATAAGGTTTGATCAATGGCGATCTCCAAATTAGAAATGGCTTGGCTTACCCCTGATTGGGCTCTTTTAAGCTTACGGGCTGCGGCGGAAAATGAACCGTGCTCGCAAACCGCTACAAACACTTTAAGCTGCTCAAAACTGTACATTGTGATACCCCAAAAAGTCGAAATGCCAATTTAGGCTATCACGATGTGTGATGGTTGTTAACTTTCTATATTGCTGAGAATAACGATAATCACCGCATACGATGTCCCCAAACAAAAATTAGTGAGGAATTTATAATGGGAATAGTAGAGCGTGTCTTTCACTCAGTGCTTTTTGAAGCGTTGGCAGTGACGTTTTCAGTTATCGGATTAGCGTTGTTTACCAACCATGATGTTGCTGCATTATCAGGAACTATGATAGTTATTGCCACCATGGCGATGTGTTGGAATTATCTATTTAACATGATGTTTGACTCTTTTGTTCAAGGGGAAAAGACACTGCGTTCTTTGAAGACGAGGATAGTTCATGTTGTTCTTTTTGAAGCAGGTCTATTGCTGGTTACTATTCCTGCAATGGCTTACTTACTTAACGTTTCTTTACTAGAGGCGTTTGTGATGGATATTGGTGTCACGATTTTTATTACCATCTACGCTTTCTTGTTCAACCTGATCTATGACTATGCTCGTGTTTGGATAGTTACCAGCCGTATAGAAATGGTGAAATAACCTATGAAGACAAGACAGAGTGAACTTTAAAACGCTCTGTCTGAAAACACGGATAGTCTGCACGAAAGTTGACCTGTGTAGCTCTAATCATGTGATGTTGGTTCAAAAATGTGGAGCGTCTACCAAATTTAAACTTTTGGCTTAAAAAAAGGGATATCGTCGAAGCAATATCGCTAACTAGGGTTTAGACTCTATTATTCGATATTCAACGTTATGCACTTTTTTTACGATTTATGCTTGAACTTATATTGTCAGCACATCAAGGTTCCTCCGAAGAATTACTAGGCTTATCCGAAGTCTTTGATGCGGTGGATGCTTATATCTTCATTAAAGACAATAAAGGGAAGTACCAGTATGTGAATCGTAAAGTACTCGACAACTTTGATGTCACAATGAAAGGGATAAAAGGCAAAACGGATTGGCACCTGTTCAATTTCAGTGTTGCCAAAAAAATGCGTATCAATGACAAAAAGGTGATTGCAACTAAGAAGCCGACGCAGCAAAAAATCCCTTTCAATATCGATAATCAGGAGTTGTACCACTTAACGGTTTCGTCACCCATTATCAAGAACGGCAAAGTGCTTGGAGTTATTGGGTTTGCTGTTGATGTCTCAAAGGATATGGAAGAACGTCAGACCTTGCTAGAAGAAGCTAACACTGATGGCCTTACCGGATGTTTCAATCGACGTTACCTGCATTTAGCCTTAGAACAGCAAAAACAGAACTTTGCTCAGAGCCAAACGCCAAGTTCACTGCTTATTATTGATGTAGATCGCTTTAAACCAATTAATGATAAATATGGTCACTCCATAGGAGATAGAGTATTAATTGACGTCGTTAAGGTTATTAAACGCTTTACGCGTGAAGAAGATATGCTGTGCCGATATGGCGGTGATGAGTTTGTACTTTTGTTACCGGGCAGCAATATCGATCAAGCCTATGCATTAGCGGGACGTTTGTCCGAAAAAATAGACAAGCTAACCTTTAAGAGCAGTGGGGGTAAGTCGTTCAATGTTTCTTGCTCCATCGGGGTAGCGACTCATACGGTCGAAGACGCGAACATCATTGAGCTGGCTGATAAAGCTTTGTATGTCTCGAAGAAAGGCTGTTCAGAAAAAGTACATATGCATTGTCCTAAAACTCAACAAATCCTTCATTGTCACTATTGTGATGCAGAAGTGAGCGCCTAGCTCCAACTGTTGCAAAGATTAACCGTTTATTAGCACGCTAGAGCCTTCCTCCCCTTGAAAACCCCGTGAAATACAGCTATTTATATCAGTATAAATACGTTTAAGCATCACGATGATGATAAGAAGAGAAAGGACGTTTCAACTCGGCCTTTCTCTATTTTGGGGAGAAAGGAATGGCGCTATTGAAGAGAGCAGCAATGGCTGTGGGAGTTGGTTTATTCACGAGTAGCGTATGGGCTGCCAATGTAGTAGAGACGACAACCTTGGTGGGTTTTGGAACCGCAAAATACCCCGCAGACTTTAAACACTTCGATTATGTCAATCCTGACGCACCCAAATACGGAAAAGTAACCTACGGCCAAAACGGCACGTTTGATAACTTCAACCGATATGCCTCTCGCGGACAACCTGCTGCCGCTACTGGTAACCTCTACGATACGCTTATGTTCTCTCCAAGCGATGAGATCGATGCATTTTATCCTCTGATTGCTGAGAAAGTGCGTTACTCAGACGATTACTCGTGGCTTGAAGTCGATATCAATCCCAAAGCGAAATTTAATGATGGTGTTCCTATTACCGCCAAAGACGTTGAGTTTACTTATGCCAAGTTTGTAAAAGAGGGGGTACCGCAATTTCGTGCGTACTATAAAGACGTTAAAAGCGTAAAAGCAATTTCTGATCTCACTGTGCGTATAGAAATGTCGGTTCCAAATAAGGAAAAGTTATTCAGTTTAGCGCAAAGTACTCGTGTACTGCCTGAACACTACTGGAAAGATAAGAACTTTTCTGAGCCGCTAAATGAACCGCCTGTTGGCAGTGGTGCTTATAAGATCGTCGATTATAAGATGGGACAATCTCTAACTTACCAACTCGATGAAAACTATTGGGCAAAAGATCTTCCGGTGAATGTCGGACGCAATAACTTCAAAACGATTCAGTACGATTACTATCGTGATGACACGGTTATGTTAGAAGCATTCAAAGCAGGGGAGTTTGATTTTAGAGAAGAGTCCAGTGCTAAGTTTTGGGCTAGTTCCTATAACGGTGTGAATTTTGATAAAGGATATATCAAGAAAGAAGAGATTGAGCACCACAAACCAATGGCTACTCAGGCATTTGTGTTTAACACGGAGCGTCCTGTATTTAGCGACCCCAAAGTACGCGAAGCTCTAAACTACGCCATGGATTTTGAGTGGATGAACAAAAATATGTTCTATAACCAGTACACTCGAACTCGTAGTTATTTCCAAAACACCGACTATGAAGCAAAGGGTCTACCATCTGAAGCAGAACTTGAGGTCTTAAATAAATATAAAGGTAAGATCCCAGAGCGCGTCTTCACCGATGAATATAATCCACCGGTCACAGACGGATCAGGTCGCATCAGACCACAAATGCGCAAGGCCTTTGCACTGCTAAAAGAAGCCGGCTGGCAGTTAAAGAATAAAGTCATGACTAACATGGAAACGGGTGAGCCGCTGAGCTTTGAACTATTGATTTATAGCCCAACTTCCGAACGATTCGCGATTCCGGTGCAAAAGAACATGCGTGCGATGGGTATCGATATGCGCATTCGTACTGTCGACACTACACAATACTTGAAACGTTGGCGTGATCGAGACTTTGACATGGTCTCATCTCGTTACACAGCACATCCATATCCAAGCTCTGACTTGAAGATTGTTTGGAACTCTAATTTCATCGATTCGACCTATAACCAAGCGGGCGTTAAGGATCCTGTTATTGATGATCTGACTGACTTGATTGAACAAAATCAGCAAAACCCTGAAAACTTATTAGCGTTGGGAAGGTCTTTAGATAGAGTACTTCAGTGGAACTTTTACATTATCCCTCAGTGGTATATCAAAAAATACCGTGTAGCCACTTGGGATAAATTTGAGCGCCCTGATGTCTTACCTACTTACGACTTAGGTGTCGATACTTGGTGGGTGTCTAAAGAGAAAGCTGAAAAGCTTCCTGCAAAACGTCGATAAGAGGGATAGATGGCGGCTTATATATTCCGGCGCTTGTTGCTGGTGATTCCAACACTTTGGGCAATTATAACCATTAACTTCTTCATTATTCAGATTGCACCTGGAGGGCCTGTAGAACAGGCTCTTGCTCAAATGCAAGGTCTGGAATCTGGAGTCATGGAGCGCTTTAGTGGCGGCGGGAGCGAGGTTGATCTTGATTCAGGCCCTAGTGATGAAGCAACGGGATACAAAGGTTCCCGTGGGCTAGATCCTGAAGTTGTAGAGGCAATTAAAAAGCAGTTTGGTTTCGATAAACCAATGCATGAACGCTATTTTGACATGCTCAAAAACTACGCGATGTTCAACTTTGGAGACAGTTTGTTTCGTGGCGGTAATGTCATAGACCTCATTAAAGAGCGGCTGCCAGTATCGATATCATTGGGGTTATGGAGTACCCTGATTATCTACTTGATATCGATACCATTAGGCATTCTTAAAGCGATACATCATGGATCTCGCTTCGATATTTGGTCGAGCGCCGTTGTCATTGTCGGTTATGCTATCCCGGGTTTTTTGTTCGCCATTATCCTCATCATCTTTTTTGCCAGCGGCAACTATTTCAGTTGGTTCCCATTAAGAGGTTTGGTGTCGAGCAACTTTGATCAATTGACTTGGTATCAGCAAATCGTCGACTATTTTTGGCATTTAACCTTGCCGATTCTTGCTATGGTTATTGGCGGTTTTGCTACGCTCAGTATGCTGACCAAAAACTCTTTCCTTGATGAAATTAACAAGCAATATGTAGTGACAGCTAGAGCGAAAGGGCTTGATGAAAGCAGTATTCTCTACAAGCATGTATTCCGAAATGCAATGCTGATCATCATTGCCGGTTTCCCTAGTGCTTTTATCAGCATTTTCTTCACCGGTTCTATGTTGATAGAGGTAATGTTCTCGCTTGAGGGGATAGGGTTACTCGGTTTTGAATCTACTATTCAACGTGATTACCCCGTGGTATTCAGTTCTCTCTACATTATGACGTTACTAGGTCTGATCTTGAGTATTATTTCTGACTTAACTTATACGTGGGTTGACCCTCGTATCGACTTCGAGGCGCGTTAAATGGCAATGAATCCTCTTACAAGAGCTCGTTGGCAGCGCTTTAAAGCCAATAAACGTGGGTACTGGTCAACATGGGTATTCTTCGTTCTTTTTTTCTTGAGTCTGTTTGCTGAGTTTATCGCCAACGATAAGCCGCTACTGGTGGAATACGACAACCAATGGTATTACCCAATTTTCACACAGTATGCAGAAACCAAGTTTGGTGGGGAGTTTGAAACAGAAGCTGATTATACTGACCCATATGTTATTGACCTTATTGAGGAAAAGGGCTTTATCATTTGGCCGTTAATCCGCTTTAGCTACGATACCATCAATTACGATATAGTGGCGTCAGTTCCGTCTGCACCGGATAACGTCAACTGGCTGGGTACAGATGATAAAGGTCGGGATGTGTTAGCTCGGATTATTTATGGCTTTCGAATATCTGTATTGTTCGGTTTTATCCTAACCATAGTATCCAGTGTGATTGGTGTTGCAGTGGGTGCGACACAAGGTTATTACGGCGGTTGGATAGATTTATTCGGTCAACGCTTTATTGAAGTGTGGTCTGGCATGCCGACTCTTTTCTTATTGATTATCTTATCGAGTTTTGTTGAACCAAACTTCTGGTGGCTACTGGGTATTATGGTGCTATTCAGTTGGATGAGTTTAGTTGGTGTCGTTCGGGCTGAATTTCTAAGATGCCGAAATTTCGATTACGTGAAAGCGGCTCACGCCATGGGTGTAGACGACAAGCGAATCATGCTCAGGCATATGTTACCCAACGCGATGGTGGCGTCACTGACGATGATGCCATTCATCCTCTCTGGCTCAGTGACCACGTTAACGTCGCTAGACTTCTTAGGATTTGGTTTACCCGCAGGCTCGCCGTCGCTAGGTGAATTGCTTGCGCAAGGTAAAGCTAATCTACAAGCGCCTTGGCTTGGTTTGTCGGCGTTTGCCGTTCTATCGATAATGTTAACGCTACTTGTATTTGCTGGTGAAGCAGTACGAGACGCATTTGACCCTCACCAGCAAGGTTAATAGGCAACGTATGACGAAAGATGATCCAAAACACGTACTTGCTATTGAGGACCTTTCCGTTGGGTTTGGTAGAGGTAAGCATGTAGAACAAGTGACCTATGATGTTTCCCTAAAAATCCGCAAAGGGGAAACTTTAGCATTAGTAGGAGAGAGTGGTTCAGGTAAATCGGTAACAGCCAACGCGATCCTTAAGCTGCTGCCGAAAGGCTCTAGCCACTATCTAAACGGTCACATTACGTTTGATGATATTGATATGCTTAATTGCTCCGAGCGGCAACTTCGAGGTATTCGAGGTGGTCGCATCGGAATGATTTTCCAAGAGCCGATGGTGTCATTGAACCCGTTGCATAAAATAGGCAAACAGCTGGTAGAAACTTTAGCTATTCACCGAGGTATGAGAACCAGTAAAGCAGAGTCGCTGGCGATTTCATGGCTGAAGAAAGTTGGCATTCGATATCCAGAACAGAAGATCTTAGCCTATCCACATGAGCTTTCCGGTGGAGAGCGTCAACGTGTCATGATTGCCATGGCGCTGATTAACGAGCCTGAACTCCTAATCGCTGATGAACCTACCACAGCACTAGATGTGTCGGTCCAAGCACAGATTTTAGACCTTCTGAAAGATCTACAACAAGAACTCGGTATGGCGATGCTGTTTATTACTCATGATTTGAGTATTGTACGGCGTATTGCCGATAGAGTGGCGGTCATGCAACAAGGGCGTTTGGTTGAGGTTGGCGAGTGTCATCAAGTGTTTAATGCACCTGAACATCCTTATACACAAAAACTGATCAACTCCGACCCTAGAGGCTTACCCGTTGAGGTCTCTGCCTCCGCGAAACCACTGCTTGCTGTTGATGATTTGAAAGTTTGGTTTCCTATCACGGGTGGCTTGTTCAAACGCGTTGTCAGTCATGTCAAAGCAGTAACCAATATGCAGTTTGAACTTAAGCAGGGTTACTCGATTGGCCTAGTTGGAGAGAGCGGTTCAGGCAAATCAACGACGGGCATGGCGATTCTTAAGTTAGTTCAAAGTGAAGGTATCATTGAGTTTGATGGCCAAGACATTCAGACGTTGGACCGCAAAGGTATGTTGCCTTTTAGAAGCCGAATGCAGGTTGTGTTTCAAGATCCTTTCTCAGCACTAAACCCAAGAATGTCTGTGGCACAGGTCATAGGAGAAGGATTAAGAGTTCATTTTGAGCACGACGAGGCGACTCTAGACAAGATGATTTGTGACGTGATGCAAGAAGTGGACTTAGATCCTGAAACAAGGCACCGATATCCAAATGAGTTCTCTGGAGGACAAAGGCAGCGAATTGCGATTGCAAGGGCATTGATTCTCAAACCAGAATTTATCTTGCTAGATGAGCCTACGTCTTCTTTAGATAGAACGGTGCAAGCACAAGTTCTTGATTTGCTCAAAGAGCTACAAATAAAACATGGGCTGACTTATTTATTTATCAGTCACGATTTGAATGTTGTAAAGTCACTTTGCCATTACACCATCGTAATGAAAGATGGCGAAATTGTAGAGCAGGGCGATACACAAACGCTGTTCGCAACGCCTCAGAAAGACTACACCAAAACCTTGGTTTCTTTATCGGCATTCTAGAATTGCTGCAAAAAATCCCCCTACCAAAACAGAGTGATAGGGGGTGAGCTACCGATGAAATTTGGTAAAAATCTAAAAGCTCCAGCCGATTCGTGTAATTAAGTGAGTGAGCTGCCCATTGTGAGAGTCCACCAAGCTGGTTTCAAAACCTCCTGACAGAGTTAAACCAAAATCGAAACTAGCAAGTACTCCGGTGCCGAGTGCAAGAGCTTTGTTGTCCTCATTTTTATAACGATAATCACCCACACCGCCTGAGAAATAGAACGCGACGTTATCAGTAAATCCGTAAGAAGCACCGAGCATATAGGTTTGAAGTGACGGCTTTTCTCCACGTATCTCAGAGTATTTTAAGTGTTGGTAACTCAATAGCGGCGCCCAGCCATCCTTACTAGGCATTTTTCCAGCCATTGCACCGATATTGTGTTGTAGAGAGTTGCTCCACGTGTCACTCCAGGCAAAGCCAACGGACACGAAGAGTTTGTTTTTGTCGTCACTGTTAATAGTGTCTTCTTGTTTCGCTTCCGCAAATGAAAGCCCACCTAAGAAAAGGAATATCGTCGCAACTAATTTGGATACCCAAGACGGCTTAGCTTGCTCTAATTGCATATTCATATTGTCACTTCTATTGAAAGTTGAGGTTGAAACCAAGTTCGTAAGTACCTTCTATGATTTGAGACTCACTAAGACGAACACGGTGTTGTCCGTATCGATACTTCGCAAGTGTTCAAAGTATTTAGGTTCAAAAGTAAGAGTTAAGTCGACGTGATAGCTGCTAGGTTACAGTGAGACATCCAACATAATTCGCTCGTTGCTTCATACATTCGAAGTTGACTCTGTTTAAGCGCACAATAGACCTCTCTTACAAGGAGGCGAGTTTACGCTGGATGCTAAGGTATTCTAATGAAAGGGGGGAATAAGGCTGATTACCCATAGTTATTAATAATCAAAGGTAGTGGAAGTAATAGTTAAATGGAATTACTCCAGTAATATGTCGAGGAGTTTGTTGTGCAGCCAGCGAGTCGTGGCATTATTGCGGTTTTTATAATGATAGAAGGCATTAATGTCAGTATTGACGGTCTCACTAGCAAACAATATTTCTAGTGAACGAAGTCCGGGGTGGGCGTCAAGGTTTAGGTATCTTGAGCCAGGGAAAAGCACGTCACTATTTTTCACGATATCAATTATTGCTGAAGGGAGCTCAGATCTAAAAACGATGTTGGCTTCAATTCCTCGTAGCTTCATCATTTTTTCAGAATTAGAAATATTTGAGTTCCAATCTGCCGCTATTAAAGTTGCGATTTCAAAATTACCACCCTCAAGCAGATCTACTTGGTTTCTATCAAAAGGGTGTTCATTTCTTACGTAGGCACGAAAATCATCAGAAACCATAAATTTCCGAATGAGTTCTTTTGGTGCGTGCGAAATACTGTAGTTAAGTCCGATATGAATGTCATCATTAACAATATCTTGCAGAGTAGTCTTACTCCAGTTCAAAAACTGTATTTGTACTGATGGTGCCTCTCGACGCAATGAATGAAACAGCTTGGTAGCAATACCTGAAAGGAAAAATGGGGAAATAGCGATCTTAATTGTTCCTTCAAGTTTAGCCGGGTCAAACTTTGAGGAGTGGTTTAGGGCGTTCGCCAGTTCATCCATTAGAGGAGAAATAGATTCAGCTAACTGTGAAGCTTTTTCAGTAGCTCTAAGGCCATGATGCGTTTTCACAAATAGTTCATCATCGAAATGGTCACGAAGCCTTTGAAGTGCTTTACTAATGGCGGGTTGCGACACAAATAATCTTTCAGATGCCTTACGCATATTTCGTTCTTGATTAAGAATGATAAAGGTTCTTAAAAGATTTAAGTCGAGGTTGGCGAACAAGTCTTTTGCCATTAAAGGTCCCCACATACTGCCTAGCTTTTATTCAATACTAAGTACAAACACTTACCTTCGCAAAGAGTTGGTAACAAATCGTAAAACAAAACATTGAATTTTTGAGATAGATGCCGATATAGTGATGAATTAATCAGGATTTTATAGAGGTTTAAGGATGAAGCTCTCGATATCGGGTAAGCTCAGAACAAGTTTTCTGGCGCTTGGCGTACTTTTTATCGTCTCATCACTTTTTGTGTATCGCAGTGTAGAAAGCGTGCAAGCAGACACCCAGTCTTTGTTATTACATGACCTTCCAACGGTCGATGCCAGTCGGCAACTTGGTCAGTCTATTCAAGAAACGGTTTCAGAATTGCGAGGCTTTCTGCTCTTAGTGGGCTCTGAAGAGCAAGTCGAAAGCTATCGTGGAGAGGTTCTCTCAAAAATAGATCTAGTTGATATCCAGTTGATTAGCTTGGAATCATTGATTTCTTCTCAGCAATACCAAGTCATCAATGATGAATGGAGCACTATTAAAGCAACTTCAGCTGATATTTTAGCAATAAGCCATACCGATGAAAATTTACCGGCGCACTCTCTATTTATTAATGAAGCCGCTCCTATTGCCGAAGTGGCTCTCGATCAGTTGCAAGGACTGATCAATGATGAAGCCGGAAAAACGGAAGGTGGAGAGAGAAAGCGACTCTTTAAGCTTTATGCCGATGGTTATAATTCTCTCGCAAATGCATTAGCGGCGCTACGTGACTACTTGCAATATGGCGCGCAAGATTATCTAGATAAGTATGCGGACTTGATGAAATTCCACGACCAAGTCGTGACCCAAATTGGTTACAAGCAATCGTTCATGAGTGATAGTGACCAGAGCTTATGGTCTCTATTTAACGAAATGAAAGCGTTGTATGTTCCGCTAGCAAAGCAAGTTATTGAGATACGACAATCGGATGGTTGGAATCGCTCGAATAGTCTGATGTCTGACACTTTGCTGCCTGCGATTAAAGTGGTTCAAAATGAACTGAATGGTATCGTTAGCGCACAACAACAAAAAGCGTCATCGACAGAACAAAGTATCAGTAGTAGCGTGACCGCACTTATTACCGTGCTAGGCATCAGCTGTATTGCGGTACTTGTCGCAGCGTTTGTCATTTCTCATATTATGGGACGCCAAATAGGAGGGCGTATTTCCCTTATTGTCAAACGAGCTCAAATTATCGCGGAAGGTAACGTCTCCAGTGAACCACTGGCGGTGTCTGGCAGTGATGAGCTTGCTGATTTGACCAAATCTATTAACGCTATGAACCATGCGCTGGCAACATTAGTTGGTCAAGTTACCAATAGTGTAGAAGCTGTTGAACTGAGGATGGGCGATTTAACTCAAAACAGCCGTGAAAGTTTGACTAAAGTTGAACAGCAGTCACAACATGTCGATGAAATAGGTCACTCTTTGTCTGAGGTTGCGGTAGGGTCTGAACAAACGGCCAGTCAAGTACAGTTGTCGTCCTCGGCATTGGTTGATGCGAAACAAGAACTGATTTCTGGTGAGGATGTGTTGACCGAAAACCATACCAACATGACTTCGTTAGTCACGACCATTGAAACAACTCAGCAGTTAGTTGAACAATTAAGTAACGAGAGTCAAGCGATCGGTAAAGTGACTGAGGTCATCGAAGGGCTAGCAGAGCAAACCAACTTACTGGCACTGAACGCAGCGATAGAAGCTGCGAGGGCTGGAGAACAAGGGCGAGGCTTTGCCGTTGTTGCTGACGAGGTGCGAATGCTGGCTAGTAGAACGACGGAATCGACAACGGAAATCAACACTATCATTCAAGCTATTCGAACTTCCACAAGTAAAGTTGTAGAGCAAATCAACGTCGGCACCACCATAGCATCCGAAGCGATGGAACAAACTAGTGGCGCATTGAGTCGAATTCAATCATCCGGTGAACAGGTAGAGCTCGTAAATGACCAGATGGCAAGCTTGGCGGCAACCGCGGAGCAGCAGGCGATGGCCACTCAGTCTATTTCGAAGCTTGTTAACGAGATTAATGAATCGCTTAAATTAGTAGCGGAACAATCTCGTACAACAAACCATGTAACGGAGCAAGTCACCAGCAACGTAGGGGAGTTGCACGCTCAGGTCGCTAAATTCAAGGTCTAGCAAACAAAAATGCCCTTCATATGAAGGGCATTTTCTTCACATATTTTAAGCGCTGCTGAGTTAAACCAAAATGTTCATTAGGAACATAGCGCCAAACGCGTTCAAGACAGAAATTGCAATCATTACTGGGATATAACGACCCTCTGTACCGATTGGTCCCATGATACGTCCCATATATTGAATTTGAGAACCCATCAAATAGATAGCTGGAGCTAGGATGGCAATATGAGTGCCGTTTAGAATGCCTTGGTCGAATAAAGTGATTACCACACCGACAGCACCGCCCATAGACATCCAAGCACCGATAAGTACAGCAGCAGCTTCACCCGGTAGGCCAAATACAGCCATCACAGGAGAGAATAAAGCGCCCATTGCATCCAATGCCCCCGTTATCTGTAGCGCTTTAATAATGACAAACGCCATTAGAACGTTAGGGACTGTAGATGTGGTTGCAATAACCCAACCTTTCTTAGCACCTTCAACAAAGATGTCCGTCACCATAGGTTTTTTCGCTTTTACTTCACTCATGATGTCGCCTCTTGTTTAGTCATAGTTTCGTCGTCTTTATTCGACTTGTCTTCTTTACCTTCAGTGATATTTAGGTAAACACGGAATAGATTGGCACCAACAAACTTAAATAAGAACATAACGGCTACCGCTAAACCGATTGAGGAAGAAACAGCTAGTGAGCCGTCCATCATCGTTAACGTAAACAGCACCGCGCCAGAAGAGAAGAAGTTAACAATTGCTGCGCCAGCAGTGAACTGGAACATAGTGAAGACATCCGTTTCGCGTTTGGTCAAATGACCTTCGTCTTTCAACTGTCGAGTCATCGCAGCACCCGCATCAGTACTTTGAAGTGAAGCGATAAGTGCCAAGCCAGAGTTTCCTGGGATACCCATTAAAGGACGGAGAAGAGGAGAAAGAAGTTTGCGAGCCGCATCAAGTGCTCCGTAGTGCTCTAAAACATTGATCATGCCCAGTGCAAACATAACGGTTGGAATTAGTGTTAGTGCAAAAATGAATCCGTCACGAGCACCGCTACCACCAACACCTCGAAACGAAGTGGTAGCAGCTTGTACGCCAGCTTCCGTTTCAGTTACGTTGTGGGCAACTTGTCCAAATGCGCCGTTGAGTGTTGTAAAGTCAAATACCCCATACCATTCGTTGGATTGGAGTAACCCAGAGAAAAACACAATAGCAAAAGCTAGCGCAATGTAGCTTCCTATCGTTACCTTACGTTCTTTAGTTGAATCAGTCATATGACAGCCTTGAGATAGTGGAACAGTGTGCATATTTTGAGGAGTTTGATGTGCTAGAGAGATGATCGCGGTCAATTAGAATATGTATTTATATGAAGCGACTGTAACAAAATATATATCTGTGAATCAGCTTTGAAATTAGATATAGCTCTGCTAATCCCAAGGTTAAAGTTTCTAATGAGAGGGCGGAATATGTATTCAATTTGGCTAAGGAACAGAGTGGGCACTAGTCATAGTATGTTACTTAACTATCCCGTGTTTTACTTATTTCGCAGCAGCATAATTGGGACACTTTGGGATACTTTTAGACATTAGGTTCCTAATTATGATGGAAAAACATGGTATTTCGTATTGGTACGCAGCAGCGTTTATGTTTGGTGCGGTGCAGTTGGTGGCGTTACCGATTTTGATTCCAAGTCATATATTTGAAGTAACAGGGTCGATGGCACATACTGGCGCGGCTCTAGCCTTTGTGGGGCTGAGTGGTTTTGTTGCGCCAATCATAGGCAGTGTGATAGATCGTTTGCGAGCTCATGCCTTAGCGCAGAAGCTCGCTTTGTTGAGTCACATTGTTGCGATGGTTATTTTTGCGTTTGTCCCTCAAACATTGGCAATGTATTTGGCGACGTTTCTTGTCGGCTTGGGCTCAATCACTTTAATGACGGTTAATCCTACATTTATCGTGGCTGCGGGTTACAACGACGAACAGCAAGCTCTGCGTCTTACTCGAATGAACCAAAGTATTTTTGTTGGTGCAGTGATGATGGGAGCAATACTCCCCCTGAGTATAAACCTGAGCTCTCAAGTAGCATTTCTTGTCGTCGCTATTACCGCTGTACTCTCATTAATGATCAGTGAAATTGACAGCAAGAAAGCGGCATCACGTTTGGTACTAGAAGAGACGACTGAGTCAGAAACAACGGAAAAAGGTCATTGGAATGCCACGTTCGTGACGTTTTTATTGGCGGTGTTCATCGCTATGATTGCGAGTTCCAATCAGGTGGCGCAAGGTCCTAATCTATTTGAAAGCTTATTCTCAATCGATAAGTCAGCAACTTCATTATTACTGGCATTCTCCTCTGTAATTAGTTTACTAACGTTGGATATCGCAGGTCGAGCGTTAACCAAATTTGGTGCAGGGAAGGTATGGATAGTCGGT
Organism: Vibrio sp. La 4.2.2; assembly: GCF_027586995.1. NCBI lineage: Bacteria > Pseudomonadati > Pseudomonadota > Gammaproteobacteria > Vibrionales > Vibrionaceae > Vibrio > Vibrio sp. La 4.2.2. The sequence goes on from NZ_JAPPTJ010000002.1 coordinate 189,276, forward strand.
TTAATCGGTTATTTTGTCGTCGGTTTGGTATTGTCTTTACTGGCGACAGGGTACGCGCGATTTTTCTACTTGCCGTTAGTCATGCATTTGTTGTTTATGCAATGCTTATCTATGGTCGACATGGTTAAACCGGCTATTGTCGCCAAAGTAACCACTCTGCCTCCGGCTTCTACACAAGGCTTGCTACTGTTTGCTATCGCGGGCGGTTATGCAGCTGGTACAACGATGGGTGGAATCACCGCAGAATGGTTTGGATTAGCGAGTATCTTTAGTTTAGTTACAGGCGCTTCAGCGATTGCTGGGCTGTTTGCTGTACTTACGTTATCAAGAATCAAATCTTAGAAGGAAAATTGGCGTGTTAACGGTAAACGCAGCCACGCCATTATGCTAGTTATTCAGCAAACCAATAGCCTTTATTGACTAGTTCAGTGATTAACGAAATCGCAGCGGAGTTTTGTGTTAACGATTCTCCGCTGTTTTCAAGACAAATAGTATCTTGGTTAGAGAGCAATTCTGCGAAGCTAGTTAACTCTTCAGGGATCTTGAACATTTCACCGTTTACATAAATCATGTTCGGCTCGGCTTCGTGTGAAAGTGTTCTTAATCCAGCGACTTTGAATATAGCGCCACCACTTTCTAGGTGCTGATACACATCCTCGCAACTCCACTTTGAACTAGGCTCAATAATATTAAGTTGGTGTCGAGATTGGCTCAGCATGCATCCCATGAAATCTTTGATAGTGTCTTCGTCATCCAGTTTCGCTTTTAGCATGCTGACAAGGGAATCTAAGTCGCTTGTTGAAATCTTACCAAAGTTGTCTTGTGTGCGAAGATCGGGCTTGTGGAGATGCTCATCACCATAATCGTGAGCCAAAATGTAATCTGCGAAGTTACTAATAAGTTCTTGTTCTTTTGGAGAGCGGAATCCAACAGAGTAGCTCATTGAAGGTTCAAGGGCGTATCCATCGTGTGGGAAACCAGGTGGAATGTAAAGAATGTCACCGGGTTCCAAAATGTCATCAATCTCTGCTTCGAAAGATTCGATTTGGCGTAGCGCTTCATGGCGCTGAGTCTCTTTATACTGTCCAACATCTTTTGCGCCAACTCGCCAATGACGTTTACCCATACCCTGAATAATGAATACATCATATTGGTCGATATGAGGACCAACACCACCACCCTCGACAGAGTAGCTAATCATTAGATCATCAAATAGCCATTGCGGCATAGTTTGAAAAGGTTTAACAAGTTGCGCTGCGCCGTCATGCCAATGGTTCGCCGCCTGAACGATAAAAGACCAATTACTCTGAGGTAGAGAGGCGAACTTATCATCACCAAAAGGACCGTGTTCGGCTAGCCAATTATTATCAAGATTAGATACAAAACGTGAGTCGACCACTTCTTCCATCGTTAATCCTGCAAGTTCTTCGGGAGTGAGAGGATCTTGGAATTCAGCGAATCCCCCCTTGATGATTGTTGGCTGTTTTTGCCAATAATTGCGTAAGAACTCGTCGAGAGAGATGGTCAATTTATACATGGTTTTACCTAGTCTTCGTTTGATTGCGGAGGGATTCTAACAAAAACAGCTAGCAACACCCACGATAATCACGATGGCTCACGTTTTTCACTCTCGACACTGTTTATTAAGTGAGTGGCGCCTATGCTTGAAAGGTGACAATTGAGGAGGTCCGGAGCTTGAAAGTAAAAATCTTGGTGTTATCGATGATGTTAGCTGTGACGGGATGTACAAATACGCTTCCAACGCAGTCAGACTATAAGCCGCAAGACAGTTATCGACACTTTGCGGTGGAAACCATAGGTACGTATGACGGCGTTTCTTGGTATGAACAAGGCTTTAGTCTCAATAACTACGCTGCTCTAGAATTAGGAACCGTCACCGCGGAGCGTAAAGCAAACCAAGCGTATGTGTCACAGAGTGTCGTTGATACATTGCGCTCTGAACTTGAGCAATCGCTACGAAAGCGAATAGAAAATCACTCTGTGAAATCATCGATGAATAGCAAACAAACTCTGGAAGTGGCTGTTGATGTACAGAACATTGAAGGAGTTTCCGGTGCAGTGAAGCCAACGGATTTCATTCCTATTGGTGCGGTTATCGATTTAGCTAAGGTTGTTTCAGGCACACGTGATCGTAACTTGCGATTGATTGTGTCCGTCGAACTTGTTGAGAGCGAGAGCAAACAAGTAGTAGGAAAGAGATTATTCGTTATCACTGATAAAGGGGTATTGGAGAATCGAAACTCAGAAATAACAGTAAAGTTACTTGAGCCAGATGTTAAAGAAATCTCTGATAACGTTTCTGCTTTCATCGAATATTTGAGTCAGAGAAGTTAGCCCACTCGATAAGAGCGGGCCATGAAGATGAGTCGTTGGTTGCGTAATACTAACCAAAGTCCCCTGAAATATAGCGCCTTGTGCGCTCGTTTGCCGGGTTATGGAAGATGGTCTCAGTAAGGGAAAACTCTTCGAGTTCTCCCAAATACATAAAGCCTGTGTAGTCAGAGATACGCATTGCTTGTTGCATATTATGTGTGACGATAACGATCGTGTATTTCTCTCGTAACTCTGTGATTAAGGTTTCTATTGCGGCAGTCGCAATAGGATCAAGCGCCGAAGTCGGTTCATCCATCAAAATAACTTCAGGCTCAAGGGCAATCGTACGTGCAATACATAGCCGTTGCTGCTGCCCACCCGAAAGGCCATTCGCATCGTGATGCAAATTATCTTTTACTTCTTCCCATAGGTGCGCTCGTTTAAGTGCCGATTGAATACGAGCGTCAATCTCGGCTTTTGATAGCTCGCCTTGTATCTTTAACCCAAACGCCATGTTGTCGTAAATAGACATTGGGAATGGTGTGGGTTTTTGAAATACCATCCCGACTTTAGAACGCAGTTCATTTACATCTGTATTAGAAAATATGGATTCGCCATCAAGAAGAATCTCACCTTCTGCGTACTGGTTACCATAAAGATCATAAATGCGATTTAAGGTGCGCAGTAGCGTGGATTTTCCACAGCCTGACGGTCCAATTAGTGCCGTTACTCGGTTTTTATATATCGGCATCGACACATTCTTCAATGCAGGATTTAGCCCTTTAGCATAGAAAAAGTTTAGATTTTGAATATCCATACGGTGTGTCAGATTAGACACGTCGTTGGCGTTGTTTGTCTCACAATCAAGGGTAGAAATGCAGCTTCCAAGAATGGATTGTTCGCTATTTTGAATTATGTTTGCAGTAGCCATACTTATGCCTTTCTCGCTTTTAGAAGTTTCGGCAAAGCTGTTGCCGTGATATTTACAATCAAAATAAAGGTGGTAACGATGAGAGCGCCCGCCCATGCCAGTTCTTGCCAAGAGGCGAAAGGACTCATAGCAAATTGATATATGGTGACAGGCAAGTTAGCCATTGGTTTGCTCAAATCAGTCGTTAAGAAACTGCTGTTCAATGAAGTGAAAAGCAGAGGAGCCGTTTCGCCAGAAATACGTGCGACAGACAGTAATACGGCAGTAATAATTCCGGGTCCAGCGGCTCGATATCCAAGCTGGGTGATGACTCGCCACTTCGGAGCGCCTAGGCCACTTCCTGCTTCTTTCAATGTTGGTGGGACCAAGCGCAGCATCTCTTCTGTCGACGCTACGATCACAGGCAACGCCAATATTGCTAATGCAATTGCACCTGCCCAGCCTGAATAACCTCCGGTTGGAACCACGATAACCGCATAAACAAACAAGCCAACTAGGATTGAAGGCGCACTCATAAGCATACCGTTTAGGAAGCGAATTGATTCGGCAACTTTATTGCCAGGCTGAGCCTCTACTAACCATGTTCCAGCAAGTACCCCGATAGGTGTAGCTATGAGGATACCGATAGTGGTGAGCATTAAGCTCCCTAATAGAGCATTTTTGAGTCCACCATGACTGCCAGGACCTGGAGTAATCTCAGTAAAGACTGCCCACGTGATGCCTTTGATTCCTTCACCCACTAAGGTATACAGTACGCAAGCCAATACAAACACACCACATGCTGCAGAGAAGGTACAGAATGCGAGAAACAGCTGATTCTTTAGCTTTCTTATTTTCATGATGCTTTCCCTACTAGACGACGAGCAAATCCCATCACGAAGAACGTAATAAAGAAAAGTACAACGCCAAGCGCAATCAGTGATGCAATATGCGTTGGGTCGGTGGCTTCATTAAACTGCTGAGCGATTGTCGATGAGATTGATGCAGCAGGCATAAAGAAAGAAGTTTCAATACGGTTTGCACCCCCAATCACAAATGCGACCGCCATGGTTTCGCCTAGTGCGCGACCCAAACCCAAGATACCAGCGCTCACGGTTGCATTTTTCACTTTAGGAATCAGTACCTTGGTAATCACCTCAAAAGGTGTCGCTCCGGTACCATAAGCTGCTTCTCTCAACACATTGGGGATAGACTTTAGTGCATCTCGTGTAAGTGACGTCATGATTGGTAAAATCATGAAGGACAGAATAATGCCCGCAGTAAGAAGTCCGATGCCAATAGGCGGACCATTAAACCAAGGTCCGATGATGGGGATTTTAATAAGGTGTTGACCAGCCCAGGTTTGGAAGCCATTTGAGAACCAAGGAGAAAAGACAAAAAGACCCCACATACCATAAATAATGCTTGGAATAGCCGCTAGCAATTCGATCGCTTTACTTACCGGTACGCTGACCCATTTAGGCGCTAACTCGGCGAGAAATATTGCTGTACCTAAGGCAATAGGGACGGCAATAATAATGGCAATTAGTGATGTCACTAGAGTACCGTAGATGGCTGACGCAGCGCCGAACTGACCTCGAATCGGATCCCATACGTTATGGAATACAAAGCCCGGTCCGAATTCTTTAAATGCAGGCCATCCTCCATCAATGAGTGACAGTAAGATTCCAGAAAGAGTAACAAGAATAAGTAGGGCACTAGTAAAGCTCAATCGTTCGAAAATTGAGTCGCCATTTACTTTGTTGGATAAAGTTAAAGTAGTCATAATACTGGGAATACGAGCCTGAACCTCGAGAGGTTAGGCTCGTTAATAGTGAATTATTTAATAATGGCTTGATTGTTGGTTTTTAGACTTTGTTTCCAAGTGTCATTAACCATGCTAACGACTTTCTTCGGCATTGGAATATAGTCGAGTTCTTCAGCAGCTTTGCCTTGGGTATAGCTCCATTCAAAGAACTTAATAATCTCTTGTGCTTTCTTGGCGTCAGGTTGGTCCTTATGCATCAAGATGAAAGTTGCGGCGGTCATCGGCCACGAATCAGCTCCCGGTTGGTTGTTAAGAAGTAAATGATATCCTGGAGCGTCTTCCCAATCGGCGTTTGCGGCAGCGGCTTGGAAGGTTTTCATGGTTGGCATTAGATATGCACCATCGTGAGCCTGCATTTGTGTGTACGCCAGATCATTTTGTTTAGCGAATGCATATTCTACGTAGCCGATAGCACCACGAGTGCGCGTAACGAAGTTGGCGACACCAGCGTTACCGTTTCCACCAATTGCCGTCGCTGCCGAGGGCAATGCGATGTCTTTGCTTGCACCGATTTTTTCGTGCCATTCTGGGCTAACTTGATCAAGATATTCAGTGAAATTGAATGTAGTACCTGACCCATCAGAGCGGTGGACAACATAAATAGGTTGATTCGGGAGCGCTATATCTGGGTTAAGTCCCGTAATAGCTTTATCGTTCCAGTTCTTGATATTTCCTAAGTAGATATCAGCTAATACTTTGCCTGTCAGTTTTAATTGACCTGCCTTGATACCTGGGAGGTTGATTACAGGGACAATCGCGCCCATGACCATAGGAAATTGAATCATGTCTTCTTTGTTCAACTCTTCGATGGTAAGCGGTGCATCTGTCGCGCCAAAGTCTACCGTTTTTGCTGTGATCTGACGAATGCCACCACCAGAACCGATAGCTTGATAGTTGATCTGGATACCCGTTTCCTTTTGGTATTGCTCAGCCCACTTTGCATAAATTGGATGAGGGAAAGTCGCGCCCGCACCGTTAATAGTGGTCTTTGCTGCCAAGCCGAATGATGCAGTGACTAACAAAGAAGACAAGAGAGCTGATCTGATAAATTTCACAATATATCTCCGATATAATTCGTTTAGTGTGGGCCATTAAAAAGGAGTAATACTTTTTAATGGCCCGGTTTAGTTTTGTGTTCAAATAAAACTAAGGTGATTGAAACTACTCAATCCATTAATCGGTATGTACCAATCAACAAAGCGGAGATTAAGAACCAAATATTACAGTTATATTAAGCGAGTACGTGACAGTGCTATTTAACGCAAAGGTTTATATAAAGTGATGCCTATCTGATAATAAAACTTCACAACATTTTACTTGGTTGTTTTAGCATGTAATACTTCTATTAATAGGTAACTTAACGATGTGAATTAAAATATTACAAAGTATGGATGAATTACTTACTTTTTCAGTTTATTTGGTTTATGGACTCGCTTTCTTTGCGATCTTTTTCGCTATATTGTTCCGAGACCTGAGTCAAAGTCGTATTTCAATGGCATCGGCACTACCGACGCTTGCTGCGTTCGGTTTATTACATGGTCTGCATGAGTGGTCTGAGCTTTATCTTGTTATTTACGCTGACGACCTAGAAAGTGTCACGGGCTTAGCAACCTTCAAGGTCGCCAAGTTGTGGCTGTCGTATATTGCATTGGGTGCTTTTGCGTGGCAGTTGCTTTCAGTAACCACTTGGCGGCAGATAAGATGGATAAAAGCATTAGGTTGCGCTGCGTTTATCTATTTCATGTTCAGTGTGGTTATCCAGTACTGGGCGTTAAGCTATAGCGATTACCTGCAACTGATTGCCAATCAAGTTCGCTTGATTTTTGGCTTTGGTGCTGCTTGTTCAGCAGGGTTAGTGATGTACGTTTACGCGAATGAGCTTGAACACGAAGGGCATGGTGCTTCAAAACCGTTTAAATTAACTGGACTCGCATTAGTTTTATATGGCATTTCAGCAGGAGTACTTACTGCCGAGTTTGGCATCTGGGTAATAATACTGCGAACGGTTAGCGCAATACTCATACTCATCTTCATTTGGAGAGCTTTGCGAGTCTTTGATCGTGAGCGAGATATACAGTTAGAAACTCGGCTTCAGCAGTCACTGCATGATGTGAAACTTCGTGAATTGGGAGAGCTATCGTCAGCCGTGGCCCACGAAATCAAGACACCACTCTCAAGTGCAACGATGGGCTGTGATATTCTTGAGCGTCAGCTACCTGAAAACGATGTATATCAACGCCAGTTGACGCGAATTCGTACTGGGCTTGAACGAGCTGCAGATATCAGTCAAGAAGTCCTAAATTACGCACATAAAAAGCCCGTATTACGAGAACGAGTGAACGTACAAGACGTGATTTACAATACATTTGAGCTTAATCGATTTCGACTTGACGGCACTGACTGGCAAGTAGATTGTCAACATGGTTTAGAGGTAGTTGGTGATGCTCAAGCTTTGCAAGATGTAATTTCTAACCTGATATCGAATGCTTGTGATGCTAGAAAAGATGGGTTAATTATAACCTTTAAGGCCTATCAAGAGCAGTTGAACGCAGTCCTAGTGTTTAAAGATAATGCTGGCGGTATAAGTAAAGAGATCATTGCGAATGCTTGTAAGCCATTTTTCACAACGAAACCAAAAGGTGAAGGGACAGGGATGGGGCTTGCTATAGTGAATCAATTGGTAATGCAGCACAATGGGTCAATGAACCTCTACAACGAAGGTTGTGGTTTGACCGTAGAAATAAAACTTCCGAGATATTTGAAATGACACTGAGATTGTTACTAGCTGAAGATGACAATGAACTGCAAGAAGCACTGATTGAAGCACTTAGCCTCGAGTCATTTGATGTCGTTGCATTTGATAATGCCGAAGATGCCATTGAGGCTGCATTGGTACAACACTTTGATGTTGCGTTACTCGATGTGGTGATGCCTGGTATAACGGGCATAGAAGCGTTATCAAGTCTTCGTCGAATTCACCCGAACATTGGCATAGTGATTTCTACGGCATTTGCGACGGTAGATGTTGCTGTGGATGCGATGAAAAAGGGAGCGGACGAGTTTCTTACTAAACCTTTTAACCTCACTACGGTTTCGACAACCTTGAAACGAATTCATGCTCAGCGATCTCCTAAGTCCCCTAAGCTAGAGCGGGATGATGATTTAGTGTTTAGCGCTCTGTCGAATCCTATTCGACGACAAGTGCTTAAACAATTACGACTGCATCGTAAAATGAAGTTCATGGATCTATGTCGAGTAGTGGGGGTAGAAGATCACACCAAATTCAATTTTCATTTACGTCAATTAGTTAAAGCCGGGCTGGTGTTTAAGGGTGAAGGGAAAATTTATTCTTTAACTCAAATGGGGCTGCAAGTCCATTCGGGGTTATTAAAATAATGATGGGGATTTAATTGATATAACAATTAAATCCCTAAGAAAAGCGTTATACATTATCTATCAAACTATGACGTTAATATAACTCAATAGGTTGTTGGTTAATTTAATATTTAAAAATCTAAAAAAAGGAGCTACTATCAGCTCCTTTTTTATCTACTTTATAAAAGGTCTCGAACTCTAAAATAAGACATGGCTAGAACCAACGCTGGGGTTCTAAACATTCGACCACCCGGGAAGGGCATGTGTTTGATTTTATCAAATATAGAGAATCGCTCTGCAGTGGTCGCAATACACTCCGCCATTAATGTACCCGCCATACCTGTCGCGGCGATACCATGGCCTGAAAAACCTTGCGCAAAATAGACGTTTGGTTTTAGCCGGCCAAAGTGGGGGGCTCGATTCATAGTGATGGCGACGTTTCCTCCCCAAGCGTATTCGATTTTTGTGTCTTTAAGCTGTGGGAATATATCAAGCATCCGCGCGCGCATGGCTTTTTCTAAGTTAAATGGTGCGACGCCTGAATAACTCACCCTTCCACCAAATAGCATACGGTGATCACCGGAACATCGGTAGTAATCGAGAACGAAGTTGATATCGCAAGCTGAGATATGATCTTGCATCAGCGATCCTGTTACTTCCTCGCCTAATGACTCGGTCGCGCAAATATAAGTACCGACCGGCATTACTTTATTTTCGAGTTTCGATTCCAGCCCTTCCATATAGGCATTACAAGCAAGAATGACGTGATTTGCTTTTACTTTTCCATCTCTAGTAAACAGCGTTGCCGGATCACCATGTTCAATCTTGTTTACTGCGCTATCTTCATAAAATTCTGCCCCAGCGAGTTTGGCTGCATTAACCAAACCTAAGGTATAGTTGAGCGGGTGTAAGTGGCCACTGTTACTATCAAACATTCCAGAGGTATACTTGGTACTTGCAATGCGACTGGCAACTTCATCTTTGTCCCACATTTCTAATGATTCATAACCATAGTTTTCAGTTAAATCGTCATACCATGCTTTTAACTCTTTATCGTGGCGTGGTTTCATACCCACATGAACCATGCCATCACGCCAGTCGCAATCAATGTTGTATTTGTTGATGTTCGATTTCGTTAACGCCAGCGCTTCGACAGAGATGTCCCAAAGCTTTTTGGCATCGGATTTACCGACTAATTTCTCAAGTGTGTCCTGCTCTGATGCCCAACCGAAAATGGCTTGGCCTCCACTGCGACCAGATGCCCCCCAGCCCACGCGGTTAGCTTCTAACACAATGACTTTAAAGCCTTTGTTAGCCAGCTCTAATGCAGCGGTGGCTCCGGTGATTCCGGAGCCTATCACACAGACGTCGGCAACATGTTCTCCCATAAGTTTGGGGAAATCGAAATGCTGATTTCTTGATGCTGCATAGTAAGAGTCTGTGTGTTTGACTTTCATTTTGTATCCTTACTTATTTGTACCACTGGTATTCTAATGGAGAGACTTGTGCTGAAAAGCGCGCCTGTTCATGTTTTTTATTGGCAAGATAGACTTTACAAAACTCTTCACCAAAACTGCTTTTCATAAACTGACTGTTTTCAAACTCATGGAGAGACATATCCCATGAAATAGGAAGCATAGGCAGTTCTAGTAGGGTCGCATCCCCTTCAATTGGTGCTGGTGGAGTCAGTTTGTTCTCTATTCCGTCGATTATTGATGCTAGCAATACTGCTACGGTGAGATAAGGGTTTACGTCCGCGCCGGAGAGTCGATGTTCAATTCTTTTGTCTTCGGTACCGCTCGCTGGAATTCTTACCGCTACAGTACGATTGTCCCACCCCCATGTAGCGTGAAGTGGTACAAACATATTGGGTTGAAGTCGACGATAGGAGTTTGCATTGGGCGCAAATATTGCCATGCTATCCTCTAAATGAGCGAGAACGCCCGCGATGGCATTGAGTAGTAGTTCTTCATTTTCACCAAATACGTTGTTGCCGACGTCGTCTTGCAGACTAATGTGGACATGGCAGCCGTTACCAGCATACTCGGTGTAGGGTTTGGCCATAAAGTTTGCGTAGAAGCCGTGTTTCTTTGCCACCGCTCGCACTACACGTTTTAGCAGCATAGCTTGGTCACAAGCCAGAAGTACGTCGCTCGTATGTTTGAGGTTGACCTCGAACTGTCCAGGTGCGTATTCGGCGGTGATATTGTCGGCAGGGATATTTTGAGCGTTGCAGGTCTCAATCACTTCATCTAGAAACGCTTTAAACTCATCGAGCTCTTCGAGTGAGTAGACTTGCGTTTGTGTCATCCTTTCACCGCTTATCGGCATCAATGGTGGTTGCGGGTTACCCGCTTCATCGGGCTCAAGGTCTTGTAAGTAAAACTCGAGCTCAACGGCTATACAAGGCTTAAAGCCTTTCGTAGCTAATTTGTTTAGCTGTACTTCTAGTACGTGGCGAGGGTCGGCAAAAAACGGTTGATTGGATGTGGGTTCAAACATAGTCACAATGGCTTGAGCACTGTTTTCCTGCCATGGTGTAGTAACCAAAGAACTTGTGACCATACGACAAATTCTGTCACCATCGCCTTTTTCGAAACCTAAACCAGTTTCTTCTACGGTTTCTCCACAAATATCTAAGGCAAATACAGAAGCCGGAAGACAGATACCTTGCTCTAGTACCTTATTTAGTTGTGATAAAGGAACGCGCTTACCTCTCACTACGCCGTTCATATCGAACAATATGAGATCCAACGTTGTCACGTCAGGGTGGTGTTCAATAAATCGTTCAATTGTTAGCTTATCGTGACTAACCTGTATTGGTTCTATGTTGTCAGCACTGTTTGAAAGTTGACTTGTTCCCACTGTGGCTCCTCCACTTATCTCCAACCTATCCATGTATAGCAAGCCTTTGTTTTGAATCTTGCGCCACTGGTTGCTTTTTAACCATAGACATAATGTTCAGTAAAAGACAACACAAATGTATATAAAATGTTAATCAGTATCTCAAAAGTTACAAAATAATTAACATATTTGTTTGACAATTGTACAGCTTGCTGCCAATCCTAAATGGAGCTTATTGATAAATTCGTTGAGCAATTTTTGAAAAAGAAGGATTTATGGAAACGATTAGGAAATGGATAGAAGAGAACCGTATTACTGAAGTTGAGTGCCTGATCCCCGATATTACAGGCAACGCGCGAGGCAAGATTATGCCTGCGAAAAAATTCCTTCGAGAAGGGGGCATGCGTCTTCCCGAAGTGGTTTTTTTCCAGACTGTAACCGGAGACTGGCCAGACGATGAAAGTATGATCGACCTGACAGAGAAGGATATGACTCTGGAGCCTGACCAAAATACCATTCGTTTTGTTCCATGGACAAAAGAGCCTACCGCTCAGGTTATCCATGATTGTTTTACCGTCGATGGAGACCCGGTAGATATCTCACCGAGAGCCGTGCTACGTCGAGTGCTAAACCTCTATGCAAAAGAGGGGTGGCAACCTGTTGTTGCCCCTGAACTTGAGTTCTTTCTGGTACAGAAGAATCTAGATTGGGACTATCCATTAGAGCCGCCAATTGGTCGAAATGGACGCCCTGAAACAGCTCGTCAGTCTTTTAGTATTGATGCAGTGAATGAGTTCGATCCTATTTTTGAAGACATGTACGACTACTGTGAAGCTCAAGAATTGGACGTCGATACTTTGGTGCATGAATCTGGCGCTGCACAAATGGAGCTGAACTTTGACCACGGTGAGCCGCTCGATAGAGCTGACCAAGTGTTCTTATTTAAACGCACTGTACGTGAAGCAGCTTTAAGACATGATGTGTATGCCACCTTTATGGCAAAACCAATGGAAGATGAGCCTGGTAGTGCAATGCATATTCACCAGAGTTTGGTGGATAAAAACGGAAAAAACCTGTTTGCCAATGAAGATGGTACTAACAGTGACCTTTTCTTGAATTATATCGGCGGTATGCAGAAATACACGCCAGCGGCTATTGCGTTCTTCGCGCCTAACGTGAACTCCTATCGCCGTTTAGTATTTGGTGACTCTGCACCAACGAACGTGGCTTGGGGTGAAGATAATCGTACTGTTGGATTACGTGTGCCTATCTCAGATAAAGAGTCTCGCCGTCTTGAAAACCGCTACGCCGGCGCGGATGCAAACCCTTATCTCGCCATGGCATTGACGTTGGCATGTGGCTACTTAGGTATGAAAGAGAAGCTTACACCAACGGAAAAAAGCACAGGTGATATGACCACTGAGCCATACTCACTTCCTCATAACCTAGAAGACGCTTTGGTGTTGTTAGAAAACAGTGACGAGCTGAGAGAAATTTTAGGTGACCGATTCGTATCTGCTTACGTAGCCATCAAACGTAAGGAGTACAGAACGTATTTCCAAGTCATCAGTTCTTGGGAAAGAGAGTTCTTATTATTGAACGTTTAATACAGGCAACGCTATAGAGAAAAGCAAACCCGTTAATACAGCGAGAAATGGAATTAAGTTATGTCAAAACAAACTGGGTCTAAATGGATTGAACAAGATAGTGCACACTGCTTGCACCCATTTACCAACTTTAAAGCACTCAACGATAAAGGCTCACGCGTTATTACCCGAGCGGAAGGCATTTATATTTACGACGAAGATGACAACAAAATTCTAGATGGAATGGCAGGGTTATGGTGCGTCAATATGGGCTATAACTGCCAGCCACTTATCGAGGCTGCGACGAATCAACTTCAAGAGTTGCCTTACTACAATTTGTTTTTCCAAACCACTCATCCACCAGCTGTAGAGCTTTCAACTTTGCTTGCCGAAGTAGCGCCTGAAGGCATGAACCACGTGTTCTTTACCGGTTCAGGCTCAGAGTGCAACGACACCGTGGTTAGAATGGTGCGCCATTACTGGGCAAGCTTAGATAAGCCAAATAAACAAACCATTATCAGTCGCAAGAATGCATATCACGGCAGCACGATGGCAGGGGCAAGTCTAGGTGGCATGGCATTTATGCATGCCCAAGGTGGTCTACCACTACCGAATATTGTTCATATTGATCAACCTTATCATTTTGGTGAAGGACAAGGGATCGACGCGAATGAATTTGGTCTAGAACGTGCGCAGCAGCTTGAAGCCAAAATCCTAGAACTGGGTGAAGACAATGTCGCTGCGTTTATTGCGGAACCCATTCAGGGTGCAGGTGGCGTTATTATTCCGCCTGACAGTTATTGGCCTGAAATTCAACGTATCTGTGACAAGTATGAAGTCTTACTTATTGCTGATGAAGTCATTTGCGGCTTTGGGCGCACCGGTGAGTGGTTCGCAAGCCAAACATTCAATATCAAACCTGATCTGATGTGTATGGCGAAAGGCATTACTTCTGGGTATTTACCACTTGGCGGTGTAATGGTTCGAGACCATGTCGCACAAGTGTTGACAGACGCAGATACTGAATTCGCTCATGGCTTTACCTATTCGGGTCACCCAGCGGCATGTGCAGTTGCTATCGCCAACATTAAAGAGATGCAAAAACACAATATTGTTAATCGTGTGCGTGAAGATATTGCTCCGTATTTTGCTTCTCGTTGGAATGAACTTCTTGAACACCCAATGGTGGCAGAAGCTAGAACGAAAGGACTGGTCGGGGCTATTGAATTAGTCAAAGACAAGACCACCAATGAGCGTTTTGACAAAGAACTTGATGTCGGTACTCGATGTCGTGAACACTGCTTTGCCGCGGGTGTCGTGTTGCGAGCTGTTGGCGACACCATGATCTGTTCACCACCGCTTATCATTACACGTGCAGAAATTGATGAGTTTATCGACAAGGCAAAAATAGCCTTAGACAACACACTCGCCGACGTTTCGCAGTAGCCGACGAGATTTATACCCAAAGGTATTAACCAAAGAGCAAACAGGAACGGAGATCCAAATGGAGAAAACAAAAGCATGCTTCGGTATCGCGTTAGGGATGACGATAGGACTTAGCTCAATGACATCCTATGCGGCTGAGGAAAAAGTGCTCAATATCTATAACTGGTCAGACTATATCGCGGAAGATACGATTAAAAAGTTTGAGGAAGAGACAGGCATCAAGGTGGTTTACGATGTATTCGACTCAAATGAAGTATTAGAGGCGAAGATATTATCTGGTAATACAGGCTTTGACTTAGTTGTGCCAAGTAATGATTTTCTGGGACGTCAAGCCAAAGCTGGCGCGTTCCAAAAGCTGGATAAGTCAAAGCTAACTAACTACAGCAACCTAGACCCTAAACTAATGGGGATTCTGGCGGACACTGTCGACCCCGACAACGCTTACTCTGTGCCATATCTTTGGGGCACAACGGGCATCGGTTACAACGTTGCTAAAGTGAAAGAGGTTTTGGGTGAAGATGCGCCAGTGGATAGCTGGGACTTAGTATTCAAACCAGAAAACATGGAGAAACTTTCTAAGTGTGGTGTTGGTTTCCTGAATGCACCGACAGAGATCATGGCAGCGGCGCTGAACTATATCGGCAAAGATCCAAACAGTACTGATCCTAACGCTTATAAAAAAGATGCGCTTGCACTGCTTAAACAAGTTCGTCCTTATGTAACCTATTTCCACTCATCACAATACATCAATGACCTAGCTAACGGCGATGTATGTGTGGCGATTGGTTGGTCAGGCGATGTTCTGCAAGCGGCAGATCGTGCAGCTGAAGCAGATAATGGCGTAGAAGTGGCTTACTCGATTCCAAAAGAGGGAGCGCTTGCCTGGTTTGATTTAATGGCGATTCCAAAAGAAGCGAAGCACCCAGAAAACGCTCACTTGTTTATCAACTATCTACTTCGTCCAGAAGTGATTGCTGAAATCAGTAACTATGTTTGGTATGCGAATCCAAACCCACCATCACGTGAGTTTATTGACGCAGAAATCTTGGAAGATCCAGGAATCTACCCAACAGAAGAAGCGCAAGCGAAGTTATATAGCTCAAAGATGTTACCGCATAAGACATCACGTGCTATGACTCGCGCTTGGACGGATTTCATTAAGAACTGATCAAACCCTAATTTGGCGACTCGCTTTGAGTCGCCAATTTTGCTTGGAGACTACCATGACAGTGATGTCACTTGATACAGAACTCAATCACCAACATGTTTCGCCGGTGCCACCAAAACCATTATTAGAAATCCGAGGACTGACGAAGGACTTCGGCGGCCATCTTGCGGTAGATAACATCGATCTTACGATCAACCAAGGTGAACTGTTTGCGCTATTAGGCGCGTCGGGGTGCGGAAAATCAACCTTGCTACGAATGCTCGCTGGATTTGAACAACCAAGCGCAGGACAGATTATTCTTGATGGTGAAGATCTTGCCGATATCCCTCCATACAAACGACCTGTCAATATGATGTTTCAGTCCTATGCACTGTTTCCTCACATGACCGTAGAAAAGAACATTGCGTTTGGGTTAAAGCAAGACGGTATGCCAAGCCAAGAAATTGCTAGTACCGTTAAGCATATGCTTGAGCTGGTCAGAATGACAGATTTCGCGAAGCGTAAACCGCACCAATTATCTGGCGGTCAAAAACAACGTGTTGCACTCGCCAGAAGCCTAGCTAAAAAACCAAAGCTACTTTTGCTAGACGAGCCAATGGGTGCACTGGATAAAAACTTACGCGAAAAAATGCAGCTTGAGGTGGTCGACATACTGGAAAGTGTGGGTGTTACCTGTGTGATGGTCACGCATGACCAAGAAGAAGCGATGACCATGGCAACACGTATCGCCATTATGAACAAAGGCCAGTTTGTGCAAATTGGTTCTCCAGAAGCTATTTACGAGCATCCGAACTCGAAGTTTGCCGCGAAATTCATCGGCTCGGTCAATATTTTTGAGGGTGTTCTAGAAACCAATCTTAGCGATAAATCGACGGTTCGAACCCCAGACCTATCGAATGTGATTACTATTAATCATGGTATTTCAGGTGCTCCGGGTATCCCTTTGATGATAGCTGTTCGACCAGAAAAAATGACGCTATGTGACCATACCCATCACTCTAGTAATTCTTGTAGTGGGGTGGTGGAAGATATCGCCTATATGGGCAACCAATCCATTTACCATGTTCGTTTAGATTCCGGCAAGTTGGTCACTGCAACGCTACAAAATACGAGCCGTGTGAGGAAAGGTATGCCAACGTGGGAGCAAAGAGTCAATCTTTGCTGGGACATGGAAAGCTGCGTGGTACTGAAACTATGAAGAAACAAGCCAAACTCAATATTTGGCGTATTGTTCCCACGCCAAAGTGCTTATTGCTTGCTGTTCCCTACGGATGGTTACTGCTGTTCTTTCTATTGCCGTTTCTAATCGTATTCAAAATCAGTTTTGCTGAAGCTCAAATATCGATTCCACCTTATTCTGAATTGCTTAGTTATGCTGAGCAGCAGTTGCAGCTATTACTCAACGTCGGCAACTATCAATATCTGATAGAAGATGACTTATACGCTTCGTCGTATTTACAGTCGATTCGTATTGCACTTATCTCTACATTACTCTGCTTAGTGATTGGTTTTCCGATTGCCTGGGCTATTGTTCATTCGAAGCCGTCAACTCGAAATGTGTTATTAATGCTGATCATATTGCCATCGTGGACCAGCTTTTTGATTCGTGTTTATGCTTGGATAGGAATCCTCAAGAATAACGGCCTTCTGAACAATATGTTGATGACCTTCGGTGTTATTGAGGAACCGCTCAAGATATTACACACAGATACTGCAGTTTATATTGGTATTATCTATACCTACTTACCCTTTATGGTTTTGCCTCTTTATACCGCATTGATGCGAGTGGATTACTCCTTACTGGAAGCGGCAAGTGATCTCGGGGCGAAACCAGTAACGACACTATTCACGGTTCTCGTACCATTGACACGTGCCGGTATTATCGCAGGGTCGATGTTAGTGTTCATCCCTGCTGTGGGTGAGTTTGTTATTCCGGAACTACTTGGCGGGCCTGATACAGTATTGATTGGTAAAGTCTTGTGGCAAGAGTTCTTTAACAACCGAGATTGGCCAGTCGCTTCGGCGGTAGCTATCGTAATGTTGCTTATTTTGATGTTGCCTATCTTATGGTTCCATCGTTATCAAAAACGTGAACTGGAGGCGCAAGCATGAACGACATTCCGGTCTATAACAGTAAACTGAAGTGGTGTATTTTGGCGGCGGGTTTTACCTTTCTTTATCTGCCAATTCTGATTCTGATTGTTTACTCATTTAACGAAAACCGATTGGTTACGGTATGGTCCGGTTTTTCGTTTAAATGGTATTTTGAGCTATTAGAAGATGATTTGCTCATGGGCGGTGTGAAGCTGAGTCTGATGATAGGCTTTTTATCAGCCAGCGCAGCTGTTGTTTTAGGTACTATTGCTGCATTTGTATTGAATCGCTTTGGGAAATTTAAAGGGGAAACTGGGTTTGCCTTTATGATCACGGCGCCCTTGGTTATGCCAGAGGTTATTACAGGTCTTTCTCTACTATTGTTATTCATTGCGATGGGACAAGTGTTTGACCTGTTTAGCCAGCGAGGCATGATGACCATTTGGATTGCCCATGTAACTTTCTGTACGGCTTATGTCACTGTAGTAGTGAGTTCTCGACTTCAAGAAGTCGATCGCTCTATCGAAGAAGCTGCTATGGACTTGGGCGCACCACCTTGGAAAGTGTTCTTACAGATAACGCTGCCTTCGATTGCACCCGCTATTTTGGCGGGATGGTTATTAGCGTTTACCTTGTCATTAGATGACTTAGTGATTGCGAGCTTCGTATCTGGTCCGAGTGCGACAACATTACCTATGGTGGTATTCTCAAGTGTCCGTTTAGGTGTTAGCCCTAAAATCAATGCATTAGCAACACTGACCATATTAGCTGTGTCTTGTGCCACGTTTATAGCGTGGTGGTTGATGGCGAAGGCGGAAAAGCGTAGGCTGCTTGAAATGAAAATGAGTCAACAATAGTTCAGCAAGTGGTTGATGCTAAGTAATCGGTTCTAATTTGGGAGAAAGACATGGATGTAGGTAAGCAACTAAAAACAATTCGTACCATGCGAGGGATGTCACAGCGTGAACTCGCTAAACGAAGTGGTGTCACCAACTCCATGATCTCTCAAATAGAACAGAACTTAGTAAACCCCTCCGTTGGCTCTTTGAAAAAGATCCTCGATGCTATACCAATCTCAATGGGAGAGTTCTTCACCCTCGACGTTGAGCCTAAAGATGACATCTTCTTTAGTGCAGAACAGATGGCGGATTTAGGGGATGGACAGATAAAAATGTTGCTAGTTGGTGCAAAGCGAGAAGGTCGCCAATTAGCAGTCTTAAGAGAAATCTATCCGCCAGGCTCAGATACGGGGACTGACTTCATCGAGCATGATGGAGAAGAGGGCGGTGTCATTATTCGAGGAGAAATTGAGATTACGGTTGGCAGCCATACTAGAGTATTAAAGGCAGGTGACTCGTATTACTTTGAAACTCGCAAACCACATCGCTTTCGTAATAAAGGAAAGGTCGAATGTGAGCTTATTAGTGCGGCGACACCTCCAACTTTCTAAAGTCTTTGAATAAAAAAATAGCGAAGCATGAGCTTCGCTATTTTTCTTGTGTTGAAAGAGAACTCTAGTCTAATTCAATCCACGTCGATTTCACTTCAGTGTATTTATGCAGAGCATGCAGCGACTTATCACGACCGTTACCACTTTGCTTGTATCCACCAAACGGCATGGTCATGTCACCGCCATCCCAGTTGTTCACGAATACCGTTCCCGCTCTTAATGCACGAGAGCATTTAATGGCTGTTGACATGTCAGATGTCCAAATACCTGCCGCCAACCCGTATTCGCTATCGTTAGCAAGTTGGATCGCTTCATCAATCGAGTCAAAACTGGTAACACATAGAACGGGCCCAAAAATCTCTTCTTTATAGATGCGCATATTGGGTGTGACATCAGTAAACAAAGCGGGTTGAATAAAGAAACCATCGGTGTTGCCCATTGCAGACTTACCACCGTAAGCTAGTGTTGCTCCTTCTGTCTGACCAATGTCGATGTAACTTAATACACGCTCATACTGTGCAGCATCTACTATCGCACCGACCCGAGTATCACTCTCAAGAGGATCGGCAGGCTGCCAATTCGCCATGTATTTCTTAACCAGTTCAATAAACTCATCTTTAATAGAGGAATGAACCAGAAGTCGCGAACCTGCTGTACACACTTCCCCTTGGTTGTAACAGATAGCAGAGGCGGCTGTTGCAGCAGCTTTTTCTATATCTTTAACGTCGTGATGTACAATGTGGGGGCTCTTGCCGCCACATTCCATAAATGCACGTTTTAGGTTGGATTCACCCGCGAAAGATAACAGCTTTTTACCTACGGCGGTTGAACCAGTAAAAGTGATACAATCGACATCGTTGTGAAGCGCTAATGCTTGTCCTGCCTCATGGCCAAAGCCAGGGAGCACTTGAAACACTCCGTCTGGAATACCTGCTTGTTTGGCCAAGTCGGCGAGCAAAATAGCGGTGAGAGGTGATTTCTCAGAAGGCTTCACAATAACTGAATTACCAGTTGCTAATGCGGGCCCAATCTTCCAAGCCGCCATAACAGTAGGGAAGTTCCAAGGTACGATTGCCGCAACGACACCTAGTGCCTCGTGAGTCACAAGTGCTAATGCTCCTTCTGTTACTGGTGCTACTTCATCATAGACTTTGTCTATGGCTTCTGCGTTCCATTGAATGCAGCGCGCGGTAGCCGGCGCGTCATATCCCATTGCATCTGATATCGGTTTACCCATATCGAGTGATTCGAGAAGGGCAAACTCTTCTTTATGTTCGTCAATGAGCTTAGCGTAGTTAAGTAGGATCGCTTTGCGCTCTGCCGGTGGTAGACCACACCAGACACGGCTCTTAAACGCTTGGCGAGCAGCATTTACTGCAAGCTCAACATCTTTATCTGTGCAGCGGGCGACATGCGCCAATAGGTGACCTGTTGCTGGGTTGATGATTTCAAACGTATCGCCGGAGACTGAATCAACAAAGTGTCCGTTGATAAAAGCCTGAGTACGAAAACTCAACGCTTCGGCTTTATCATGCCAAGTCATAGTGTCCATATTGTTTACCTTCTTCCTTAAAAACTGGCTGGTGAGTTTGCACTGACAATGATGCAATCAATATCAGAAGTATTTCTAAATCGGTGAGTACGTGTACTGTCGAAATAATAGCTGTCGCCTTCATGTAGAACGACGACTTCACTGTCGACCGTGAGCTCCAACTCGCCTTGGACAATAACACCGCACTCTTGACCTTCGTGAGCGAGCATCTCATCTCCGGTGTCTGCACCTGGAGCGAGTGTTTCTCTCAACATGCCAATTTGCCTGTCGTCGTGATAGTGACCTATCTGGCGATAGCTGATCTTTCCTCTGCCTATTTCTGGTTGTTGCTGTTTGCGTGAAAAAAACTGATCAGGCTTTGGTTCATCAACCGCAAAAAACTCCGCCATAGATGAAGGGATCTTGCTAAGTAGTTTACTCAGCGACGCGACAGACGGGCTTACGGCGTTACTTTCAATCTGAGAAATGAATCCATTGGTCACGCCGGCTCTTTTGGCTAACTCACGCTGTGATAAGCCTGCACGTTCTCTTAGTGCTTTAAACCTTGGTCCTATTTCTGTTTCCATTAGGCGAAATCTCCAACTCTTCCCTTTGTGATTAGTAAACTAAACACAATCCTAGCTCACTAAACAGAAAAAACCAGCAAATGTTTATAATTTAATCATTGAATAGGCAAATAAAACGTTCTATAGTCAATTTTGTTCATTATTTAATAACATTGCATTTACATACTGTGGTTCGAGTGTTTAGCGGTGTTTAGTAAAAGAAACAATGCTGTTCAGTATTTTTAGTTGGAGTGCACGATGCAAGGTATAAACAAGCAAGGTACAACTAGTTCAGGAAATATGGATGCTTTTTGGATGCCGTTTACTGCTAACTCGCAGTTTAAATCAGCGCCACGCATGTTAGTTTCAGCTGAAGGGATGTACTACACGTCAGAAGATAAACGCAAGATACTCGACGGTACAGCAGGTCTATGGTGCTGTAATGCAGGACACGGGCGTCATGAAATCAGTGAAGCGGTGGCGAGTCAGATTCACAATCTAGACTTTGCGCCAACATTTCAAATGGGTCATCCATTGCCATTTGAATTTGCTGAGTCACTCTCAGAAATCGCTCCATCAGGTTTGAATCGCGTATTTTTCACTAACTCAGGTTCTGAATCTGTTGATACCGCACTAAAAATTGCGTTGGCTTATCAGAGATGTATCGGACAAGGGACTCGTACGCGCCTAATTGGTCGAGAGCGTGGTTATCACGGTGTCGGGTTTGGTGGTATTTCGGTAGGTGGAATTGTTAATAACCGCAAGACGTTTGGCAGTCTGTTAACTGGTGTCGACCACCTTCCGCATACATTGAGCATTGAAAATAGCGGCTTTAGCAAAGGGCTACCTGATTACGATCCCGGCTGGGCGGAAAGCCTAAACAATATCGTTACTCTGCATGATGCGAGCAACATTGCTGCGGTTATTGTTGAGCCGATTGCGGGATCTACGGGGGTAATTCTTCCTCCTAAAGGTTACCTGAAACGTCTTCGTGAAATCTGTACCCAACATGGCATTCTATTGATATTCGATGAGGTTATTACAGGATTTGGTCGCATCGGTAGTCCTTTTGCAGCGCAAGAATTCGACGTCAAGCCTGACATTATTACTACCGCTAAAGGCTTAACTAATGGTGCTATTCCTATGGGAGCCGTTTTTGTCAGCGACGAAATTTACCAAGCGATGGTGGCTCCAGATAGTCAAGCTATCGAGTTGTTCCATGGCTACACCTATTCCGGCCATCCAGTAGCCGCAGCGGCTGGTTTAGCGACACTAGATATTTATCGCAATGAGAATCTCTATACACGAGCGGCTGAGCTCTCAGATTATTGGGAGCAAGCGGTCCATAGCTTGAAAGGGCTACCTCACGTAAAAGACCTTCGCAATTATGGTTTGATTGCTGGTATTGAGTTAGAAGGAATTGCGGGTAAGCCAGGATCTAGAGCGTTCCAAGTCTTTACCAAGTGTTTCGAGAAGGGCGCACTGATTCGTGTCACTGGGGACATCATCGCGCTTTCTCCGCCGCTGATTATTGAGAAGCAGCATATCGACGATTTATTTACTCTGATTGCAGACGTTTTGCAGAATATTGATTACAAGGAATAAGACTATGTCAGTTTTGGTATCTAATTTTATCAACGGCCGAACGGTAGAGAGCCACAGCGGAAGAAACGCAGACTTGTTTAACCCAGCAAATGGTGAGTTGCGAGGGCAAGTTCAGCTATCAAGTGCTAGTGAAGCGCTAGAAGCTGTGGCTGTCGCGAAACAGGCGCAAGAAGCTTGGCAAGCAACACCACCACTGCAACGTGCTCGAGTCATGTTCAGATTCAAAGCTTTGCTTGAAGAGAACGCGGATGAGCTTGCTACGTTAATTTCTACCGAGCATGGCAAAGTACACAGTGATGCATTAGGAGAATTGACACGTGGATTAGAAGTGGTTGAGTTTTCTTGTGGTATCCCACATCTGCTAAAAGGTGAACATTCACTTAATGTTGGACGCGAGATAGACAGCTATTCTTTAATGCAGCCAGTTGGTGTCTGCGTTGGTATTACACCATTTAACTTCCCTGTGATGGTACCGCTATGGATGATCCCAGTAGCGCTTGCCTGCGGAAACAGCTTTATCCTTAAACCATCTGAAAAAGATCCGAGTGCGTCTTTGAAGCTGGCTGAGTTATTGAAACAAGCAGGTCTTCCTGATGGTGTTTTTAATGTTGTCCAAGGTGATAAAGAAGTGGTTGATGCGCTTCTTGAGTCACCAGACGTTGCAGCCGTGAGTTTCGTAGGTTCAACGCCGATCGCTGAAGCTATCTACAGCAAAGGAAGTGCAAATGGCAAACGAGTTCAAGCGTTAGGCGGTGCTAAGAACCACTTAGTTGTTATGCCAGATGCAGACCTTGAAGGGGCGACAAATGCCATTATGGGAGCGGCCTATGGTGCGGCGGGAGAGCGTTGTATGGCTATCTCAGTGGCGGTTGCTGTCGGTGATGAAACTGCCGATCGATTAGTGGCACAGTTGAAACAAAAAGTGGAAGCACTGCGCGTAGGCCCAGGGCTGGGAGTATCACCTGAAAACGAAATGGGTCCATTGGTGAGTGAGCCTCACATGAACAAGGTAACGGAGTACATTCAGAGTGGTGTTGACCAAGGCGCAACGCTTGTAGTGGACGGGCGTGGCATCAATACCTCTGCTCCTGGTTACTTTGTCGGCGGGACGTTATTTGACAATGTTACTCCAGATATGACGATTTATAACGAAGAGATTTTTGGTCCCGTTTTGTCGGTAGTACGTGCCAAAGATTATCAAGAAGCACTGCAACTTATTAATGAGCACGAATTCGGTAATGGTACTGCAATTTTCACTCGTGATGGTGATACCGCGCGCGACTTCTCAGAAAAAGTAGAAATCGGTATGGTAGGGGTGAACGTGCCAATTCCAGTGCCAATGGCATTTCATAGCTTTGGTGGTTGGAAGCGCTCAATCTTTGGACCTCTCAATGTTCATGGCAATGATGGCGTGCGCTTCTATACTCGTATGAAGACGGTTACTGCTCGCTGGCCTAAAGGGCAAAGAGAAAGTGAATTTGTAATGCCAACAATGAAGTAGGTGATAAATGAAGATAGGGATATTAACGTGCGGCCATGTGGACTCGCCATTATCAGATGACCATGGTCAATATGCAGACATGATTGAGGCCTCTCTCTATGAGGTCAACAATGAGTTCACTTTTCAGAACTACGATGCGACAAAAGGAGAGTTACCTCATCATGATGAATGCCATGGGTTTATAATCACAGGTAGTGTACACAATGCTTACGATAATCATCCCTGGATTCTCAAACTCATAGACTGGATAACGCGCTGTGAAGCTCGTCGACGTCCACTAGTAGGCATCTGTTTTGGACATCAGATTATTGCGAGAGCTCTCGGCGGCAAGGTGCAAAAATCGGAAAAAGGGTGGGGACTTGGCAGCTATGAAGTTCAAATTACCGCTCAGAAGAAATGGATGAATCTGTCTGTAGACTCTGCGCGACTATTAGTGAGTCATCAAGACCAAGTGATTATTGTTCCTGGCGGTGTGAAAGTTATTGCTACTAATGATTTTTGTCCTAACTTTATGCTTGTGAAAGATAATCATATATTCACAGTCCAAGGACATCCTGAGTTTAGCTCCAGCTTCACAGAAAAATTGGTGGAGAAGCGTAAGCATCTCCTAACTCCTCAGCATTATGACCAAGCGTTTATTGAAATAAACAAAGCACAAGACTCTGCGTTAATACTGCATTGGATTGATAATTTCTTTGTAATGGCGCAGCAAGGTAAATATGCTGAAAACTTGCAACAAGCCGTGTAGCGGCAATTAGGAAACAAAAAAAGAGCTCATAATGAGCTCTTTTTTAGGTAAGTTATAAAAAAGAGTTTTAGACTCCGCAGCTGAAGCAACCGTCATCCCTTCGCAGGCGAGGAGCTACTTACAACTCGCTTCAAGTCCTGAACATTCTTACCTTAATTACTAAACGTACTGTGAAATAACGGTTTGCATAACGCCTAAGCAAACTCTTTTTGCAGATAAGAAACTATGTCGGAAGACTCATACATCCATTTCTCTTCACCACCTTGAGTGATCTTCAGACAAGGTACTTTTACTTTACCGCCACCCGCTAGCAGTTCGTCGCGCGCAACTGAGTCATTTTTAGCATCTTTCAATGCAATGTTGACTGATTGACGTTTCATTTCTCTACGTACTTTCACACAAAAGGGACACGCTTCAAATTGATAGAGCTGCATAGTTTGCGCTTTTTGATCGGCTTGTTGCTGTGCTTCAGGCGTGCGTTTAACGCCACGCGGAGAGAAAACGAAATTTAATAGCAGTATGATTTTACCAAGAATAATACGGATGAACTTCATAAATAACCTGTTGAGCAGTCTTGTTGTTTTTAGAAAATTATAATGACGGTATGCGAGACATACCGTCGAATATTAACATCTTATTTACGATTCTGGTACGGTTAACATTAACTGCGAGAAAGGGTATGGCTTTTGGTCACACTAATTCCCAACCGTTTCGATAAGCGAATCAAGTTAGCTCGATCAGTTTTAAGGACTCTGCTTGCTTTAGCCCAGTTATACTCGCATTCAATTAAGGCATTGGATATCAAGCTTCTTTGATATTCTTCGGTGGACTCTCGAATGCCTTTCGAGTGGTCAATCATTGGAGCGCTTGTTTTACTTTGCTTGGTCGGAGTGATGCGGCTTTCATCGTCAAAATGACCACAGTCGTCAATGCTTACGGTGACCACCTTCTTATCAAACAGCCTTGCTTTCGCTTTCAGAGCTGCTCGGTTAATAACATGTTCTAACTCTCGAACATTACCGGGCCATGAATAGCGGTTCAAATGAGATACGACATTTGGACTTAGCTTGATTTGGTTAATGCCAAGCTTACGTCGAGCTTGCTCCAGAAAGAAGCCTGCCAGTAACTCTATATCGCCGTTTCTTTCACGCAATGGCGGTACAGAAATTGGGTAAACACTGAGTCGGTGATAAAGGTCTGCGCGGAACTTACCTTGTTCAACTTCTTCCTTGAGTTCACGGTTGGTTGCGGCGAGGACTCTAACATTGATCTTTTGAATCTCATCCTTACCAACGGGTTGTATTTCGTTATTCTGTAATGCTCGTAAAAGCTTACTCTGTGCTGCAAGTGGGAGCTCGCCAATTTCATCCAAAAATAGTGTCCCGCCATCGGCTAGCGCAAACTTACCCATGCGATTTTTATCTGCACCCGTGAACGCCCCTTTTACATGACCAAATAACTCACTCTCGATGAGGTTTTCAGGAATTGCCGCACAGTTAACATAGACTAACGGATTCTGTCGGCGAGTTGATTGGTAATGTAGATTACGTGCCACCAACTCTTTACCAACACCGGTCTCACCATGAATTAAGATATTAAAATCTGATGGCGCGACAATTTCGATATCGGATTTCAACACGCGCATTAACTCGCTATCACCGATCATATCGCTGCCATCTCGTTCCCAAGCTTCGACGTTGAGTTCTTCAAGCAGCTGTTTGGATTGTTTGGCTTGGTATTCCAACTGAGAAAAAGTTAGTGCCATTTTTAATGTGGATGCAGCAATGGCAGACAATACTTCTAGGCTGCGCGTTGGAATGTGGTCAAAAGCATTAGTCCCTAGGCTATCGAGGGTGAGGGCTCCCAACATCTTGTCGCCAAAAATCAAAGGCAAACCCATACAAGAGTGCATTGGAAGATCGCCATGGTGGTCAATGAGCAAGCCGTCAAATGGGTCAGGCAACTCAGAATCGGCGTCAAAGATAACCGGAGATGTGGATGCGCAAATCTGAGCGAATCTTGGATGTTCACTAATAACGAACCTGCGCCCTAGAGTATCGCGGCCTAAGCCCTGCATCGCGAGAGGAACAAGCGTATCACCTTGAAGTGATAACAAGGCAACACAGTCACACATGATGGTTTTTCTGATGGTATTGATAAGCGAATCGAAGCGTTCTTGGTCGTTATTGCTGCTGGCTAGGCCAATAGTCAGCTCCATTAAGTTGGAAGGGGAAATGTCTTGCATAGGAGATTACAACTTATGGTAATGAGTATGCTAGGCATTATAGAGTCATATTGACCTAAATTAAAGCAGTCATTTTGACTGATATTTAATAGTTAACTCTTGAATAAGTGAGAGTTTTTAAGGATTTCAAAATTGGCACGCTCTGTGCTTTGTAGGTATTCGTTGAAAAACAAATAAGTGTGATTCTCAACTCGCACTATACCCGAGAGAAATATCTCAAGGGATACAACTAAAACTATAAAAAAACAATATGAGACAGTCGAAGTTCGTACTGTAAAAGTCTAAGCCTTCTAGGGAGCGTATATGCTAAATAACAACCATATCGAAATCATCAAGAGCACAATTCCATTACTTGAGTCTGCAGGCCCTGCTTTAACTCAGCATTTCTATCAAAGAATGTTCTCTCACAACCCTGAGCTGAAGGACATCTTCAATATGACGCACCAAAAGACAGGGCGTCAAAGTGTTGCTCTATTCGAAGCTGTTGCAGCGTATGCTAAAAATATTGAAAACTTAGCGGCGCTTACTACAGCCGTTGAACGTATCGCGCACAAACATACTAGTTTTAATATCAAAGCAGAACACTATCAAATCGTTGGTCACCACCTCATTGAGACCTTAAGAGAGCTGGCGCCAGATGCGTTTACCAAAGAAGTTGAAGAAGCTTGGACTGAAGCTTACCTATTCTTAGCGCAAATCTTTATTGATCGTGAGGAAGAGCTATACCAGTTGCGTGAAAAGGCGACCGGTGGATGGCGCGGTACTCGCCGATTTGTGGTAACTGATAAAAAGCCTGAATCTGAGTTGGTTATGAGTTTTGTCTTTACTCCAGAAGATGGCGGCAAAGTCCTTGATTATGAAGTAGGGCAGTACCTAGGTGTACAGGTCACACCTTCAAAAGGTGAGAATGTAGAAATTCGCCAGTATTCACTTTCCCAAGCTCCAAATGGTGAAAATTACCGAATTTCTGTCAAGAAGGAAGGTAATAACAGCGACCAGTTAGGTTTGGTATCTCACTATTTGCATGATGAAGTGGAAGTGGGTGCGGTGATCGAAATACTGCCTCCTGCAGGGGACTTCTTCTACAAAGAAGTTAATAAGCCGGTCGTTCTGATTTCTGCAGGTGTTGGCTGTACGCCAATGCAAGCAATGCTTCAACAGTTGGCAAAGGATGGCAAGTCCGATCCTGTTACCTATTTGCATGCCTGTGAAAACGAACAGCAACATTCTTTCATTGATGAGGTAGATACCATCGTATCAGCAAAAGGTTGGAACCATAGAGTGTGGTATCGTGAACCACTTAATGCAGAGGGTATCAATAATTCGAGCACAGGTTTAATGGATCTAGCACAAATCAAAGATTCTCTTCCAACGAACTTTGGGCACTTCTATACCTGCGGCCCAGTAGTCTTTATGGACCATGTTGTGAAGCAACTTGAATCGATTGGCGTTGAGCGAGACAGAATTCACTACGAGGTATTCGGACCTCACGCCAATCTTTAATCGCCACTAAAGAGCTGATTCAGCTCGCTAGTTGAACCATTTCTCAAACCACCGTTTCCATCCAGAAGACGGTGGTTTGTTTGCTTCAAATTCTCGAAAACCAAGATAATAGCTTTGGTTAAAGTCGGTACGTAGAGCATCAGCGCTTTGATCGAGCAATCCACTGATTGCGTTACTGGTTTGTGTTGCGTGGTCATTGGCCAAACTATAATCCATACCAAGATAGCCTTGAATATATAGCCATATATGCGTGACGAGTTGCAACTCTTCCAGCACCGGTAGCCGAAAAGCCTTAGCATGTTTCTCTTCAAGCTGTTGATCGAATATGGATTTCATTTCAGAGATTTGCTCTATATGAGATTCAACTGAGGAAAGAGCTTCAACGTTTAACTTAGTGAAAAGGCCAAGAAGCAGGTGAGTTGGGCTAGATTCTGGCTTGTTCTCTTGAGCTGTTGCATACAGCAAGTTTTCTCGTTCACACAAATTATCCAGTGCTTCAGACTGAACATTGACAAGTTGAATTTGATTAACCTTAATACTGTTGAGCGCTTCCCTCAATTCGATCATTTGTCTTGCAACTCCTCAATCGTCACTTCTGCTGATCCAGTCTCTGCGTCAACAAATAATGAGGTTCCGGTAATCATGACTGAGAGATCCATTGTGCGAGTGACTAGCGAAGAGAGGGCTTCAATCGAGTCATTATTGAAACGATAAACACTGGCATCGAGGTAACCGAATTTACCTTGGTTTTGCTGCCACCATACGTCGCTTTTAGTGTTGAAGCTGTAAACTTTGGTCTTTTTAGCCAAACGTGTCGCTTTTTTGACGCGCTCAACGTCAGGCTCTCCGATATCAATCCACAGTAAGGTTTGATCGTCGAGAGATTTTTCCCAGATATCAGGCTCTTCAATCGTCGATAGTCCCTTTGTGAACTGCAGATCAGGAGAGGCATTGAGACAAAAAGCCATGAGCCTTGCCATCATACGTTGATGGTTTTCAGAAGGGTGCAGTGCTACGGTCAGATTAAAAGAGTCATAATAATCTCGATTCATATCCGTTAACGCTACGCGAAACTTATATATGGTTGGTTTTAGTGCCATGGGAGTGTCTAATTCGTAGAATAGTGATGTCTATAGTACGCTTATGGGCGCAAAAGGGTATAAACAATAGAGAGAATGTGCTTCAAGTGATATAAAAATAGCCAGCTTAGCTGGCTATTTATCAAAGGTATTGCTTACTGGCAGTTATACCAAAGTAATCTCTTCAGCTTGAGGACCTTTTTGGCCTTGTGTCACTTTGAATGCCACTTTTTGACCTTCAGCTAGAGTACGGAAACCGTCCGCTTTGATGTTGCTGAAGTGAGCGAACACGTCAGGACCATTTTCTTGTTGAATGAAGCCAAAGCCTTTAGTTTCGTTGAACCACTTAACTGTACCAGTAACTGTGTTAGACATATCTATATCCTAAATTTTACTATCTTTTGTTTCTTGTTTGCCAAATCCGGCAGCTATAGCGTGGAAAAGTAAATTGCTATTGCGTACAACGCGTCGGGGGAATTCCGAGAATTCAACGAATGCCTTTTGTAAACAATGGAACTATTTTTCTAGCCAGTCATGAATATAAGGTAGTTCTTACTTAAGTCAAAGATAGTTACTTGGAAAGTTGCTGAATATTTGAAGTTCAGCTCGTTTTTAAGTGTCAATTACATGACATTTCAAACAAACGAGCTTATTTTTATGATCTAAGTCAATACAAGGGTTTCTGGTATAACTCTTTGATATAAAACATTATTTCGATTAGTGAATTAATAGTTTTGTAAAGATTTTGCAAACAATTCTATTATTATGAATCCCATTAGAGTTCTATAAAATAATCTTCTTATTAAGTATTTTATCGCTCAATCTTTGGTGAGTAGATCGAATATGCGGTTATTTGTCCGGCTACGATAGCAGAGAACATAAATAATGCGGATAAACCGATGTTTGGTATCGGAAGAATCGATTGTTCAAACACTGATTGACTTGCACTAACGAGAACGCGGCTACCAGGAACAAGAATAATAATGCCTTGAACAATATAAATTGAGCCTGTTAGATCCAAGCGTTTCGCTACCCATGTACCGTATAACGTTATCAATACAGTGGTGACCCAAGTACCGACGATCCAGCCGCTATCAAAGCCTAAATAAAATGGCCCCCACATACCTAATACAGCAACGG
This sequence comes from Vibrio sp. La 4.2.2, assembly GCF_027586995.1. Taxonomy (NCBI): domain Bacteria; kingdom Pseudomonadati; phylum Pseudomonadota; class Gammaproteobacteria; order Vibrionales; family Vibrionaceae; genus Vibrio; species Vibrio sp. La 4.2.2. The sequence continues at coordinate 220,229 of NZ_JAPPTJ010000002.1, forward strand.
GAAGACCCAACAAAATATCCTTAGGTCTAGCGTTGAAAATCACACCGATTGAGGTAGAGATAAGCAGTAATCCAAAGCAATGAAGCCAGAGTGGCACCTCATTGGTATAAGAGAGTGATTCTGTTTGACCCCATAAAGCTTCACCAATATTCAAGCCCATTATCACGCCAATGAACAGTTTGATGAGGGTAAGGGCACTCTGTCCTAAAAGGGCAGTACCTGAAACGAGATCATTGAACGCCAAACACTCTAAAGAGTTAGCAATAGATAGACCGGGCACAAATAGTACCACCGACGCAATACATAACGCCCAAATAGGAATGGCCGCACCTGTACTTGCAATGAAGGCAACCAACACGCCTGTCAATAACGCAGACACAAACTCAACAGCAATGGAGTTGCGACCTTTATAAATAAGTTGGCATATCCAAACCATCAAACCCAATAAGATGGAGAAGCCAATCGCTTCAAGCGTGCTTCCTACCAGCATAAGATAGGCTGGTGGAATCCCCATATTGGCTAGGGCAACCACCCATTTAGGGTAACCAACGGGCTCAGGAAGCGCTTCGTTACTTGGTTGGTTGATACGGATAATAGTATTAGCGAGCAAACTGAGGTTAATGGATGCTGGCTTTAAACGCTTCATTACTACCGTATTGTTTTTGTCCGGAAACTGATAGTTGATAGCGGTAGGTGTTGCTTGAACCATTACATCAAGTCCGTGCTTTTGAGCATAGTATTGCGCGTACTTTTCCACTTTATATGGAGCACAACCACTTCGATGAAGTGTGTCGCCAATTTCTACGATTTTTCTGATGGTTTGTGGAGAAGGCATAGTTCCGTCTAATCAATTAAAAGCACTCGATTTAATGGCGTAAAGGTAACAGAGCTTAATAGAATTATCGAGAGTGAATATTCGAAATATTGTCAATTCTATGCAGTTTTATAATCACTGGACTGCGAAAAGTGCAAGCGATTGCGTGAACCGTCTATGTTCGGTACGAGCAAGGTGCTCCACAATGACGATACATAACAAGGAGTGCTAATAAATGCACCAATTTAAAGTCATCAAATAAGGAAGATACCATGTCTCTACAACAAGAATTTCGTAATGCTATGTCTAAGTTGGCTGCGGCGGTCAACATTGTCACTACCGGCGGAGAGGCTGGAACCGTTGGCATTACCGCGACAGCAGTTTGCTCGGTGACTGATTCACCGGCAACTGTATTGGTCTGCGTCAATCGCTCGAGTGCGTCAAATGAGATCTTCAAAGCAAATGGTCGTATGTGTGTGAATACATGTGCGAGTGAACACCAAGAAATGTCCATGCACTTCGCTGGGATGACTGGATTGGAAATGGAAGAGCGTTTTGCTTTAGAAGGGTGGAACCTAAATCAATATCAAGTTCCAGTGTTAAAAGGAGCATTAACGACACTGGAAGGGCGTATTAGTGATATGAAAGAAATGGGTACGCATACAGTGCTGTTCTTAGAGGTTGAAGCAATTACGACTCAGGATAAGGACGCACTCATGTACTTCGACCGCCAATTTAAACATCTGCAAGCTGACGTCAAAGTAGCGGAAGTGGCTTAATTGCCATAGTTAGAGTTCTAAACTTGAAAACACCCGCCTAAGCGGGTGTTTTAGTGCTTGCTATCAATAAGTTCGTTGAGCAAATTGGAAAGTTGTGAGTACTTCTCTTCACCCATCCGTTGTTTAAGTGATACATATTGCTCTTCGATGCGAGGTCGAAGCGTCTCAACCAGCGCAACGGCTTTATTGGTCAAATGGATGTATGATTTACGACCGTCATGTTCGCATTTTTTCTTTTCAACGTAACCAAGCTTCTCTAGCCTATTAATGATGCCAGTCAGACTTGGGCTTAGAATACAAGATTCGCGGGAGAGTGTAGTAAAGTCAATTTCCCCTTTCGTATCCAATACACGCATGACACGCCATTGCTGTTCCGTTATGTCATTGCTGGCTAAAACTGGGCGAAAGTATTCCATTGCGATGTCTCTGGCCCGAATAAGTTGTAGCGGGAGAGAATCTTCGTATTTAGTCACTAAGTTAACCTTCATAATTTCCTTACTCGTAATAAACCATATATCAGAAACGAGGCGAAGTCATCCTATTGATATATGGTGAGTTATTTGTCAGCTAATACATGTAGATACATTGCTCTAAACGAAAAAGAGCTTTCCTCTACGGAAAGCTCTTTCATAGTTAATACAACATGTTAGGTAAAAACAGAACAATTGCCGGAACCAAAACAATAACTGCTAAGCGAACCATGTCGGCTACCCAAAAAGGAAACACCCCTTTAAAGATGGTCCCGGTATTGATGTCCTTAATAATCCCAGACAGCACAAAAACATTTAGCCCGACTGGTGGTGTGATTAAGCTGATCTCTGTTACGACAACGACCACAATGCCAAACCAGATAGGGTCAAAACCAAGTTCTACCACTACAGGGAAGAAGATTGGTACGGTAAGTAGCATCATTGACATACTTTCAAATACGCAACCCAAGATAATGTATATCAATAGAATCAGCCCCAACGCCATCATCGGTGTAACGTTGGCTGCTTGAATCATTTCAACCAATGCGGTAGGTAAACCGGCTCGGTTGATGAAATTGGATAGAATCAGCGCACAGATGACCACGGCGAACAAAGAGGCAGAAGTTTTTGCTGTGTCGACAAGAATATCTCGCATGACCTGATAATTCAGTTTACGACGACACGCAGCAAGGGCAAACGCTCCAGTAGCACCAATACCAGCAGCTTCAGTTGGCGTGAACGCACCGACGTATATGCCTCCCATGACTAATACAAAAAGAAGTAGTGTCGATAGAATCCCTTTTAAGGCAACAAATCGTCCTTTCCAGTTAACGCGTTCTCCGGGAGGCGCGCTGTCTGGCGATCGAAAGACTACCCATTGAACGGCTGCGAGATAAAGACCAATACCAAGTAGGCCTGGTAGGAAGCCTGCGGCAAATAACTCTCGTATACTGCTCTCGGTTAATAGACCGTAGATAACGAGCATGACGCTTGGAGGAATCAAAATTCCGAGTGTTCCGCCAGCAGCAATCGAGGCCGCGGCCAAACCGTCTGAATATCCATATTTTCTCATTGGCGGCATGGCGACTTTAGACATGGTGGCAGACGTCGCTAAGCTTGAGCCGCAAATCGCTGAAAACCCACCACAAGCCAAAATGGTCGACATGGATAAGCCACCTTTTTTGTGGCCGACAAACGCATTGCACGCTCGGTATAGTTCATTGGATAGCCCTGCTTTGGTGACAAAGTTACCCATCAAGATAAATAGTGGTATGACGGAAAGACTGTAATCTTGTCCGGTGTCGATAATGCGTCTAGCTGCCATCGACATTGCCGCGTTCCAGTTGTAATCGTTGATGTACCAAAAGCCAATAAAGCCAACAACTCCCATTGCAAAAGCAAGTGGCAAGCGAAGAAATACCATGATGATAAGGGCTGTAAAGCCAATAATGGACTCTATCATTTAAGCCTCCTTGCTCGTTGTGTTTATCGTATTTTTTGCTGGTTTACTATTAAATAGACCCTTGGCATAAAGCAATGCGTTAAGGCCTGTTAATGCACCGCCTACAAAGCCAGTAATCGATATCAAATACGTGACGTATCCCAGTGGCATCTCGAGTATTTCTGTTACTTCTTCGTAATCCAACGAGCGACCGGCTAACTTCCAGTTCATCATGGCTACAAGTATTAAAGAACATGAGCAAATGAGGTTGATCACCACCTGTCTTAGGCCTATCCATTTTTCAGGAAAGTAGTTATCCAGAAGGTCGACACAAATATTCTCTTCATTCCAAGAGACAAGAGGAAACGCCATAAAAACCATAACTGCGAGCAATACTTCAATAAGCTCAGTCGAACCCATCACAGGAGCGTTAAAGAAATATCGACCAGTCACATCAACAAACGTAATCAACATCATGAGCAGTAAGCTGATGGCAGCGAGAGCTTCAAGCCCTCGCTGTATGGTCTTAGCAATACTAAAACCATTCATAATTACTACAATCCTTGTTCAAGTTGTTGATAGAAGTAGTCGTAAGCCGCGTGGCCATCAACTTTGCGTTTCTCCGCAACCTTGTACCAGTTGGAAACTAATGGCTCACTCGATTTCTTGAGTTCAGCGATCATTTCTGGGGAGGCTGGAGTGAAAGTATGGCCGCCTTCCAAAGCAGTGGTATAAGCGGAATTGTCCACGTCATCCCACATTTTGCCAAATAAGCGCGATAGCTTCTCACCCGATACATTCTTAATTGCTTCTTGGTCCTCTTTAGATAGGTCATGCAACGTGTCGAGATTCATGACGATTGCAAAACTACCGCGGTACAGACCACCAGGAATCACTAAAGTGTTATCTGCGACTTCTGCTAGTCGGAACGAGCTCAATGCTTCTACAGGTTGATAAGCGCCCTCGACGACACCTTGCGAGATCGACTCGTAGACTTTGGTGGTGGGGATAAAGACAGGTGTTACCTTCATATCTTTAGCAACGGATGAAATAACACCACCGCCGACACGAATCTTTTTGCCTTGGAGAGACTCTAGTGATTTGACTGGATTTTTGGTGATGAGTTGTCCAGGTCCATGTACGCTTAGCGCCATTACTTCAACGCCACGATGTTCACGACCTTTTTTCAGATACTTCTCGTATGTACGCCAATAAGCCTGAGACATTAACTCTGAGCTAGTACCTTCAGAAAAAGTCGGAATTTCAGGAAGTTGAGTTAACTGAAAACGACCTGCTTTATGTCCATGGAAGATCCAAGTTACATCACCGATACCATCAGTAACTACATCTATCTGTGTTTGAGGTGGTGCAAGATCATACTCGATTTTAATACCAACCCGACCATCTGTAGCTTCTTCGATCCATTGACCCCAAGTTGGCCAAACCACTTTGTTGATACCATGGTTTGGGGAGCCCCAAGTGCTTATTTTAATTATTTTTTCTGGTTCTGCGTGTACAGAGAAAGAACTTAATAAAAGTAGAGCAGTACTAGTAATGGTGGCGACTTTGTTTACTCGCATAACGTATTTCCTTTCGTTTCACGGTTTATTTATTGCTCTGTTCCTGCTTGAGCATTGCCCACTTAGTGAGTCGTTGTTTGAATACTTAATATATTAACTACTTTTATCAGAATGCGAATCTGTTGTGTTAATTAAATGTAGGCAAAATGCTTAATATGTTAACTAGATCAATGAATCAAAAATTAATCACAGGTTTGTAAAAAGAACTAAGTGATAAAAACCTCATTTCACCTCTTCTGTTGGCACAATAGTGTGATGTTAATCAATTTTACAATGTAAATGGATTACAGTCTCATGGTCTATAAAACGAGAATATATAAAATAATATATAAATATCAGTGTCTTATGTGGTGCGTTTGGGTTTCTGGACTTTATTTAATATATTAACTAAAGTACTTAACATATTAATTAAATCGGCGAGTGTGTCGCTCGGTTTGCAAAGGCCAGTTGATAATTAAAAGGTCGAAATAGAAGTCAGTACTGAAACGAAAGGAAGTCGAATGTTAACAGAAGAGCAAATTCAAGTAGCTGCGGAACGCCTTTATAAAGCAGAGAAGAATAGAGAGCAAATTACCGCTCTTACGCTTGATTACCCAGAAATGTCGATGGAAGACGCATACAAAATTCAAAGTCGATGGGTAGATAGGAAGAAAAGAGAGGGTGCAAAAGTCAAAGGTTACAAAATTGGCCTTACGTCTCGAGCGATGCAAATGGCAGTCAGCATTGATCAACCGGATTATGGCGTACTGCTCGACGACATGTTTTTTTCAGACGGCTCACAGATACCTGTTGGCGACTTTCTCGATCCTCGTATTGAGGTTGAGCTTGCCTTCGTACTAAAAGAAAAACTCGAAGGTGACAATGTCACTATTTTTGATGTGCTTAATGCTACCGACTATGTGGTTCCAGCATTGGAGCTGATAGCTGCTCGTTGTCACCGAACTGATCCCGAAACTGGTTATACGCGAAAAGTTTACGACACAATCGCGGATAACGCGGCTAACGGAGGAATCATTATCGGTGGAAGGCCAATTAAACCTACAGAATTAGACCTTCGTTGGGCAGGCGCCATGCTTTACCTCAACGGACAAATTGAAGAAACCGGGTTGGCAGCTGGCGTATTAGGGCATCCTGCGAATGGTATATGTTGGGTATGCAAACGCTTTGCACCGCATGGTGTTTCATTAGAGCCTGGACAGGTCATTTTAGCGGGTTCTTTCACTCGTCCCGTAGCAGTGAATGAGGGAGATACGATTCACGCGGACTTTGGTCCATTAGGCGGAATCTCGGTCAAATTTGTTTAAGGATAATTGAGATGCTTGAAAACAAATTTAAACAATCTTTAAAAGGCCATGATCCATTGTGGGGGTTATGGTTGGGGTTACCTGACACGAGTTGTGCAGAGATCTGTGGAAGCGCTGGGTTCGATTGGGTACTCATTGATGGTGAGCATGCTTCGTTTGATCTAACGGGTATTAAGCATCACCTACAAGCTCTGGCGGCTCACAGTGCTTCACCAATTGTCAGAGCTGAAGACAGTAATCCAACACTAATCAAAAGGTTGCTCGATATTGGCGCACAAACGGTTTTAGTACCGATGGTTAATGATGCAAACGAAGCCGAGCAAGTGGTTAAGTCAGCACTTTATCCGCCACTTGGTCACCGTGGTATTGGCAGTGCTCTAGCAAGAGCGTCCCAGTGGAATAGAGTTCCTCAATATCTACACCGAGCGAATGAGCAGATCTGTATTTTGGTGCAAGTCGAAACCAAGCAAGCTATCGACAATATTGAAGCAATTGCAGCGGTGGAAGGTATTGACGGCATATTTATCGGACCTTCGGACTTGTCGGGCTCAATGGGGCATATCGGTAACCCGTCTCACCCAGAAGTTGTTGCAGCAATTGACCACGCGATAGAGGTCATTCAACACGCCGGTAAAGCAACGGGGATACTGTCATTAAACCCTCAGCAAGCACGCGAATATGCAGCGAGAGGCGTTAAGTTCATAGGTGCTGGTGTTGATACGTTGTTGCTTCGACTTGGTGCGGAACAACTTGCTTACAAGCTTAACCATGTAGATGACATTGAAACGCCAGTCATTGATAACGTTTATTAAGCAGGAAATATGATGAAAACAAAACTACAAGGAAAAGTGGTGTGTGTGGCTCTCAATGACCAACAGCAATTGGATAAGATGACGATTGAGTTTGAACAAGCACCCTATAAGGCTCTACCCACTGAACCAGTATTGTACTTCAAACCCCACAATACTTGGAATAATGACAATAGTCCCATTGATTGGCCACATCAAGATAAAGCGTTGGTTGTTGGAGCGAGTCTTGCGGTTATTATCGGGCAGCAATGCTGTCGAGTCGCCGTGCAAAATGCCGAAGAGTATATTGGCGGCTTCGCGTTGCTGCATGACTTTTCCCTCCCAGAGAAAAGCTACTACCGCCCAGATATTAAAGGAAAATGTTTAGACAATTCCGCAACCTTGTCTGCGCCAGTATCAGCTTCTGACATACCGAACCTTAGAGAGCTTGAGCTGACGACGTCTGTGAACGGCTCTGTTAAACGTTACTTTCCAATAAGTCGTCAACACCGTTCGATTGAGACACTTATCAGCAAAATTTCCCACATCATGACCTTAGAAAAAGGAGACGTAATTGCTGTTGGATTTGCTGGTGAGCGCGTGGAGTTGCAACCTTATGACCAAGTGAATTCAAGCTTAGGTGATGTACTTCGCCTTGAAAATATTGTTACAGGAGGTGAGTAAATGAGACGGGCAAGAATAGATTATCAAGGGCAAACGCTAAACGTAACGGTGAATGATGATTTATCTGTAACGAAGCAATCTGGTGAAAAAATAGCAAAGGATACGTTTAAGTGGCTGGTACCAATAGAGAACCCAGGAACCATTTTTGCGCTGGGTCTTAATTATGCCGATCACGCTTCAGAGCTTGCTTTTGAACCACCTAAAGAGCCACTGGTTTTCCTTAAAGGTCAAAATACACTAACAGCACACGGTCAACCTTCTTACCGCCCTGATGATATCGAGTTTATGCATTATGAATGTGAGCTTGTTGCTGTGATTGGCAAGGAAGCACGAAACGTGAAGCGTCAAGATGCAATGCAATACGTCTCGGGTTTGACGGTATGTAACGACTACGCCATCCGTGACTATTTAGAGAATTACTACCGTCCAAATCTACGAGTAAAAAGCCGAGACTCTCTTTGTCCGATTGGACCTTGGATAGTGGATATTGATGATATTGGAGATATCAACAACCTGACGTTGGAAACTCGTGTTAATGGTGAAGTCACTCAGCAAGGTACGACGGCGGATATGATTTTCGACATTCCATTTCTTATTGAATATCTAAGCCAATTTATGACTCTTAAACCCGGAGACCTAATTGCGACGGGCACACCTAAAGGTCTGAAAGACATTCAACCGGGTGATGTAGTGACGTGCGAAATCGCAGAGGTGGGTACGCTTGAAAACCCAGTGTTATCTGAGCAGGCATTCTACGAACAACGATAAATTCAAAAGGATAAAGGAATTACATCATGGCTCAACAACTCGACTTAAATTTGACTAAAGCAGAACAATATCTCACTAAATACAGGGAACGCACTTTAGGTCACTATATTGGCGGCGAATGGACACTTGGAAGCGAAGGGGAAACATTTGAGAATCTCTCGCCAACGAACAACGAACCCTTGGGGTTGGTGGTTAAAGGCTCTGAAGAAGATGTAAATCAAGCGTGTTTAGCAGCACAGAAAGCGTTTACTGAGTGGGCCGATTTACCTGGTGCTCAACGTAAGAAGATACTTCATTGTTTAGCGGATAAAATAGAAGAGCGTGCTGAAGAAATTGCGCTTGTTGAATCTATGGATTGTGGGCAGCCATTACGATTTATGAAACAAGCTGCGATTCGTGGTGCTGCCAATTTCCGTTTCTTTGCTGACAAATCACCGGAAGCTAAAAACGGTCTATCACTTCACCAAGATGACCATACAAACTATACCGTTAGGACACCAATTGGGCCAGTGGGCGTGATTACGCCTTGGAATACTCCGTTTATGCTTTCTACTTGGAAGATTGCACCAGCGTTAGCCGCGGGCTGTACCGTTGTGCATAAGCCAGCCGAGTTTAGTCCTTTGACGGCAGCCATTCTTGCAGAGTGTGCCGAAGAAGCGGGGTTGCCGGCCGGAGTGTGGAACATGGTGAATGGTTTCGGTGAAGTTGCTGGCAAAGCGCTGACCGAGCACAAAGCCATAAAAGCAGTCGCGTTTGTTGGTGAGACAGTCACTGGTTCCATGATCCAAGCGCAAGGCGCGCCTACATTAAAACGTGTTCACTTTGAACTAGGCGGTAAAAACCCAGTGATCGTGTTTAATGATGCGGACTTTGAACGTGCACTGGATGCAGTGGTTTTCATGATATACAGCCTCAATGGGCAGCGCTGCACAAGCTCCAGTCGATTGCTAATTCAAAAAGGAATCAAACCTAAATTTATCGAAGCGTTAAAGGCACGTGTGGAAAATATTCAGGTAGGACATCCGTTAGACCCAGAAACAGAAGTAGGGCCGCTAGTTCATAAGTCGCATTACAACAAAGTGCTTAGCTATATGGACGCTGCAAAAGAGGATGGAGCGACAGTAGCAGTTGGTGGTCGAGCTATCAAGGAGTTAGGGAACGGTAACTACCTTACGCCAACGTTGTTTACTGAAGCCGATAATACTATGCGTATTGCCAAAGAAGAGATTTTCGGTCCAGTGCTTACTTGCATCGAATTTGAATCCGAGGAACAGGCGATTGAGATAGCGAACGATACGGATTACGGGTTGTCGGGATACATTTGGACATCCAATACGGGTCGAGCCATGCGATTGGCGAGTAAGGTGGAAGCAGGCATGATTTGGGTGAATTCAGAAAATAACCGCAATCTACCATCGCCTTTTGGAGGGGTAAAAATGTCTGGGATTGGGCGAGACGGGGGAGATTGGAGCTTTGACTTCTACATGGAAACTAAAAATATCTGTATTGCTCATGATACACACAACGTTCCGACGTTAGGAAAACGCTAGGTCATTTGACCATTCAGTATTCGTTAAAAGTAATGGCAATTGCGCAGGCTCGTTTCAGCGATTGTAGCGAGCCTATTTTAAGGAGATGAAAATGCCGCATTTCATAATGGAGTTCTCACCAAACATAGAGAAGGATGTAGACATACCGGATTTAATGAAAGTTATCCATCGAGAAGCCATTGCTACGGGTGTTTTTCCTAAGGGTGGAATTCGAACCCGTGCGGTCAAAAGTGATTACTATCTTATCGCGGATGAGGATCCAGAAAATAGGTTTGTCCACCTAACGGCAAAAGTCGGTACGGGCAGAGACCTAGATGTTAGAAGAAAAGCTGCTGAACAAATTTTCGAGGTATTTTCAGCGTATTTAAAGCCAGTATTCGAACAGCAATACTTAAGTATTGGCTTTGAGATGATAGAACTGCATCCAGAGCTAAATTTTAAGAAAAATAATATACATCAGAAGCTTACTAGTCAGTCTCAGGCTTGAAAGTGGAAGGAGAAGACTCGTGATAGCTATCGAACATCTCCAATATGTAGTGATGACTATTCTCCCGGTATTTCTTGTTATTGGCCTGGGTTACCTTGCTTCTAAGAATAGAATCATACCGGAAAATGGTCATAAAGCGTTGGCAGCGTTTGTTTTTAACTTCGGATTGCCAGCCGCTATTTTCAGTGCATTAAGTACTAAGCCTCTGGAAGAGGTATGGAATGTGGCTTATGTAATGGTGTACACCGTTGGTTCGCTTTTAGCCTTTACGTTTGTTGCCGTTCTTTGTATTTTTGCGCTAAAAAAAACGGTCACAGAAAGTATTGTTTTGGGATTGGGAAGCAGCTTTTCCAACAGTTTGTTGATCGGTTTCCCTGTTATTTACTTCCTGTTCGGTACCTCTGCATTAGTACCATTTTCTCTGACCTTAGTTGTTGAGAATTTAATTATGTTACCGCTTTTGTTAGCTCTTGCAGATATGTCTAACTCGAACAAATCTACTCGTTTTCTTAAGAAGCTATCAGATACAGGGAGAAGCCTTTTAAAGAATCCGATCGTATTGTCTATTTTACTCGGGATGTTGGTCTCTGGACTGAACATCAATACACCAGAAATGGCTGAACGGATGGTCGAGATGCTCGCCAATACTGTTACCGGTGTTGCGCTGTTTACGATTGGCGGCGGCTTGGTTGGTGTGCGAGTCAATGGCATGAAAAAGGAGATAGGGACAGTAGTATTTGGAAAACTAGTCATTCATCCTCTGCTTCTGCTGGTGATGATTGTCCTTTGGTTCGATCTCGATCCTACGATGAGTGCAGTCGCTGTCATTTTGGCGAGTATGCCTATGTTTGGTGTCTATGCCGTAATTGGGCAGAGATACAACATGGGAGGGTTGTGTTCGGCGGTTCTACTACCTACCACCATTATAGCGATGGCAACGGTCAGTGTAGTGACGACCAGTGTCATTACGATCTTCAGTTTGTATTAGTTTTATATTCAATAACCTATCAACCAATAATGGAGCTTCTTGCCACAGAGCGAAGCCTTATTCAAAAGGAACCGAAAATGGGAAAATTATGTGTTGCCGCCAAAATTACTCACGTGCCTACCATGATCATGTCAGAGCAACCAGGCAGATTACATGGTTGTCGTAAATCAGCGATAGATGGGCATAAACAAATTGCTCAGATGGCTAAAGATCTTGATGTCGATACAGTGGTGGTTCTGGATACACACTGGCTGGTAAATGCTGGATATCATATTAACTCGCGAGATAGATTCTCGGGAAACTATACCAGTAACGAGTTCCCTCATTTTATCCAAAACCTAGAATACCAATATTACGGTAATACTGATTTAGGCGATAAAATCGCAGAGTGCGCGACTGAAAAAGGCGTGTTTACTTTGTCTCATCAAGTTGAATCATTAGACCTAGAGTACGGCACGCTAGTGCCAATGCGTTATATGAATGAAGACTGTCAGTTTAAAGTGGTCTCAATTGCTGCGTGGTGTACGGTGCATGATATTGAGTCTTCACGCAAACTCGGAGAAGCCATCCGTGAAGCGATAGAAGAAAGTAGCAGTCGAGTGATGTTACTAGCCTCTGGCTCGCTATCACACAGAATATGGAATAATGAGGAGTATGAAGCCAACAACGGCACGTTCACTATCTCAAAGGAGTTTAACCGCCAAGTAGACTTGCGCGTACTGGAACTCTGGGCCCAGCGTGATTACAGCACTTTCCTCAATATGCTTCCTGATTATGCAAACCTTTGTTCAGGTGAAGGGGGAATGCATGACACTGCTATGCTATTTGGCGCTCTGGGATGGGATAAGTATGAAGGTAGAAGTGAAGTAATAACAGAATACTTCCCTAGCTCAGGCACGGGGCAAGTTAACGTAGTATTTGAAGTGACTGACTAGGAGAGCACATGAAACTCAATAATCCTAAATTATTGATTCAGCAACGCTGTTTTATTGGCGGTGAATGGTTTAGTTCACCTAACGGCACTTATGATGTGGTTTATAACCCATCGAATCAACAAGAGATTGGTTCAGTGCCTCGACTGGGCAAAGCGGAAGCAGAGTTAAGCGTTGAGGTTGCACAATCTGCATTCCAATTGTGGAAGGACACCACTGCCGAGCATAAGTCAGTGGTATTGAGAAAATGGTATGATTTGATTGTTGAAAATACCGAAGATCTTGCCACAATTTTAACCTCAGAACAGGGCAAACCACATGCAGAAGCGAAAGGAGAGATTACCTATGCTGCAAGCTTTGTATTGTGGTATAGCGAAGAAGCGAAACGCGCTTATGGAGAAATGATCCCTAGTCATAAGACTGATGGAAAAATCGTTGTGACTAAGGAGCCTATTGGTGTGGTCGCAGCAATCACGCCTTGGAATTTTCCTGCAGCGATGATCACCAGAAAATGTGCACCTGCATTTGCAGCGGGCTGTTCAGTAGTGTTAAAACCAGCGCCTGATACGCCTTTTACTGCATTTGCTCTCGCTGAATTAGCACAACAGGCGGGTATTCCTAATGGACTGCTAAACGTGATTACCGGTGACGCAGTTGAAATCGGCAGCGTTGTTACTGCACACAAATGGGTGCGCAAAGTATCGTTCACTGGGTCAACTAACGTAGGTAAGATCCTAATGAATCAATCCGCCTCATCTATTAAAAAAATGGCGCTAGAGCTTGGAGGTAATGCTCCGTTCATTGTATTTGATGATGCTGATATAGATGCCGCTGTTGAAGGGGCGATGATTGCAAAGTTCAGAAATGCTGGACAAACCTGTGTATGCGCAAACCGTATTTTTGTTCAGGAGGCGGTTTATGATGAATTTGCTTCTAAGTTAACCAAGAAAGTCCAAGCGTTAAAAGTAGGCGACGGTTTTGAGCAAGGCGTGACCATAGGGCCTCTGATTAATGCTCAAGCCGTGGCAAAAGTACAATCGCACGTGGATGATGCCATTGTAAAAGGTGCTCAGATTCGGTGCGGTGGATTTGATGAGCGCTATCGTCAGTTTGTGACTCCTTTCGTATTGACAGGTGTCACCGATGATATGTTAGTAGCACATGAAGAAACCTTCGGGCCGTTGGCGCCATTATTTAAGTTCCAGTCAGTCGAAGAAGTGATTGCCAGAGCAAATAACACAGACTCAGGATTGGCTGCTTATTTCTATACTCAGTCGTTGGCGAAGGCGTGGACAGTTGGTGATGCGTTGGAAGTGGGTATGATTGGTATCAATGAAGGTCTCATTTCTACTGCTGCTGCACCATTTGGAGGAGTTAAAGAGTCGGGGCTAGGGCGTGAAGGTTCCCGACATGGAATGGAAGAATTTATGGAGATGAAATACATGTTTATGGGTGGTTTAAAGTAATAAAAAGCGAGTGTCCACATTCACCATTCTTAACAGAATATTCAATACATCCTCATAGAGGAAGAGGCAGCTATTGCTGCTCTCTTTCTCTGAACTCTGTTGCCGTCTCACCAGCGTTTTTCTTAAAAAAACGAGCGAAGTAAGCCGGGTCTTGGTATCCCAATTCATATGCGACTTCTTGTACTGACATGGCCGTCAATAGTAATAGTCTTCTAGCTTCTTGCATTACTCTATCAGAGGCTAAACGTTTTGACGCTAAGCCACTAATACGTTTGCAGATATCGTTTAACCGTGCTGTTGTTAATCCGAGTTTTTCTGCATACTGAGGAAGCGTCCAATGAGACTTGTAGTGTTGTTCAATAAGTTGGCTAAATTGATTAAAAATATGAACATCGCTACTACGATAAGTAGTATTGGTTGGTTGAGCATTTGCTAAGCGAATAACATCGATCAGTATAAGTTGTAAGATCGACTGGCAGGCGATGTCATTCATAAAATCTGATCCGCTTTGTTCCGCTATCAAATGCTCAAAAAGTGTCACTAAACGATGCCCACTTTCGAGTTCTGTGCAAAAAGGTTGCATGGCGGTAGAAGCAACATCATTTCTTCCAATTTCAATGTCTAATAACCTCCAAACAAGGGTTTGACTGGCTGTAATAACAAAGCCACTGGCGTGATCTTCTGTGACAAAGGAGTGAGGAACGGTCGGGGGAGTAAAGAACAGTGTGACACCGTTCCGCGAGTAGTGAGATTCATCGAGTAAAACGTGCGTGTTCCCTTCCAAAATACAGTGAATTTGATAGTAACGATCGTGATAATGAGTTGGCATGTTACGACCAAAGAACAAGGCTAGACTATCCAATTTTTCAACGTGAAAGTCATTATCCTGATAACGAGAGTCGTACACTTTACCAATATTCAGGTTAGGGATAGTGAGAGATTCCATATGCTTTATCTTCTCAATTTGAGTTAATAGTTAATATATTAGGTAACTCTGCGAAAAGTACAAGCAAACAAAGGTAACATCCATTTAACAACTTCGATTTTGTGAACATACTAGTCAGTAATTGCCCACCTGATAACGATTATAGGGCTAACCTTCAAAAGGAATCGATGATGAAAACACCTAATCCGTTACTCGAAAAATTACACGTTATTTTGCCAACTATCGCTAATAACGCGATGCAAGCAGAACAAGACCGAACGCCACCCGAAGAAAACATCCGATTGCTAAGAGAGATTGGGTTCTTTAGGGCGTTTCAACCTAAGGCTTACGGTGGCCTTGAAATCTCTTTGCCAGAATTTACTGATTGTGTCGCTGCACTTGCTGGTGCATGTGGAGGTACAGCTTGGGGCGCAAGCTTGTTGGCGACTCACAGTCATCAAATGGCTATGTTTTCCAAAGAAGCGCAGGAAGAGTTCTGGGGAAGTGACCCTGAAGCCACAGCGAGCAGCAGTATCGCTCCGTTTGGTAAGATTGATGAAACAGAAGGCGGCGTCATCTTCAACGGTGATATGCGTTGGAGTAGTGGATGTGATCATGCAGATTGGGCCATTTTAGGATTCAATCGTTTCGATGAAGATGGCAATAAATCTTATTGTTTTGGTATCGTTCCTCGCCATCAGTACAAGATTGTCGATGACTGGTATGCTGCGGGTATGAAATCAAGTGGTACGAAAACCCTAGAGCTTAGAGATGTTTTCATTCCGGAACACAGAATTGAAACCGCAAAAGGTATGATGGAAGGGGAGTCCGCTGGCTTTGACTTATACCCAGAGAGCGACATTTTCTACACACCTTATCGCCCTTACTTTGCATGTGGCTTTGCAGCTATTGGCTTGGGTATCGCTGAACGTATGTTGGATGTTTACAAAGAGAAGCAGAAGAACCGTGTACGAGCTTACACCGGCGCTAATGTTGGCGTAGCAACTCCTGCGTTGATGCGTCTTGCGGAATCAACACATCAGGTTGCGGCTGCTAGAGCCCTATTAGAGAAAACTTGGCAGGACCACAAGGAACATGGTGAGCGTAAGGAATACCCTTCAGCAGAGACCCTAAGCTACTGGCGCACAAATCAAGCGTATGCCGTTAAGATTTGCATTGAAAGTGTTGACCGTCTTTTCGAAGCCTCTGGCGGTATGGCATGGTTTAGCGACAACGAAGCCCAGCGTTTATTCCGCGACTCTCATATGACAGGTGCACATGCCTATACCGATTACGATGTTTGTGCTCAGATCCTAGGACGAGCATTAATGGGGTTAGAACCAGATCCAACAATGGTATAGTCCGTCATAGTCGATAAAGGGCTACTTGGTGTCGCCCTTTATCGCATTTGTGCACCATGTCACGGATTTTTGAAGGTAGGTGATTTGAAGCGGGTAAGAATTGTTCGTTAAGAATAAAAAATGTGCAAACAAACACTTAAGTCCTAATTAGTGCTTTTCTTTTGTCTCAGATATGGCATATTAACTCTCGTTCCACGATGATGCGTGCATCGTATAATGGCTATTACCTCAGCCTTCCAAGCTGATGATGCGGGTTCGATTCCCGCTGCACGCTCCAATTTCTCTCCCATGTTATTTACTCTTCACATAACACCTGAAACAACTAAGTATTCTAGAATTACGTTCCTAAGCTTTCGCTCGCCATAAATGAACTACACCATTTAGATCAAAAATTGTCTGCTTGGACATCTAGGGTATTCAAAAATCGTGTCTGCTTATGTTGCAGTGATGATAGTACCGCCCGACTTGCAAACAGGCGGCACATCAGAATATCAATAGAACGTTACCTTCGCGTTATATTCTACTTGGTCATCATCGCCCACAACATTCTTGTAGTAGTCAACAGTAAAGTAAATAGGTTTGTCCTTTTTGACTTTTTCAGCAATCTTCTTGTCTAAATTCTCAACAGAGTGGAAGTCATATACATGGAAAGTGTAACCAGGTTTTAGGTTCATCTCTTTAGCTTGTTTGCTCGTAATGTAAGTTTCTCGATAGATGGGAGATAAGTAAGAATCAAACTGCTGTCTAACCTCATCGCCATCCGATACTTCATATCCAAAATCATTAACAACCAACGTGCCACTTTGTAATGATTCCATGGACGCATCCATGTTCTCTTTATCTGAGCTTTGTGTTGCAGTACAAGCGATGGTTAGTATAGAAAAAGATACGAGCATCATGAGCCTGAAAATAGATTTATACATATTTAACCTCATACTTCCTTTTAGTGTCAATTTAGTCATTAGCCAGAATGTTACTGACAGCTATATTATAGGTAAGATTATGAGTAGTTCCATTGGTTGATTTTATCTATGGCAGTTATTGTACGAGTTGAAGGGTGACAAGGCGTTTTTTATAAAATGATATGGGGCAGTGCTAAGTTAAAAATGCATTAAATCAAAATGCTATCGTGTTTTTATCTCTAGAATCCGTACTCTAATAAATACTCAAGTGGCTAAATAATTGGCTAACTCTAAATCCACTCATCAGAATAGTAATCTATTCAAACGTTAATTAGGTGTCCTTTATACGTGTAAAATTACTATCGTATTGACAATCAAGGTTTTTATTGATTTAGTAATGCTAAAATCTCTTTGAAGTATAATTCAGTAGTCGTTGTGATATCTTCGCATTAAGATTAAATCACGATATTTCAGCTAAGCATGAGATTACTTGGATTTACAATTAGCACGAGTTAATCGTATTGTGATTAATTTGGTTTTGTTTGTTGAGATTTATAATTAACCTGTATTTTATTGAGGGTTTCTTTTCGATAATTGTTTAAATGAAAGAAACTTCTTCGAGGAATAGATGTGAGTATTGAAATACCTATACCAAATTGGGCTAAAACGATTAAAACGGTATATTTTGGATTTGATGGTACGTTAGCTGAGGATGGAAAGCTCATTGGGGGTGTCGAAAATAAGCTAAGAGAGCTTGCTTCATTAGTAGATATTTACGTGCTAACTGCGGATACATTTGGCACCGCCAAAGACGTTTTGTCATCTCTACCCGTTAATGTAGTCACTTTAGACCACTGTAATACTCAAAGACAGAAAAGCGAGTCTATATCTACACCATCCTCAAGCTCTGTTGCTATTGGTAGAGGTCTAAACGATGTACTTATGCTTGAAAAAGTGACGTTAGGCATTGTCGTTCAGACAGCTGAAGGCGTTCACCCAAAAGCACTTATGCGAGCAGATCTAATCTCTAACAGCATTCACGAAGCCATCGATTTACTTTTGAATCCGAAAAGATTGGTATCTGGTTGTCGTATATAAGTTCATTAGCAACATATTCAACATAACTAATATGCGGAGCAATCCAGTGGAAAGGTAACTGCTTACCAGTTGAATACGAATTAATAACCACGTGAGAACGAGAAATGAAAAGAAAATTAGTACTAATGATATTAGTTGCACCACTAACTCTATTTGGTTGTGCAAACAACATACACCAAGCCCCTAAACCGGTGAAAACGGAGGTTCAGCATTATTGTGAGGCGAATGGCGGTAGCTTTATATCCGCTTCTAATGAGTGCAAACTCGAAGATGGCAATATTATGGATGCGACGGTTTATTTTCAAGATCATCAACCGGACTATTAATCATAATACTTGCTGATGTTATGTCTTTAGTGATTCCTTGGATTTAGGGAGATGAAGATGATTGCTCTGCATTAAAACCGTTGCGGATATTTGAGAATGTAATTGCTGCGAAGAGCGTTATCACCATTGATAAATGCCAAGGTTCACTCAAACCTATCCGAACCAATCCCATACTAACCAGGGATGATACAATCATCTGCCCACCTCCAGATAAAGCGGCGGCGACACCTGCTTGTTTTTTGTATGGAAGAAGGACCATTGCTTGAGAGCAAGGGAGTGCGATGCCGTTACCTAAAATCATCAAAAACTGACCTAACATTAAATAGAAAGGTTCGAGGGGAGATAGAAATAACCAAAGTGCTGCAATTAAGTGTATGAGAGGCGTACAAAAGAGCATGTTTCTTGTACCGATGATAGGACGTATTCGATTACATAGTGTCGTACCTAAAATCATACCGAAAGCCGGGATAAGCGCCCATAATGCGTACTCATCAGAATTCATACCAATTTGATTCTGCATGATAAAAGGCATAACGGATACGGTAGTGATCATTAAACTGAAGTTCAGCCATCCGATACTGGCGAAGCTCATAAAGTAGGTCGAACGCATCAGTTCCCAGTATTGGCACAGCATTTTTCGTGGAGATGGTATTGAAGATTTTTGAGCTACTGTTTCTTTGAATTGGAAAGCAATGACTATCCATGCCAATGCAACATAACTAAACAAGGAAACGAAAACCATGCTCCAACCGAAATGGAAGTTGATGAAACCACCGAGGACTGGCGCAATGACAGGGGTTATGGAAGCGGCCATTGCGATGTAGGACATAGCAATTGGAAGGTCAGCACCGTTAAACTGGTCTCTGGTTGATGCTCTAGCGAGTACGGCACAGCATCCCGTCCCTAAGCCTTGTAAAAATCGGCCTAATACCATCCCTTCAAACGTACTCTGAAAGACAATTATTGTTATTAGCCCCATTAAGGCGATGATGAGTCCCGATAACAGGACTTTTTTTCGTCCCACAGCATCTGAAATGGGACCATACAAGAATTGAGATGGTCCGAAACCCAATAAATAGATACCGACCAGAAGCTGTGCTTGGTCCAAAGAAATATCAAAATCCGCAGCAATCCAAGGCAGTGATGGGAATACTAAGCCCATACTCAACTGACCAACGCTAATAATTAGGCAGGCGAGTAGTATTACTTTGTAGCGAATTCCATTTGTCATTGGTGTTCCATCAAGAGACTCTAAGACTAGATAGAGGAGTTGGGAGTTGAATTTGTATTACATAATACTCTGTTTATTTCGATTATGCGCTAGGTTTGAATGTAAATCTTGGTAAAAAACCAACGGTAACAATGGGCTACCGTTGGTTAGCTAGGGCCTAAATACCCTTCGAATATTGGTGGTTAGTTGTTGGCGAGATGAGAGTCCCTATAACAGCACCTGATGTATGCTCTGGCTCAGCCAGCCACTGCAAAAAAGTGCTTATAATTAGCTGCTTATCGTCGTTGACCTTAGTTTCAGTTTGAATGTTGCGCATATCAATGAATACATCCGTAATTAGATCGTTGTGGTCATTGAGTACTTCAAGGTTTAGAACATTCAACTCACTATAAAGGCTATTAAACGAGCCTTTTTGTTTATCGACCACATATGGGTTGTCTTTTAAGTTAATGATGGACGTTCGTTTACTGCAGCGCTTCAAACAGCCATTATTTACCTTAATCTTTTTACATCCTTCAGTTTGTTGGAATAAGCACTGTCGACTGGTAAGTAAAGTATTTGGATGATAAACACTGTAGAACGTTCGCATCGTAGTTGGACGACGGATGTACTTGAGCTGTTTTTTGCTCAGTTCATTCGATAAGAACGCGCCACTGGCTTGGTATTCGTCGTTTAAACATTTGAGCGAATAAGAGTTCGCAGTGTTCATCTGAGGGCCGGCGATCCAATTCAACCCAGTACTTTGTGCGTAAAAGCCGACACCTGAATTATTAGTTACCAGTGTCGATGGACTAATGGCATCTAACAGCTGTTTCGCCGCCTCAAAATCATCACCAATTAAAATGGCAGGGAACCATGGTTTGAGTCGAGGATTAGCTTCAAAGAGTGCAATGAGTGATGTTAACTCGGCTTTTAGACCCATCGGCAATTGATAGTAGACATCGACATTATCGTTAAGCGTTAGACTGACGTCCTGTTCCGATGAAACAAGTATGGAAAGGCGCTTTTTACTACCAATTGTCGGGTTTTCAAGTAGAGGCGCTAGTTTAGGAGCTTCAATGGAGCCTTTTAAGCTGGTTACGGTATTCGTTGCACCGAGGTCCATCGCCGAAACTTCACACTCAACATGTTGAATAATTTTGGTTTTCTTATCGTAAAGACGACGTTTTACGGACTGAACTTCATCACTGGTAGTGCATTGATAGACCGTTGAGAAGTGCTTTACTGCGTGATCACGCGGGTTGTCGATATACATGTTTTTTCCAAACTCACCTTGCAGGAAGCCATTGGAAAAATCACGATTAAATACGGTGTAAAGATCGGTTGTATCATTGGAGAGTGCTTTGCCGTCGCACAGACGGTCAATTTGTTTTCTCCAGTTATCAACGACAGTGTAGACGTAATGCGGCTTCTTAATACGGCCTTCTACTTTGAGAGAATAAACTCCAGCATCGGCTAATGCTTGCAGGTCATTAAAAGCGGAATTGTCTTTTAAGTTTAATGGGTAATCGGAACCTACTTTTGTCGTCTCATACTGCTCACGACATGGCTGGCTGCAACGTCCGCGGTTACCTGACGCACCATTGCGAGCAGAGCTAATATAGCAAAGGCCAGAGAATCCAATGCAATATGAACCATGGACAAAGACTTCCATTAACACGTTGTGCTGGTGGCCGAATTTGGCTAAATAACCAATCTCTTTGATATTCAACTCGCGCGAAAGATTAACTCGACTTACCGTCATCTGCTTTAAGAACTCAATTTGCCCAGTATTGTGGGTATTGAGCTGAGTAGATGCGTGCACATCTAATTCAGGAAAATGGTGCTTGAGTAGGTAAGCGAGTCCTAGGTCTTGAACGATGACGCCGTCAATATCAGTTTGTGCTAGCTGAGCAAGCAGTCGCATGACTGCTGGAATCTCACTCTCCAGGATCAACACATTAAGCGTCAGGAAAACCTGGCAGTTGTTAGCGTGTGCGAGTGCCAAAACACCTGTTAAGTTTTCTAAGGTTAGGTTTGCTGCGCGGTTTCGAGCGTTAAAGCGGTCTAGTCCGCAATAAACGGCATCAGCGCCTGCCGCAATTGCTGCTTTAATAGATTCAACATCACCACCAGGTGCTAAAAGCTCAAACTGATCTCGTGTCACAACTTATACCCTACCAATAAAAACGAGGGCGTATTCTACGGGAACTTAAGCAGAATTTCTCACCTTATTAACAGTAAGGATAAGCAAGGTGTTAACGTTTGAGTGAAACCGCGACCGATTCATAGGTGAAAAGTGGATTAGAACCAAGCACCATAGATTCCCCGAGTACCGAATGAATATTGATGAGGTAGGTGGTTAATAACTCACGATAATCGGAACGTGCTGAATAGATCGCTTTGTGCACTACCATGTCGAGTTCACTTGGGGCATACAAACGGCGCCACTGTTGGCAGTGATGAACGTGTAAGCTTCTAACCTGTGTACATCGACTTGTTAAAGACAGAATGACCGAATTATGGTCAATACTCCTTAAAAAGCGCGTTAATCGTTATCATATTAGTATCCCCTTAATTAATCTCTATTATTCGACTTAAGTTATCCAGCCATTCGCGCTGATTTATCTGTTGAATGAAAGCTCAAATATCTGTCCTTTTAGAATGACAAATAACTTGGGTTCTTCGTCTCTGGATCAAAAATCATCTTGACATGGTGGTGGGTTATTAATTAAGTTAATGATATAAACTTAATGATGTTAACTAAATAAGGGTGACCAGGCAATGACAAACAAGAAAAGTAAAGGTCGACCTGCGCAAATAACAAGAGCTGAAGTGATTGAATGTGCACTACAAATAGGGTTGTCCAATGTGTCGATGCACACACTGGGTAAGCAACTTGGTGTGAGTGCGACTGCACTCTATCGTCACGTAAGTTCAAAGGAAGAGCTTATCGTTTGTTGCAGCGACTACGTAATTGAGAAAGTTGAACTACCACAAGAGAAAGAGTGGGATAAGTACCTTTACGCGTTTGCTGAAAATTTCAGGTCGGTATTACTTTCTTATCCGAATTCCGTTGAGTTTGTTAGATACAACCAGCAGTTTACTCCCGCAAGTAGCGTGCTCGCCAATGATGTATTAGGGGTTTTTCGGAAATCAGGCTTTGAGGCAGAAGTTGGATTTATGGCGTTCGCAAGTGTTTATACGCGTGTAACGGACATTGTTCAGCACCAAGAGCAAGCGAAACTGCAACCTCAAACTGCATCTAATCAAGAGCCTTCTTCTTTGATTGACAACACGTTGCCGAATCTAGCGTGGTTACTGAAACAGACGAAACCCGTTGACTATGAAAAGTACTTTGTTGACGGGATCAAAATTACTATCGAAGGGCTAAAAGTGGTGTATTCACAACGCAATAGTGAGGCTTAAATGTCGATTTTTATAGACAATGCAATAAGTGGATGGATTCGTAAAGCAGAGCAAACCGGGGAGTTAAAGGACAATCCCTACAAAGGAAAAAGTATTGATTTGGAAGATTATTTTAATACGCCAGCAGAGCACCGCATGGGTATGAAAATACTCAAAGATGCCAATTGCCTTCCTCCGGCAATTCAATTAATGAAAGAGATTGAAGTAAAGAAAGAGCAATTCCAACAAGAAGCTAACGAGAATTCAAAGGAGGCTCTAAGAAAAGAGATTATCTCTTTAGAGCTGAAAAGAAACCTGCTCCTGGAGAGCCAATAATGAAAGCTTGTCCATTTTGCGGAAGTAAGATGTTACTAGTGGAATGGAGGACCTCAGCTTGGAATGAAAGATACTCAGATTGGCACGTGATTTGTCAAGATTGCGCTTGCTCCGCGCCGACTTATATTTGGAATAGAAGACACAACAGCTCAGGAACCGTAAAGCCTTTCAGTGAGATTGGAACAAGGAACGCGCTTGTCAATTTAGCTTAAAACACTTAAGTCAAAGTCTTGTGCTCAATCTATATGACCAATCAAGTGTCTAGAGTAGATTCTTTATTAGAGTCTACTCTAGAGTAACGAACTATTTGTTTAGACACACTTTCTGAAAGTCATTCCATTCACCCACCCCCGGAGCCACTTCTAAGCAGCCTTCCTTAGTGTCCATAACTGCGGTTAGCGTAGAGATAAAATCCGACCCATATGCTGCATGTTGAGCGATAGGTTTGGTATTAAGCACGTACTTTGCTGCGTCAACATTTCCCTCAGGGCTATTATTGATAAACTGTTGAGCAAACTCTGCGCGCCATTCAGTGTAGGCAGTAGCGATGGTGCGTTTTCTGCTTTTCTCGCCTAACCCTACTGATTCAGCAAAAGACTGCATCACGCCCGGACGTTCGGAATGGTTCGCATGACCGATACCTGCTGGACGTTTTATGACGTAATTATCGCCTTCTAGCATTTCTATACCAATGGTATCGCCATTTACATCTGCAAAGTTAAAATGCGATGCAACAACCGTTCGGTGTTTCTCTAGAATTTTCTCTGCTTCTTCCACGCTTTTGGCGTGACGAGCTAAGTAGTTTTGAAGAGCGCCAAGTTCGATTGCACTATTAGATTGAAGACCTACACCTTTTGAGTCAGTGCCCTGAAAGTTAATCACCACACCTATGTCTTTGCCAAGCGTTTGGCCAGAGCCATAAAAACCGGACGCCATGACTTGAACGTAATCGTCAGCTTGAAGAACCCAATAGTTGCCGCCAGATAAAGAAGGGGTATCGTTGACTTGTCCAACCACCCCTGTACCTGCAAAACTAATGGTTGTACAGCCACTTAATGATGATTGGGCTGCTGACGCTAACGCGGCGTCAAGTTGAGATAATGTGAACATCCTTTCTACAGAAATACCTCCGACTTCTGCCAATGCTTCTACTATTTCAAAGTACTCGGGATTGAGTTTTCTCGAGTTCTCCAATACTTTCATGGAGTCTTTTTCGAATTCGACAACATCAATTCCCGCCAGTTTGTAAACATACTCTGCCTCTTTAATGCCTCGCCTAACCTCATCACCAATTTGGTTTTCAAAAACCGTGACATAGCTTTTAGAGTCAAGACCTCGAATATCCACAACTGGCAAGCTTTTCTGTTGTACGAATGTCTCTGGAGCGTAATAGGGTTGGT
Source organism: Vibrio sp. La 4.2.2 (assembly GCF_027586995.1). Taxonomy (NCBI): domain Bacteria; kingdom Pseudomonadati; phylum Pseudomonadota; class Gammaproteobacteria; order Vibrionales; family Vibrionaceae; genus Vibrio; species Vibrio sp. La 4.2.2. The sequence continues at coordinate 245,246 of NZ_JAPPTJ010000002.1, forward strand.
TAACATTCAAACCTTGTGCAGGCTCGAGAGATATTGCGTTTGCACTACAAGACAGCGTTAGTGCGGTGATGATTAAAGCTTGATGAGTAGTTTGCATAAAGGTGCCCTCAGTTAAAATATAAGGTTTGATAACTAGTGTTGTGTGTAACCTGGTATAAACTTATCATTTGATATATCCGTTATTCGGATAGGATGGGTATGTAAATTCCACATAATGGACAAATCGAAATGGCAGAGATTGAAACAGAAGGTTTTGAGTTTTTTGGGGTCGAGGAACAGGTATTCCGAAAAATGGTTATAGAGAGAATGGAAGCATTGATGGTTCAGACCCAGCTTTCCAAGAACTCACTGGCAAAAAAAGCGGGAATTGGTCGATCTGCGCTTTATGAGAAAATGGATAGAGAAGGAAAGAGCCATTTTTCTATTCTAGATTTTTTCCGTATTGCGAAAGCACTTGATGTTAGTCTTCTTCAGCTATTCCCCATGACCAGCTTAGAACGACTTCATGGCGGGCAATTACCGTTATCCGCAAGCACGTTGAAGTTTCTGGATCTAATGTTGGCAGCTCCGAAAGAAGATGTTGAGTACTTATCAGAATTCTACCGTACATTGAAAAAACGAGACGAGCAGAAAGCATAGCAATTATTTGTTCATCAGGTCGTAAGTAAAAACCACTTTCCATATTCCAGACAAAATAGGGCTATAGTTTCCATATAATGGACGCTGTCTTTGATACGATTTTTGTCGTTGGCACAGTTGATGTGCCTGTCGAAATGTTATCGGAGACCTTGTATGAAAACCTTACTTAGAACTGTCCCACTGTCTTTATTATTGCTGTTACCGTTGACCGTAAGCCACGCTGCTTCATCTCCCGAACCTACTGCTCGTGAGTCCCAAACCGAACAATACGCTATGGTGATCGCATCCGGAAAACTCTTAAGTCTGACGAAATGGAAAGTTGAGGTCGACTTTGGGCAAGAACTGGAGATTGGCGTTAGGAACAAAGACCTATTACGCGACGAAAATGGCAAAACCATTGCGTTTAACTCGCCAATGGATGCTCTAAATTACATGAATAGTCAGGGGTGGGTGCTTGTTTCTACAGCCACGACGGAGAGCAAGTTTACCGCTGTAATGAAGCGTACAGCGCATCAGTAAGTAGGTAGGTTGTGCGTATGATGAGCAAAGTAATAAACGTTTCGATGACTGACGTAGATAAGCAGGCTGAGCTGTGGCGGAATAGAACTGTAGCATCTCGACCCAAGGTACCTGCTTTGTGTGTGAATTCCGCGTTAACGTATGTTCGAAACCTATTTCTTCAAGAGTCGATTCTGCAAGAGCCGAGCCACGGCTGCGGTTGGTTAGATGATCTTCTAAGCGGATGTTCTCGATATAGTGCTCTGCATTACAGTGAAATTTTAATCGTCAGCAGTTTAGTAATAAAGCACCGTTTGGAATTTGAAGGCAATGGTTTACTAATTAAGCCAGCATTATACGGTGAGACGCTTGATGTTGAACCTATGTGGGGAGAGGGGGGAGATAAGCGCCAAACGCTCATTCATATCTTGTATTTGCTTAGTAATATGGTGAAACGAACAGGCACGCCAAGTAGTTCGCTTATTACTAGTGCTTTCGTTAGTGCTATAGAGTGCTTCGATGCGATTGGATTAGAGTGCAGGTCATGTTACTTAATCAAGACATCTAGTGGGATGCTGCAAATAAAAACGGCCACCTTGTCTTAGACAAGTTGACCGTTTAATTTTCAGCTGCGCAAACGTAGATTAATCGCAAATCTCAATTGTTGTATCGCCTTTATTCACAATAGCCTCTAATTCTTTAGTCAGAGGCGCATCAGTGAATAAGCAACTTGCATCACTAATTGGACCTAATTCAATGGACCCCTTTGGGATAAACTTAGTTGAATCCAAAGCGACCAACACATGTCGAGCCGATTTCATTACTGTTTGAGTAATCAGAGTTTCGCTTAAGTCATATTCCAATAAGGTACCATCAACATCGATAGATGCTGCACTGGTAATAAGGAAATCAAAACGGAAGTTGGAAATAAAGTCCAATGCTTCAGTCCCGACAATACCACCGTTAAATGCCTTGACCTTGCCACTTGGTATCAGAACATCAAATGTCTTGTTACCGTGTAACACATTCGCAACACGTAAGCTGTTAGTAATAATCTGCAAGTTACTCTTGTTAAGCAGATGACTCGCAATAACTTCAGCGGTCGTACCAATAGTGATGAATACCGTTGAATTATCAGGAATCATATCCGCAATACGTTTAGCAATAGCGTTTTTTTGTTCGGTCTCTGACACCTTACGGACTTCGTAATCTAGGTTCGTTTTGGTAGCAGGAGAACTTGCTCCACCATGGTGACGTATTACAAGGCGCTCTTCACTGAGTTTCTTAATATCACGACGAATCGTTTGAGTCGAAACGTCGAGCATTTCTGCGAGTTCTTCGACGGTGTAGTAACCTTTGTCGTTAACGAACTGCAATAATTTATCTTGTCTTGGATTAGTCACGATAACCCTTCTTTTTTATTATTAGTTTTATATAGTGTCATCCACTTCTTTTCGGGTTGGAATACCTTCGCGGCCTCCAAGTTTCTTACATTTCAGCGCAGCTACGGTATTGGAAAAGATAATGGATTGACGCGTTTCCATACGCTCTGCAACAGCGACAGCAAGTGCTCCGTGGAAGACATCGCCTGCACCTGTGGTGTCAACAACATCTACTTTCAAACCTACTTGATGTGCGAGTTCGCCATTTTCAAGCCAATAACATCCTTTTGAACCGACTGTAACATAAACTCGTCCAGATGTCTTTTTTTGAGCGATTTTGAGACCTTCAACAGGATCGCTTGTTCCAGTGAATTTTTCGAGACCTGGCTCACTAAAAGCGACGTGATCTGCTAATTCTACAAGTTCATCAATGGGTTCGGGAGTGATGTCTGCATCTAAAACTGAGGGAATACCCAGTTCTCTTGCTTGCTGTAGTGCATATTTTGCGCCATCTATCCAACGAACATCTGTAAGAATTGTGGAATATGTCGAAAAATCAACATTTTTAAGAGGGGTAGCATCGCGCAGCAGAGACTTGTCTTGATAGTTGACTATCATTCGTTCGCCTTCTTCATCGACGATGACGGCTGAAAATGCAGAGGATGCACCTTCGATTTTCACCATCTTGTCTACGCCAACACCATAGCTGGCCAATTCGGTCAACATGGTATCAGCAACGCTGTCACAACCAACACGACCTATGAAGTCAACGTCATGGCCTAACTTAGCCACTGCGACCGAAGCTGTAGCGGCTGGTCCACCACCAACTTCAAAGTAATCGTGTGCAACATATTTGCCGCCCTGAGTCGGGAGTTGGGAAACCAATTGCACTCGGTCTAATACTGTAATACCAACACAAGCTATCGCCATTTTATATCTCTTATCGTTTCAAACATCATTGGAAAAAAAGCGGTGAAACTATCGTTAGCTTTAAGGAAAAATCTCCGTCGAAAACCATCGAGTGTTTTCACAACTCATGGGCTCATTATAAGGACTAAATAGATTTGCGATGAGAGTATTCTCACAAAAAGATAATAAATGGACATAAAACAACAAAATGTGACAAATGTTGTGGTTATTAAATCTCGAATGATTATAGTAAGTAGCAATTCAATAACAGAACTAAGGACTTTTTCATGTCAACAGTAGGATTCATCGGTCTAGGTCAAATGGGCAGCCCAATGGCAGCAAACCTTATTAAAGGTGGCCACTCTTTACGCGTGTTTGATATCAGCGAGACTGCTGTCGCAAAGATGGTTGAGTTAGGTGCTACAGCCGCTACATCACCAGCAGACGCTGCATCTGACGCTGAGTTTGTTATTACTATGCTGCCTAATGGCGCACTGGTCAAAAGCACACTCTTTGGTGACAGTGGCGTTACAGAAGGCTTAGATAAGCAGGCGTTACTTATCGACATGTCGACCATTCACCCGTTTGAAACTGATGCGCTTATTAACGAGATGTCGGAAAAAGGCTTCTCAATGATGGAAGCACCAGTAGGTCGAACATCTGACCATGCGATCAAAGGTGAGCTGTTGATTCTTGCTGGTGGTACTCCAGAGCAAATCGCCAAAGCGCAACCATTATTTGATTGCATGGGCTCTGAAACAATTGATGCTGGTGGCCCAGGTAAAGGTATTCGCGTAAAAATCATTAACAACTATATGAGCATTGCTCTTAACGCATTGTCTGCAGAAGCGGCGACACTTTCTGAAGCTATTGGTCTTGAGTTTGATGCAGCATTGAAAGTCATGAGTGGTACTCCAGCGGGTAAAGGTCACTTTACAACAACCTGGCCGGGCAAAGTATTAGCAGGCGACCTAAGCCCTGCATTTATGCTGGATTTAGCGCATAAAGATCTAGGAATTGCTTTGGATCTTGCTAACCAAGTGAATGTACCAATGCCTTGTGGTGCGGCATCTCGCGAGCTATATAGTGTTGCGCGTGCAGCAGGCCGAGGTCGTCAGGATTGGACTGCGGTATTTGAACAGCTACGCGTTACTTCAGGTCTTGAAGCAAAAATTAAATAACGGATAGAGGCAATCACGTGAAACTGACTCAAGAAAACTGGGGCCACATTGAGGGTCAAGAGGTACCGGTTAAGCTCTTTACGTTGGCGAATGAACACGGTATGACGATACGTGTAACAAATTACGGGTGTATTGTCTCTTCCATTGAAGTCCCAGACCGTAACGGCCAGATTGCTGATGTGGTTCTAGGTTATGAAAGCCTTGAAAAGTATGTTGCTGGCCACCCGTTTTTTGGAGCAGTCGCGGGGCGCTTTGCAAATCGAATCAGAGATGGCCGTTACCAATTAGATGGACAAGTCTTTCAGTTAGAAACGAATGAGCTTCCGACGGGGCAGCATTTGCACGGTGGCTCAAAAGGGTTCGACAAATACGTTTGGAATTACACGCTAGAAGAGCAAAGTGAAGCGATTTTTGTTCATTTCAGTCGAATCTCTCCGGACGGTGAGTCAGGGTTTGGTGGCAACTTAGTCGTGACACATTCAATCGGTCTGGATGAACAGAACCAAGTCCATTACAACTTTACTGCTCATACCGATCAGTCAACGGTCGTCAATTTGGTCAATCATAGTTATTACAATCTTGGTGGGCATGATTCAGGAACCGTTGATAATCATCAACTAACACTGCAGTCAGAGTTCTATACTCCAGTGGATGAAACCATGATTCCAACGGGAGAAATTTGTTCGGTAACGGGCAGTGATCTCGACTTTACCTCCCGCACAGAAGTAGGCAACAGAGAGTTTGACCACAACTTTATATTAAACGGCGATACAGACCGACAAGGTTATCGAATTGCTGCTGAACTGTATGAACCTAATAGTGGTAGAGCAATGACGGTCTTTACTACTCAACCTGCGGTGCAGTTCTATAACGGTTTCAAGTTGTCGAATAAGCCTTGGTATGGTCGCAATGGTCATAAGTATGAAAATCGTGAAGGACTATGTTTGGAAACACAGCATTATCCGGATAGCCCTAACCAAGCGCACTTTCCATCCGTGCGTTTGAATCCTGGTGAATTGTTCGAAGAAAAAACTATTCACCGTTTTGAGGTGAAATAGACCTAAAAATCAGCAAACCGCTATTGCCGTTCGCTAGATAACAATAATGATACTGAATTCAATGCGATGGACTGATAGGGTCGGTCGCAACAAAAAATAACGAGGAAACACCCTATGAAATGGATTAATACCCGATCCCATAACACATGGTTAGATAACGAAACTGACCGCATTTTTGAGTTTGGCAGAAACTCTGTGGTACCAAACGGTTTTGGTTGGATTGGTAACAACGGCAATGTGCGCGAAGAGATGGGCACACGTCTTTGGATAACTGCGCGCATGCTCCATTGTTATTCCTTGGCTGCACTTATGGGACGCCCTGGTGCCTATGACCTTGTCGAGCACGGTATTAAAGCTCTAGAAGGCCCGTTGAAAGATCAAGCTCACGGCGGTTGGTTTGCGACAATTGATAACGAAGGCGAAGGCATTGTTGATGAGTCAAAACAAGGCTACCAACATGCGTTTGTGCTCCTTGGCGCAGCGAGTGCAGTCACTACAGGTCACCCTCGTGCGCAAGCACTTCTGGAAGAAGCCATTGCCGTATATGAAAAGCACTTCTGGGTCGAAGATCGTCAAATGTGCTTCGAGTCTTGGGACAGAGAATGGACTGAAACCGAGGATTACCGCGGCGGTAATATGGCGATGCACTCTGTAGAGGCTTTCTTGATTGTTTACGATGTGACAAAAGATAAGAAGTGGTTGCAGCGCGCACTTAACATCACCGAGTTTATGATCAACAAAACAGCGAAAGGATTAAGCTACCGCGTTAATGAACACTTTGACTCTGAGTGGAAACCTCTTCCTGATTACAACAAAGAAACGCCAGCAAGTCATTTCAGAGCGTACGGTGGTACACCAGGCCACTGGATCGAGTGGGGACGTTTGATTTGTCACTTACGTGCGACCTTGCTTGAGATTGGTGAAGATTGTCCAGAATGGTTGTTAGAAGACGCTATTGGACTATTTGATGCTACGGTGCGTGACGCATGGCATGTCGACGGTGCGCCGGGCTTTGTTTATTCGGTAGATTGGGATGGCAAGCCAGTAGTTCGTGAGCGTATCCGCTGGGCTCCTGTAGAAGCGATTGGTACTGCTTATGCTCTATTTACAGTAACGGGTGATAAGAAGTACGAAGATTACTATCGTACATGGTGGGATTATTGCCGTACCTATTTGATTGATTATGAAGGATGCTCTTGGTGGCAAGAGTTGGACGTAAATAACCAAGCCGGCACTAGCAAGGTATGGGATGGTAAACAAGATATTTACCACTTAATGCATTGTTTGGTGATTCCTAGATTGCCACTGACTCCAGGGTTAGCTCCTGCATTATCTCAAGGCTTGCTTGACCAAGATATGAGATAACATCCTAATATCATTAGATATTAAATTTAAGTCTTTCCGAAAGATGACGGTGTAGTGCCGTCATCTTTTTTTTGTTTTTAACATTTTGGTAGAGAAAATCAAAAAACAACATAAAGATGTGCTCTATAGCTCATTTTTGTCCTTAATTGAGCGTTTGTGTCATAAAGTGATACATAACTAACAGAAGTGGACGTTTTGTACTGGTAAATTACTACAGTAACGAACAAATACAGAGGAACACTCACAATGCCTTATATGTCAGGTAAAACAATGATTCAAGAAGCGTGGAACAATGGCTATGCCATCGGCGCTTTTACTGCACACAATTTAGAAACAATTAAAGCAGTGCTTCTTGCCGCTGAGAAAGAGCAATCACCAATCATGCTTCAAATCGGCCAAAAAGCGATTAATGAAATGGGCATGAAACCGTTACGCGATGCTGTTGACTCTCTAATACAACATCACCAGATTTCAGTGCCAATCTGTATTCACCTTGATCATAGCCGCAAGTTCGAACAGTGCATGGAAGCAGCAACCCGTGATTTCCAATCGCTGATGTTTGACGGTTCGGCACTTCCTTTCGAAGAGAACATTCGCATTACTAAAGCTGTCGTCGACGTAGCTAATGCACTTGGCTTAGGTGCTGAAGGTGAGATTGGCAAAATTGGTGGTACGGAAGATGACATCACTGTTGATGAGAAAGATGCAATGATCACCACGGTTGAAGAAGCTCTGGACTTCTCTGAACGCACGGGTGTTGATTATTTGGCCGTTTCTATCGGTACCGCTCACGGTGTATATAAAACAACACCAGAGCTGAAATTTGACCGTTTAAGCGAAATCAAAGAAGCAGTGAAAAAACCTATTGTACTTCATGGTGGCTCAGGTGTACCTGATGACCAAGTGGTCGAAGCTGTGAAACGCGGTGTAGCGAAGATCAACGTTGATACTGAGCTTCGTCAAGGCTTTATCAAAGGTGTTCAAGCTCACTGGAAACAGAATGAAAATGATTTCATTTTGGCGGATGTCATGAACACAGGTATTGAATCAATGATGGAAGTTGTTCAACACAAAATCCGTCTATTTGGCTCAAACGGTAAAGCTTAAAACGACCAAATGTCCATAATGTGACATTAACCCTACAAAAAACGACATATTGTTGCTCAGTGTGAAAAAACTCACGGTTAAAAATTACTAACTGGGTTATCAATATAAATAGAGTGGACAATATGTCGTTTAAATAACAAAAATTATTATTTTTTATGGTGGTTCTATGCTTAAAGCAATGGAAAACGCTTTAAATACGATTAATGCGCCAATAGCGCGCTGGACAGCAAATATAGCAGGTTTCTTCTTGTTAGTGATGACTGTCATCGTATTGATTCAAGTAGCCTTTCGCTACATTTTAAACACTCCTTTGGGGTGGACAGATGAATCATCTCGTTTCTTGATGATCTACATGACTTACCTTTGCCTACCAATCATCTACCTAGATGAGCGTAATATCGCGATGACATTCGTCACCGACAAATTAAAAGGGACGCGTATATTCGAACTCTTGATGGTATTTGGCCATGTCGCTAGCTTGGTCTTGTTTGCGGTCTGGATTTACTTCGGTTACGCGTTTTACAAAACAGGGTCGGTAATGGCGGATAGTCTTCCTATTCCAATGTTTGTCGTGTATGCGATTCCACCGATTATGCTGGCGATTTCGTGTCTATTTGCTCTCCAAAAGTTACTTGGCGCATTACACAACCTGATTCATTTCGATCCTGCTGAACATAATTCATCAGCAGTAGAAGCGGCCGAGTAGAGGTAACGTTATGGTTTCCCCAATTTTCCTAGTTTATTTTCTAGCATTCCTATTAATGGGTGTGCCTGTGCTGATGGCATTAGGTTTGTCGCCAATCATCACATTTATTCAAAATGACCAAGTACTGTTCATCAACATGCTTTATCAACGCTTGTACTCTGGTCTTGATAACTTTCTTCTATTAGCGCTGCCATTCTTTATGTTGGCGGGTGAGTGTATGTCGAGCGGCGGTATCACGCCACGTATTATCTCTTTCGCTCAAACTCGAGTTCAACACCTACGTGGTGGCTTAGGGCACGTAGTTATTCTTGCCTCCACGCTGTTTGGTGCACTAACCGGGTCGGCAGTGGCTGCGACATCGGCAATCGGCAACATGCTGATTCCAGAAATGTCCAAATACAAGTATGACAAGAGCTATTCAGCAGCGTTAACGGCGGCGGCGACGGTACTTGGTAATATCATTCCACCTTCTGGTCTGATGCTGTTGTATGCGTTTGTCATGAACACATCTGTCGCTGCTATGTTTATTGCTGGTATTGTCCCAGGCATCATCTTCTGTGTTGGCTTGATGCTGGTAAACCGAATGCAAATTCGTAAGTATCCTGAAGTACAAACTCTGCCTCGTGCTACTAAGCTAGAGCGCAGTCAAAGTTTGAAACTGGCGATTCTGCCGTTGTTGACACCAGTCATCATTCTCGGTGGTATCTATGGCGGTATCTTTACGCCAACGGAAGCGGCAGCAGTAGCAGTAGCTTATGCCATCTTCCTGTCGGTTTATGTCATCAAAGTGACCAATATTAAAGCTACCTATGCGTTGTTTGCAAAAGTAGCGGTGAACGCAGCAGCCGTACTTATCATTGTTGCAGCGGCAAGTGGCTTTGCGTCAGCGATCAGTTTCTCAGGTATTTCGAATACGGTTACAGAGTTCTTTAATAGCATTACTCGTGACCCACTGATGCTGTTCTTCATCATCAACATCTTCCTATTCATCGTAGGCATGTTCTTGGATGCTGGTCCAGCAATCCTAATCTTCGGTCCTATTATTGCGCCAATCATGATCAATGCGGGTGTCGACCCAGTGCACTTTGGTGTGGTGATGTGTGTCAACCTATCTATTGGTCTTGCGACACCACCTATGGGACTAGTTTTATTCGTTGCTTCGGGCGTATCCGGACAACCCCTACAGAAAATTTCGAAGGCGATCATTCCATTCTTGATTGTAGAGTTCTTGATCATCTTCCTCATCTCATTCTTCCCGGAATTAGTGATAGGCCTACCTAAGCTGTTGGGCGTGATGTAGAGCTGATTCAAAAGAATACGTGAAACAAAAATTTATAAAGATAAAAGGAACATAGAATGAAAAAAACACTACTAGCCGTCGCTGCCACAGCCATGCTTGCTTCTGGCGCCGCTTATTCAGCAGACTATAAACTGACGGTTCCACACGTGTCTAACCTAGATAGTTATAACCATCAATCGCTACTGGTTTTCAAAAACTTTGTAGAGTCTCGTTCTAACGGTGCGATTGAAGTAGACATCTATCCATCAGGTCAGCTATGTGGTACGGCGAAAGAGTGTATTGCTGGAGTTCAAGCAGGAATGTTTGATTATTTCCAAACGACAATTCCTGAGTTAGCGAACTTCTGGCAGCCTGTTGGCGCATTCGACTTACCTTACATGCTTCCAAATGACCGTGTTGCTGAGTGTGTATACGACAACGAAGAGTTCATTGGGGATGTACGTGGTGAGCTTCTAAAGAAAGCGCCTAACGTTCGTCTAATGATGGTATCGAACTCTGGTGGTTGGCGTAACATTGCTACGACTAAGAAGCAGGTGAAAACTCCTGACGACGTGAAAGGTTTGAAATTACGTACTGTACCTGCACGTATTCAACAAGAGCTTGTTAAAGAGCTAGGCGGTTCACCAACACCTATCGCATGGCCTGAAGTGTATACCGCTCTATCAACGGGTGTGGTAGATGGTACTAAGAACGGCATCGTTGATATCGTTCAAAACAAGTTCCACGAAAGCTTGGACTACATCATCCTTGATGGTCACGCGTACATGGGCGGTGCTTGGGTGTTCAATGACATGAAATTCAAGTCTATGCCTGATGAGTTGAAAGCAGTGCTCATTGACGGTGTTGCAGCACAAAACCAATACCTACGTGCTTATCCGAAGCACAAAGAGTTTGAAGCTTACGAAGAGTTCCGCAAAGCGAAAGGGACTATCTATAACCCATCTGCAGAGGAGCGTGCTGAGTTCCAAAAAGTAGCTGGTCCAGTGAAAGATTACTTCCTAAGTACTGCTGGTAAAGAAGGTGAGCAATGGCTACAGCGTTTTGAAAATGAGATCAAAACGTGTGAAGCGAAGATTGATGCTGAATACAAAGTTCAGTTCAAGTAATACGCCAGCTTTTGATTAACGATAGTAGGGCGCTAGGGCACAGACTTTAGCGCCTTCTTCAAATGATTTTTCGATTCAGATTTCTGAATTCTTTAGGGTTAATAAGATGAACTTAGTCGTTACAGAGCAAGGCTTTACCTTGCAACATAAAGGCCGCACGGTTGTCGAGCATAGCGTGTCTAAGCCTGCTCTTTATTTGGGTATTGGTGAAGGCAACTTCGACATGTATCGCGGTAATTTTGATATCACGGATTACGTGACTGAGCGCCTGCCACTACGTCAATTCAAAGTGGACAGTTTTACTCGTGAAGGCCAAGACTTTCATACCATTGGTTTCTATTTTGATGGTAAAGAAGTCATTAAAATGATTGTTGGTGAGACAGCTGAGTCTCGCTTAAAAGCGGAATTTGAGGCGATTGATAAGAGCTTCAACCGTTTCTGGATGCGCATCTCAGCAACTGAAGAAGAACGTGTTTTCGGTTGTGGTGAGCAGCTAACGTATCTAAATCTACGTGGCAAAAATTTCCCGCTTTGGTCATCAGAACCGGGTGTTGGCCGTAACAAGAACACTTATGTGACATGGCAAGCGGACGTGCTTGATAAAGCAGGGGGCGATTACTACAACACTAACTACCCGCAACCAACTTTCGTTTCAGACAAAAAGTACTTCTGCCATTTAGAGACTACGGCTTACGCAGATTTTGATTTTACCAATTCAGAGTTTCATGAGCTGCAAGCTTGGGATATCCCACAATACATTCTGTTTGATGCAGAAGACAGCTACCCAGAACTCATGACCAATATTACAGGTGTCTTTGGTCGTCAGCCAGAAATGCCAGACTGGGTGCATGACGGTGTGATCTTGGGTATTCAAGGTGGTACTGAAATTACCATCGAGAAAGTGGAAGCTGCTAAGAAAGCGGGAATTCAGGTAGCAGGTGCATGGTGTCAGGATTGGCAAGGTATCAAGATGACGTCGTTTGGTAAACGACTTCAATGGGATTGGCAGTGGAACAAAGATCTATACCCAGAGCTAGATACTAAGATCCATGAATTGAAAGAGCAGGGCGTACGTTTCTTGGGTTACATCAACCCATATGTGCTTGAAGATTTTCCTCTGTATGACGAAGCACAACAAAAAGGTTACCTAGCTACAAAGGAAGATGGCTCTAAATACGTTGTCGACTTTGGCGAGTTTTATTGTGGCGTCGTTGATTTCACGAACCCTGAAGCTTGTGAATGGTACAAAGGTGTCATCAAAAGCAACATGATTGATTTCGGCCTTGACGGTTGGATGGGGGACTTTGGCGAATACCTCCCTACAGACTGCTCACTAAGCAATGGTGTAAGTGCGGAAATTGAACACAACAAATGGCCTTATCGTTGGGCAAAAGTGCAGCATGAAGCGGTTGAAGAAGCGGGCAAAACCGATGATATTTTGTTCTTTATGCGCGCTGGCGGTACAGGCATTCAAGGATATTGTCACACCTTATGGGGTGGCGACCAATCAGTAGATTGGTGTCTTGATGATGGTTTGGCTTCTGTTATTCCAGCGGCTCTGTCTTCAGGCTTAATGGGTAACGGTATTCACCATAGCGACATCGGTGGTTACACTACGTTGCATGGTATGAAGCGTACTAAAGAGTTATTCCAACGCTGGGCAGAAATGGCTGCATTTACGCCAATTATGCGCAGTCATGAGGGTAACCGTCCTGGAGATAACCACCAATATGACTCTGATGCGGAAACCATGAGTCATTTGGCTAAGATGACTAAGATATTTGTCCACCTTAAGCCATACATTAAAGATGCAGTTGCACTTAATGCTAAGGAAGGTATGCCGGTTCAACGTCCATTGTTCATGCATTATGAGTCTGACGACGAATCCTACGACATTAAATATCAGTACTTATTCGGCCGCGATATCCTAGTTGCACCAGTATACAATCAAGGCGAAACCGTAAAACGTGTCTATCTCCCTAAAGACAAGTGGATTCATGCTTGGACTGGTGAGGTATTTGACGGTGGATGGATAGATGTGGAGGCGCCAATTGGAAAACCTGCGGTATTCTACCGCGAAGCATCTAGTTATCGTACTTTATTAGATGGCATTAAAAACGCGTAAATTCAGATAGTTATAGAACTAGTTAAGGCCCTGTGTTAACACAGGGCTTTTTGTTTTGTTGTTTTCAACATAAATGGACAAATAATTACAATTCGATATTGACGTGGTTCACAAAAGAGTGCAAAATTGCGACATAAATCACAAGGTGAGCTGGATTGCAGTTCGCTGCTTTAAAAGGAAAACACATGAACAACACAGCAACTATTGCTCTTGAACAACCAATTGAACTTATTGATTCAAAATCTAAAGTTATACTCCGTGAAGCGCTATCTTTAACAAAAATGGCTGCATCTATCGCAGTACCTCTTTTGCTACTTTCTCTTGCTTGGATCTAATACGATTCGTTATGCACACATGGAAGTGCATTACTAACCTTATCCTCTTACTTTCTCAACATATCCCAATAACTTCTGCAGATTAGCCTATTGCCGATCAGGCAAGGCCTAATACTAAAGAGTCAATTTTCAGTTAATTCTAACCAATTCTGACTAAGATCAGTGTTATTCGAATTAGTCATTAATGTCCATTCGTGTTGTGAATACGATCACTCTCACTAATAGTGTAAGTCAGTAAAATACAGGGTCTGCACGATGTAGCAAGCCTACTCGTCAATTCGTATCCGTTTCGCTCAAAAGCGAACAACTCTGGTTTATCAATGCTGTCCATAGAAGATAACAAAAAGAAATGGGATTTTTTCCAAAAGCATCATTGGGTTTCCCCGGAATTCATGTTGTCACCAATTCTGGAATCGTGGGAGCGCTGCTCAAAGCAATCTAGCCCCTATAATTGGTCTAAGCCGCACATTGCCTCAGGTTATACTCTCAAATCACTTATCAAGCGTAATGAGCGAGTGATTACCTGTGCGACTACAGTTATTGAAGATACTTACGATTTGCTGCGTGATGAAGCTGTCATTCTATTTGTGACAGATGATAGTGGTTGTGTCTTATTTACCGTAGGGCATGATGATTTGCTGCGCGAAGTGAATGAACTTGGTTTAAAAAAAGGCTGCTTTTTTTCTGAGGGCAAAGTAGGCACTAATGCCATCAGTTTGACTTTGAATACCCATATGCCAGCGGAAGTATTTGCGGCTGAGCATTTTAATCGACATTTGCATCCTTATGCCACAACAGCGGCGCCTATTTTTGATACGTTCGGACGCTTGAGGGGCACTATTTCTTTGCTAAAACGCGCTAAGGAATACACCAAAGAAAACCATGTGATTATTTCGTCCTGTGCTAAGGAAATTGCGTTGCAAATCCATGTGCAAAATGAGCAAGAGAATATGAACCGATTGCTGAATGCGCACAATGCAACATTAGAGTGTATGGATGACGGTTTACTAGCATGGAATGATGAAAACCGGATCACGATGGCAAACCATCAAGCAGAACGATTACTTAAATTTAAGACGTTAGATGTTATTGAAAAGGATATCTTTTCTATTGTTCGTTTTGCGCCTTCTATCTTGAGAAGTATTGAAGAAAACAGCACGATCCGCCGTAAGCAAACCACGGTAGAGATTGGTGGTGAGTTTATTGAATCGATCATCACACTCAGACCATTAGTGGATGGCTCTAAACTGCTCTTTATCCATCCAATCGATAAGATTCGTGAGTTAGCACAGCAGCAAATTGGCGGCAGTGCGAAATACACTTTTGCTAATCTCAACGCGCAGTCAAAGGGCATGAAGCATGTTATTACTGTGGCGAAGCGAGCGATCAAATCTAAGGCACCAATCTTAATTACTGGCGAAGAAGGCGTGGGTAAGTCTGACTTAGCTATGGCGATACACAACGAAAGTGACTTCAAAGATGGACCGTTCATTAGTATCAATTGTCGCTCACTCACTTCAGAAGCAATGATTCGAGAAATGTTGGGTTACGACGATGAAGATGGTCATGGCTTGCCTTCTAAGTTCGAATTGGCGCACAACGGTAGCTTGTATCTGGAGAAGATCGAGTATTTAAGCCCTGAACTACAAACTGTGATTTTGAAGTTACTCAAGACTGGCTTGGTGAGTCGTAGTGACAGTCAGCGCTTGATTCCAGTAGCATTTCAGCTTATTACCAGTACCACATCTGACATTAGTGAATATGTGGCGCAGCGCTCCTTTGGTCGTCAGCTCTATTACGAAATCTCGTCCAACGAACTCAATATCCCACCATTAAGAAAGCGCAAGGAAGATATCGAGCAATTAGTGATGATGATTATTACCAACTATGAAAAGCGTCATAATGTAGCGGTGTCGATTGAGCGCACAGTAATGGAAGCTCTGGTACAGTTTAGTTGGCAAGGTAACAATTCAGAGTTGAAAAGTCGTATGGAACGAATTCTACTCAACCGCAGTTCCAATATGATTTCGCTCGAAGATATCCCAGAAGAGATTAAACATAATTCTAATGACGCGATGGGAAAGAGTGGTAAGCAAATACTGACACTCGAAGAAGTAGAGAAGAAAGCCATTATCCAAGCTTGGAATATGTTTGATGGCAAGATGCAAGATATGGCAAAAGCGCTTAA
The DNA here is from genome assembly GCF_027586995.1 of Vibrio sp. La 4.2.2. Lineage (NCBI taxonomy): Bacteria > Pseudomonadati > Pseudomonadota > Gammaproteobacteria > Vibrionales > Vibrionaceae > Vibrio > Vibrio sp. La 4.2.2. Next base: position 261,145 of record NZ_JAPPTJ010000002.1, read on the forward strand.
CATTGGTAGAACAACCTTGTGGCGCAAGATCCAAAAATATGGCTTGGATGATCAAACATTAAGCTGATGTACTAAGAGCATGTTTTGTACGGCGCAATTCTGCCGGATTAATACCGTAGTGGCGTTTGAATTGTTTGCAGAAATAACTGACATCACCGATGCCGATTTCTTCGGCAATTTGACCAAGTGGTAGGCTTGAGTTGTTTATTCGCCAATGTGCATGCCCAAGACGCATCTTTAACCAGTAGCCTTTTGCAGTGGTATCGTGTGTTTCCATGAACAAACGATCTAACTGGCGTCGGCTTATACCAATTTCGCTCGCGATAACATCGATAGTTTGTCTCTTCGATAGCATTTGACGCATTAGCGCTATTGCACGTTTGGTTTGCGTAGGAGAAGCAGTATTGCCATCCTGCCCAAAAGAGAGGGATTTCACTCCATGCTGACTCTGCCTTGCCTCATCGACGAACATATCGGCGAGTCCTTTTAGTGCTTTTTGTCGGCCACAATGTCGACTGATTAACTCAACGGCTAACTCAATCGCAGCGGTGCCTCCAACACAAGTTATTCGATTTTTATCAACGTGATAGAGCTGATCAGAGAGCAATGGAATATCAGGAAATTCACTAACAAACTCTTGTTCGTGACGCCAATGGACGACAACACTATGTCCATTCAGCAACCGACATGCCGCGAATAGGAAGCTAGCATTATCGATAGCAACTAAAGTTGCACCCCGTGTCACTGCTTTTTTTAATAGTGGCTTATATTCCGTCGCGTTCTCCATACTTTGCGTAGCGCCTCGTGAGCCGAAAACAACAACATAATCGTAATGCTCAAATTGAGCGTCTTTTAACGCAAATTCAGTTTCAACCGCAACGCCACTGCTTGAGGTGATCGTGCCATGTTTTAGAGAGGAGATGTTCCACTGACAATAGCGCTGCTGGCTGTAATCTTCTTCGTCGGCTGAAAAACGTAATTTATCCAAAAAACCGCCAAAAGGTAGCATGTTGAATTGGTCTAGGACGACTAAAAGAAAGCGAACATCCGTATGGTCAGGTGAGGCAGTCATGAGAGCTCCGTTGATGATGTAATGTCCAAATATTACCGTGTTAAGTCTATATATCACCCAAAGAAAACGCTAGTGATTCGTATACTGACGTCATAAGTAATTCAATTTAATGGTTAACGATGACGTTTGATGTTTGGTTAGTGTATCTGTTTAGTGTGGTGTGTCTGTCTTTGGCTCCTGGTCCGAATGGCATGCTTGCATTGAGTCATGGGGTCGTCTACGGCAAGACAAAAGTGTTAGCGACGATTACCGGGGGCGTGATTGGTTTTGTGTTGTTGATTGCACTGGCGATGTTTGGTGTAGGTGCAGTCATGTTAGCGACTTCGGAAGCACTTACGATCTTAAAGTGGGTGGGTGGCGCTTATCTTATCTATTTGGGTTATAAGCTATGGAATAGCCCGAGTCCAGAACAGACGAGTGTCGAGAAAACTGTTAACGCCAGAAAACGTGGTTTGTTTATTCAGGGCTTTTTGGCGGCGGTGTCTAATCCCAAAGTGTTGTTGTTCTTTGGTGCATTTCTACCTCAGTTTATGAATTCCACCACACCATTGATGCAGCAATTTGTGGTTATTGCTGTAACCTTTGCTGTAGTGGAATTTTCTGTTGAGTATCTTATTGCTCGTCTGGCAAATAGGTTACGTCCTTGGTTGGCTCGGCATGGAAAGCGCTTCAACAAAGGATGCGGTTCTATATTTGTGATATTGGGTGGCAGCTTCATCGCCTCTTAAACAAAGTATTACGGCTGACTGTAGACGACTTCGCCTTGTAGCATGGTCATCATAAACTTTGCTGAAGGGATATCTTCTACTGCAACCTTCGTGATATCACGATCAAGAACAACAAAGTCAGCAGATTTTCCAACGCTAATGCTGCCAGTAATATCACTAATACCTAGACTCTTTGCGGCATTAATTGAATAGGCATCGATCGCCGTACTTACATTGGGAAGTCCTTTACTGCCCATGTGAATACTATTGGCTATGCCAACTAACGGGTTGATGTCATGCACATTCCAGTCACTACTTAAGGTTAAGTTCGCACCGCTAGTAAATATGGCGCGCAAGTTCATCAAAGCGTGAGCCCGTCTTGCGCCAAGAAATGCTTGTGCCCATTGATGGTCATTGTTGGCGACGTAGTCGGAACCAACTTGAAAGTCGGCGGTGACATTTAACTCGGCAAAACGAGGAATATCATCGTTGTCGATCAACTCCACATGAGTCAGGGTGTAGGGTTTAGTAGAACCATGGCGACGAACTATTGCTATCGCGTTGAGTGACTCTCTGATTGCGCCATCACCGATAGCGTGGATGTGTGCACTGTAGCCAATTGCATCAAGTGCCGTCAGCCATTTCTCCATATCGCCTGGGGCGATGTAATTTAGGCCGTAAGGTTGGTCTGGAACATAAGTATCCAAGTAGGGTGCTAACGTTTTCGCAGTTCCGTTGATAAAGATGCCATCGCTGTACATTTTGACTTGGTCTACAATCAGTCGTTGTGAGGAGTCGCTAGTGTGTATTTTCTTCAGATAACCTAATTGGGGTTTCATAATGTCAGTGGGGTAAATCCAAGGACGCAAAGATACACGAGCGGTTAAATCGCCGTTGCGCTCGGCTTCTTTCCACACATCAAACCAACCTCGCTTCCAATACAGGCGTCCATCACCAATCGTGGTAATACCATGAGCGGCCGCTTCTTCTAGCCCAACCATTAAACCATCGTAACTTTGGTCGAACTGGTTGTTCATGCTATTCCATGCCAACTCCATAACGATGTCGCCAGCGTTATCCAAAAGGATACCGTTGAGCTCTTCGCTCTCTTGATCTTTGAGGATTTTTCCGCCTTGAGGATCAGGCGTATTGTTAGAAATTGCTGCGAGCTCCAAAGCCACGGAGTTGACCCACATAGAGTGCGAAGTTTGCTCCATTAGGATAACCGGACGGTTAGGGAATATCTCGTCTAGAACTTGCAACGGGGTGTTCTCGTTGTCGTCACTTAAAATAGCCTCTAGCGAAAAACCGTATCCAATCAACCATGAGTTGTCAGAAGAGTATCGTGCACAGGCTTTTAAGTAAGGGATTTGCTGTTCCAACGTTGCATCCAATCCCAGCGCACAGTTTCCGCCAGCCTCTGAAGCTGCTTCAAATACGTGATTGTGATTATCAATAAAACCAGGCAAGACATAAGTTTCTTTAAGATCGATAATCTCAGTGTGCTTATCTTGGTAAGACTTAATATGTAAGAGGTCACCAATAGACTGGATTTTGCCATCTTGAATGGCAATGGCCGTTGCATTGTCGTAGCCGTATATCTTGGCATTAATCAACAGAGTATCAGCGCTACTGGTAGCATTGGCGTAACTACTAATAGTGAACCCAAAAGCAGCGAGTAGAGCGTAGGTGTTTTTCATGATCATTCCTTCTGTCCCTCACTCATTATGAAAGGGATTGTAGAAAATAACTACTACTCAAAGTGATTGATTTGTTGAAGAAATTGAAAATGGGCTCTGCGTACGGTAACTGTAATAATAGCCATAAAGTCGGCAGCTACGCCGACTCACGAATGATCAGTTGAGGTGGTTGAATAAGACTATACGGTTGAGAATGTTCTTGTTCTAGTTGGCTAATAAGACGTTTCGCAGCCTGTCTACCCATTTCTCTTGCGTTGAAGTTGACGAAAGTAAGCGGAGGCTCGGTTAACTCTGCTTCTTCTACGTCATCAAAACCGATAAGTGATACTTGTTCACCAATAAACTGATCTTTGCCAATTTGTCGACCAGAACGATGAATGCCATACACAGCACCAAGCGCAGTGGAAGAGTGGTGGCAAAGAATTGCGGTTATTTGCGGGTGTTCAGACAGTAGCGTTTGTACTGCGTTAGCGGCCGCCTTTTGACCTTTTTCGCATTCCACAACCCATTCTGGTTTAAATGGCAAACCAAATTGCATGAGGGTGGAACAGTATCCACCGATTCGCTCGGCTCTACACAACGAACTGCTTGCACCTCCAACGTATGCGATTCGGCGATGTCCTTGTTTTATTAGATGTTCGGTTGCAAGCTTCGCCGCATAGTTATTATCAGGGCCGACAAAATCTATTTGCTTGTCGAGCGATGCACGAGAGACGCAGACCAAAGGCAGGTTTTGTTCCTTCATTTTTTCGATATTAAATTGCTGGTTGTCAGCGATAGGGCAGAAAGCGATACCACCGACACCTTGCCGTGACATTGTCATCATGCACTTTTCAAATCGTTCCTGACTATCGCCACTTTGAGCCAGAATCAACATATAGCCTTGGTGTTCAATCTCTTCGCTAATTCCAGATGCGACTTCGGAGTAATAAGGGTCACTAATGTCTTTAAGGATCAGACCGATTATTTCGCTCGAATTTGAGCGTAAGTTTGCTGCAGCGCGATTACGAATGTAGCCAAGCTCTTCAACAGCTTGGTTAACCTTGTCTATAGTGTCGGGAGAAATACGTCCTTTGTTTCCCAATACCATGGAAACAGTTGTGACGGAGACTCCCGCATATTTAGCGACTTCTGTAATGGTCACTTTTTTTGATGACATAGTTTCACTTAATGTAGGAAAAACGTTTTATCAAATTACTTTACCTTCATTGTGTTGTTTTTTAAAGCCTTACTTTGGCTATGGGATTTGTTGTTTAAGTGGATCACAGATTTGCTGATAAAACGTTTTATCAAAAGTTTTATCAGCTTATATTTGCGTCATAAATACAAAATATCATGCCCATCAGCAGTGGTGAGTATGAGCCCTACAAGCTCTTAATCTTTTGGAGACGTACTATGTCTACACGCAATAACAAATCGACCATGTGGGAGTTTCTGCAAAGCCTCGGCAAGACTTTCATGTTGCCTGTCGCACTTCTTGCTTTCTCAGGTATCTTACTTGGGGTGGGGAGTTCACTGTCGAGCGCGGCAATTAAAGAAGCGATCCCTTTACTAGATAATACCTTGTTGCAATACCTATTCATGTGGATGACAAAAATAGGTCTTGTTGCGTTTATTTATCTTCCAGTAATGTTCGCTATCGCCATTCCTCTTGGTCTAGCTCGCGAAGAAAAGGGTGTGGCGGCCTTTGCGGGTTTTGTTGGTTATGCCGCGTTTAATCTCGCAATCAACTTCTTCCTAACCGTGGCTGGCGTGCTAGGTGATAGCGCCCAAGAAAAAGCGTATGGTGTAAAAAGTATTATCGGTATTGAGTCGATAGATACAGGCATCTTAGGCGCAGTCGTTGTGGGTATTATCGTCGCAAAACTGCACCAGCGCTATTACACCTTTAAAATGCCTGATGCATTAGCCTTCTTTGGTGGTGCGCGTTTTGTCCCGATTGTATCTGCGATTGTGCTAGGTGTGGTTGGTGTATTTATCCCATTTGTTTGGCCATATTTCGCAGCGGGTATCAACGGTATTGGTCATGTTATCGAAGGTGCTGGCGAGTTTGGTCCGATGCTATTTGGTACCGGCGAGCGTTTGTTATTACCTATTGGTTTACACCACATCTTAGTTGCTCTGATTCGTTTCACTGAAGCGGGCGGTACAATGGAAGTGTGTGGTCAAACGGTTTCTGGTGCATTGAATATTTTTTACTCTGAGCTGTCTTGTCCTGATACTCAAGGATTCACACCTGAAGTTACCGCTTTCCTTTCTCAAGGTAAAATGCCGACTTTCCTAGGTGGTTTACCAGGTGCAGCATTGGCTATGTACCACTGTGCGCGTCCAGAAAATCGTTCAAAGATTAAAGCACTTTTGATCTCTGGTGTTGTAGCGTGCGTGGTAGGGGGTATTACTGAGCCTCTAGAGTTCTTGTTCTTATTCGTGGCACCAGTTTTGTATTTTGTTCACGCAATCCTGACTGGGCTTGGCTTCATGATTATGGGACTGTTAGACGTCACGATTGGTAACACCGACGGTAATATTATCGACTTCTTCGTCTTTGGTATTCTCCAAGGAACAGCGACCAAATGGTATTTGGTACCACTAGTCGCGGGTGTTTGGTTTATCGTCTACTACTCAGTGTTCAAATTTGCCATCACTCGTTTTAACTTGAAAACGCCGGGGCGTGACGTTGATACGGCTGAAGTCGATAGCCAACTTGAAGCAGCGTTTGTAAATGAATCTGGCAAAGGGGCTGCGGTGTTGGCTGCGTTAGGTGGAAAAGAGAATATCACCTCTCTCGATAACTGTATTACGCGCCTTCGCATGTCTGTTAATGACATGAGTTTAGTGGATGATGCGAAGCTAAAAGCCAACGGTGCTCTGGGTGTTATTAAGCTTGATGAACATAACTTACAGGTGGTCATTGGCACTCAAGTGCACTTAGTTAAAAACGAAATGCAGGCTTTAATGAGCGCAAGCTAGTCCAGTGTTTTGCTCTGCCTCAGTGTCGATTGTCTGACACTGAGGTTTATTCATTTTTGGAGACAGTAATGACTCAAGAGTTTGATTTTGACACCGTAATAGATCGAAAAGGCACTTATTGCACTCAGTGGGATTATGTTCAAGACAGGTTTGGGAAAGCAGGCTTGCTGCCGTTTACGATTTCCGATATGGATTTTGCCTCTCCTCCAGCGATTCAAAGTGCGTTGAAAAGCCGAATTGAACACCCTGTTTTTGGTTATAGCCGATGGAATCATGATGATTTCAAAGCCTCGATATCTCACTGGTTTTCAAAAAGATTCCGTACAACGATCGACAAAGGTGACATTGTTTATGGACCATCCGTTATCTATATCATCTCTAAGCTCATTGAACGTTGGTCGAAAGTAGGAGAAGGGGTAGTCTTTCACACACCGGCTTATGACGCGTTCGACAAAATGATTGAAGGGCAAGGTCGCTTTTGCGCAAGGAGTACACTGCTAAAAGTTGAGGGCCGCTATCAAATAGATTGGCAGAGTTTTGAATGTCTAATTGCTCAGCCTGAAAATACGATTTTACTACTTTGCAGCCCGCATAACCCTACAGGAAGAGTTTGGACTCATGAAGAGCTGACAAAAATGGCTGAGCTCTGTGCCAAGCATGGTGTGCGAGTTATCTCGGATGAGATTCATATGGATGTCAGCTTTAGCACTCATTTCCCATTTACTGGATTTGCTCAATCAATGGAATGGGCGTTAGTAACCTCAGCATCGAAGTCGTTCAATGTCCCTGCGTTAAACGGCGCGTATGCATTGATTCCTAATGCTCAAACGAGAGAAGATTACTTATTTAAATTGAAGCAAGTAGATGGATTATCATCCCCTTCAATTCTTGGCGTTATTGCCACGATGGAAGCGTATAATCACTGTGAAGATTGGTTAGAAGCACTCAATAACTACGTTTACCAAAACCATAGTTATGTACGAGAATCGCTCAATGCTGCGTTTAAAGACCTTCAGTACGTTATACCAGAAGCAACCTATCTGGCGTGGATAGATCTTTCACCGTTAGCGCTAGATATGGATGTCCTTAATAGGACATTAATTGATGATTATGGTGTAGCGATCATGTCGGGCGAGGTATATGGAGAGTCTGGGCTTGGTTATTTGAGACTGAACCTTGGTTGTTCACGCGAGAAAGTGAAGGCAGGGGTCCAGTCATTGATTCAAGCAATTCAATACCAATTAAAGTGTTAACTGATTAATTCTATTAGCTAGCAGTAAAACAAAAGCGAGCATGTAAAGATGCTCGCTTTTAGGTTATTCAGGAAGTTAATTGTCGATTAGGACGATTAATTCTCTTTCATTGCCGATATTACCGATGGATCATTAAGCAAGTTAAATAGTAAACTCTTAGCTGAAGAGCGCTGAGAATCAGAAAGCACTTTCTTAGGATTGTCTCTGGTTTGAGTAATAATGTTTTTGACGAAACGGCTGTTGGTACCAGAGAGTTCATATACATAGCTGAGTGTGCTGATTAACTCGTCTTGAGGAAGGCTATAAACAGCCATTTCACAGCTTAAACCATCCATTGCAAGAAAGTTGTTGACCACTTCTTTTCGCTCAGCATTGAACTTCTCTTTCGCTATAAAGCCATCAATCAATGCTTGTACTCTATCAGCGATAGCGACAGGTACTTCCATTGTTTTTGTTTCATGGGTCATTATTGAGTCTCCTCTACATGGGATTAACCGCTGCTTGTACGTAGCTACTGATTATTTCAACCATTATATTCATTCTGTAAATAATGGAGGATCGAGCTTTCGTTGTTGTTTAATCATTCTGCCATACGCAGAGCATGCTTAATAGTCACGAACGCGCAATTTGGCTCTATTTGCTGTTGAATTGGTCAATCAATTACGGTGGATTAACTATTGGCTTGAAAGTCTAGCGGTTACTGCGGATTTAGTAAGGCGAGTGTGGTAGGAAAATAAAGAGAAACAGCTGAAGCGAGGGGCTTCAGCTGAGAAGAGTTATTTTTGCGTGTTGTATTAGTTCGTTACGCGTTCAAGTACGGACGAATCTGTGTGAGCAAATTCACCATCATAGATGCTCAGTATTGTCGACTGAGAATAAGTCAGCGTGTCACCGTCAACTTTGATATTCATTGTGAAACCGGTTGTGCTTGCTTTTTCTTTCATAAAGTTAGATTCAGCGACACCTCTTTCTGACATCACTAATGTCATGTCATTACCAGCAGCACCTTCTGCAGTGACACAAGTGGTTCTCGGTACGCAGAACGAGTTGTAAACGATTTGGTTCTCTTGATCATAGATAAAGTAACCGCGTTGGTCGTGGAACTTAGTATCGTCTGCTTTGCGGAAAACTTCTTGCTTGTAGTAAAGCGCAACAAGCGTTTGCTCACTGGCATTAACCGCATCTGCTGCGACTTCAAACGTCATGGTCTCGTAGAACGGCGTAATGGCAGGTGCACCTTTACCTTGTTCGGTACCTGACCGAGCTGGAGAGATATCGACACCGCCGCTTTCTACTGATTTCCATGTTCCGACAAGTTGAGCTAGAGGACCGAAGTCCATACCGTCGATTACCGTGTGATCTGCCATTGCTGAAATTGGAGCTAAAAGTATCGCCGATAAACTTAGTACTGCTGTTGATTTCATTACTGCTTCCTTATTGATATTAGAGTTATTTTTCACAAGAGATACTAAGTGCATATTGATGTGCAAAAATTAATCTAAATCATGTTTGCTTCCGCAAAATAAATTCAACTGATTCATAAGGTTAGTATCTGTTTCTAGATGTGAATTACGCTTATGAAGTTTCAATTCTGTGGGTTTGTTTGGGCAAAGAAACGACGAAAGGCCTACATAGTAGGCCTTTCTAAGTGTCAACTTATAAAGGTATTTTAATTACTCTATTTGTTTGTTCGTACTTGACCGATTAACGGATTTTTCACTGGTTGAGCTATACCGTAAACCACGACAATACCGTTTCCTCCTCCCATGGTTGATGTTCTGCGCTCAGGATTTTTATCAGTTAAAGCAGTAATAACGTTCCAGTTATTGGCTACCCATACGTTACCTGCGTCGTCCACCATTGTGTCGGTTGCTTCTTGCATAACACCACTTTTGTATGAGTGAATAAGGTCACCCGTTTTGGTATCCGCAGGGCAGCTAGAAGTATCTTCACCGCACACTTGAGCAAAACCTGTACCTAAGAAGTTGCCCACAAAGACATTGTCAGCACCGTCAATACTAACCCCCCATGCGGCATAGATTTCTTTATCAAGTAAGTTAGATTTTACCACTTCACCATCTGGAGAAATCATAGTTACGTTGCCTGTTTTTGGTATATCAGCTTGGTGCGCAAATATGTTCTCAATTGAGATACGGAATTCATCAATAATGCTTGTTCCTTTTGGAATGTTAGGTAACGGGTAACCTGGAGACAAGTTAGCGCCTACCCATACGTTGCCTTTTGAATCAATAGCGAGACCACGTGGAGCAATACCAGTTTTAATTTGTTTCGCATTAGCAGGGTTATCTGCCTCAAAACGTGTGACTGTCATTGAGCCGTTATTTGTTACCCAAACGACGTTATTGTTGTCTACAGCGACCGCAAATGGTCGTTTAAGTCCCGGTACATCAACGATCTCGCCTTTGGTGTAATCGCCTTTAGGGAAACGTATCATATGATTGTACTGGTTATCACAAACCCATACATCGCCATTTGGAGCAGTTGCTAGACCCTGTAATTGGCCGTGCTGACCATTAATAGTTGCAGGGCCGAGTGCTTTACCTGTCAGATCGAAGACACCAACTTTTGCATTGAATGTACTAATCCAAACCTTGTCTTTTGACACAGTAGTACCCCAGCCGCTGCCATCGAGTCCTTGACTGTTATACCCAACTAGAGGAGGGGACAGTGGCTTGCCACTCGGCGCCATTTTTACTACGCCACCGCCAATCGCTGTACTTAAGCCCGACTGAGAACCAGGCATCCAGTTTTGTCCGCTCCAAAGCTGACCTTCGTTATCAAACATCAGGCGACCCGGAGAATAAATACCGCCACCAGTGAAACGAACCATAAGTGCAAAATCATCTGGCCTGTAGCTCAAGTATGGTAAAAAGTCGGTATCTCGACGCTGCTCCCCCTTTGGATAGACGTAGGCATTAGCAAACTGATCAAACAAAGCCTTAGTGTGTAAATAGGGCTGCTGGGCAATCTTGGATAGTGCTTCCAAAGTATCATCACTATTTGTGATCGCTAAGTATTGGTCACATAGGCCGCGTGCTTGCTCTGCACCACAAAGCGCAGTTAATGCTGCAAGCGTATTCATTCGAGCGACGGTCTCGGAGTCTGCTGAGTTAACTCCGTTGAGTACGGTAGCGCCAAACTGGCCTGTTTGCACATCTACTAAGTTTTGAACTTGCTCTGAGCCGATAAGTAACCCGTTATTAGATCCACTTAAACCATAGTTTTGAACGTATTGTTGGGCATTTGGCCAAAGTGAACCGATAGTAGAGAGTTCATTCAGTACAATGTCACCTTGCTGCTGGCTATTTAAAATCGCCAAGCTTCGGTATTTTTCGACGGACTTGCCTTGGATAGTGCCGCCTTTTGCCGTTAGGTAATAGACCCCGTCGTCTTGTCGTGTATTCTCAGAAAATGATACCTGGCCATCGTGTCCACTTTTACCTTCAGCCATAAGCACTGGTGATTGACCAGCTTGTGTATACCACAATGATACTTGAGCATCGCTAATTTGTTGGTGGTCAGATTCTACCGTCACATCAAACGACAGTGTGTCACTTGCATGGACGCTAGCGGATAGCGCAAGAGCAGCAGGAAGAATAGTCGCGAGTTTAGAAGCTTTCATGGTAATCCTCATGTGTAAATTCAGTAAGTTGTTCTTAGACATAAAGAGAAGAAACTTCCTAATTTGCTGTCTCGCCTCAGTTGATGAGGTAATACTAACCATCCGGTCGGTCGTGAACAATCAACAGCACTAAGATGTGGATTAAGTTTGGTTCACTTAAAGTTAAACTCAGATAAATGTATGTTAGTTAACAACTAACACATGCACAGAGGTGAGGAAGGAAGCTAGTAGTGTTAGGTAACAGGGCAGTTTAGTAAACGTTTGAACACTAAAGTACTTCCATCAACAAACAATGCTTGTCGTTGATGCTCTTCGTAAACTAGGTTCTGCGCTGTAGACATAAACATTGAATAGACGGACTCAACTAGCACTTCTGTACTCTCATTTTGTAAACCATTACGGTGTTGGGCTTCCTGAATAAGACGGTGCAGTCCATCAAGTGATTGCTGTTTAGCTCGCTGACGAGCTTCTCTAGGAACAGAGCGAGATGTGTAATACATGCTCAAAAATGCTACTTTCTCTGGATTTACAATTGCCCAAGATAGGCTTTCTCGCCATAAAAGCTCTAATCGAGCATTGATATCTACGGTCTCATGGCCAGTAAAAAAGTCGTAATCTGTCTTGATCGATTCATAAATCGCATTTATGAGAGCCTGTTTAGATTTGAAATGATGGAATAGCGTTGCTTTTGCAACCTCTGCCTGTTTCGCTACCTCAATGGTGGATAAGGAATCGATGCCTGTCGTTGTTGCTAGCTCAAGAGCCACTTCTAAGATACGTTGCCTTTTGGCTGTCACTGTCCTAACTCTCTCTTTTTAAGAACCTTTTTGAGTATAGATAGTAAATTGGCAGTAGGGAACATCGACCAAAAAAAAGAGCCAGCTTAAAGCTGGCTCTTGATTCTCATAACGATAGGGAGATTACTTTTGACCAAGTTGGTGCGCAGTAAGGATCGCCGCGAACACACTGTCTGCAGTAACAGGGAATGGCATGTTGTGAATGGTCTCACCTTCAGCCGTTGCGCCTTCTGCTACTTCAAATAGCTTGTCTTTGTTGATTTCTTTTACGCCCATTTCAAATAGGTTAGTTGGTAGACCTACTTCGCGGCAGAAGTTGATTACAGTGTTAATCTCTTCCATTGGTGCGTTTTCTAGAACAAGTTGAACCAACGTACCAAATGCTACTTTTTCGCCGTGATACAGGTGGTGACATTCTTCAAGTTTCGTTAAGCCGTTGTGAATAGCGTGCGCAGCCGCCAAACCCGAGCTTTCAAAGCCGATACCGCTTAGGTATGTGTTTGCTTCGATGATGTTTTCAACAGCCGTAGTGCTGACGCCATTTTCAACGGCAACTTTTGCTTTTAGGCCATCTTCAAGCAGCGTTTCGTAGCAAAGTTTTGCCAGTGCTTGGGCAGAGCGTGTTGGTGCGCCACCAGCCATTGTTGCTTTGCCAGATGTCATATTGGCACGTGCTTCGAAGTAAGTAGATAGAGCATCACCCATACCAGCTACAAGAAGACGAACTGGTGCGCCAGCGATAACTTTGGTGTCCATAACAACCATATCTGGGTTTTTAGGGAATAGCAGATACTCAGCGAATTCACCTTCTGGTGTATAGATAACCGCTAGTGCACTTGTTGGCGCATCAGTTGAAGCGATAGTTGGTACTACAACAACTGGGATCTTAGTGTAAAACGCTACTGATTTAGCCGTATCTAGCGTTTTACCGCCACCGATACCGATGATGACATCGTTCTTTTGAGTTGCGCAGATGTCAGTAAGGCGGTCGATTTCGACACGTGAACATTCACCGTTAAATACGTCCATTGCCAACGGCATATCTTCTTTAGAGAAGCTTTCTTTAACTGTGTCGCCTACAAGGCCAGTTACAAATTCATCAGCAATAGCAAGTGGGTTAGCACCAAGTGCTTTTACATAGCTAGCGATAGAGCCTAATACGTTTTCACCTTGAACATACTTACTTGGGCTAATAATAATTTTGTCCATTTTTTCAGACCTTCTGTTAATGGTTATCTTTGTTTCAACGTTGGATTCATCATAGATATCAAGGCTGCGTTTACTAAGTCATTCTCCACTGCGCTTGTTGTTTTTATGACATGGCTAGCAAAGCCAGATTTGCGAAGAATGGAGAGTATGCTCATATCTTGGAGTAGATCACTAAAAGGACAAAATAGCGACGTTGGTGTTCCAAAATGAAACGATAAATAAACAGAAACGTTTCATTATGAAACGCAAATTCTTTTCGTTGTCGGGGGAGGATTTGTTCATATTATGGACCTAAACCTACACAAATCCAATTAAACGAACATTAAAAATTACAAAAGAGAAACAAGGTATGAAAAAGCTAATAAATAGTGTTGAAGACGTTGTAAAAGAGCAAATGGAAGGTCTTGCTGCCTCTCGCCCGCAATTAAAAGCTAACTACGAGCCACGTTATATGTGGCATGAAGAAACGCCAGGACAAGTGGCGTTAGTTTCCGGTGGCGGCGCGGGTCACGAACCATTGCATGCGGGCTTCATTGGTAAGGGTATGTTGACGGGTGCTTGCCCAGGTGAAGTATTTACCTCACCAACACCTGACCAAATGTACGAGTGCGGTAACCAAGTGAACACGGGCGAAGGCGTTTTATTCTTCATTAAAAACTATACTGGTGATGTCTTGAACTTTGAGACAGCGGTGGAGCTTCTTCATTCTGACGGCATCAAGGTTGGCTCAGTGTTGATTGATGATGACGTAGCGGTAAAAGATAGTCTATATACCGCAGGCCGCCGTGGCGTTGCTGGCACAGTACTTGTCGAGAAAATCGTGGGTGCAGCAGCAGATAAAGGTTACTCATTAGAACAGTGTGAAGAACTCGCTCGCCGAATTAACAATAACTGCCGTTCGTTCGGTGTTGCTTTAGATGCATGTGTAGTACCAGCAGCGGGCAAACCATCTTTCCAACTTGCAGATGACGAAGTTGAATTTGGTGTTGGTATCCACGGTGAACCGGGTATCGAGCGCATTAAATACACCAACGCTGACGAGTTGGTTGACAAGATGTTCCTTGAGCTAAAAGAAAACATCGCTTATAGCCGCACGCTGCGTATTTGGAATCGTGTCGAAGGTGAATGGGACGAAGTAGAGTCAACGATTGAGAACTTTGAAACAGATCATGACTATATCGCTATTGTGAACGGTCTTGGTGCAACACCAGAGTCGGAACTTTACGGTGTATACAACCGTTTGGCACATAACTGTGAGAAAGAAGGGTTCCGTCTTGCTCGTAACCTAGTGGGTAACTACTGTACGTCTCTGAATATGGAAGGTGTGTCTATCACGCTATTAAAAGCAGACACAGAGATGCTAGAGCTATTTGATGCTCCAGTAGATACAGCAGCGATGAAGTGGTAAGCCGAGGAATAACATATGCAAATTGAAAAACAACACATCATTAATTGGCTTGAGCTTTGTGCAGTATCGTATGAAGAAAACCAAGACTTTCTAACTGATCTTGACCGTGACATCGGTGATGCAGACCATGGTCTAAACATGAATCGTGGGTTCAAGAAAGTAAAAGAAACCTTGCCAAAAGTTGAGAAACAAAATATCTCAACCATTTTGAAGAATACTGGTATGACATTGCTGTCTAGCGTTGGTGGGGCGAGTGGTCCATTGTACGGCACGTTATTTATTCGTACAGCTGCGTCCGTAGGAAGCCGTGAATCTTTGACTTTCCAAGAGTTAATTGACGATCTTAAGAGTGGTGTTGATGGTGTTATCTCTCGCGGTAAAGCAGAGCAGGGCGACAAGACCATGTGTGATGTTTGGTTACCTGTACTAAACGAGATGAAAACGTCTCTAGAAGGCGGTACTAGTCCTGATCATTTACTTGATGAAATGGTGGAAGTTGCAGAGAAAAGTGCAACGTCAACGATTGAAATGCAAGCGAAGAAAGGCCGTGCAAGCTATTTAGGTGAGCGCAGCATCGGTCACCAAGATCCTGGTGCGACGTCATCACTTCTAATGATCAAAGCACTAAGACAGGCGATAGCAGGAAAGTAAGCATGGTAGGCATTGTAGTAGTATCGCATAGCCGCCTATTAGCAGAAGGAGTGGCCGAACTGGCCACTCAAATGACGCAAGGCAAAGCTAATATTGCGATCGCAGCGGGAGTTGACGATCCTGAGAACCCAATCGGCACGGATGCAATTGCCGTTATGGGGGCGATTGAAGAAGTATGTGACCAAGATGGTGCTGTAGTTTTAATGGACTTAGGTAGTGCGCTACTTAGTACTGAAATGGCATTAGAACTGTTAGATGATGAGACCCGTGACAAAGTCGCGTTGGTGTCTGCGCCAATAGTAGAAGGCACAATGGCAGCGTCAGTAGCGGCAGCGGCTGGCTTGCCTATTGAAGCAGTAATCGCTGAAGCATCCAGCGCTTTAGACGTAAAAAAAGAACATCTCGGTGAGGATCTTACTGTGCAGTCTCCTGACTTTGCGGGCGAGCCTGTCGACGATGCGAATGCGTTAAGCTTTCAATGGATGGTTAAAAACCCTCATGGTATTCACGCACGACCAGCTGCGGCAATCGTTGGTTGTCTAGCGCCGTTTTCTAGTGATGTGTATTTAGAAAAAGCAGGACAAAAAGTCAGTGCGAAGAGTCTAAATAGCATTGCTAAATTAGGGGTTCGTTGTGATGAACAGATTACGTTCTATGTCAGTGGTGGTGATGCCCAAAACGCATTAGATGCTTTTGTTAGCCTTGCCAATGAGCACTTTGGTGAAGCGGAACAAGTCGCTAAAGGTGAAGTAGTAGAAGAGGTATTGGAGCAAGCTCCCGAGCTTACTAACGATATTGAAGGCGCCTTGGCCGGTATTAGTGTCAATGGCGGTATCGTGACGGCTCCAGCAGTCATCTTTACCCAAGAAATGCCCAATGTTCCGATACGCACATTTACCAATGCAGAGCAAGAATTTGCGAAGCTTAAACACGCTATCGCAGAGGTTAAGCAACATTTAGAAGCTCAAGCAAAATTGCCTCATGGTGAAATATTTGCTGCGCATGCGATGATGTTGGCTGACCCTGAAATTGCGACTCAAGCAGAAGCAAAAGTTGCAGCGGAGTTAATCGCTGAGCAAGCGTGGATGGACGTGATGATGGCGCTAGCGGCACAATATCAAGCTGCGGAAAGCCAATACATGCGTGAGCGTGAAGCAGACGTTTATGATATTTGTCGTCAAGTGATGCTGTCATTGACGGGTGAGAAACCGAAGGCGATAACCATCGAGCAGCCAAGCGTTTTACTCGCTCGTGACTTAATGCCTTCGGATGTGGCGGGTCTTGATAAATCAAAAGTGGTAGCTATTTGTCTAAGTGAAGGCGGTAAAACCTCTCACAGTGCTATCTTGGCAAGAGCTATGGGAATTCCTGCAATAGTAAAAGTTCAAGGTTGCCTTGAACAGGTTAAAGCAGGTGATAACATCACAGTAGATGGCTTCAGTGGATTATTGTGGTTTGCCCCAACTCAAGCGGTACAGGAAGAGCTAAATAGCAAGCGTCATGAATGGCTTGCGGCTCAAGAGGTCGCGTTACAAAACGCTCAATCACAAGCAGTAACCCAAGATGGTACCTTGATTCACGCTTTGGCTAACATCGGTGGTCCTGAAGATGTAGAAGCGGCGTTAGCCAATGGCGCTGAAGGGGTTGGCCTGTTCCGTACCGAATTTTTGTTCCAAGAAAGCGTAGAACTACCAACAGAAGATGAACAATATACGGTCTACAAAGAGATTGCAGCTGCGTTTGGCGACAAGCCAATCACGATCCGCAGTCTTGATGTTGGTGGTGACAAGCCGCTTGCCGCATATCCGATGCCAGAAGAGGAAAACCCTTTCTTGGGTCAACGTGGCGTTCGTCTGTGTTTGAAGCATGAAGCGCTTTTTGAAACGCAGTTACGTGCAGTTTTAAGAGCTTACGCAGAACAACCTAACATTCAATTGATGATTCCAATGATTGCAACGGTTGCTGAAGTAAAAGCAGTGAAAGCATTGATCGCTAAACAGTGTGATAAGTTGGGGTTGCCCGAATCCACTCTGCCTGTTGGCATAATGATTGAAGTACCAGCTGCGGTATTCAACGCGGATGCCTTAGCGGCAGAGGTCGACTTCTTCTCGATTGGCACCAATGACCTAACACAATATGTTATGGCGGCTGATCGAGGAAACACTGAAGTTGCTGAGCTAGTAAATTACTTCGAACCAGCGGTTATTAAAGCTATCGAACTGACCATTCAATCTGCAAACAAAGCCGGTATTTCGGTTAGTATGTGTGGTGAAATGGCAGGGGATGTTAAAGCGACAGAGCTATTGATGAATCTAGGGCTGAGAAAATTCAGCGCGAGTTCTACACTGATTCCAGAACTTAAACAAAAAGTACGTTCCTTAGATTTTGCAAACGCATAATCATCTTTAAGATAGCTAAACATGGCCAGTAGTTAACACTACTGGCTTTTTTGTTGTTTGGATCTACACATTCATCGATTGTTTTGCCAGTGTTTTAACCCTTCGAGTACACCAAGCGCATGGGTATTTTTCGCCGTATAGACATGAGATAAAGAAGAAAGGTGCGCGACCTCTTGATAGTGATTCGCCACCAATATTGCGTTAATCCCTGCTATGGTCAACATAGCGGTATCGTTGCCGGAGTCGCCTGCAACGACAACTTCTGAAGGACAGAGCTTATGCTTATTCATTAAGTGGTGGATGGCTGTTGCTTTATTTATACCTTTTGGTGTGATGTCTAAAAACCAATCGTGCGAGTAGGTGAGGTCGACATACAGCTCATTTTCTTGAAACAGAGCTTGTAGGTACTGTAATTGCTTACCGTCTAATCTCCCTTCATAAGTCAGCTTATAGCTGCCCTGATGTTCAGGTGTCTGTTTCCCCAAAAAGCCACAATCATGTAACGCGGCAGAAACTCGTCCTTCATCCCATAGACAATCCATTTTTGTGTGCCAGTCATAGTCAGGGGTTAGCGTACGTTTATGATGAATCTGAGTGCCGACGTCACTGACAATAGTGTTAGGTCTAGGTAACGTATGCTGAGCTAATCCATCGTTAATTGAATGAAAGGTTCTCCCCGTAGCGACTACGAACTGCATACCTGTTTGAGCTTCAACGTAGGAAGTAAACTCTGATAACTCATCGGTAGGCCCACCACTGATTGTTCCATCAAAATCGCATACCAACATCTTTATCATTGAATAAACTCCTTTTTTCTTGATTTAAGTGTATATCAACGGAGAAAGACAGAGTGATATTTCTACGAGATTTTTCCTTACTAGTGACAAGAAAAAACGCGACTAGCCCGAAAACTAGAAATACGTGGGATGTGAGCCACACTTGTTTTATGGATTGTGGAGGGAATTGAGATGCAAAGAAGGCAATTTATAACAGTCTGTTCAATATGGTTTGCTTGGCCTGTATTGGCTAAGACTCCACTCCCCAAAACACCATCACAAGCTGAAGGTCCGTTTTATCCAGTAACGAACATACCCATTCGTTCGAATCTTATCCTAGATTCAACAATGCTGATTGGTAAGCCCTTTCAACTGAGTGGTAAAGTGCAAAATTCAAAAGGTGAGCCTTTAGCTGGAGTTCGAGTAGAGATTTGGCAGTGTGATGGTGATGGTTACTATGATCATCCCAAACAACCCAATGTCGAGCAGTTCAACCGAGCATTTGCCGGCTTTGGAGCTGTTGAATCCGATATTAACGGACGCTTTAACTTTTCCACTTTGTTCCCCGTCCCTTATGCGACTAGACCTCCCCATATTCACGTAAAGTTAAAAAAGGGAGACAGTGAGTTATTGACGACTCAATTATATCTGAGGAATCAAACAGGCAAAGAATGGCGGGGAGGAAGTGAACGAGATCAGCTTCAGTTAGATGTTACTTCGAATGGGGAACAGTTGGAAACCTATTTCCAATTTGTTGTTTAAATAGAAATAAGTGATATTCCTAAAGCGATTGTTAAAGGTATTAATATAGGAATCTTGTGCTAGCTTTAACAGTAGTTTGCCAGTTACTGATATGTGGATAAGATTCAATGACGATATGTGTACTAGGTAAAGTTCCCCAATTGCTCAGCAATAGTGCTCTAGAGCTAAAGAGTGTTTCTCTAAACGAAACATTGTTAGCGCAATCAGGCGTTGTTTGTGTGTTAAACCTGAACAATGAGGAACAAGATCGCATGTTAAGTCAAATACACCGTTCTAACTACGGTTGGAGCTGGAGAGTATTTACTTGTCAGCCCAGTTTCCTGAGTGATTATTTGTCTGATGGATTAGTGGATAGTGATTGGTTATCTAGTAAAGAAAAGCATTTGCCTTTTGAGAAGCTTAATCGAATCATCAATGAGCCGAGCGACAAATTATTAGCTTATTTATGGCTGGATGAAGCGAGAACACTATCTCCGATGAAAGTTATCAGTGAGACGGCCATCTACCGTTATCCCTTGTTGGATATTTATCATAACCAAGTTCGAACCCCTTTTCGCTACCTTCATAGGTTGGTTGATGCTGACTTAATAGAAGCTGACCAATGTGTCGACAGAGTGCGTTATTGTCACTCTTGTCAGTCTGGACACTTGAACTTTGTCGATACTTGCCCTTCGTGCCATTCAATTGATATCAAAACTTTTGACGCATTGCACTGTTTTACATGTGGCCATGTAGATGATGCCAAGCTGTTCTTATCAAGAAGAACAATGAGTTGCCCAAAGTGTCATACTGAGCTTAAACATATTGGAGTAGACTACGACCGACCATTAGAGCTGTATGATTGTAATAACTGTCATCAAGAGTTTGTAGAATCTGATGTGGTAGCAAAATGTATGACATGTGACCATACCAATTCGATCAATGAGCTAACATCACGAAGCTATTATCACTACTCAGTAGGGGAAAGTGCGCAACGCTATCTTTTAGATGATCAGCTTGAATCAAAGCGTAACATCATACTTTCTGGCTCTGTAACGACGTCGGTTTTTGAAGCAACTTTAGCTTGGAAGAATCAACTTTCCCTTCGACATAAACATCAAGATCTTTTAATTGGAATAAAAGTTCAAAACATAGATGACTATATTTTGAAGTTTGGGGATGTCGCTTATATCGAGTTTATCAGTGCGTTTTCAGAACAGTTAGAATCATTGTTCAGAACTACGGACTTGAGTTGCCAGTACACAGACGATGTATTCTTTATACTTCTCCCTCATTGTGAGTCGAGTTTTTTATCCGTTATTGAAACAAGAATTTCAGAGTTTGCTGGCAAAGTAGATTCAGAATTACTTTCTTTGATAGTCAAAAGTTGGTTATTGCCAAGCATAGAACTAAGTGTTGCTTCCGAATGGTTAAGTGAAAGGAAGTCAGAATTAAATGATTGAGGGCATAATCACAGTCGCAAAAACAACCTCTACTCAAGTATTCACTAATACAGAATTATTGATTACGTTTTTGCCTGTCATTCTGATGGTGGAGTTGCCTTTGATACTTTTAGTATTAATAGGCATTTTTAAATGGCATTGGAAAAATAAAGTGCCAGTTAACACGCACACACCCAATGTTAGCTTCATCATCACTTGTTACGGTGAAGGAAAGGGAATAGAGGTCACAGTGGATACGCTGGTGGAGCAAATATACCCAGGTAATATAGAGATACTCGCTGTTGTCGATGGAGCAGTTCAGAATGTAGAAACCTACCAAACTGCAATGAAGCTTCAAGAAAAATATGCTTCGCGTAAAGATAGAGTAGTTCGGGTTATTCCTAAATGGCAGAGAGGAGGCAGAGTCTCAACCTTAAACACCGGCTTATATAAAGCGAAACATGACATTGTGATCAACGTTGATGGTGACACCTCTTTTGATAATGATATGACGTTCAAAATGATGCGTCAGTTTACCGATTCTAATGTCATAGCAAGTGGTGGGGCATTGAGAGTTAGAAATTGGGACAAGAACGTGCTGACTAGGATGCAAGCCCTCGAGTATATGATGTCAATGCAAGGAGGAAAAACCGGCACCAGTCAATTTGGGTTATTAAATAATATCTCAGGAGCATTTGGTGCGTTTAGGAAGAAGCAGTTAAAACGTGTTGGTGGGTGGGACACTCATACTGCTGAAGATTTAGATTTGACCATGCGCCTCAAACAGTACAAACGTCGTTACCAACAGTCAAAGCTCGCTTTTACGCCTCATGCAGTTGGGCACACAGATGCTCCCGATACATTAAGGGACTTTGTACTGCAACGACTGCGTTGGGATGGTGACTTGTTATTTCTGTATCTTCGAAAACATATCAAGGGATTAACACCACGGTTACTGGGCTGGCCTGTATTTCTTTATACGATGGTTTATGGTGTTCTTCAAAACGTCCTGTTACCTATTTTCATCGTGCTATTCACAAGCTACATTTTTGCTAGCTACCCAATTTTATTTTTTGCGTCAGTATCCTTTATCGTGTACGGGATTTATCTAGGCTTTGTCGTAGTTAAATTTACGGTTTACCTATGCTTAATATCCGAGAGAAAAAAAAGTGATGTTAGCCTTGCTGGTTGGCTAGTCTTCTATCCGATATACGCTGTTTTTTCTCGATTTGTGACAGCTTTTTCAATTATCAACGAAACAGTGCGACGCTCTCACGAGGAGTCGAGTATGGCACCTTGGTGGGTACTAAAGAGAGGTAAAAGATTTTGAAAGTTACATTTCAAATGAATAAGCAAAAATCGCCACAAAAAGAACGTGGGATGAACGTTGCCTATGGAGAAGCTAAGCGAACGGGTTATAGGCTTCGCTGGTTTGCGTTGCTGGCGATAGTTATTTTCCCCGTTGCGGTGGCTCTGTATTATCTAGTGAAGCCGCAGGTTTTTACTATAGCTCAAGGTGTCGTGAGCTATGAGCCGGTTTCTATTAGCGCGCCGCAAGAGAGCGTAGTTGAGAGTCTATTCTTTGAAGTTGGTGATAGTTTTTCGCAGGGACAGTTTTTACTTCAGTTACAAAATAGAGTGTTGGACGATGAAATCAGTTTTTTACAAGGGCAGATTGATGAGTTAGAGAGCTATGCTCAACGCAGAGGAAAAGACCTTTCTAGTATGTATGCTTTATCAGAAATGGAAGCACAGAAAAACCTAAACGAAATTGAAAAAATAAAGAGTGAATTTCAGAAGTTTAATAATGAAGGATTAGTCAGTACCGGGGATTATGCTTCTGTTTTAAACAATTATTATTCAGCACAGTCACTTAAATCCAAAGCTTCGCTAGAACTGGCTCTCGCGAAGTTGGAGGAAGCTGACGAACAATATGTTGGTTCGATTACCAATATTATTCGTCAACTTAAACAAGAGTTAAATCGCAAACAGAGTCAAAAACGCGCTCTACTTATTTCTGCACCATTTGATGGACATGTGATAGACGTTATTGCGAAAAGAGGGGAGCGGTTTGAAGCGCATATGGAGTTAATCACGATTGCGCCAGATACTGATCAGGTTAAAGTCATCGCTTACTTAGATTCAAAACACATTGATAAGGCAAAGGTTTCGAGCAAAGTAACCGTTAAATTACCGAACGGAGAGAGACTTAATGCTCACGTATCTAGCCCTACAGAACTTGCCTCAAAACTACCGATTCAATTATCCAAGCCTTTTGAGGGCCAGCAAGCTCTGTTGGAAGTAGTATTGACCATCGATGAACCAGTTCCACCTAGAGAAGAACTGATTCAAGGTATGCCTGTAGAGGTTTACTTTTAAGAGTTGGCTGCGACAGGCTGATAACGCCCTGGCTTGTGATTCATCGCTAAAATTAGGTTAGTTGCAATGGCTCCGACAACGGATAGAGCGATGAGGTAGAAATCGACGACAAACAGTGACAGAACCACAATAGTGCAGTCTAGTGCCATTTGAACTTTGCCTGCTCGTATGCCGAAGCGCTCTTGCAAGAACAGAGCGAGAATATTAAACCCACCTAAACTCATTTTATGACGGAAAATGACCAACATGCCCATTCCAATTAGTCCGCCACCAATCAACGCAGCATAGATTGGTTCAATGTGTGCGATCTGAATGACGTGGTGAAGATGGTCTACCGCGAATGAAACGATACTCACGGCAATAAAGGTATTGATGGTGAACTGCCATCCCATTCGGGTTACCGAAAGAATGTAGAACGGTAGGTTAAGCATAAAGAACACTTGGCCAAAACTGAGAGCGGTCACTTTAGTGATAAACAGTGCGAGTCCCGCAGTGCCACCGGTCAGTAGCCCCACTTGGTTGAAAAAAATAACGCCAAGTGATACCAGTGCGCTGCCAAGAGTGAGAGCGAGTAGGTTCTCTCTAAGGCTATGATCTTTGTCCATAAAGACACTTCCTTTGAAAATAAAATTGATATCTACAGTGCAAACGATCCTTCGTGGAACTTCACAAATGTAAGAGGCGCGAGTTTAATTGTGACGGCAGGGTGGTGTCGAGTTGATGGCTGATATCAGATTTTTATTGAGTGTTTCGTCAGATTTACACTTGGCGCATACGATGCTATGAGTGAGTGTGGGATTTGACCGTTTGGATAACAGTCACCACAATGTAGCAAACGACTAGTAATGGAGAGTTATGAATTTCTTAGCACACCTGCACATTGCGGATCACTGTCAGAGCAGTCTACTAGGCAACTTACTTGGAGACTTTGTTAAGGGGGACCCCTCAAAGCTCTATAATTCTGATGTTAGCCAAGGGATCAGGCTGCACCGTTTTGTCGACTCTTATACCGACAACCATGCCATCATCAAACTGTGTAAACAGCGTTTCGATCCAGACCTAAAACGATTTGCGCCTATCGCCATGGATATGTTTTGGGACCATTGTCTAGCTAAGCGATGGCATGATTACCACCATCAAACCCTGCAAGAATTTGTTGATAGTGCAGAAGCAAAGATTACGTCTACTGAAGAAGTATTACCAGAGCGTTTTATCAATATGACTTCTCATATGTGGCAAGGACGTTGGTTAGAGTCATACAGTGAACTAGAAAACATACAGTACGCCCTAGAGCGAATGTCACTTAGAAGTATGCGCATGACACCTCTTGCTGATTGTGGAGTGCAACTAGAACAGAATTATCAAGAGTTTTCAGACTTTTTCGCTGAACTCTATCCAGAGGTTCTTGAGCAAGCGATTAAGATCGGGAAGATTTTCTGACGATTTGGCGAACTACGTTTGTCTTGTTTGAACTTAATCTATACCTGACCCGTAGAAGAAATTCTAATGATAAACAGATGGTTATGGGTTTGAAATGAATCGTATTAATCCAGCTAAGTTACGAAACAGCAAATGGACGGCGATTAAACCGCTTAATAGAGAAAAGCACTTTCTGGTGTCAGAAGTCGAGTTTGAAGAGGATGGGACAGTCATGTCGTGCAAGCTTGAAGCCGTGCTGTCTCGTAACGAATATCCGATTGATTGGACTGAGTTAAAAGACAGCGAAAAGTGGCTTCAAGGATGGAAATAGCGGAGGCGTTGAATGCGTGAGCTTACGCCGCATATTTGCTTTGTACACCGAAGCTTTTCTTTAATTCAGCCAAAAATTCTTCATCTTCACACATAGCTTTTTCTGGCTCGTCACTGATTTTTGCAACAGGACGACCGTTGCATTCAGCCATTTTGACGACAATAGACAGGGGGTGGTATTGCACAGAATCTTGTTGCCAATTGCCCATGTCATTGGCTAGGAATGTACCTATACCAAAGCTGATATTCGCACGACCCGCGAAGTACTCACATATGTCGAGAGCGTCAGCAAAGTTTAGTCCGTCGGTGAAAATTAAGATTTTTGACATTGGATCGATACCAAGGGATTGGTAATGCGCGATCATCTTGTCACCCCATTCAAAAGGATTGCCTGAATCATGACGCACGCCAGCGTAGTCATTGGCTCGCTCTACATTGAAGTCCTTTAGAAAGGCATCAATACCAATCGTATCAGTAAGCGCAATACCAAGTTTTCGATTAAACGTAGACTGCCAAAGGTCTAGAGCAACTTGTTGCGACTTCTCTGGTTTCACTAGTGCTTGATGCGCCATAAACCATTCATGTGCCACGGTACCAATTGGCGTAAGGTCTAGCTCTTTTGCTAATTGATAGTTGCTTGTGCCACTCATTAGTGCAGGAGCATGTTGCTTGAAGTAGCTCACCACCTCGCGTTGAACCGGCGCGCTAAATCGACGACGGCTACCCATTTCAGAAAACTGAAAATTTTCAATGGAACGTTTCTTCAGTTCGGATTTTATTGCATCGACTTTTTGTTCAAGCGTAGTCGTGAACTGAGAGTAAGGTATTGCGTTCCAACGTTGGCGACTGCGCAGCTCTGAGATAATGCTCATCACCAAGGTTTCGTAAAGAATGGTTTCGTGCCAAATGCCGGTAATGGAAACACTAAGCTGATCGTCAGTCTTAGATACCTTCACTTGGTGCTTAGGAGCAAATGCGAAGTCAGACAGATAAGTGAGGAAGTTGTCATTGAGGTAAGGGGCTTGGGTTGTTAAATAAGCAATATCTTCGGTCGTAAATCGACAGTCTGAAAGAGCGTTTATCTCTTTTTCAATAAGGGGTTGGAGGTCTGATAAATCTTCATTCGATCGAACAATAAGTTCGTAACGCACGCGAGTCTGCGGATAATGCGTGAACGCTGCAAACATCATATTGATTTTGTATACGTCTAGGTCGAGTGCGCTTTGAATAATACGATCGTTGAAAAGTGAGCCTGACATCCGGCATTCCTACTGTGTTACTAGGATTGATAAAGAAGTGGCACTCTAGATAAGGCTGAGAAAATTGTCAAATACCCTGTTGGGTGAAGACGCTATTCGTAAAGGACGTGTGTTATCTATTTACTTAAGTATGATAGAGAGTATAACCGATTAAACCCTAGACGAATCGTGAAGGAAGTCACCATGTCTTTGACCACTATACAACTCTTTAAATCCCAAACTGCGTCCATTGATGTGGACCCTCAAAAAGGATTCAGCGAGCTGTGTCCTGATGAATTGCCAGTGCAAGGCGCGTTAGAGATTGTTGCAGAGTTGGTAAACAATCATAGTAAAGCTGCGTTAAAACTGGTTTCTCGAGATATGCACCCTCCTGGTGCCGCTTGGGAGGCGGAAACGCCGGAGCGTATGCTGGAACCCGTTGGATTGCCTGAGGTCGACATCAAATGGAATCCTCACTGTGTGGTGGGAACGGAAGGCGTGGAGTTGCTGCCTGGACTGCCAGCGATTCGTGACTATGATTTTCAAATCAATAAAGGCATCGACCCAGATGCTCATCCTTATGGTGCATTTTATCACGACCAAGCTGATACATTATCAACGGGAGGGATTGAGTTTTTACAATCTAAACGGGTTAAGAATGTGATTGTTGGTGGCTTGGCTCTAGACTTCTGTGTGAAAAAGTCTGTTGAACAGCTCGTCGATGCAGGCTTTGACGTTATTCTGAATTTGGCTTCGACGCGTGCCGTATTTCCTGACAATGTGCAGGAAGTCATTGAGCATCTTGTTAGTCAGGGTGTGACAGTTGTGGAAAACGCTGCCTCCATCCAGTTATTGGATACTTTACATGCCTGAACTAAAAACAATGGGGCTGTTCTTCGTCACTGCAGTGGCGGAGATATTAGGTTGCTATCTGCCTTACTTGTGGTTAAAAGAAGGGAAGTCAATTTGGTTGCTTGTCCCTGCTGCGATTTGCCTTGGTTTGTTCGCCTGGCTTCTTTCCTTGCACCCTACAGCGGCTGGCAGGGTGTACGCCGCGTACGGTGGCGTTTATATTTTCGTTGCAATCTTGTGGCTTTGGCTTGTAGACGGCATTCGTCCAACTATGTGGGATATTGTCGGCGTATCAGTCGCATTACTTGGTATGGCAATTATCATGTTTGCCCCAAGAAACATTTAGTCTAAGTAGCAAGTTGAAAGCAAAGCATTGGTATATCTGCTCGGTAGTAGCAGTTGTACACCGTTCAAGTAATGATTGATGAACTAAGTTAATAATGGCGTTAACCAATGTCGTGTTATCTGATACACTCGCGACCCCTAAATAATACCTGTTGGCGAATTTATGACAGACAAGACTTTACTTGATGCTTCCGAAGGCGTGATTTCGTTTGATTCTTTTGCTTTTAGTAGCACAATTCATCAAAACCTAGCTGCGTTGAACTATGAGTCGCCAACACCTATTCAAGCACGTGCTATTCCACATGTTCTTGATGGCAAAGATATCTTAGCCGGAGCACAAACAGGCACGGGAAAAACTGCGGCGTTTGGGCTTCCTTTGATTCACAAAATTGCTCAAGAACCTAAGGATCGAGAGTCTAACTCAAAAGTTATTCGCTCTTTAGTACTCACACCAACAAGAGAACTTGCACAACAGGTGTTTGATAGCTTAGTACCGTTAGCAAAAGACACTGGACTTAAAGTAGTTGTTGCTTACGGTGGCACAAGTATGGGCGTACAAACTAAAAACCTAGTTGGTGGTGCTGATATCTTGGTAGCAACACCAGGACGCCTTTTGGATCACCAACATAACCGCAATATCACTTTATCTGAATGCGAATATCTAATCTTGGACGAAGCTGACCGTATGTTAGATATGGGATTCATGCCAGACTTGAATCGTATTCTCAAGCGCTTACCAAAAGAGCGCCAAAATATGATGTTCTCAGCAACATTTGAACAGCGTATCAAAACGCTAGCGCATCGTATTATGAATGAGCCCATCGAAGTTCAAGTCACCCCAGCGAACTCGACGGCAGATACCGTAAAACAGATGGTTTATCCCGTCGACAAAAAACGTAAACACGAACTGCTGGCGTACTTAATTGGTTCCCGCAATTGGCAACAGGTATTGGTGTTTACCAAAACAAAACAGGGTAGTGATGCACTCGCAAAAGAGCTTAAGCTCGATGGCATCAATGCGGTTTCGATCAATGGTGATAAGAGCCAAGGAGCGCGTCAAAAAGCGTTGGATGATTTTAAATCCGGAAAAGTACGAGCATTGATTGCAACGGATGTTGCGGCTCGTGGACTAGATATTCAGCAGCTGGAGCAAGTTGTGAACTTTGAGCTGCCGTATAAAGCGGAAGATTATATCCATCGTATTGGACGAACAGGTCGAGCGGGGCATGCGGGTTTTGCAGTATCGTTAATGAGTCACGATGAGCAGTATCTTCTAGAAGCAATAGAGCGTTTGCTAGATACGCGATTACCACAAGAGTGGTTGGCAGGCTTTGAACCAAGTCCGGCCTCTGAAGTCGAACCTGATCGTGCACCTCGCCGTAAAGGTCGAGGGGCGGATAAACGTAAGATGAAAGCCAAGCTTAAGATTCATGCCAATCGTGGTAAAAAGCGCTAATTTACTTCATAGAAAATAAGGGTAAGAATTTAACTTCTTCCCTTATTTTTCAGATAGATATCAGTTACAATCCCGCCACTATTTCCTCACGCAATTTTATCGCAAAGTAACCCCATGACATCACCTCAAACCCCCAAAAACCTTCACGATAAATACCATGCACACGTCTACTTTGATCAATCTTCTTTAGAAATGGCTACCGTGTTAAGTGAAACCATTACAGAAAAATTTGGTCTGCATGTCGGAAGAGTACATCAAAAGCCTGTTGGGCCTCATACGAAATGGAGCTTCCAGATTTTGTTCTTTCGTGAAGACTTTGATGCACTTATCCCTTGGCTTGATAGTGTTAGAGGCGAACTCAGTGTTTTAGTACACGCTGACACTGGCGATGACCTTATTGATCACACCACTTATGCATATTGGCTAGGTAAAGAAGTGCCTCTTAATCTTGATGGATTCTAATTTGCGCATTTCAGGCTGGCGTTTTTGGTTCCAACCGTACAATGGATGCCTCGGCGATTAAAGTAGTCGGCAATTTGATTTACCCTTAGTTGAAAGCTGTCACGGTCAAAGACTAGGTCGGCCATCTTGTATGGCAACCCTAATGAGCGGTATTTCTCTTCCCCTAAGCGCATAAAGCTAAGTAACTGCAGCGTTTGTACGCGTCCGTTGAGCTCATTAATAATGAAATCGGCGGTCGCGGCAATATTCTCATCGTCATCGTTGATGGACGGGATAACTGGGATTCTCAATATGATGGGCTTTTCAGTTTTACTCAATGCTCTAAGATTATTGAGGATTTTGCGATTATCAACTCCGGTGTGCGCTTTGTGGCGCTGGCTATCTAGTAGCTTAATATCGGAGATAAATAGATCGGTATAGGGAAGGAGCTTTTCTATTCGGTTCCAGTTAGCAAAGAAACTCGATTCTAAACAAGTGTGGATGTTTTCTTGTTTGCATAACTTAAACAACTCCAATACAAAGTTGCTCTGTAAAAGGGGCTCTCCGCCAGACACAGTTACACCTCCACCTGAACGTTGATAGAAGCCTTTGTCTTTGCGGATAGCCGCCATGCACTCATCCAAAGTCATGAAACTGCCCCATTGTTTGATTGCTTCTGCAGGGCAGTCGTCAGAGCAAGCCATACAGGAAGAGCAAAAATCACGTTTGACTTCAAATAGACAATCATCGGAAAACGTCAACATATCGGGCGATGGACAAACATCTAAACACGTTCCGCAGTGCTCATTTGAGATGCACTGGTTATGGTAGACCCCGACTTCTATTCTGCGATTAAAACTCTCCGGGTTTCCACACCAATCACATCGTAGAGGACATCCTTTAAGGAAGAATTCAGTTCGGATCCCTGGACCGTCGTGGAGTGTGAAACGCTGTACATTCAATACGGTGGCTTGGTTTGACACAAATAACCTCAATTAAGTTAGAAGCTGGGCGTTGAATGCCCAGCTTGACAGTAGTTGTATTAGGTTATTTGTTAGAACCTAAGCTCGGTGCGTTGAATTAAGTCGTCTTGCAAAGGTTTTCCAAGTTCCACGAAATACGCACTGTATCCCGCTACTCGTACTAACATGTCTCTGTACAGTTCTGGATTTTTCTGGGCGGCGCGCATTTTGTCCGAACTCATAATATTAAACTGCACGTGCATGCCTTGTTTGGAGATGTATTCGTCAATAAAACTGGCCAGAATATCTCTTCCTTCAATACCTGAAACGGCGTCTTCTGGAAAACGTAAATTGAGCAGAGTGCCATTGGTCGCCAAGCTATGATCTACCTTCGTGACGGAGTTGACGATAGCGGTCGGGCCTTGCGTATCGTGCGAACCTCCTGCGGTATGTACAGGTCCCATGTTATCAGAGATAGGTTCTTCATTTTTGCGACCATCTAACGACGCATTGGTGTATAAGCCCATACCAACATTCGCATTGACGGTGTAGACGCCAGGGCTAAACTTTCCGCCTCTAGGATTGACGCGCCCCTTGATATGACGGCAATAGCATTCAAACATAAAGGTGAATAGCTCGTCGGCTTCATCGATGTCGTTGCCATAATGGGGGATCTTGGAGCTATTGACGAGCGCGTACAGCTTTTCATAACCAACCCAATTATTCTTCACAGCATCAAGCAATTGTTTACCCGTGTATTTCTTGTCATCAAAGACTAACTTCTTAATGGTAGAGAGAGAATCAGCGCAAGTTGCTATTCCAGCAGCCTGCGGAGCAGTACCATTATATTTCACACCACCAAACGTCATATCGCGTCCGGTTTCGATACAACCCTCAAAAAACGCTGAGATATAGGGAGTGGGTTTCACCATACGATGAATCTTGTCGGTGACATTTAAGCAGCTACATAATTGATCGCACCAGTACGCAAACTGTTTATCGACACTTTCTAGAACTTGTTCAAATGTAGCGTAAGTTTCTAAACTGCCAGTATCTGGCCCCAGTTGCTGGCCAGCATTTGGCCCTGAAAGAATTCGTCCACCATTGATTACCATTTCCATCATTTTTGCGGTATTCACGTAGCCAGCGTCCAACCAACCGTGCTCTTTGCCGGGTATTGTAGGTTCAACGCAGCCAACTACAGCGTAATTTCTCGCTTCAGCTAAAGACACCCCTTTACCTAACATGGCTTTTATTGCCGGGATATCGTTGAACAATTTAGGGTGACCGTAACCGGCTCGAATACATTCTATCGTCTTAATCTTGAGCTCGTACGGCGTTTTTTCGTGCATTCGAACGCAGACCCAAGGGTTCATCATTCGAGTATGCGCTGACGCTTCCAGCATTAACATTGTTAGGTCGTTGGTGGCGTCTTTACCTTCTGAGTCTACTCCACCTAGAGTTAAGCTTTCTCCACCAAAACCTCGACCATTGCGAACTTTTACTGTGCCTTTATCTTTGAGCTTAGTTGGGTTGTTCATTTTGACGTAAAGCACTTCAATGAGCTCTAGGATAAACGACTTTGATACGGCACGTTCATTGACATCTTTTTGGTAGAACGGAAGTAACCATTGGTCCATACGACCATAAGAGATAGAGTGACCATTTCCCTCAATTTGGGTCAAAGTGACGGCAAAATTGAATAACTGAATAGCTTGCCAGAAAGACTTTGGAGCACCACCTGCGATTTGCTGACAGTTGAGAGACATGGTGTACAGTTCTTGTTTGCGTTTAGCGTCAGTTTCATGTTCCGCCATTTTAGACGTTAACTGCGCGTACCTTGTAATATAATGCTTAGCCGCTTCTAAACATACAATGGTCGCTTTGTAATAATCTCGTTTATCGCTATAGTCGGGGTCTTGTTTCGACAATTTCTTTAATGCGGAATTGGCCTGCAAGATAACCCCGTCATAACCAAGCGTCATTAGCTTGGTGAAGTCCATAGCAAAATGTCCAATGCCTGCAAAATGGTAATTGTTGGTCTGGAAGACTTTTTCACCCATATGTGAGCCTTTCTTTTGGTCGTCATCAAGGTGGGCCGTAATGATCTCATTGGCCGTTTTGCCTTTCCAGTATGCGCATAATTCCAGAATTTCGTTTTTATCCTGCTCACTACGTATATAAAATTGGTCGTTACTTCGTTCTTCAAAAGGAGAGTGAAGGATTTCGTCAATGATCCAGTCAACGGAGAATTCAGGATAAATAGGTGAGGCTTTTGCTGGAGCAGCAATCTCTCCTAGGATTAGTTCGTCATCATAAACGTGCAGTGTGCTTTTATGGAGTATGTTCTGGAAAGCGAAAGCAGTCTGCAGGATACGTGGTAAGGTTTCATTCTCTCGATATGATTCGGTAACAAGACGAAGACGTTCAACGTCGATATCATACGACCTATCTAGGAAGGTTTGTCTTAATTGATTAACTCGCGGGAAAGGGGACCAATCGGCATGATCCACTTGGTATCCTAACCCATAAACCTTATCAAACTCTTCGATTCCCCTTGCTGACGTGTGCTGATGAGCCTGTGTTTCAAACAACTGCTCCGACTCTAACTGGAAGTGATCCATTGTTTACCTCATAAATTTAAATACGATGAATTCGTTAACAGTTTCAAATCGATACTTCTTTGAAGGCGTCCCTGTTGAAGGTCGATGATTACTCGTGTTTATCCGCTACCACGGTTTATCTACAAGGATCTGAAGGGAAGGCTGATTCGGATGAGAGCCTCTTAAAAACACCTTCAGTCTTATAGACGCTTTTGAGTGAGCATTTTGTTCAAAACTGTATGGATATGGTCATTATAAGGAGATGGATGTCTTGTTCTGAGAAAATAGTCACACTAATGAATCTAAATGTACATAAAACAACAAAATGTGACACGAGTAATGGTTATTAAATTTCATGAGTCTATAGTGTGAAGAACTTTTAACGGCTGAATAACAGGACATATGGACACCACTTTAATACTCGTTTCGTTGATCATTGCATTAGCGGGTTTCACACAGGGGTTAACGGGATTCGGCTCAGCATTAGTGTCGGTTCCGTTGCTTTCATTCATTGTTGGAGCTCAAACAGCAGTCCCAATTGCTGGTATTTTTGGCTGGTTAGTTACCTTGCCAATCGTTTGGAAAATGCGCCATTCAATACAACGCCAAACAGGATTGATTCTATTTGCCGGTTCGGTACCTGCGTCTTTTGTTGGTGCTAAGTTACTGGCAACGATGCCTTCCCAGTACATTCTTTTGACTATGGGAATTGTGTTAGTTGCTTCAAGTTTACATTCTCTACGCTCAACTAAGCCTTTGTTTAAAAAGACTTCTGTTCCGGTAACAGTAGGGGCAGGTTTCACTTCAGGTGTTTTAGGTGCTAGCGTAGGTGAATCGGGTCCTCCTGTGATTGCGTATACATCGATGCAGCCTTGGACGGCCGATCAAACCAAATCGACATTGGCTTTCTTCTTTATGTTGCAGATGATTGGTGCCAACGTGAGTTTTTGGAATGAAGGTTTGATAACTGAAGAAGTGTTGTCTTTGGTGATGTCGGCAATGCCAGCGTTTGTCATTGGTTTAACTGGCGGGATGATCGGCTATCATCTTTTACACAAATACAAAATTGACTATCACCGAATCGTACATATCTTTTTATTAGTCATTGGATGTATGCTAGTGGCGAAAAATGTCCACTTTTGATTAATATTGGTGTTTTTTAAATAGAACCTTCACATGGAAGGTTCTATTTTTCAATAGTTCAGTTTAGTGTGTCATTAGCAAATTTCTGTTTTATAACGTATTGCGTTGCTGATAACGTCACCAGCACCTGCTGTTGATATTTCGTCAACTTGATCATTGAGCTGAACCCTGAATCCTTGCTCGTTAGTAAAATATCTTGCAAATTGTGGTGGAATGGCGAAGCGAATAAGCTTTGTTACTCCACGAACGCACTGATATTCTACAAACTCATTGAGCAAAATGGTTTGCTGATCTGCTAATAGATAAACGTTCAACAACTTCTCTTCATCGTTATCTAAAATATCTAATGAGAGGTGAATACATGGATCACTTGGTGTTTTGTGAATTGAAACTCGTTTGATAACACTAAGCTCACATTTCGCTTCTGCGACATGACCATAATGGAAATTATGTAGAGTCCAATAACCTGAAACCAGTGTTTTTCTGTCGTAGTGATTTACACCCATAATTTACCCCTCATAATAATAAAACTATGTCCATTATTTATGCGACGCTTAAAAGAGTTAAGTAAATTACGGTAGGTAACAAGTTAGTAGTTTATATTAGAGTTACAATAACAAAGACAGACCGATACCATCACATCATTAACGCTCACCAAGCACTTCAAACTCATCATAAGTTAACCGAGACGCACCATCGGTTTGAATTTCCCATAGTTCTTTATGAACAACTCCGAAGGCGTTATTCATTGTCCAGTCTGAGGTCAAAATGTATGACGTTTCTCCAGCCTTTTCCCATTTAGTATTGGTGTAATCAACGTCTTTAAACCCTTGATCTATAATGTTTTGCCAGAATGCCTGTATTGCCTCTCGACCTTCAAATGTACCAAAAGGTTTCGCTACCATTACAGCGTCTTCGGCGTATTGTGCCGCGCAGCCAGCGGCATCCTGATTGTTAAATGCAACTTGCCATGCGGAAATTCCAGTTTTTGAGCGTTCTAAAGCTGATTGAGTCATCGCCATACCTTTTAATTTGGGTTGTGTTTGAGTTAATCATAGAGATAGTATTGACGATGAAAAACAAACTAATTGGAAAGGTATGTTCTGTTAAAAAGAACAATTAAGAGAGCTTATTGTGAATAAACTACGTTTAATGTCTATCTATGTACAAATCATTGAAAGTGGCTCAATAACCAAAGCGGCTGATAAACTCGGTGTGTCTAAATCTGTAGTTAGTTCAGCGCTAAAACAGTTAGAAAATGAGTTGAATACGAGCTTACTAAAACGCACGACGCGCAAGCAGATGCTGACTTCTACCGGAGAGCGTTTTTACCATCAATGCGCTCTCATGCAAGAGCATGCAGAATCTGCGTGGATTGAGGCATCAGAGTCGATGAACACGCCATCAGGAAGACTATCGGTGACAGCGCCACACGCGTTGATGCAGAGTATTGTCATACCTGCGCTCGCTGATACTTTTAATGATTTTTCTGATGTGACGCTGAACTTAGTAAGTGACGATGACCACGTGGACATAATTCAGCAGGATATTGACCTAGCGATTCGTGTAGGCGCATCTGGAGATTCCAATCTAAAACAAAGGAAACTTGGTCAGTTTTCTGACGTCCTATGCCAATCGAAAAACAATGAAGTAGATATAACATCGTGCCAATATGTGGCTCAACATTGGCAACCAGCGCAAATACATCATCGAGAATTAAATACGGAACAAGAGTTAACGTTTGTTCCAGCACACCGTGTCAACACGATCTACGATGCTATTCGCCTAATCGAGAGAGGGTTTGGTATAGGCTTGGTTCCTGAATTTCTACTTGGTGAAACCATGGCACTAAAACCAGTTGCTGAAATAGAGAAGACGAAACCTAATCCTATTTACTCCTTACACCCTTATCAAGCACATGTGCCTCTTACAGTGTCTATGGCTATAAGTGCGATTGAACAGAGGATAAATACTCTGCTAATCGATAGTTGAATAGAACGCAGCAATATCTTTCAAGTCTTCTTCCGTTAAGTTTTGAAGCTGAGCCTTCATAAGTTCTGCCATCGCGCCTTGGCGCTCGTCATTTTGATACGCTTTCATAGCATTAAACAGATAAAGCGAGTTTTGCCCGTTGAGGTTTGGGTAGATAGCTTCAGAGGGAGCTCCATTAGGGTTATGACAGAACACACAGCTTGGCGCTTTCATTTCACCTAGTTCTGGATTTCCGAATTCGTTAGCATCAGCAACCGATGAAATAGCCATCAAAGCTATCACGGTAAGTATATTGTTTTTCATAAGAATGTACTCTAGCTACGTTTAGCAAAATCGTAATGCTTCACCTTAGGTTAACCTCAAGAAATTATTACTTCCCAAGCTGAATTTGTGACACAAAAAAGGAGAACCTGACGTTCTCCTAATTAATGTTGGATGGGTCGAAACAATTATCCAACTAACTCTCTGACTTTATGAAGCAATGTGTCAATGTCATCACTCGAAATATCCTTGTGAGTTACGAATCGAATCGGATTCCCTGGGGTAATTGTAATGCCGTCTTTAGCTAACGATTCTGCAATAGCATCAATCTTTACCGATTCATCGAGCTTAGCAAAAACAATGTTCGTTTGGACAAAATCGGCGTTTACACTAAATCCAGAAATGTCACTTAGACCAAGTGCGAGTTTTTTGGCATTAGCGTGATCAAGTTTCAACTGACCGACTTGTTCTGTTAACGCAAGTTTTCCTGCCGCGGCTAAAATACCAGCTTGGCGCATACCACCGCCAACCATTTTACGCAGTCGTCTTGCACGTTCGATAAACGCTTTAGAACCAAGAAGTAGGGAACCAATAGGAGCCGCTAAGCCTTTTGAAAGACAGATTGTCATAGAATCAAAATGCTGAGCAATTTCTTTTACGTCCACATCTAATGCCACGGCTGCGTTGTATACTCGAGCGCCATCTAGGTGTAGGTTCAGACCATTTTCATCAACAAACTTCCTTGCTTCTGCCAAATATGACAAAGGTAGAACCTTACCGTTGATAGTGTTTTCAAGGCTTAACAATTTAGTGCGTGCGAAGTGGCTATCGTCCGGTTTTATCGCGGCTTTCAACTTAGAAAAATCAAGTGTACCGTCTGGGTTATTCTCAATAGGCTGAGGCTGAATTGAGCCGAGTACTGCTGCACCGCCAGCCTCATATTTATAGTTGTGAGCCTGCTGGCCACACAGGTATTCATCGCCGCGTTGGCAATGTGCCATTAAACCAAGCAGGTTTGCCTGAGTACCAGATGTTGTGAACAGCGCCGCTTCGAAACCATGTCGCTCTGCTGCCCATTGTTCTAATTCGTTAACCGTTGGGTCATCCCCGTAAACATCGTCACCGACAGGTGCATTGGCCATAGCTTCACGCATAGCTGGGGTAGGTTGGGTCACTGTGTCTGAGCGAAAATCCATTGATACTCTCCTAAATGTATCCACATAGCGTGGCTTTGCTTAAGCACGCTATTGTTTTGGCATCCGTGATGCCACCATCGATTATTTTTTGTTGTAATTCCGTTAGTGACATTGTCACTAACTCAATAACTTCATCATCATCGCATTCTAAGCTGCGATTCGGTTTGAGTGATTTTGCAATATACAGATGCTGTATCTCGTCGCAAAAGCCAGCGAGTGGTGTCACCTGTCCTAGAGAAATCATACTACCAGCTTCGAAGCCCGTTTCTTCAATCAGTTCTCTGTGTGCGCAATTTTCAGCATTTTCACCCAGTTCCATCGTCCCGGCAGGAAGCTCTAAAAGCCACTTCTTAAGTGAGGGCCGATATTGATTTAATAGCAGGATATCGCCGGACTCGGTAACTGGAAGGATGACCGCAGCTCCTGGGTGTTTAATTGTCGTGTGCGTAATGCTTTTCTGATTTGGTAATTCAATGTCTTCTTCTACGAGGGCAATGGATTTCCACTGATGAATTGTTCTTTGGGCCATAAAATCATCCGTTGATGGCTAGATATAAAGTACGTAGAAGGTTTACGTAATCACGGTTCAATATGACCATAACGTGACATAAAAGTCGATGGATAATAAGGGGAACGTTTTATTAAATGGCGATCGAAAATGAAAACTAGGGTTTCTTACCTGTAATGCAATGAAAAATTTAGGTATATCAAGAGGTCTACGCGGTTGTGAAGTTTATTTATAGGTAACGAAATGCTTGGTGCGGACAGTCTAAATTTGGCGATGATGGTAGCAGAGTCAGGAATTATTGATTCTGCGGTTAGAGACATCATGCAGCAAACAGACCTGTTGGCGATGGGAAGCGATGAGGGACTTAAGCAAAGCTTAACAGCATCAATGGCCAAATGGTCTAAATCTGTTAAACGCAAGCTCGTCAAAGGTCAAGATACCGAGTCTCTGCAATCTGAACTCGAACTTTATCAACGTGCAGTCTATCTAACGGAGCAAGAGTTTGATGATCAATTAAGTCAATTGATTGAGCAGCTCCCTGAAGATTCGCATTTCCTTCCTAAAGCTCGTCAGTTAGCGAGTGATATCGATGCTTATCCACAATCACTGTTTGCCCGTCAGTTTTGTAAGCAGTGGTATGAAAGCTTAAAACAGGCCGTTGAATCGAAACAACAACAAACGGTTGACCAGCAGAAGTCTAAATTCTTAAAACAGATGTATCAGAAAATCGATACGTTAAAAGATATGGAGAACCTGCAAAAAGGTGGCGAACAGGGCAAATTGGGAAGGCTTTGGGATTTGGCAGGAGCAGAACTAACAAAGCAGGATTGGCGACACATAGAACGTACGGCAGAGTACCTTGAGAATAATCAAGAGCTGAAACATATTGCCGACAAACTCGGACGTATGGCAGAAGAAGTGGATGCTCCAGAGCTAAATAAAGCATTGAGCCACGATGAAGTGGTCGTTGAAGAGAAAACGGACTTTGCGACAGATGATATTGTGGGTATCCACGAAAGTAACGACATCAACAATCTTCTTCCTAATGAGACCATGTATTTGGCCTACCCAGAATTGGAAACCATTTTCTATCAACACTTGGTGGAAAAACGACTGCTAACCTACAAATCAGAAGGTAAACAACGTGCGGTTCGTCAATTACATTCACCTAAAACAGCGACGGGTGAAGCAGACAAGGAGACAGGCCCTATGCTTATCGCGATAGACGTCTCAGGTTCAATGCAGGGTGCTCCGGAAAAATCAGCGAAAGCTATCGCTTATTCACTAATGAAAATGGCCGCACAACAACAACGCGAGTGCCACGTCATATTGTTCTCCTCCACGTTCATTAGTTATGACTTAACAGGGACGACTGGACTGAAAGAAGCGAGTGACTTTTTGTCTTATACCTTTAAAGGCGGAACCGATCTTGGAAAGGTCTTGAATCACGCTGTGGAACTGATGCAAGGTGAGCAATACAAAAATGCCGATTTGCTGGTGATCTCCGATTTCATCGCACCTAAGCAGGAACAGGAGATTGTCGAAAGAGTAGAGTCATTACGTGGCCGCTACAATCGGTTCCACTCTTTATGTCTCTCAAAATATGGTAACCCAGAAGTTTTAGGGCTATTCGATACACAATGGCGTTATCACCCCAGTCTCGTCGGACAGTTCATTAAAAAACCTACGTTACAGTTTAATAGAGCAAAACAGGCGCTTTCTCATACTTTCGGCTAATGAGTTCTGGTGTTTGAAGCGACTCTTAGTGACAAAACTCTATAAAAATCAGCTTGATAATTTTAGGTTTGCGGTCATGCTTTAAATAAAGCATGAATGAAAAATCTTGTAACATAATAATAACAAATGTATAAAATCATTTATGCATTCCTGTTTTGTGCACAGAGGTATTGGCATGATAAAGCCCACAGTTGTTTCCCACGCTGATAAAGCGTTGCTATCTGAACGAATTAATAAACTCGCCTCAGCACTTTCCGATGGCGTTTACGAACGAGAAGAGACCATAAAGCTTTGCTTATTAGCCGCCCTTGCAGGAGAAAGTGTCTTTTTGCTTGGTCCGCCTGGAATAGCTAAGAGCCTAATTGCGAAGCGATTGATACAAGCATTTGATAACAGTAGTTATTTTGAATACTTGATGACACGTTTTTCTACCCCTGAAGAGGTGTTTGGCCCTCTTAGTATTCAAGAGCTCAAAGACAACGGACGTTATTTACGATTAACCGAAGGTTACTTACCTACCGCTCAAGTGGTTTTCTTAGATGAAATCTGGAAAGCAGGTCCTGCGATCTTAAACACATTACTAACCGTCGTGAATGAGAAAACATTTAAGAACGGTAGTGATATTGAAAGAGTGCCTATGCGCTTGCTGGTTTCCGCCTCAAATGAACTGCCCGATGAAGACAGCGGTTTGGAAGCTCTCTATGACCGTATGTTGGTACGCATATTTGTAAATCGTATTCAGAATAAACAGAACTTCAAATCAATGTTAACGGTTGGCACGAGTGAAGAAGCGAAGATCCCCGAAGGTTTGGCGATTACCGATCAGGAATATCATCAATGGCAACGTGAACTTGATAACGTCAAGTTGACTGATTCCGTCTTTGAAAAACTCTATCAACTTAAAACCTTGCTAGAGTCCGCAGCAGAAGAAAACCAAGGCAGACTCTCGGAGTCAGACCTGTATGTTTCCGACCGTCGTTGGAAGAAAGCGGTAAAACTCCTCAAGGCGAGTGCGTTCTTTAATGGTCGCGATAGCGTCAACCCGCTCGACTTACTGCTACTACAAGACTGTTTGTGGAACAGTCCAGAATCACTAGAAATTGTTCGCGATGTTGTTCGTGACTTTGCGTTGAACTACGCCTTTGATCAACAGGAAGTATTCCAACAGATCGAAGAAGGTAAAGAGCAATTGGCTGATATTCAAGATGAAATCGAAGCTGAGTTTGCGATGCCTCTTTCTATGGAATCCACGACGGGGCTGCTTCGAAAAGATGTATACCAGTACGATATTAGCAACGCCAAATCATACAAAGTTGGTCCGGCTACGGACCTAGTCAAATTGGTCTTGCTGCAAAGCAACATGTCAGTATCTGAGAGTGAAAAAGGCGATAGCCGCTGGGTCTATGTAGCAAAAGATGAGCTTAGCCGAGCCATCAAAGAAGGTGGCAGTGAGGTGTATGGTTATGTAAACCAAAATACGCATTTGTGCCGCTTGAAGCTTGATATTGACGCTGCCAATAACCTCGTTATTAAGGATATCGCTAATCGCTCTGTTCTAACTACGCTTGTGACCACTTCTGGTATTGACTCCAATTTACTTCAAGAGTGGACGACAAGAGCTGATCAGGTATTAACGCAGCTTACTCATGCAGAATATCACCTTAGACAAGTACGCTCTAACTTCCATGGAGCTCTACCACACGGCTTTATTCAGCAAGAGATACCAACAGAGATGGAAGTGAGCTTACAAACAGTCACGCAAACACTTGAAACGACTAATGCCGAAGCTGAGAAAGCAGTCGCCAGAATCAAAGGATTAAATGACTTTTTTGCCTAGAAAGCTCGCTTAGGAACTTTACTTGACTAGGAGCTTTGCTTAATTAGATGGCTAGCTAACTTGGTTGAGTGACATCGTAAGATAAAACACCGGAGGCATGGATGCTCGGAGCAGACGGATTAAACTTGGCGCTAATGATTGCCGATTCAGGTCTAATTGATTCGGCAGTTAATGATTTGATGGCTCGCTCTCAAGTTGTTGCGCTCACAGAAAAGCGCGGCGTTCGTTCTGCAGTCAAAGGCCATTTGTTGAAGTGGCGTGGCTCGGTAAAAAAACGTATGACTCGTGTTTGTGAGACTGAACGTTTCCAAAAGGAACTTGCACTCTATCAAGAGGTCATCCACTGGGATGAAGCGACATTTTTTGAACGCATTAATGATGTCGTCAAGCAACTTGAGTGGCATTCTGCGTTCTACATGCAGGCGAGGCGTCTGCTAGAAAAAAACAAGTCAGTCAATAATCCCATGTTTCCCCGTTTCTTTTGCGATCTTTGGTACAAGAGCCTAGCGGATGCGATTAAACAAGCCGAGGTCTCTGAGTTAGAAGCAAGTAAAGAGAAGTTTCTCGCCGATTTGTATCAACGAATGGAAACCATGCAAAACATGGATACCGTGACGGAGCAGGGTGATGAAGCTGCTATGGGCCGTTTGTGGGATATGGCCTCTGCGAAACTCACCAAGACTGATCTAAAAGTGATGCACAACCATGCCGAGTTTCTTAAGAAGAATAAGGGACTACAAGAGATAGCAGAACAGCTTGGACGAATGGCAAATGATCAGGATGATCCCGAACTTAATAAAGCACAAGCTGATGATGTTGAGATGGTTGAAGAGCAAAGTGATGAGGCGACGGATGATATAGTAGGCATTCACGAGTCCGACGATCTGAATAAACTGCTTCCTAATGAAACCATGTTTCTCGCTTATCCCGAATTGGAAGTGGTGTTTTACAAACATCTCGCTGATAAACGCTTAATGAACTACAAAACTCAAGGAAAATCACGCACGCTCAAAAAAGTACGAACTAGTAAACCCGATAACAGTAAGGTGGAAATAGAGAAGGGCCCATTTATTGTTTGTATCGATGCATCTGGTTCGATGAGTGGATTTCCTGAGCAGTGTGCCAAAGCAATGGCTTACGCACTGATGCAAATTGCTTTGGCTGAAGATCGTGAATGCTATGTGATTCTGTTTTCTACTACACACATTACGTATGAACTGACTAAGCAAGATGGTTTGCGAGAAGCTGCTGATTTTCTTAGCTATTCATTTCATGGCGGAACTGACTTAGAGCCAGTATTAGTTCAGTCTATCGATTTGATGGGGACTGATACTTATAAAAACGCAGACATGGTTGTGATTTCCGACTTTATCGCACCGGAACAATCCGAAGAGATGATACAAAAAGTCGACCAACTGAAAGAGCGCAAAAACCGCTTTCACGCCATCAACCTTTCTAAGTTTGGCAACCCCGCACTGATGAGTATGTTTGATCATTGCTGGTCCTATCATCCAAACTTGGTGGGACGCTTGATGAAAAAGTGGTGA
Source organism: Vibrio sp. La 4.2.2 (assembly GCF_027586995.1). Lineage (NCBI taxonomy): Bacteria > Pseudomonadati > Pseudomonadota > Gammaproteobacteria > Vibrionales > Vibrionaceae > Vibrio > Vibrio sp. La 4.2.2. Next base: position 304,159 of record NZ_JAPPTJ010000002.1, read on the forward strand.
AACACACTAAGAGATGTGACTGTGAGAACGCTTAGTCCAATAGATCGCTGCTTGATTAAGCATATTGCCGTTAATCTGGACAAACGAAGAGATAATATCGTTTTTTGTTTGACTAATGTTGAGTAATCCGTAAAGTACGCCCCGAACACGACGGAACAGCAGCTCAGTGTGTTAATAGAAAGGCGCCTTGGCAGAGTGGCTATGCAGCGGATTGCAAATCCGTGGACCTCGGTTCGACTCCGGGAGGCGCCTCCATTATTCAGAAACCTCGACAATCGTCGGGGTTTCGTTCTTTCTGGCTCTAAGAATTCTCCCTCACTGTACTCACTAACGTTTTGGACAGCTAATTCACCTTGTCTGAGACCTAAGCCTCGAAATCCATTTTCAGCATTGTTAACAGTTTGCGTTTAAGTTAGTCGACGACTATGGTGAGTTATCACTATATTCGTGGAGGTGCTTATGTCTGAAGTCTTGGTTGTTCTCATCATTTTTGGCGCTATTTTTGGTCGAGGTATGCTGCGAACATTTTTCGCTCATCGCGAAAAAATGAGGGCGATTGAACTAGAGAAAGCCATGGAAGGGGCGGAAGGTTTAAATAGCGAGTTGGTACCACAAATAAAAAGCTTATCTGAGCGCGTTGAAGTACTTGAGAAAATCATTACAGACGAAAAATATCAACTGGATCGCAAGATAGCTAACTTGTAAGTGGTGTTGAATTAGCCGATTTGTATGGCCTTCATACTGCTTGGCTCGATATTTAGTCAGTTGATTCATAAAGTTAAAATTTACTGTTGACGCAAAAACTTAATCCGTTAAAGTACACCTCGTTCTCACGGGAAACCCCGATGAAAACGTATGCGAGACTAGCGAGACTGTTATAGGCAACCTTGCCAAGATTAACGTCACACCAAGAGCGTTGAAGAACGGAAACCTAGTGAGTCGCTCAAAATTAAAGTCTTACGGCAACTGCGGTAAGAAAAGGATGGTGTTTTACTATTCAGTAATCGGCATCGCAAGAAATTGCGTGCCCTGGTGGTGGAATTGGTAGACACAAGGGATTTAAAATCCCTCGGCGTTCGCGCTGTGCCGGTTCAAGTCCGGCCCGGGGCACCATCTATTCGCTAATTAATTAGCACCCAAATTAAGGCGCCTTGGCAGAGTGGCTATGCAGCGGATTGCAAATCCGTGGACCTCGGTTCGACTCCGGGAGGCGCCTCCATATTAAAGTCTTACTGCAACTGTGGTAAGAAACAGATGGTGTTTTACTGTTCAGTAATCGGCATCGCAAGAAATTGCGTGCCCTGGTGGTGGAATTGGTAGACACAAGGGATTTAAAATCCCTCGGCGTTCGCGCTGTGCCGGTTCAAGTCCGGCCCGGGGCACCATCTATTCGCTAATTGTTAGCACACAAATTATGGCGCCTTGGCAGAGTGGCTATGCAGCGGATTGCAAATCCGTGGACCTCGGTTCGACTCCGGGAGGCGCCTCCACTCCCTCTAATCTATCTCTGCGTAGTCATAAATTACGCACAGTTCTTTAGCTCTATTAAGTGCCTTACCTCTAATACTCAAATAAACGATAATAAATATCATTACAATTGTATGATCCTCGTCATATCTTTATTGTTCAATATGTTAATAATTAAGATTAATTTAACAGAACAAGAAAAGGGAAGGCACATGTTTGCTTGGCTTTTAGTGCTGCATATTTTAGGTGCGTCAATCTGGACGGGTGGTCATCTAATTTTGAGTGTTGTAGTCCTACCTAAAGTATTGAAATACAAGTCACCTGAAATGCTACTTGAGTTCGAGCAGAACTATGAAAAGATCGGAATGCCAGCGTTAGTTATTCAAGTGACTACGGGATTGATGATGTCTTATCAGCTCCTTCCTGATGTTAGTTTATGGTTCGATATGTCAATTCCACTAGCTCATGGTATTGCGGCGAAATTGGTTTTGCTTGCTCTAACGGTTACTTTGGCTCTCGATGCGCGTTTTCGAGTAATCCCAAAGCTATCCAAGGACAACCTTGTAGACATGGCACTTCATATTATTCCAGTAACCATAATTTCTGTTGTATTTGTCTTCGTAGGTGTGTCATTTAGAGTGGGGTGGCTGTCGTAGCTGATACATCTGTCAATCAAACAATAAATTACTTTCCCATATTGCCTGCGAACTTCATTATTGGTTGATGTTTCCAAAACAACGCCGCTTGTAGCAGCTTAATATTTTTGAGTTGAAAATAAGGTCATAACAAAATCTGATCCAAGTCGCCAATTGCAGGTTGAGTTATCATCCTCAAACTCTACGCCCCAGTATCTAAGCCTTTAAAATCTGTAAGATCAAAGTGAGCACTGTGTTGCATAATATGGTGCTAAGACTTCCCAGTATGTGATAGTGCTTCAAACGCTCTGTTATTTTATCCGATACAAAAACTTAACATGCATTGTTCACATTTTGTTGAGCATCACTTTTCATAGCATAGAGGGTGAACTAACCGATTTACCCTCAATAATAAAAGGTTGAAAAGTGGACGATAATAAACCGAAGATGACAGTGGTAGCTAAAACGCTTATACCACTGATTTCAATTGTATTACTCGCAGGATGCAATACGAATAGTGAGTCTGGAACAGAGGCTGGTGGCAATAGTGGCGATGTGGATGGCTTGTATAAGGCTGGCGAGAATGAAGTCGTCATCTATTACAAACGTGACTCAGCGGCTCAATCTGGTGACCCGTACGGTGGTTGGGGGTTACACCTATGGAACGGCGAAGGTTGTGAAAGTACTGACCTAGAAGCAATGAATATTGGTGATAGTGGCACGAGCTGGGATGCTCCATATGGTTATACAGGGGTCAGCTCTACTTATGGCGCTTATTATGTTTTGAAAGTGGACCCAGATGCATCAGACCCTCATGAATGTATGAACTTTATACTTCACAAAGGAGATGAGAAAGCCTTTGGGAGTGGAAATCACAAGGTTCAACTACGTCAACTTGATGACAGCAAGGGATTATTTGGTTTCCATGGCAGTAGCCAAATTTATTACGTCCCTACTGTAGAGAGACCTGTTGCGATCGATGGGCGCGCCGCTCATTGGTTAGATGGCACCACAATTGGTTGGGAGGCTGCCTCGACAGCAGATACAGTGGTTTTGTTCTACAGCGAAGACGGCAGCATCACAATGAATGATGATAGGTCTATTCGTGGACAAGATGGACACGTTGAACTCACCATTTCTGGTGAGCTGCCTGAGGAACTCAAAGCTCGTTATAAGCACCTAGCGAGCTTGACTGCCCTCAACATTGATGTGAATGCGGAGACACGACATACACTTTTAAAAAAACAACTTGTGATAGTCGCATATAACAAGAGCAAAGAAATTATTACCGCCACTGAGCTTCAAACAGCCGGGGTTCTTGACTCTGTGTTTGCCTCAAAAGATGGGGGTAATGCAATAGCTCAAACACTCGGTGCTATTGTTGAAGGAAACGATGTGACGTTTAAACTCTGGGCACCAACGGCAATGTCAGTGTCGGTAGAAGTTTATAATGAAGATAAGACCCTAGATAGTGTATATCCAATGACTGAAGATGCAGATACTGGCATATGGTCCTCGGATGGCGTAAGTGGAGCGCTGAACCAGTTCTATCGTTACGACGTTAAGGTGTACCATCCTACGACGGGTAAAGTGGAGCAGCGATTGGTAACCGACCCATATTCACTTAGCGTGTCTGCAAATTCTCTATATTCTCAAGTTGTAGATCTCGATGATACGTTATTAATGCCTGAAGGTTGGAATGACGAAGCCTATTCTCGTCCTCAATTATCTAAAGCTGAGGATCATGTCCTTTACGAATCTCACATACGTGATTTTAGCTTCAGTGATTCTAGAGGGACGGAAGCATTGAATGGTAAGTATTTAGCACTAACCGAAGATACTCGAGAGTCAGTAACACATCTGAAGTCATTGCAACAAGCGGGCTTAACAACGTTGCATGTATTACCTGTGTTTGATATTGCTACGGTTGATGAGGTCAATAGAGTTGATATTACCGATACGGTCGGTGAACTATGTGCTCTTAATGCTAAAGCTGCGGTTTGTTCTACAGCAGATAGTGGGCAGGTCATTGAAGATTTATTGCAAAACTATGACCCGGCGAGTGCGAATGCGCAGTCTTTGATGAATGACCTACGAATGTATGACAGTTTTAACTGGGGCTATGATCCATTCCATTACACAGTTCCTGAAGGTAGTTACGCTACCGATGCTGAAGGTTCACTAAGAATCAAAGAGTTCCGCCAAATGGTAAAAGCGACTCATGATATGGGACTTAAGTTCGTCATGGATGTCGTATATAACCACACCAATGCCTCTGGCGTAAATGATAAGTCAGTGTTGGATAAAATTGTTCCTGGGTATTATCACAGGCTCAACGCCAATTCCGGAGGCGTAGAAAACTCGACCTGTTGCGACAATACTGCGACGGAAAACTTGATGATGGGTAAGCTAATGGTTGATTCACTATTAGTTTGGGCTGGTGACTACAAAGTCGATGGTTTCCGTTTTGACCTTATGGGGCACCAACCAAAAGACTTGATGGTTTATGCGTTAGAGAAAGTGAAAGCGATTGATCCCGATACCATTTTCTATGGTGAAGGTTGGGATTTTGGTGAAGTTTCTAATCATGCTCGATTCGAGCAAGCCACACAGCTAGCTATGGCTGGTACTGAAATTGGTACGTTTTCTGATCGATTGCGTGACGCAGTACGTGGTGGTAGTCCTTTTGATGGCGGCGTTAACAGCGATGGCCGCCATGCACTAAGGTTTAATCAAGGGTTTGGTAATGCGGCTTATCCTAATGAAGAGGTAATCGAATCAGTTGAAACAACAAACGATAGACTTCACAACCAAGATATCGTCCGTTTAGGTATGGCGGGCAATTTAGCTGACTATGTTCTCTTGGATTACACTGGTGAGACTAAACGCGGCAAAGATGTGGATTATAATGGCGCCCCGGCAGGCTATACTAAGTTCCCATCGGAGAATATCTCTTACGTCTCGAAGCATGATAACCAAACACTTTGGGACAACAACGCCTACAAGATTGCGACAGGGATAGATTCGGCGAAGCGAGCTAGAATGCAGACTGTATCGCTTTCAACCGTAATGTTGGGGCAGGGTATTCCATTTATTCACATGGGCTCAGAGCTATTGCGATCTAAGTCGATGCAGCGAGATTCCTATGACTCAGGTGATTGGTATAATCGCGTTCGCTTCGATGGTTCAGACAACAACTGGAATGTTGGTTTACCTCGAGAAGACAAAGATGGTGCTAACTGGGATTTGATCAGAAAAATCATAGCCGATCCTAGTGTCAAACCGTCTCAAACGGACATTGAACTAACCAAACAACAATTCTTAGAGTTACTTAAAATTAGAAGTAGTAGTGAGCTGTTCCGCTTAGATAGTGCTGAGGAGGTCATGAAACGAGTCGATTTCCGCAACGTTGGTCAGGGTCAAACACAAGGTTTAATTGTCATGACGATTGATGATGGAACCAGTGCGGGTGCTGATCTTGATTCTGCATATGATGCGGTGGTGGTTGTGGTTAACTCGACGGCTGTTACTAAAGAGTTCAAGATTGAAGGAGCTAGCGGTTTTGAACTACATCCGGTTCAAAAATCGTCTTATGATAGTGAAGTGAAAACAGCCTCATTTAGTAATGAAATCTTCTCTGTACCAGCATTGACAACCGCTGTCTTTGTACTTCCTCAAGGTGAGAGCCAGGGTGTAGGCTTGCCGATAGACAACAGTAATAAAGATGTATCTAGTATCGCACCATTCGGAAGTACTGAACTCTACTTACGTGGATCGATCACGACATGGGATGCCCCTGCGGAAAATTCCAATGCCAAGTTTAGCTATATTGCCAATAATATTTACCAGTTAGATATAGAAGTGCAAACGGGAAGTTTTAATATGAAGGTCGCCGATGCATCTTGGAACGCAGAGACAAACTTTGGTGGCGAAGTGAGTGTTACTTTGGGTGAGGCAAGCACTCTTACTGCAGGTAGCAATGATAATGTCACTATAAATATTGCTGAAGAGGGAAACTATCGTTTCAAGTTGGATGCAACAAATAAAGCCAATCCAACGCTGACTGTAACCAAACTTTGATATTTTTTAGAGTGATCAAATAAGGCAGCATTCGCTGCCTTATTTATTCGTCTTTAATCAACAACGACTGCAGTGCCACTCGCCGACACCATTAACATGCCGTTGCCAGTCCCTAGTACTTCATAGTCAAGGTCGACACCCACAACAGCATTCGCGCCAGCATCGGCGGCTTTTTGTTCTAATTCTTTTAGTGCGATTTCACGCGCACGTTGTAGCTCTCTCTCATAGGTGCCCGAGCGTCCGCCTACAATATCTCGCAGGCCAGCAAACATGTCTTTAAAGACATTGGCACCTAAGATCGCTTCGCCGGCGATCACGCCTTTGTAAGCAATTATACGCTTTCCTTCAACGGTTTGAGTAGTGGTGACAATCATGAATAGACTCCTATTGGGGATAAACCATTTCTGATTAACAACATAGCAGGTTGCGATAACATGGGAAATGACAGAAGTGTCGTAATTATGTATTCAACGATTCCAATCTTGGTAGAGACGAAAAAGGGAAAGCAAATGCTTTCCCTAATGTAGCGATGACTTTACTACTTTTTAATAGGCGTGTAGCCATATTCTTGGATGAGGGATTGTCCCTCATTAGATAGCACGAAAGAAATGAATTTATCCGCGTCATCATCAATGTCATCTTTCTTGTGTAGCAAAAGGAAAGGACGTGCGAGCTTGTATTTCCCTTCGGAGATATTCTTGGTGGTTGCTTCCACACCTTCAAATTTAATAGCCTTAACTGAACGGTCGACAGAACCTTCAGAAATGTAACCTACGGCGTGTGGGTTGTTGTTAACAATGGTCTTTACCATACTGTTGCTATTTACAACGAGGTTCGTTGGATTGATATCAGAGACTAGTCTGTCATTGATGATTTGGGTCAAGCCCAACAGACTTTCGAAACTTGAACGCGTGCCTGAAGAGGCCTCACGTGTCACAACTGCAATCTTCTGATCTGGGCCACCAACTTGCTTCCAGTTATTAATTTTTCCTTTATAGATGTCAAACAACTGTTCTCGAGTGAGGTCTTGAACCGGGTTTGCCAGGTTGACCACAATAGCTAGACCATCGTAAGCAATAGGAAAAACGTCTAGACTTTCACTGCTTTCACGTTCTGTAAGATAACGGCTGCTCATACCGATATCCGCCGCCCCTTTTTCTACTAGGGTGATACCTGCTGTACTACCGATTCCTTGAACGGCTATGAACGTGTCGCTGTGTGACGTGTTGTATTGTTCTGCCAAGACATCCATAACACGAGCAACAGATGTAGAACCAGAAATATTGACTTCTTGTGCTGCTACAGTGTTTACAGCGGAGAAGGAGAGTAGAGCGGCTAAAGCGACGCGAAGCATAGAGAAACTCCAATTAAAGTGAGAATTTGCCACATCATATTTCGTTTGTGTGACACTTTTGTGAAGTGGAGTTGCATAGCCAATAAATTAGAGGATAAAAATGGTTACTGTGTGGCGTCGAACGCTAACAAATTATCCAAAAAGCAGTTATATTAAACACATAGTCAGCCAAAAGGTGGGGTATATGACACTTATCGAAATGTCACAATGTCGCCTAGAAAGATGTGCCGAAATTGTTTGCAGCAACCGTAACAAGAGCATGCCTGTTGAATTGGGTAAATCCTTGTTTGAAATGGTTGAGCATGGCGTCTTGTTTTCTAAAGCTCATTATCTATTGGACTCAAGCTCTTCCAGTTACACCAGTGTCGTCGTTAAAGTCCTATTCGATTCCAATACCAGAGAATGGTCGATTTTCGTTCCCGATGAAGATGAAGGGGACAACTGGATGCCGTATCCATTTCTGGGTAAAAGTACGGACCTTACCGCGGTGATGAGGGAGATTGAGAAAGATCCTAAAGCGTACTTTTGGTGACGCATGAACGACAAAACATCATTCATATTAAAAAGGGAGCCCGATGGCTCCCTTTTTGTGTTATCTAGCGAGATGCTATTGGCTATTTAGCCGTTTCATCGCTTTGCTCTGTTGATGCATCTTTAGGTGCATCAGCAAATACTTCAACAGGCTTAGCGATTAGGCTACGTGTTTCTTGATTCACATCGTTCAGTGTTACTTTAAACGTGTCCCCTAGACGATATACGACTTCTTTATCAATAGAAACCGTGCCGTTCTCGTTGTTTCCTTCAATGCGCTCTTTGTTGTCAACGATGAGTGGGTTTGGAATAAACACAGAAGCGCCATTTTCTAGCAAACGGGCACGGATACCGGCGCGATTGATATCAAAGATTTCTGCGGTGAACTGTGTTTGTTTCTTAGGTTCGTCAGCAAGTGTACGAGCATATAACCAATCACCTACAGTACGCTCAGCAATCTTATGGTGTTTACGATGTAGAGCAAGCTCTTCACCTAAAGCATCATCTGGCTGTTGTGATGGTTCAGAGCCAAGAATGTAGGCTTTCAACAGACGATGGTTGACCATATCGCCATATTTACGAATAGGAGATGTCCACGTCGCGTACACGTCCAAGCCCATTGCATAATGAGCATCTGGCTGGTTGCTGATTTCACTGTACGCTTGGTACTTGCGAATCCGGTTATCTAGGTAGCTTGAATCTAAACCACCAAGATTACGGCGGAGTTGAGCAAATCCCTCAAGAGTTGACAGGCTTTCTTCAGTATAAAGGTTGTCTTCTTTACCTTGGTTGACCAGCTCTACAACATCTTTCAGCTTGTCCGCTTTAAAGCCAAGATGAGTATTGAAAACGCCATAGCCGTACGCTTTACTCAGAACACGGCCAGCACAAATGTTGGCGGTAATCATGGACTCTTCTACCAAGCGGTTGGCTACACGGCGCATATCTGCGTGGATAGCCACGACGTCATTGTCTTCACTAAGCTCAAAGCGATAGTCTGGACGGTCAGGGAACACAACGGCGTGTGTCTCGCGCCATTGCGCGCGAGCATTGGCAAACTCATTTAGTTCAGTAACTACTTGAGCGATCTCTTCACTTGGTTGCCATTTGTCACATGTTCCGGTTTCTAACCAATCAGACACATTGTCGTAAGCCAGACGTGCATGAGATTTTATGTTGGCAGCAAAGAATTGAATATCATCTTGAATTATGCCGTCAGCACTTACTGTGACTTTGCAACAAATCGCTGGACGTACTTCATTCTCAATTAACGAACAGAGATCGTCCGCTAAATCGCGAGGTAGCATTGGGATATTACGTCCCGGAAGGTAGATAGTGAAGCCGCGCTCTCTGGCGACTTTATCCATATCGTCTTCTGGTGTGATATAAGCGGTTGGATCAGCAATAGCAATGGTGAGTTCAAAACTGCCATTGTCATTTTTCTTTGCATAAAGTGCATCGTCCATGTCTTTTGTTGATTCGCCATCGATAGTGACAAATGGAACGTCTGTTAGGTCGATACGCTCTAAATCGGAATGATCGTTAATTTCCCAGTTTTCAAGGCCGGCTGGTTCAGTCTTTGGTAAATCGTTTTGAGCCAATGTTACCCACCAAGGTGCGATTTTGTCATTGGTGTCTGTGATCTTTTCCGTGATTTCAACAAAGAAACCGCCATCATCTTTTAATGGGTGACGAATTATGTGTGCTACGACCCAGTCACCGTCATTTAGATCATCTGACTTAATGCCTTTCTTAGTTTTGGCTTTAAGTGTGAGCTTTTTAAGAGTAGGGCTATCAGGAACAACGTTAAGTTTCCCTTTGATAAGTTTGACTCGGCCAATGAATCGCGTGACAGCCTGTTCGATAAGTTCTTGTGGTTCCGCTACTTCTCGGTCTTTTTCAGTACGGATAATTGCAACAACTTTATCTCCATGCATACATTTCTTCATGTATGGAGGTGGAATAAAGAAACTGTTTTTCGCGTCAACTTCTAGGAAGCCAAACCCTTTCTCAGTTGCTTTAATCGTCCCTTCTTTTTTTGGAAGGGTTTCTTGGATTTGTTGCTTAAGTTGTGCAAGTAACGGATTGTCTTGGAACATGTATCTACTTCTTAACGATGAAAGTGCCGACACTATACCCAAATGCCCGGAATATGCCTAGCCGAAATAAGTCAGGAAAGGCTAGGTTTTAAGCGTATTAGATGTAAATTTGATGACGCTTTATACAGAATTTTGTCATCGAGAAGAAAATTGTGATGTATTTCAATTTTTTCTGGCTTTTTTTGTGCTTTTAGGGAATAATCCGCCTCCTTGTTTACGTCCCTAGCGGCTTGATGCGATTTGCTACTTATCCGCATCTGAATGGAATCAGCTCTTTAAGGTTTGCTTTAGAAGCAATCTGGATCAGTTTGGAATTGGTAGAGCTCGTGGGACCTTAGTTAATAATTGATAAATGGGATCCCAATGCAAGATTCTTCAATTCAGTTTAGCGATTTAGCGCTGAACGACTCAATCCTTTCTGCTCTTGACGGAATGGGTTTCGTATCTCCAACTCCTATCCAAGCTGCGGCAATTCCGCACTTGCTAGCAGGCAAAGATGCGCTAGGTAAAGCTCAAACTGGTACTGGTAAAACGGCTGCATTCTCTCTTCCACTACTTAACAAGCTAAATCTTGACCAACGTAAACCACAAGCTGTGGTTCTTGCGCCGACTCGTGAACTTGCTATCCAAGTTGCAGCGGAAATGAAAAACCTTGGTCAAAACATCAATGGTTTAAAAGTTTTAGAGATCTACGGTGGTGCATCTATCGTTGATCAAATGCGTGCACTTAAAAACGGTGCTCACATTGTTGTTGGTACTCCTGGTCGTGTTCAAGACCTAATCAACCGTGACCGTTTACACCTAGACGAAGTACACACGTTCGTTCTTGATGAAGCAGACGAAATGCTTAACATGGGCTTTGTTGATGACGTAACAGAGATCATGGAGCACGCTCCAGAAACAGCACAGCGCGTATTATTCTCTGCGACTATGCCTCCAATGCTTAAGAAGATCGTTGATCGTTTCTTGCGTGAGCCAGAGTACGTTGACGTAGCTGGTAAAAACCACACGGTAGACAAAGTAGAGCAGCAGTTCTGGGTTGTTAAAGGTGTAGAGAAAGACGAAGCAATGGCACGTCTTCTTGAAACTGAAGAAACAGACGCGTCAATCGTATTCGTACGTACTCGCCAAGATACTGAGCGTCTAGCTGACTGGCTATCTGCACGTGGCTTTAAAGCGGCAGCATTACACGGTGATATTCCTCAATCTTTGCGTGAGCGCACTGTTGACCACATCAAACAAGGTGTTATCGACATCCTAGTAGCGACTGACGTTGTTGCACGTGGCCTTGACGTACCGCGTATTACACACGTATTTAACTACGACATCCCGTTTGATGTTGAGTCATACATCCACCGTATCGGTCGTACTGGTCGTGCTGGACGTAAAGGTAAGGCGATTCTTCTAGTTCGCACTAACCAAATCCGTATGCTTCGTACTATCGAGCGAGTGACTAAGTCATCAATGGAAGAAATCCAACTTCCTCTACGTGACAAAGTTGCAGAAGCTCGTCTAGTTAAACTAGGTGCAGAGCTTGAGCAAGAGAAAGAGCATAAGTCTCTAGACAAATTCGCTGAGCTTGTAGAGAAACTACAAGAAAGCCTAGAAATCGATGCAGCAACATTGGCAGCGATTCTACTTAAGCGTCAACAAGGCAAACGCCCTCTATTCTACATTGGTGAAGATCCAATGATCGCGGCTATCGAGCGTGATAAGCAACGTCGTAAAGAGCGCCGTGAGGGTGGTCGTGACGGAGGCCGTGATGGTCGTCGTAGCTTCAACACTGCCGATTGGGATACATACCAACTGCAAGTAGGTCGTGAGCAAGGCGTTCAAGTTAAAGACATCGTAGGTGCACTTGCGAATGAGCTTGGCCTAACTAAAGGTTCTATTGGTGCAATTAAGCTAGATCGTGAGTCAACTTACGTTCAGCTTCCAAAGCAAATGACCTCTGATGTTGCTGGTAAACTTCGTAAACTACGTATTCGCCAAAAAGAAGCGGGTGCGGTAGTGGTAGACTTCACTGATTTCCGTGAGCCTCGTGGTCGTCGTGATGGTGGTCGTCGTGACGGTAACCGTGATGGCAACCGTGGTGGTTACCGTGGCAACCGTGAGGGTGGTGGTTATCGTGGCAACCGCGATGGCAACCGTGAAGGTGGTCGTGGTCGTGATGGCGAGCGTCGTTTTGACCGTAACCGTGGTGGTGACCATCGTGGCAGTCACCGTGGCGAGCGCAGTTTCTCACGCAATCGTCGTGATGAAGCATAATATCGCTTCTATTCAAAAATAGTTGAAAGCCGGGCTCATGCCCGGCTTTTTTGTATGACGAATATGCAACTGGTGCAAACCTGCCCTATAATCAAGGGATATAACCGATTAAATTCAAGATGTGAATTAAATCGGACCTTGATCATTATCAATAAATATCATTTTGATACAGTTGTTTGTATAAAAGAAAGTTGAAAGATTCAAAAAATATTGAATAATACAAACAAATATTAGGAAGTCGTCTTCCATCAATGCTCAAAACAGGATATCCCCCCATGTCTAATTCGTTTGTTCTCGTGATTAACTCTGGTAGTTCATCTCTGAAATTCGCTGTAATCGACTCAGCAAGTGGTGAAGCAGTTCTGTCTGGTCTTGGAGAGTGCTTTGGCCTTCCTGAATCTCGTATGAGCTGGAAATTTAATGGTGAAAAAACTGAAATCGCTATCGAAGGCGACGACAGTCACCACAAAATTGCAATCAGCAAGCTTGTGGGTTTAACAGATGAACTTGGCCTACAAGAGAACATCGTTGCTGTAGGTCACCGCATTGTTCACGGTGGTGAGAAATTCACTAAGACTGTACGCATCAACGAAGAAGTAACAGCGGAAATTGAAAAGCTTGCGGATCTTGCTCCACTACATAACCCAGCAGGCGCTATCGGTATCCGAGCAGCGATGGAAGCATTTCCTTCTCTTCCTCAGTTTGCAGTATTTGACACAGCGTTCCACCAAACAATGCCTGAGCGTGCATACACTGGTGCTATTGCTAATGAACTATACACCGACTACGGCATCCGTCGTTACGGCTTCCACGGTACTAGCCACTATTTTGTGAGCCGCGAAGCAGCGAAGATGATCAATAAACCTATTGAAGAGTCTAGCTTCATTTCAGTCCACCTTGGCAACGGTGCTTCTGTATGTGCTATCAACAATGGTGATTCAGTCGATACTTCAATGGGTTTCACGCCATTATCAGGGCTAATGATGGGTACTCGTTGTGGCGACCTAGACCCAGGTATTATTGAATACCTTTTGAAAAAGGGTTGGTCACAGGACAAAGTATTTAACGCACTTAACAAAGAGTCTGGCTTCCTAGGTGTTTCTGGACTAACGAGCGACGCACGTGGCATCTTAGAAGCGATGGAAGAAGGTCATGAAGGTGCTAAACTAGCATTCCAAGTGTTTACTTACCGCGTCTCGAAATACATTGCATCTTACCTAGCAGCTTTAGATTCGTTTGATGGCATCATCTTCACAGGTGGTATTGGTGAAAACTCTATGCCAATCCGTAGCGAGATCTTAAACAACCTAAAACTTCTTGGCTTTAAAGAAGATGTGAAAGGCAACGAAGATGCTCGCTTCGGAAACGCTGGCATCATCGGTAAATCTGAGATGCTAGGTGCTGTAGCAATGGTTATTCCGACGAATGAAGAGTTTGTGATTGCACAGCAGTCGGTAGAACTGCTGTAACCAGAATAGAAAATGAATAGTTCAAAGCGAGCCTAGTGCTCGCTTTTTTAGTTCTAGCTAGCTATTCGTAAAATGGTGAGCGCAAAGACAACACACTTTATGTATCTTGCTGTACCGCTTTGTCTGCTGCTCTTAACCCCATCTGATATCCCGCTTCAAGCTTGTCTTTATTCGTTGTTAGCCGTCCCACAGAAAAACTATCTTCGGGAGTAATAACGTGAATATTGCAGTCGGGTGGAGGGTTGTTAATAAACTCCATCGTTTTGTTATATTGATCTGCGCGGTTGATCATAGCTTCTGCCAGTAGAGGAGTGTTTTTCATAAATCGACGCAGTAGCCAAGGTGCTTTAGGTGGTCGTTTGACATAGCCTTGCTTTTGCGACAGAACCACTGTGATGACCTTAGCGCCTCTTTTGTACGCCTCAATCACGGGAATTGAATCACCAACTCCTCCATCAATCATCTTTCTTCCATCGATATCTATAGGCGTTCGGTAGGCGACAGGCACAGAGCATGATGCCTTTAGAATCATTTCTAAATTACTTTGTGATCCTAACGTGTATACAGGAGCTCCTGTGTTAATGTCGGTTGTAACAATGTGGAAAGGAATAGGCTGCTCGTTAAATGCTTGCATATCATAGGGATAATGTATCGCAATATGATCCCATAACCAGTCGAGATCTAGCCAGTGACCACCCTTAGCAAAGTTATGGAAGTTAATAAATTCTGGACGACACGAGTAGTCAGCAATGATGGTGTAGGTTCGTCCTCGTTGATTGGATAACCACGAGGCTATATTAGTCGCCCCTGCAGAAACTCCAATACAAAAATCAAAAGGATTATAATTATGGTCGATAAAGCCATCTAAAACCCCAGCGGCAAAGATGCCTCGCATAGCGCCGCCTTCGACGACTAAGGCATGTTTCGTTTTCTGTAACATGAAAAATTGATTCCTTTAGAGTTTTACAGGCGTTTCCATTTGACCCGTTGACCTTGCTATTACGGCGTTAAACACTGAATGTACGAGTGGTCTGATGTGTAATTGATTTAAGATAAAATACCAAACTCCGTCGAGCTTCTCTATACGAAAGCGCTTTATAAATACCATCTTCCTTTGCGCTTATCTTGACTAAGCAATCCACCTAACTACGCTTATGATAATTAACAATAAAGATACACGCTAAATAAATCAGATAGATAAGTGGAGCCATTATGTCAATTGCCTCTATTGCAAACAATGTCAGTGAACTCATCGGTGACACCGATCTGGTCAGAATTAATAGCCTTTCAGAGATATCAGGTTGTAGCATCCTTCTCAAGTGCGAACAACAGAACCCAGGTGGTTCAATAAAAGATAGAGCCGCGCTTCAGTTGGTGACCGATGCCATTGACGCGGGAAAACTAAAACCTGGTATGACTATAGTAGAAGGGACCGCAGGAAATACCGGCATCGGGCTCGCACTAGTGGCTAAGGCACTTGGTTACAAGATGTTGGTCGTGATGCCAAAAGGGCAGGCGAAAGAAAAAGAACGAATGATTTCCCTCTATGGCGCAGAACTGTTGCTAGTCGACCCTTGCCCATTTGCAAACCCTGAACACTTTTACCACACTGCCAAGAGGATAGGTGAGGAGCATGAAGATTACTGGTGGGCTGATCAGTTTGAGAACCTAAGCAATTACCGAGCGCACTATTTAAACACGGGCCCCGAAATCTGGCGACAAACCGAAGGCAATATAGACGCATTAGTGTCTGTAGTAGGGACAGGTGGTACAATTGCCGGAAACTCTCACTACCTCTCGCAGCAACAGCCAAATCTGAAAACGTGGCTGGTCGACCCTGATGGCTCAGGTATTCATTCTTTTCTGCAAAACGGAGAATACCAATCTACAGGGAGTTCGTTTACCGAAGGGATAGGCATTATGAGAACGGTAGATAACTTCAGGCAGGCGAAAATCAACCACGCAATCACTTTGCCTGATCAGGATTTAGTAGCTATCTCTCGTTTGGTAGCGGAACATGACGGTATTGTTCTTGGCAGCAGTTCTTCACTGAACGTTGCGGGAGCGCTGTACACTGCTGCGAGAATGGGCAAAGGAAAAACAATTGTTACTTTTAGTTGTGACTTGGCGGATCGTTCCTACTCAAAGTTGTACAACGAGGATTTTCTAAAAGAGAGAGGGATAAGTCTCAAGACTGAAACTCTTGAGGAGATATGGGCACGTTACCAAGCTGATGATGATAGCAGAGTTGTTGATGTCTCTTGATGTATTAAAATGAAAAAAGCGAGTCTACGACTCGCTTTATATCTCTTAATTAACTTCTATTCTAACACTGAATTAGCGTCAGAAATTGCACTACTTCCGGTGGCTAAAAAGCTAACAACTTCCGATTGCATCTCTGCGTGATACGCTAAATCACTCAGGTTATCGGTGTCTTGGACCGAAATGAAGGTAGAGTGTTTACCAATATCACGAAAACGTACAAATGGAGAAGTACTACTACCACTCCCTTTCGCACTATCGAACACTTCTAAGCTAAATTTTGTAGCAAGAGGTTCAGTACCAGCCATTGGTGATGACGTGACATATTTGGCACTGAGAACGTTATTAGGCACTGTGCCATCATCCTTCACTTGCGCCATATAAACAGGTGTTCCATCTGCAATCAACGTGTCTGCGTTGGTATAAGGGTCAGCGGTATCTACTACGGTTTGAGTTGCGTAGATAAACTGTAAGTTTTCTGCCAGTAGAGCAGGTAAGTTACTGCTTGATGTACTCTCAAAGTCTGTTAAACATTGCGCTTCTGATATTCCGCTACAATTAGCACTCGCATAAGAACCGTAACCGGTACTACCTTCAAGTGCAATATTGTGTGTGATGTACGGGCCGTAGAATCCAGAGCCAAAGAGTAAATTCGCAATTTGGCCTCCTGAGTTGACGAAAGCTGCTCTGGAAAAACCAAACATAGAATCGGCAGTGTTACCCATTTTGGCGTTAGCTTGCGCTACGGCTGGGACTCCCAAAACACCACCTAATGAGTGTCCTAAGAAACTAGGTTGTGTTGTAGTGGTGTTTGGCAAAGTAGCTAAGGGAGTTGATGCCAATGCACCAGCTGCTTGATTTGCTGAGATAGCATATCGTAATGTCATCAAGTCCAACATGGACTGACGAATATTATCTCTGGCGACTGGTAAGACACTCAGATTCATATACGCTAACACGCTTACGTTGGCTGAACGTTGGGCGTCAAGACTACGCTCACCATGTATGGGAGCATCAATGGCAATTAACGCTAAACCTGCATCAGTAAAGTTCTTGGCAAAAGCATAAGCGTTCTCTTTAGCCGAAGTAATACCGTGTTGGTAAATCACTAAACCAGAAATACTACCTGATGTCGGAGTGAACAGTAAAAAGTTGACGTCCGGTAACGACTTTACAGCTGGGACTGGTGCGTAACGAGTGATAATACGCTCTTCGTCATACCGTGAACCATCCAACTTAGTAAAAGTAGTGCCCATTAGTTTGGGTAGTTGCGATGCTGGATCGGATTCAAAAGCACTAGGATCAATCCCCTTGGCAACTAACTGTGTCACAAAGTTAGCCTTTTCATCGTCGTCACTAATGATACTGTTAATCACGGCTAAACTGGGTGAGCCTGATTCAAACGGTTGGCTGTTCCAGTTCGCATCTGTTTCTAGGTAGTAAGGCAGTTTGACAGACCCCTTTGTGACGGTAACAGTGCCCGCATTAGCATAAACACCAATGAGCTTGTTACGTGCATCTTCGGTATTGATGTAACTGATAAAATTGCTATCACTGGCGAGAGCTTGTGCATAGTCTTCTGGCACTCCAAACGTCATTTGACCCAAACTATCAATCGCTACATTGTTGGGGTTCGCCACTCCTTTCCAAATATCACTTGGCGAGTACTCAGGCAGCAGAGTAGCCGCGATCATAGACTTAGTCGCAAACAAAGTTTGTCCAACAGATTGAGTAGAAAACCAAGTGGAATAGACAATATTAGTGGTGTTTACTGTGTTTGAAGTACCGGCAGCTATGAGTTGTTCAGTCCCTTGAACCACTTTTTGTGCACTTGCTAATGTGCCTTCGGTGTAGGTTTTTGAGCTTGATTTCAAGGCAGCATAACCTTGAGATGTACCGACCGCTTCACCATTAATATCAAGGAGCTTATCGTTTACTGCGATGATATATTCACTCGATGGCTCTAGGGCTTTGAGTAAAGCAATGACGAGGCTATTACCTGTAGTGCTTAGAACAAAGTCTGTACCATAAGTTAGTACGCTTTCCGGCGCTGGTGATGCGGATGTCAAACCTTCAGTTAGCTTAATGATAGTTACAGACGAAGGATCTGGTGATAGCGTTAGTGGGGCACCAAATTTAACAGAAATAGGCGAAGTAGTAGACCATCCATCCATCTGGCCCATCGCTGCTATCGGGTTTGATAGTGAATCATCTCCGCCGGTTGGTAATTCTAATGTTCCATCAGTTTGGTTCATTAACGCAAATGTAGGAAACGGCACGTCTGCATTGCTGCCTTGTAATGTAAAGGCTAATTTGGTTGGTTGTGCAAGTGACTGTTGAATGTAAGGCTCATAGTTTGGTGTCGTTGGAGTACCAACTAGTTCACCTTCATCTCCGCAAGCAGAGATGAGTAGTGAAGCTGAAATGGTTAGCGCTAGTGGTAGCTTTTTCATCGTTATTCTCCCGGCATTAATCGAACTGATAGTTAAACTGAATCGCGCTTATATAAGCGGCGGATTTACCAGTGAATACGAGTTCTTCATCTAGCTTATTCTTTTCAGTAAATGACCCGGATTTAGCATCGATGTAGGTAAAACCTGCATCCAATGTCATCTTGTCATTGATACGATAAGTCAAACCAGCTGAGTACCAGTAACGGTCTGAGTCCGGAATACTCAACGTCGCTTTTCCGGCCTGTTCGTCGTAAGCAAAACCAGCGCGTAGAGTCCAATTTGAATTTAAGAAGTGAGTAAACCCGAGTGAATAGCGGTTACTGTCTTTGTAGTCTTCTTCTTTATAAAAACACACTCCAGGGGGAGTACCCCCAGTGCATGTTGATGATGTGGCTTTAAGTTCTGTAAAGTCACTCCATTCAGTGCGTTGAATGCCATAATGAACTGCCCAGCGGCTAGCGAACTTGTGATAGCCGGAGATTTCCCAAATGGCAGGAAGTGTGACATCTAAGTCGGCTTTGGTCGCTGCTGGGGTAGAGATCCCCGTGTCATAGCTGGAGAAATCACCATCTTTAAATGCTAGGTCAATCGCGCTTCGATAAGAAAAACCAAATCGGTTGTTTTCATTAATTTCGTACAGAGCACCGAGGTTCCAACCAAATGCATAAGTGGTACCTTCCATGGAGATAAGTTTATCACTTGGAGAACCACCGAAGACCGCATCCGCTAAGATCCCTTTGTGACGATTCAACTTGGCGTGGGCGTAGACGGCATTTACCCCAGCTCCAATGGAGAACGAATCGTTGATACGATAGGCGACATTAGGATTCAATGATACTGAGACTAAAGATGTGTCGCCAGCAAGGTCGCCTGAATAACTCGCATCTGGATAATCTGTTGCCACCCCGTAGGTACTAAACAGTCCGATTCCCCATGCCCACTGGTCATTAATAGGAGAAATATAATAAGCACCGGGAACGACTTGCATCGGTGCGACATCTTTCATTTCCTGGTTGTTAGTCGTATCGGTGATGTTAATATCAGGGTCGACGACGGAAATGGCGCCAGAAAATTGTGCCGTACTAAACAAGGTCATAGCTGCGGGGTTACGAGCAAGTACCGACGCATTGTCAGCAACTGCACCTTCTCCAGAAAATGCTCGGCCCAAGCCTGAAGCAGAGTGTTCGTTTACCTGAAATCCTGCGGCTAAGACAGCAGGTGTTATTCCCCAGACAAGAGGGATTAGGAGAGCTTTTTGTTTCATATCTTTGTGTCCTTTCGGAAAAGCTAGAAAATCCATTTTTATAGTTGTATTTGTATATAAGTCTCATCAGACCAGTTGTTAACTATATGTAAATCAAGTGTTAAATCAAGTGAAATTTGATTAACTTGTGTACAAGGTTGGATCGTTATAGTTAGATGAGCGTGTTAAGAAGGGGGAAGACGAAAGAGGATGGTAGAGGAGCTGTATCAACTCATTGATGAACATCTTCTCGATAGAACCACGATGATTCAGATTGTTCCTTAGGCTTTCGTTTATTGTAGATTTAAAGATGTAGACAATTAACATTCATGATTCTAATTTATCACCTGAATAAAATATGCCCATGATCTCACCTTTGAAATAAATGTCAGAACAATGTTAGCGTTTGCTTGTTTCTATCTATCGCCAAAGATATGATTGAAACTAAGTAAACTAACAATTAACGTCAAATATTATGAAGAACATAACAAAGCCAGTATTGCTTCTCTCTGTTTTGCTCCCTTCTGTTTCATTTGCTCAACTGCAACTGTCGCCAGAGGAGTTGGCTAAGAAGAAAGAGATCTATACAAAATTCGATACCCAAAGTGTCAATATAAAACTCAAACAGTTTTACGATGAAGTTGATATACTGCGATATAATAATGATGCAGTGATTAATGAAATTGGTAATAAGCAAGAAGATATAGAGTCCACATATAATTCGTTAGTGAATCTTACGAGTGAAAAAAAAGAAATTAACGAGTATCTTATTAATCGACTGCAAAATAATATTGCTATTTATAATGAAAGCGTTGCTAAGTTAAATAGTGATACTAATAAAGAAGCTCAGCTTGTTAAGAAGATAAAAAATAATGAAGACGAAAAGCAAGCCATAGAAAAGAGCAAAGAGCTAGAACTTGCCAAACTAAAAAAAGACATTGAGACGAGGCTCAAACAAGATGCTGATAAGGAGAAAAAAGTCTTCTTTGATGGAAAGGTTATTTGCTCAAGTTCAATGACCTTAAGTGATTGTTTTAATAAAAATAAAGCAAACATTGTTAGCCAAGCCATGAAGTCAACGGTTGGTGAGTACAGGGTTCATGCAACAAAGGTTGAAGATGCTAACCTAAACATTAATGGTACGTTGTCTTATAGCGTTGCAATCACGTATACACAACCTTTTTCTTTACTTACTATAAAAGAGATAAATAAAGAACTTGGAATAAGTACTAAAGACATTAAACTGTCCTCAAATAAAGAAGCCACATACTACATTAATGGTAAAAAAGTGGGTGAAGGCAAAGAGGTCTTATTTAGAAATTCATATAACTCAAAAGTGATTGTAAAGGCTGTCTACGATAAAAAGTCACAGTCTTCAATTGAAGAATTAGGTCCAGAAAATGACTTATATTATCCATTTTAATATTGGATAATGCCATTTTATGGTTTTGGTTAGTTATACTAAATAACTTTTATAGATCTATTGATTATAACCCAATGTGTTGAGCACGTTTGTGCTCAACTACTGCATTTTATAAACTGAAATCATAAATATGGCACTTGATTCATAACTGTCAAAAAAATGTCAGTGACAAAAAAATAACGCTTTGTGCTTATTTTATATTCTATGTTAAAGGCTCAAGATGAAACATTTTACCGACTCAGTGAGGAAATCACTAAAAAGAGAAGATTGGTATGCTGCCTTATTAACTGCACTCACGTTGCCCGATATATGTGGCAGGCTAGAAAACCCTCAGAAGCAACCTAGGGCGAGGTATCAAAAGTGGTATCAAATATGGGTTTCTTCGCAGTTAGCGGAAAAAACTAATAAACAAACTCGTACCATCTTGCAGCTCCGTGGAGAGGAGTTATATGCGCTCAGATGTGCTTTCTTTCATGAGACAGGTAGTAGCCTAGAGATGAGTAAGTCTCTAAAGATGGTCAAGAAATATAGATTCGTCACTCCTGAAGCATATCGAACGCTGGATGAAAGCAGCATTAAGGAACAAATGGCAATCCCTATCGACACCATTTGTCTTGCTTTAGCAACGGCGACTGATGCTTGGTTTGATAACGTAAGGGATGACCCGGTCGTCATAGAGAGATTAGGCGGCATTCTAAAGGTGCATGGTTAATCAAGCCACCTCTGAAGTATCTTTTACTTATAGGTGGCGTAACTGAACTATTTACAGCTAGGTTTCATCGTATCGTAATTCGGTAACGTCGCCGCTTTTGCTCTTAAGTCTGAAATACGAGTATCGTGAGATGGATGAGTGGACAGAAGTTCTGGTGGTTGACTCCCTCCAGATGCTTTTGCCATGTTCTTCCATAACTCAACACTCTGATTGGGATCAAATCCGCTTTTCGCCATTAATTCTAACCCAACAATATCCGCTTCTGACTCTTGAGTTCGACCGTAAGGTAATATCACTCCATATTGAACCCCAACACCTAAAGCGGCCATTGTGACATCGCGATACTGAGAGCCGCCAAGAGCGGTATTTGTAATTTGAAGTCCCGTATTGGCTAGTTGTGATTGTGATAAGCGTTCGTTACTGTGGTCAGCCAAAACGTGAGCCACTTCGTGGCCTATAACTGTAGCGAGTTGGTCTGGAGTCACTGCTACATTCAATAGCCCTGTATAGACCCCGATTTTACCACCTGGTAGTGCGAAGGCATTAACTTGATCGGAATCGAATACGACCACTTCCCATTCGCTGAATTCAGGCTGGGGTGGTACGTGGTCTGTGATGGTTTTTGCCACACATTGAACATAAGCATTCACTTCTTTATCAGTGCTTACTTTTTGTTCGTTCTTCATTTGCTCAAAAGATTGAGTACCTAATTGACTCATTTGCGCGTCTGAGAACAGAATCAGTTGATTCCGTCCGGTTGGAGACGATGAACATGCTGCAATTGCAGTAGTGACCGCTGCTAAGCAGCAAACCTTTGTCCAAGTCTTCATATGTGAGACTCCCTTAAATGTTATCCGTCCCCTAAGTTGGAATAAGGGGAAACGCGTTACCTACATTTTGATATTTGCCATTCGTGTTAACCACAGGCATCATTCTTATAATTAGTTCACCTAAGTATAGGATTTATCGATGAGTATTTGGAAGAAGAATATCTCATTAGAGGCGTTAAATCGCACTTCTAAGAACACGTTAATTGAGCACCTACAAATTGAATATACGGCGTTCACCGATGACACGTTAAGTGCGACGATGCCTGTAAGTAGCATCACGCATCAGCCGTTGGGGATGCTTCATGGCGGTGCATCTGTCGTGTTAGCAGAGACTTTAGGATCGCTTGCTGCGAACTATTGTGTTGATAATGACCATTACTGTGTCGGATTAGACATCAACGCTAACCATGTGCGAGCGATGCGTTCTGGCTTCGTAATAGGCACAGCACGGCCTATACACCTTGGTGTTTCAACTCAAGTTTGGCAAATCGATATTACCGACGAGAAGCAGAGGTTAGTGTGTACAAGCCGCTTAACGATTGCGGTGAAAAAGAATAAAAAGGCTAGCCGATGATCGTCGATTTTTCTCAAGGTAAGGTGATTGTTACGCCACATGAAATGGTAGTTCGGCTAGCGGTGAGCAATGTAACTTTGCAAGCCCAAGTAGATGCGTTACAACTTATCATTCCAGCATGCGTTATTTCCGCTAATGGTGCGGAGTGTAAATGGTCCGTCAAATTAGACAGTGAGGAACAACTTCGTGCTATTTCCGATGAGACTGGCATAGCGATTTTGACACTGTAACTTGCCAAATAAGCTAATAAAGAGGAAACTTATTTCCAAGTCAACGAATGGTATTTCCTCTTTATGAGCAGTCCCCGCCTAAGAAAGCAATTTGAGATTTTATTTGAGCACTTTTCAGGTCAAGATGCTGAAACACAACTAGAAGATGTGACTGGTATTTTGTTCTGTACTAGGCGAAATGCCCGTATCGTGCTTAACAAACTTGAAGAAGAAGGGTGGATTGAATGGCACCCAGCTGCAGGTCGAGGAAAGCTCTCTCAACTTATCTTCAAACAGAATCGAAATGATGTG
This sequence comes from Vibrio sp. La 4.2.2, assembly GCF_027586995.1. NCBI lineage: Bacteria > Pseudomonadati > Pseudomonadota > Gammaproteobacteria > Vibrionales > Vibrionaceae > Vibrio > Vibrio sp. La 4.2.2. Next base: position 328,080 of record NZ_JAPPTJ010000002.1, read on the forward strand.
AGCGAAACGCTGGCAAGGCGTTACTTGGAAGAGGGGCGTATTGGTCATGCATTAAATGTGCTCGACAAAGACGCAAGTCGATTATCTAATGTTATTCAAAGCTACTTAGGGGTAACTCAATCAGACGGTAAACAAGTCATCCGACTTCCATACTACCGCGCGTTGTCGATGCTTAATCCAACTAAGCCAATGCGCCGTTCTGAAATTCATATAGCACGCCAAGTATTCAGTGGGTTAACTAAATTTGACGAGAATGATGTCCTACAACCGGATATTGCTCACCATTGGCAACAGATCTCTGAAACGCAATGGCGTTTCTACATACGACCTGGTATTCGCTTCCATAACGGTGAACTGCTCAAAATTGACCACATAATTCAAAGTATTGAAACGTTAAAAGGCGCTAACCTTTATAAGCATTTGGACAAAGTTATCTCGCCATCAGCATGGGTCATTGATGTCTACTTTACACAACCCGATTTTCAAGCTCCGATGCTTTTTGCCGAGAATATGGCCAAGGTATTGCCGCCTGAAAATATGCGAGGTGATGACTTCGATCGATATCCTATTGGTACTGGCCCTTATTGTGTGACGACCAATAATGATAAGAGACTAATTTTATCCGCGTTCGATGGCTACTTTGGTTATCGACCTTTGCTGGATACGGTAGAGGTATGGGTCATCGACGAAACGCATTCTACATTGGTTTTCCCTACGTTAGCGGATCCGATTGCCGGAGCTCGCTCTGAAGTTCAAGACGACATTGAACTTGACCCTGGCTGCACCTATTTGTTGTTAAATCGTGTGTCTGGCATTGCTAAAGACGATCATTGGGCTCGTTATCTGAGCAAAAAAATCAATTCGTTGGCGATATTCCGCAAGCTCCCGGAAAAGACCATTGAAGAGCTTGGAATGATTCCCGCGCATGGGCTTAAGCCAGGCTGGTATCATCATCCGACTTCTGAGATACAAGAGCTGCAGAAGGCCGAGTATGAACATATCGCAGATAAAGAAATTAGAATTGCCTATTACGCAGAGCATCCAACGTTCCCAGAGATTGCAAAGGGCATTGAAGAATTACTAAAACAAGATGGAATTCGAACTAAGCTGGTGCGCTATGGTTTAGATTCTCCGGAATTCGATGATATCGACATATGGATTCGCCCTATGGGTATTGCTAGTAAACGCGAGGAAGCATTAGCAGGCTGGTTACTCGGCCACAGTGATATCGAACATATGTCTAAGCCTGAAGACTTTTACCAATGGTCTAAGATCGTCGAAGATTGGCGTGGAAAAGCGAATGAAAAGTTCCCAGCTCAAGAATTGGGTAAAAAGCTGATTCAAAGTTATCAAATCATTCCTATGTTTCATTGTTGGCTGGGTATCAGCAAAGACCATTGTGGTAGTTTGCAAAATGCCAAATGCAATGCGCTAGGTTGGTTTGACTTCAGTAAAGTGTGGGTCAAACCAGACGACCTTGAGATAAACAGTTAGTACAATGGCAAAACCTAATAAAAAAGGTCCAGTGAAGACCGTCGACATTTTCTGTTCCAAATGCGGCGCTAAGCTATTTCGATATCGTAAAGGTGGAAAGGGCGCGCTGGTCAAGTGTTTTAAGGAACGGATTGCCGAAGATTTCACGGAGGAGCTCGGTGTTTGTCCTCAGTGCGTGAGTGTTTTCGGTAGAGCTACATTAATTCGTGGTACGCCAGCGATCAAAATGGTTGGTGGAAAAGTTCGTATGAAATAGGGAAATAGTTGATGAAATCCAATGCCATAACGGTACTTACTACCGTATCAAATGAAAGACAAGCTGATGACTTAATTAAGGTATTATTGGAGAGTCGTCTCGCAGCATGCATTCAGACGCAAAACATCGGTAGCCACTATGTATGGGAAGGGAAAGTCTGTCATGATAAAGAAGTGTTGTTGATCATCAAATCGACTAATGAGGCCTACTCACGTCTAGAACGAACTATTATTGCCAACCACGAGTATGAAGTCCCACAGATTGTTGCCTTACCCATTGAGGCAGGATTTAGACCTTACCTCAATTGGTTAAAACAAAATGTTAAGCCTTAGCTGGCGTCTTTAGAGCAAAAAGTGTCAATGCCGTGATAGCACCTAGCGTGTCACATAGCATGTCCTTTTGCGCATCCCAAATGTCGCCTTGTGAGCCCAAAAAGGCGATCCCCTCATCTCCGCCAGCAATGGCAGCGTACCACCATTCTATGATTTCATAAGCTGCCGCTAGACTCATTATGGCGAATAACGCAAACATGATCGCTGGAATTTTGCTCATTACTTTATTGCGATAGACATATTCCGCAATAGGAAAGGCGTAAAGGCCAATGGAAAAGTGGGCAACTCTATCAAAGTTGTTTCGTTCAGAGCCAATTAACTGATTGAACCAATCAAAAGGGACTTCGGCGAACGTGTACTTCGCCCCTATAGTGTGAAGGGCAAGCCAGATGAACATCAAAACGTAAGCGGGTTTGGAAAACTGGAATTTAGCAGATACTAGCCAAATGAGTAACAAGATGGCCACTGCGGGAACAATCTCTGCCACCCATACTGCTCGCGAGCTTGGCGCAATCGCTGAAAAGACAAAAACGAGACAATATAAACCGGTAAGAAAGGTGAGAATAGGGCAGTAACGCCTCGAGGTTCTGTAATTCATAATATTCGCTATCTAATATCTTTTTTTGTAAGCGTAGTATAACTTTAATAAAACACCGTTCAATTAAGTTGTAACCGTTTTTGGTGATGAATAGCACAAAACACGCAAGCGTTTACACAGCTATACAATAGATTCTTTGAAAAAACGCCAACTTTTTTCTAACATCTGCGTCAAATCATAACGACAAGAAAGCAAAGTCATGAAATTAGAAACGGTTGATTATTTAGCACCAGATGCAGCGGAGCAGTTTGTACGTTCATTAAGAGAAACGGGATTTGGGGTTCTTAAAAACCATCCAATTCCTCAAGAACTTGTAGAATCGATTTATCTGAACTGGCACGCGTTCTTTAGCACAGAAAGGAAGAATGAGTTTCACTTTAATGTAGAGACCCAAGACGGTTATTTCCCGCCTAGTGTGTCTGAAGTTGCTAAAGGGCACTCAGTTAAGGACATTAAGGAGTACTTTCATGTCTATCCTTGGGGACAGATCCCAGAAGAGCTCAAAGAGCAAATTTTGGATTACTATCGAAGAGCGAATGAATTCGCTGCTGAGCTTCTTGGCTGGGTAGAAGAGTATGCTCCGAAAGAAGTAAGTGACAAGTTTTCGATTGAACTGTCTGAGATGATCAAGAACAGCGAAAAGACATTACTACGTGTACTGCATTATCCACCAATGACTGGTAACGAAGAGCCGGGCGCGATTCGTGCTGCTGCCCATGAAGATATTAACCTACTGACGGTTTTGCCTGCGGCGAATGAACCGGGCCTTCAAGTCATGACAAAGGATGATGAGTGGTTGGATGTTCCATGTGACTTTGGAAACTTAATCATCAACATCGGTGATATGCTGCAAGAAGCAAGTGGCGGATACTTCCCTTCGACAACTCACCGTGTTATCAATCCAACTGGTGAGAAGCAAGAGAAGTCTCGTATTTCATTACCACTATTCTTGCACCCAAATCCCGAGGTTGTACTGTCAGATAAATACACAGCTGACAGCTATCTAATGGAACGATTGAGAGAGTTAGGTGTTATCTAACGGATAGAATCAAGGTCAGCTTTATGCTGGCCTTTTTTGTGTACTCAAGGGATGGAAGTGCTAATCTCTAAATGAAAGCACAGTGTAATAGGAGAGGATGATTGACAGGGTCTACAGATTGCGAAGTCAAATCTCATCGACAAGCAGATAACCCATTGCTTTGGTCGGTATTACATTTAATTGAGAACAATGTGGATGGTTTGAAAATTCATACCTTAGCTTCTCAACTCGCCGACGCAAGCTTGATACCTTCATTGGATGAATCTCCAGAAAAAGATCTTTTTAAACGAAACTTCTTACTAATGAATGCCCTTTATCAGCTACAAGAGTTACTGATACCCGAGAAGTGGTTGCAAGTCGAAGCTATGAACATTCAACTTTTGTCTTACCGTTCCACGGAGCACGCCATAGATAAAAATAACCCATTGAGAGAATATTATCTTGATTGGTCACACTATGAGGCTGATACAGGAGAGGTCAAACGTTTGTTAGAGGACTTTTGGCAACGGTATAAACATTTTGTTGGTGTTTCATCTGTGACAATGTCACGAAGTGTTGCGCTTAAGTGTTTTGAATTAAATGAGTGGGCAACACAAAGAGAGATAAGACAAGCGTGGCGTAAACTCGCCCTTAAGTGGCATCCGGATCGTGAAGGTGGGGATGCTGAGAAGTTTAGACGTTACTGCGAAGCGTGGTCACTATTGAAGGAGTAGTGAGTCTGATGACTCACTACATTTGGCATAACCCAATTAACGCGGCTGACGCATTTTCGCGCCTCTGAGGCGGTTTAAGGTCGCTAGCGTATCAACCAATCTTGGCTTTGCAAGATCACCTGAATTTGGCATAGTCGCACTCCAATCACCTTGAAGCAGTTCGGATAGCGCTTTTGGTGGATGTGTTGACCAACCAGGCTGTTGTGCTAGTTGGAACAATAGCCAACCAATAGCATTGAGCTCAGAATTTGATTCAAGCTGCTCCAGTGCTTGGACATCAATAAACTCTTTTCCAAATCGTAAACTGTTTGCGCCTTTGCCAGATACTCGGAATTTTCCATCGATCAATAGCTGCTGTAGGTGTGCGCAATCAACATGACGAGGTGGAATCAGTTCCAGAGGTTTCTCACATTCATTCTGCCTCTCAGTTGGATGAAGCGCGATGACTTGTTGTGCTTTCTCTGTGACATCAATTGCCTGATAGTCATGCATTTGAATCACAGTATCCGCAACATCTAAGTAGTCGCCAGAGCCACCCATAACAATGATAGTTGAAATGTCTAGCTCATCTCTTAACTGCCCAACACGGTCAACAAATGGTGTAATAGGTTCATCACCTTTAGATACTAGTGCTTGCATACGCTCATCACGAATCATGAAGTTCGTTGCTGAGGTATCTTCATCAATCATGATAGTGCTGGCACCTGCTTCAATGGATTCTTGTAGCCATGCTGCTTGAGACGTAGAACCTGAAGCATCTTGGGTACTGAAATCAGAGGTTTGTTTACCAAACGGCAGATGATTAATGTAATTACTCAAGTTTAAATTGTGAATTGAGCGTCCGTCTTCCGCTTTAATTTTGCATGAATCTGCATCGGTGACGATCCCTTCGCGACCATCACCAGGGATATGATCGTAAATGGAGCGTTCAAGTGCGTTAAGCAAAGTCGATTTACCATGGAAGCCGCCACCAACAATTAATGTGACACCTTTGGTGATACCCATGCCTTTGATATAACCTTGATTGGGACGATGTAACGTTACTTCGAGTGATTCTGGTGACGTGAATGGAATGGCGTCTTTCATTGGTAAATCACAGTTACCTGCGATTCGAGGTAATACACTTCCATTGGCAACGAAGGCAATTAAGTTATTCGCAGCAAGCTGCTCTCGTAGTGCTACCTGATCTTCTACTGCTTCGCAGTGCTTCTTAAGTTCTTGAATGTTTAATTCGCGCTCTAATGTCGCTTTACGAATATATTTTGGTAGATGGAACGTCAGCATATTAATGGCTTTCTTCGCTAAGATGCTGCGACCTTCCGCTGGCAAGTTAACGCGAAAACGAAGCTCAACCCCTTCGTCGGTAAAAATAACGGCTGTTGAGTCCATCACCGTTTGACCAGTTAATGAAATGGAGACATTGTTCTCTTGCTTTGCAAAAGCAGCAAATTGGCGAGCAATATAGTCTCGCGCGGCAATTTGATAAGCTGGTGACTGATCTTTTAACCATTCAAGACCGCTTGGCGCCCATTGTCTGAATGCTCGTACGCGTGATGCCGCTGCGTAAGGGTCAGATTGAACATGATCTATATGAAAATCAAAGTCAGAGAAATCGTAACTACCTTTGATTTGCTGGTAAGCACGATAATTTTGCTTCTCGATTTTTTTTAGTTTGGCGATTAATAGATCCATGTCGAATGTCTCGAATTTCTTAAGGTTGGTGCGGGATTATAGGAGCCTCACAGCTGCGGGTAAAGCACTATGCTGTAAAATAAAAGGTTATCGGATTATGAATTGCTTGGGCGGCGGGTACTGTTTTTCGAGATGGGCCTCAAATATATCTCTAGGCATTGGTTTAGCGTAGTAATACCCTTGTGCGACGTCGCAACTCTCGGTTGCTACGAATCGGTGTTGCTCTGATGTTTCTACACCTTCGACGACGACTTGCTTGTTTAGCTTTTTAGCTATATTGATTATTGAACGAAGTATCGCTTTATCCTGAGCATTGTGAAGTATGTTAGAGAGGAATTCTTTGTCTATTTTTATGCAATCGAATGGAAGTTTTCGAAGATAGCTAAACGAAGCATACCCAGTACCAAAATCATCAAGAGCAAATCGAACGCCATGTCCCTTAAGGCGAACTATATTTTGATAAGCCACTTCGAAGTTAGAAACAAGACAACTTTCAGTGAGTTCTAGTTCTAAATTGGTTGATGGTAACTCATTGTTTTCTAAAATCTCGAGAACTCTGTCAGCAAAGCGGGCTGAACAGATCTGTTTTGCAGATACGTTCACAGACAGAGTGAAATCAGGTGCGATTTCAATCCATTCAGAGGCTTTATCAATCGCACTCCTAAGCACGAAGTAACCTACTTCAACAATAAGCCCATTTTGTTCGGCCATATGAATTAGAGCTTCATTGGAGATGTCACCCAAAACAGGATGCTTCCAACGCAGCAATACCTCCGCACCTATCCATTTATCATTCTTTAAGTCGATCTTTGGTTGAAAATAAAGAATAAGATCGTCATTTCTCACGGCCTGAAGTAAATAGTGTTCAAGCTGGTTAAACTCTTTCTGCTCATCTTGGTCTGCTTGGGTGAATGTACTTACAGTTGCCCCTGACTCTTTACATGATACTGCAGCGTGAAATGCGTTATTGATCAGGTCTGTAGAGTTATCGGTATGGTACGAGTTTGCCACGCCCATAAAGACATGTAGATGCACTTCTTGATCGCGATAAAACATGCCTTGCCGTGCTACTTCGGACAGTTGTCGACAAAGGTTGGGTAAAAAGTGCTCGTCGAAAGAGGGAACAATGGTTGTTAATGCAAGTTCAGTCGTTGAAATACGAGCGTAGTAATGGATGTGTGGCGTGTTTTTGCTAATCTTCTGTTCCAATAACGATAGCAACGTATCAAAGCCATCGCAGCCAATCCTGGCTTGAATTCGTTCTCCGTTAGTGATTTGGATAAAAATGACAGAAAGATACGCATTACCGTCAATGATAGCCCGACTGTTGAATGAGGCTTCTAGAGCATTTTCCAACCCCTGTCTGTTTAACATGTTAGTGGCCGAATCATGATTTTTCTGATACTGCATCTGCCTTTCTAGAAGGGAATTTTTCGATTTTAGGTTTTGAAGATTTTGTTCAAGCAAAGCAATCTGGTGGTCACGTTCTTTAAGTGACGTTTTAAAGCTTAATTCCATGTCCAAAATCGTTTGTGAGAGTTTTTTTTGTGCAGCAATGGATTGAATCTGATCGACTAGTAGGCGTAGCGTGTTTTTTGCATCCTTATCAAATTGATGAATGATAAACGCTAAACCTAACGGCTTGTCGCTGGCGTTGAAGATTTCGAGATAATCGACAGTATATTGGGACATATCCATGTTTAGTTTGTCTAAAAGCTTTTCAAAATACTTGGCGATTGATTCATGGTTACAAGGGAATCGAAAGGGGGCAGAGGATTCATCTCCCTTTTGAAATAGTGACGTTGCGCTCTTATGGTCAATGTATTGTAAAGCTATCGATTGGTTTTGCAGTGTACAATATCCCCATACAGGTTCATTCATACGGTCACTTTCGTGTAATGTAAGTACGCCTCTTATCTTTCGAATATCCGAATCAGAAAGAAAGCCTAAAGGTTCTAACGCTTGATAATTACGCATAGATAGTTCCACATCCTGTGGTTTGTAATGATCACTGATTATTGATTCAACCGAACTTTATTATTCTTTAAGTATAAGTAGTCTATTAGCGGCGAGCGATGCACGGAGGCTTTACAGGTAGGTAGATAGGGATAAGAATAACCACAGTCTCAAAAGTGAGACTGTGGTTAAAAGATGCAATAAACTATGGTTTTAATCGATAAAGACTATCTACATCAACTTCTTTAGAATAGTCGACCCCATCTAGGGCAAATCCATTCAGATTCAAGAATGTTCGCTGGAAACCTTCAAAATCACCAACGGCTTTGAAATTGTCTGCGTCCATTTGGTCGAGTAGCTTACCTACTTGATTTTGAATATCTGGATCCAGTTCCCAGTCGTCCATTCGAATCAAACGCTCACCGTCCACTGGAATTTTGCTTTGGCCGTAGAGTTTGGTTGAAAACAAACGTTGCATCTGCTCAATACACTCTTCGTGCTTACCTTGTGCTTTCATGGTCTTGTACAAAGCAAGTAGGTAAGGGCTCAAACCCGGGATAAACACACTCGCTTTTGTGACCAGTGCTTTGCAAACTGTAGCGTAAGCTTTGCCATTGAAATTAGACAATTCCAAGTTTAAGGCATGGCTAGTTTGGTGTAAGTCTACTTTCGCTCGGCCAAGAGTTCCGTCTAAATAAATAGGGTGTGTTACTGCTGGGCCGATATACGAGAATGCAATAGTTTTGAATCCATCTGCTACAGAGTCAGAATTAACCAGAGTATCAATCCAGCTTTCCCAATCTTCGCCGCCCATGACTTTGAGAGTGCCTTCAATTTCTTCATCGTTGGCCGGCTCTAAAGTGGTGTCTTCCCATTGTTCAGTTTCTAGGTTGATAGTTGCACCGGAAACAGACTCTCCAATAGGTTTAATTGCAGAACGCCAGAAGCCACCTTCGCTATTCGGTCTTACTCCAGTAGCAAGGCTATAGATAACCAGATCCACTTCTCCTTCAAAGTAAGTCTCAATAGCCTCTATAACTTGTTCTCTTACGTCCGTTGAAAATGCGTCTCCAACGATGTTAATAGCGCGTCTACCGGCTTGCTCTGCACGTTTCTTGAAGTAAATGTTGTTGTACCATCCGGCAGAGCCGACGCCTTTCTCAGAAGGCCCTCGCTCGAAGGAAACACCAATGGTATCTGCCTCAGCACCACCAAATGTAAGAGCAATTCTCGCTGCTAATCCAAAACCAGAAGATGCACCAATAATGAGTACTCGTTTAGGTCCGTTCTTGATCGGATCGGCAGACTTTACGTAATCAATTTGGTTATCGACCGCCTTTTTACAGCCCTCTGGGTGGGCTGACCGTGCGACGACACCGCTGATAATCGGTTCAATTATCATTTATACAACCTATCTAAGACGATGATAAAGGAACAGAATAACGTAAAGTGTTGTAAATTATATTGAGCTAGGGCATCAAAAAGGTGAATCTGATGCCCTTAAATTGAGGAAACTTTAAAAAAGTTTCAATGGGAGAGTCAAAGGTGGGGTTGCATACTTTCTGCTACGAACTGGGCGATGAAAGGCTGTGCTTCTGGTTTTGGGTGTAATCCGTCTTCCATCATCCATTCTGGTTTGATAATGACTTGCTCCAAGAAGAAGGGTAACAAAGGTACTCCAGACTCTTGGGCAAGGGCAGGATAGATACCCTCAAACATCGACGCATAACGTTTTCCATAGTTTGGTGGAATACGAATTTGCATTAGCAGAACTTTTGAACCAGCCTGTTGACTCATCTCAATCAACGACGCCAAGTTGTTCTTGATTATGCTAGGCTGGAATCCTCTTAAGCCGTCGTTAGCACCTAATTCTATTAGGACGTAATCTGGCGAGTGTTGTTTAAGAAGACCAGGGAGCTTGGCGAGGCCATTGCTCGTAGTATCGCCAGAAACACTGCCGTTGATGACCTTCATCGGTTCATCACCTGATGATAACTCGTCAGATAACATCGTTGGCCAGCTCTGTTCTGCGCGCATGTTGTAACCTGCGCTTAAGCTGTCCCCGAGAATGAGTAACGTTGCCGCTTTTGCATGAAAAGAGGCCAAGGAAATAACAATTAAAACGAAATAGGAAAGTTGCCGAATCATGAGTTCTTCCATAATCAAAGCTGAATCAGTGACCAAAGTAGTGTCTACGAAAACGGAGCATTTAACAATCCTAGAGAATGTAAATCTGTCTATTCAAGAGGGTGAAAGCATCGCAATCGTGGGAACATCGGGTGCAGGTAAGTCAACCCTGATGACTTTGTTGGCTGGACTAGATGTACCTTCAAATGGGACGATTCAGCTGCTCGAACAAAACATATCCAGTCTTGATGATGAGGCTCGAGCCAAGATACGCAGTGACCATTTGGGTTTCGTTTTCCAAAGCTTTTTGTTGATTCCGAGTCTATCTGCTTTGGGTAATGTGACATTACCTTGCCTGTTGAAGGGAGAAGATGAGGATACTGAGAAAGCTAAAGCACTTTTAGAGTCGGTTGGTCTTGGTCATCGTATCGATCACTTGCCATCGCAATTGTCAGGGGGAGAACAACAACGTGTTGCTATTGCTAGAGCATTCATGACCAGTCCCAAAATCCTTTTCGCCGATGAGCCAACTGGAAACTTAGACCAAAATACAGCGCATAAGATCGTTGAGTTACTTTTTAATCTTAACAAAGAACATGGCACGACATTAGTGTTAGTTACCCATGATTTAACGCTAGCAAAACGTTGTGATCGCGTGTTCCACATGAATGCTGGAAAGTTGGAAGAGGAATAAGCGATGGCACAAGGAGGACTTAACAAAAGGCTAGTTAGTTGGAGCATTGATGAAATTAAGCAAGGGCAACTTTGGCCGATTGCTATCTCACTCACTCTAATCATTGCCTGTATCTTTGGCTTAGCAGCACTTGCAGAGCGGATGGAGCAAGTCATTGTCAAGCAGGGCAAAGATGCACTTACCGCTGATACGGTGTACATCACTGCGAACCCAATAACGCCAACCAATCAACAATATATTGAGTCCTCTGGACTCAACGTTTCTTTTTATACTCGCTTTGCCACGATGTCTTTTAGTGATAATGGCATGCAGCTTATTACCGTTAAGGCAGTTGACGATAGATTTCCTTTGAGAGGAACGTTAACGCTTGCAACCGATACGGGTACTCAGCATCGCGTGAAACCTGGAGAATTATGGCTGGACAGTCGGATCGCTGAGCAGCTTGGTGTTAGTCAGGGTGACGTTGTCACTGTTGGTGACGCAGATTTAACGGTGAGTGGCGTCATCTTGGAGGAGCCCGGTATTAGCTTTAATCCGTTCCAGCAGATGCCTACTGCATATATTCACCAAGATTCAGTAGATGCCACGGGTGCGGTACAATTGGGCAGTCGTGTTCAATTCAGGGCTTATTTAACGGGTGACGATGCCGCGATTGCAACATTAAAAGACCAAATAGAGCTAACACCAAGTGACCGATGGCGAGATCAAAGCTCGGGTAGTCGTACTAATGAAATATTCGATCGAACCACTCAGTACTTGTCTCTTACGGTCGCTATCATCATTATTATGGCGGCAACAACGTTAGTTCTGACTTGTCAAAATTACGTCCAGAGCAGAAGACAAACTGTCGCTATGTTAAAAAGCTTAGGAGCAAGCAAAGCATGGTTGGTTCGCTGGCTTAGTATTCAAACTTTGTTGCTGGTGGTGTTAGCGATCTTTGCAGGTTTGGTATTGGGTACGCTTCTCGAAACGTTACTTCGATTGCCACTTACTGACCTGCTACCCGATCCACTTCCAAGTTATGGCATGACGCCAGCATTCATCGCTGTCGTTTCTAGCTTGTGTATCGGTGTACCAGCTCTGGGTATACCACTGTATAAACTTATCTCAGTCTCTTCTGTAGAGGTGTTACAAAGTGCAGATGAGAAGCGTGGCGGATTCATCTACCTATTGATTCTAGTTCCCCTTATTCCTTTGCTTATTGCGTATCGTGACAACAACTTAGTGTGGATAGTTCTCGCGGGCATCGTTGGGTTGTTTCTAGTTTTAGGGGCGATTAGCGTTATTTTCACCTTACTTCTTTCAAAAGTGTCGCTGCCTGTCTCTTTGAAACTGGCGGTCAGTCGCATCAACCGTAGCAAGCGGCATACTGGACTTCAATATGGTGCGTTAGGACTGTCATTAATGTTGTTGACGACAATCTGGTTAGTCCGAAGTGACTTATTAAGTGATTGGCAGCGAACACTGCCAGCAGACGCCCCTAATGCGTTTGCGCTTAATATAGGCGAACATGAGAAGCAAACTTACCTAGATGCACTCGACGGCAACAATATCCAGCGTTCAGAGGCGTTTCCTATATCTAGAGGCAGATTAACTGAGATTAATGGGGAAGACGCTCAATCTCGACAAAAGCAAGGGCTAGAACAAGAAGATGCCCTAAGTAGGGAGCTTAACTTTACTTATGCTGCAACTCTTCCGACTTATAATGAGGTACTTGAGGGAGAATGGACTGAAACTAACGGTGTTTCTGTAGAGAAAGAGGTCGCTGAAAACCTGAATCTCAAACTTGGGGATGAACTTGGATTCACGATCAATGGGCAAAAGGTAACGGCAAAAATCAACTCCATTCGCTTTGTTGAGTGGCGCGATATGAAACCAAACTTCTACTTCATATTTACCCCTGATGTGCTGGCTGATATCCCAAGCGCGTGGTTAGTGAGCTTTCGACTCGAAGACAAAGATAATGCTTTAATTGGAGAATTATCACGAAATCACCCAACGGTGAGTTTAATGGATATTCGTTTGATGGGAGAGAAGATTCAAGGGTTACTTAGCCAAATAGTCTGGTCAATTACCGTATTAGCTGCATTGGGCGTTTTATCTGGAGTGTTACTCATCTTTACTTTACTCCGTTTGAGCTTATCTCAAAGACAGGCAGAGATTCGTCTGTACCGTACACTTGGCGCCAGTCGAAAACGAATTGTTCGGACGATATGGGCCGAGTACGGGATTATGGCGATAACAGCTGGCCTTGTCGCTACACTTGGCGCAGAAGTCGTAGTTGGCTCGATCATGAAATTCGGCTTTGAATTGCCGTGGAGTTGGCATTTATCCACGTGGGTAATGGTACCAGTAATCGCATTCGTTACATTAGCACTGGTGTTATTTTCATTGATACGACAAATGCTTACTACAAGTCAGAAGCAGTTTGCTTAATACTTAGCCACCGATTTTGATGAGTTATCCACAAAATCGGTGGATAAAGTCTTGGATAACTCGATAGTAAAATTACTGGCATAAAACTGTAACCATTGATTTATCGGTAATGGAAAGGAATTTCAATCAAAATCTACATTGGTTTGAGTTATGCACTGAATTACTGTCAAGAAAAACATCACAAAAATAGTGATTTTTTTTAATAAATTAAAAGGCTAAAATTGACCTCCTTTATAACGCCGATAACTAAGCGATGAACAGAGATTTAGCGGTGGCAACCAGCGGTAAAAGAGTTGCAATCATTGGTGGAGGTGTAGCTGGTTCTACAGTAGCACTTTATCTAGCAAAACAAGGGCTAAGCGTTTCGCTGTTTGAAAAAAACGACAATCTAGTTAGCGGCCCACCAATCTGTCATCTACATGCTGGCGGCAATCTGTATCGTGAGCTTTCCCAGCAACAATGTCTCGATTTGCTAGTACAGTCGATAGACTTCGTGAAGTTCTTTCCCGCTACCGTCAATAAGCGTCCCACCGTTATAGCCGTCCCGAAGAATGATGATGGTACACCGGAGTCCTTGTTACCTCGTTTAGAACTGCTCCGAGAAAGCTATCTACAATTAGTTAAAGCAAATCCAGCTAACCAAGTGTTGGGTAGTCCCGAAGACTATTTTCATGAGTTTAGCTTCGCACAATTGAAAGCCTTGGCATCACTTGAAGCCCCAACAAAACCCTCCACGATCGATGAGTGGTTAATACCTTTCGCAAAGCATGCTGATTTGAACAAGCTTAAGTATCCGGTTTACGTAGTACAGGAATACGGCCTAAGTCTATTTCGCGTGGCGGCGTCAGTAGAGCTCTCTTCTGATAATCTAGAAAACCTGGACATTCAAACGGGTCGCTGCATTCAGTGTGTTTCTCAATTGGGTGATGGGTATAGACTACAATTTGAAAATGGCCATGAAGCTCATTTTGATTTTGTCATCAATGCCTGCGGCTTTAGAACAGGTATAATTGATGATCAACTGAAATTATCACGAAAACGTCTTGTCGAGTTCAAAGCCGCTTATGTCACTCAATGGCAGAGTCATAAGAACGAAAAATGGCCAGAAATTATCTTTCATGGCAAGCGTGGTACGCCACAAGGCATGGCTCAGTTGACGCCTTATCCCGGCGGTTACTTTCAGCTTCACGGTATGACTAAGAACATCACTTTATTTAATGAAGGGCTTGTCCAGTCGACCTCAGAGAGCGCGCAGCCTCAATTACCGCAAAACCTAATTAACAAAGTCGACAAAGGTTGGTCTTTGGAAGTTCAAACACAGCGAGCTTGCAACGCGATACAGCACCTTAGTCAATATATTCCTTGCTTTGAGACAGCTCAGCCAGCAGGAACACCTTTGTACGGTGCGCAGCAAATTCCCGGCAACGACCCAAGCCTTAGAGCTGCAGATGTAAGCTTCGAAGGAGAACGTTACGCTCGACTGGAAATTGTGAAAGCCTCTTCTGCGCTGCTTGCTGGTAAGAAGATCGCTGAAAAATGGTTTGGTATCCCTGCCGCTACAGGTAATGACGTGGACTCAATAATTGAGGACGTTGATGCTATTGAAGCTCGGGCGAAACAAATCGCGATGAGTAGAGGGTACCCTGAAGAGTTGGCAATCGCCTATTAATCAATCAACTAAAGAAAAAATTGAGTAATTCTCACCATTGATAGTCGTAATTCAGTTTTGATTGCATATAATCCTTTGTAGATTAGACATGGAGTTGGCACATGAATGTTTTGGTTACTGGTGGCGCTGGTTACATAGGTAGCCACACCTGTGTACAGTTAATAAATGCAGGTATGACGCCTGTCATTTTCGATAACTTATACAATGCAAAAGCAGCTGTGTTAGACAGAATAGAAAAAGTGTCTGGTACACGACCTGCATTTATCCAAGGTGACGTACGCGATAAATCATCGCTATTGGAAGTTCTGAAAGCGCACAATATCAATTCAGTTATTCATTTTGCTGGATTAAAAGCGGTTGGTGAATCTGTTGAAAAGCCACTTGAGTATTACGACAACAACGTTAACGGAACGTTAGTTTTAGTAGACGCGATGAGAGAAGCCGGAGTTAAGCACTTAGTGTTCAGTTCATCTGCAACGGTTTATGGTGATCCAGCTTCTGTTCCTATTACAGAGAGTTTCCCAACAAGTGCTACTAACCCTTACGGCCGAAGTAAGTTAATGGTTGAAGAATGTTTAACAGACTTTCAGCAAGCCAACCCAGACTGGACGATAACTTTGCTACGTTATTTCAACCCAGTAGGGGCACATCCAACCGGAGAAATGGGTGAAGATCCTCAAGGGATCCCTAACAATTTAATGCCATTCGTCTCGCAGGTTGCTGTTGGACGTCGTGAATTTCTTTCGGTATTCGGCAATGACTATCCGACGCCAGATGGTACCGGTGTTCGTGACTACATTCATGTTATGGATTTAGCAGATGGCCATATTGCGGCTCTCAAGACGCTGAATAATCAAAAAGGCTTGCACGTCTATAACCTTGGGACGGGTAATGGTTCGAGTGTTTTAGATATGGTTAAGGCGTTTGAGTTAGCTTCAGGAAAACAAGTTCCTTACAAGATTGTAGAGCGTCGCCCTGGTGATATTGCGGAGTGCTGGGCAGACCCAAGTAAGGCTAATAAAGATTTAGGTTGGGTGGCTACACGATCATTGCAAGATATGACAACTGACGGTTGGAAGTGGCAATCGCAAAACCCAGAAGGGTATCCGGAATAATGTTTTATTAACATTTAATTACCATTGATAACAACTGAGCGCATAATGCGCTCTTTTTTGATCTAGATCTCCTTAAGCAGTGAATAAAAAGTATGAAATTGTTGTAATTTTGATAAAATGGTATCAGTACTTAATTTTATGTATGAAATAACTTTTTAATCTAAGGGGAACTCAATGGAGTTAGCACTCATCATTACTTTCGTAGTTGCAGCAGTAGTAATGGTTAAGAAAGAAATGGCTAATAAGTAATATTCATTCTAACACTTTGATTACATACCTTTTATCTGAATGAATTTATTAACAAAAACCGGCGAAAGCCGGTTTTTTTATGCCCAAAATTTGCGTAATTAACGATAAAAATAAATTGTCGTAACGGTCAAAAACAATCGTTGTATTTTTATCGACTAAACTCTTAAGGTGCACGCTCTTTCCGGTCGTCCGATACCGGGGTTTCACACTCATAAAACTAAACATCTATAAGAGGATACTGCCATGCGCATTGCGATTCTATCTCGCAACGAAAACTTGTACTCAACTCGCCGCCTAAAAGAAGCAGGGGAAGCGAGGGGACATCAAGTGGATATCATTGATACCCTGCATTGCTATATGGATATTACTAGTAGTAACTCTAAAGTCCGTTATATGGGTGAGGAATTACCTCAATACGATGCAGTCATTCCACGAATTGGGTCATCTATTACGTTCTATGGAACAGCAGTAGTACGTCAGTTTGAGATGATGGGTACATTTTGTGTAAACGAGTCGGTTGCGATAAGCCGCTCACGTGACAAGCTGCGCTCATTGCAACTGCTATCACGCAAAGGTATCGGTCTGCCAAGAACTGGTTTCGCTAGTAAGCCAGATGATATTCCAGATCTTATCAAGAATGTTGGTGGCGCACCGCTTGTCATTAAGCTGTTAGAGGGTACTCAAGGTATCGGTGTGGTGCTTGCAGAAACTCACAAAGCTGCTGAGAGTGTTATCGAAGCCTTCATGGGTCTTAAAGCTAACATCTTGGTACAAGAGTTCATTGAAGAAGCTAATGGCGCTGATATTCGTTGTTTTGTCGTTGGTGGCAAAGTGATTGCGGCGATGAAACGTCAAGCGGCAGAAGGTGAGTTTCGTTCAAATCTACATCGCGGTGGTAGTGCTCAGCTTATTAAGCTTTCTAAAGAGGAACGCGCAACTGCTGTAGCTGCGGCTAAAGCGATGGGACTGAACCTGTGTGGTGTTGATATTCTGCAATCAAAAAATGGTCCAGTAGTGATGGAAGTTAACTCATCACCAGGTCTTGAGGGAATTGAAAACGCGACAGGTAAAGATGTGGCGGGCTTAATTTACGAGTTTATCGAGAAAAATGCCAAGCCTAACAACAACAAAACAAAAGGACGTGGTTAAATGGCAAAAGAGCTTGTCATTGCGGGCGTAGAAATACGCCCGGGAGAGCGTAAAGAAATAGATATACCAGTAGCTAAGCTGTATACCGATGCAGAAGTATCAATACCAGTACAGGTCATTCGTTCTAAAAAAGAAGGCCCAGTGGTGTTTGTCAGTGCAGCGGTACATGGTGACGAGTTGAATGGTATTGAAATCATCAGTCGTCTTATCGCAGAGAACCTAAAACTCCAGAATGGTACGTTAATTTATGTACCTATGGTGAATGTCTACGGCGTATTAAACCAAAGCCGTTACATGCCAGATCGCAGAGACCTCAATCGCTGTTTTCCTGGCTCGAAGAAAGGTTCTCTTGCTGGTCGACTAGCTCATACATTCTTAGAAAGCATTGTCGCACATTGTGATTATGGTATTGATTTACACACAGGCGCGATTCATCGTTCTAATTTGCCACAAATTCGTGCCAACCTTGAAGATGAAGAAACTAAGCGTCTCGCGGAAGCATTTGCAGTACCAGTATTGTTGAATGCAAACATCCGTGATGGCTCTTTACGTGAAGCTGCTGTAAATCATGGTGCTCGAGTGCTGCTTTATGAAGCTGGTGAAGCGTTACGTTTTGACGAACTTTCGATTCAGACCGGCGTTAAAGGCGTTTTGAGAGTGCTCAAAGCACTTGGCATGATTCGTAAGCGTGTTTCTAAAGCGAAAACTGAACCGTTTATAGCTAACCGCAGTGATTGGACTCGTGCAGACGCGAGTGGATTTGTTAAAGAGTACGTACAACTTGGTTCTATGGTTGAGAAAGGCGAAACATTGGCAGATATCAATGGCCCGCTAGGAAATAATATCAGCCAAGTAAAATCAAACCGTACGGGTATCATCATTGGTAAGCAGAACATTCCTTTAGTACAGGAAGGTGAGGCTATGTATCACATTGCGTATTTTGGAGACAGCGCAGAAGAGGTATTTGAACATATCGAAATCATGCAAGAGTCGATTGTTCCTGTAGAACCGAGCATGTAACACTATGCCAAACACATATAATGACAGAATGATAATTGGTAACTTGGAAGTGTGCAGTCTTCCTGAGTTGGGAATCTTCGATCTCGAAGTTCGTATTGATACTGGGGCTAAAACCTCATCTCTTCATGTGGACAACCTTGAACGCTTCAAACGTGACGGGCGCATGTACGTTCAATACGATCTTCATCCAGATATCTATCATTTGGAAGAAATCGTACACTGTGAGTCACTTATCCACGACTCAAGGCGCATCAAATCATCCAACGGTGACTCAGAGCAACGTTGTGTGATTCAAACGCTATTCCGATTGGGGGATAGAGAGTGGCCAATTGAAATTACATTAAGTAATCGTCAGGATATGTCGTATATGATGTTATTAGGACGTGAAGCGATGGCCGACAAAGTCTATGTAGACCCAAGCAGAGCGTTTCTGATTGACTAATTAAACCGCCTTCGGGCGGTTTTTTGTGATTCGGTTAGGAAGAATATACGAGCTTTTTCTGGGCAAAAAAAAGTAGAGCACTTGGCTCTACTTTGCGTTTAGGAGGAAAGATCACAATACTTATGCTGGCTCTAGAACGTCATCGTTATCCATATCATAATCATAGTCTTTCGAAGCTTCGTGATACTTCGATTTACTATTTAAAGTGTGGAACGCTCGTCTTCCGCGTGCTAAGCGAACGTATTTAAGCCAAGTATGTTCCAGTTTAGATTTCGCCTTACTCGGGTTAACGATCACTTTAGTGAAGTGTTTCTCTTCAGCGTTCTCTGGTGAAATATCACCGCGCTCAAGCGCAAGCATAGTTTCACCATAAGTTACTAAGATGTCCTCTTCCAAAAGTGTAAAATCTCCCGATTTAGCGAATCCGCGTGGAAACTTTACTGCATCATAAAAACGTTTCTTGCCGTGGCGAAATTGAGTTTCAGTCATAGAGACCTCAAAGCAAATAGGTAGTAAAGCAAGGTAATTCAGGTGGCTCCGCAACAATCCAAAGAAAAGTCGACTAAACCGTTGAATCCCGTGTTGGTTCGATGCTGAAAATAGTGTGAAAACGGAAAGAAAGGAAACGAATTGTTTTTGTCGAAATCACAAAATTTCTTTATGCTTAATACAGCATAACTGTGTAAGAATACTGAGCTAACTTTTTCGTTAGCTCAACTACTTAGAATCTGTTTAAGAGTCATTTTTATGGACGTAAAAGTATTTCAAACTTTCCTCGAAGTCGCGAAGGAAAAGCACTTTGGCCGCGCATCAGAAAATCTCTATATAACTCAGGCCGCTGTGAGTGCTCGCATTAAACAACTAGAGGAATACTTTGATACTCGACTGTTTACAAGACACAGAAACAACATCCAACTAACGTCGGCTGGCCAAAGGCTAATAGGGTACGCAGAAGTAATGGTATCGACGCTCAAGCAAGCGACGTTTGACTTATCACTAGAGAGCAACAAAGCGTTGCAATTGACGATTGGTGGTACACCTAACATTTGGGATGCCTATCTGCAAAACTGTTTAAGTGTCGTCACTGACTCATTAACCGGCTATGGCTTTGTTGCTGAGTCTTTGGGTCGTGAGCAGCTAAATAGGAAACTACTTGAGCGCACATTAGATCTTGCATTCTCTTTCGACCCATTTAAAGTCGAGGAATTTAAAAGCCATCAGATTGCTGAATTGACACTAGTACTGGTTTCAACAGAGCAACGTGTGCTTGATGATGCTTTTAAAGATAAATATGTATACGTGGATTGGGGTACACAATTTGCTTTTGAGCATGCGGACAGACACCCAAATATTCCAGCACCATATCTACGTACTTCAACAGGTCGAATTGCGTTGGACTTTATTCTTGAGAAGGGTGGTTGCGCGTATTTGCCATCTTCACTTGTTGAGCCTTTCTTAGACTCTGGACAGCTCTATCAAGTCGACGGGTCTGAGGTTTGGTCTCGTCCTTTATTTATCAGTTACCGCAAAAACAGCACGTCTATAGAGGCAATACTCCAAGTAGAAAAACTGATTAATACTATTGAACCAACGACAAGTTATTTGATGCAGCAGGCTGGGGAAAATACGGATTAAGTAACAACTTTACGTACTCTAGTAACATATAGCAAAAGGCTTCACCTAAATAAGTGAAGCCTTTTTGATTTTACAGATTACTAAGCACTAACCACAGTTAAATTATTCATCCAATAGCGTTTTAAATAACGATGGAAACACAAAGCAAACTTAACTACTTCTTCAAAAAGCATACAGGCATAGACAACCTGAAATTCAAGTCCGAATACAAACGCTGCGGTTGCGGTTAGCGGAAGTCCCACAGTCCACATTGCGATGAAGTCCATTCTTAAACAAAACTCATTATCTCCTCCGGCTCGTAGAATACCGTTGATGATAATAAGGTTCAGCATGCGTAACCATATCGCACAACACAGAATGAACATCGCGGGTGCAGCAAGCGGATAAAGTTCTTCGGTGGTTAAGTTCAGCCACTCAAGAATGACTTCACGACCAAGTAGTAGAATCGCTCCTGTGACGATTCCAAACAAGAATACCGCTTTAATAAAGAATTTAGACATGCTGAATGCCTGTTCAAATTCGTCTCTGCCTAAGGATTGACCAAGTAGAACAGAGCAGGCTACCGAAATACCAAAAAACAGCGAATAACACAGCGACTCAAATGGTCCCATCATGCTGAAAACAGCGAGCTCGGTAGTGCCCATATGACCAAATATCACTTGGTACATAAGTGTACCCATTGCCCATAAAATAGCGTTAAGCGTGGTCGGCACCGCGAGTTTTTTATAAGAACCCCAGAGTCGTTCGGTATTCTCAAGTTTCGCTTCTGTAAGAAGCCAATGGTTACGATAGTTGAGATATACCCAGATAAAAACCACTTGAAGTAATCTTGATATGGTTGTCGCTAATGCAGCGCCGGCTACGCCCATTGGAGGGACACCCATACCGCCTTTAATTAACCAGAAGTTGAGGGCAATGTTGATAAAGATTGTCATAGCCCCGAGAATTAAAGGTGTGACAGCGTCACCGGATGAGCGCATTGCTGATTCCGCTACAATCACTACGTGAGTCAATATAAGTACCGGAAACGCATACCATAAATAGGTAGCACCAAGCTCAATAACGGTAGCGTCGTTGGTTTGCAACATCATAATAAAACTGGAGAAGAGCGTGATACCTAATGTCACGGGTACTAACAGCTTTGCACCGAACTCCATTGAAAGCTGGGTGATAGTTTTGGCGCTACGTTTGTCGTTACGTCCCCAATACTGAGCAACGAGTACACCGTTGGCTGAAGCCATTCCGGCCATGATCATAATAGCGACAAAGTGCCATTTAGAGGCAATGCCCACTGCAGCAGTTGCTTCCTTACCAAAATCACTAACCATCAGTACGTCCGCCAGTGCCAAAATTGCAACAAGTGCACTTTGAATTGCGACGGGGAAACCAAGCTTTACCACAGAAGAGAGAAGATGGTTTTGAGAAGCCTTGTTAGATGACTTAAGATAGGTTTTAGTTGTCATAGCTGCCCTCCTGAAAGTGTGATTTGAATCATATAAACGGTGGTAATATAAGAAAATTGGGACATCAAAACCATGTTCAAAAATAGACAAAACCTGTGCAAATCCGTCATTGATGAATTTGACATCAAGTCTGAGTGGATAGATGAAGTCTTTTTATCGGAGGCATGTGAAGAACGCTTTCTTTCGTCTAATGATATCCCCGAGTTCATTCCTGAAGATATCTTCATGGCTGGAATGGCAAACTTGATTGAAGGCTACCATGTGGAGCGTAAGGGCATTGATGTACACACAGTCTTATTTACAATCGAAGGTGGTGGCGTGTTGATGACGGAGGATTTTGTTGCTCCTATCGAGCCGTACTCGATAGTCGTATTACCTGCACACACACCATATCGATTTGAGATCAACCCTCAATATAAACATTGGCGCATGATCTGGTTTCTACCTAAAGACCGACCACGTTGGCAAGCGTTATCTGATTTAGGACAGAAAGTACTGCCATTTCATGGTTGTGAACGGATTTGGGCCTTAATGACACTCCTGTATTTGGAAATTGGTGGCAGAGCAAGTTATCGAAAACTGCTAGTAGGGGAAGTGTGCCGTATTATTACTGGATTTGAGTCGCAACCTACTGACTCGACCGTTCGAGTACAAGCTTTGTTCAGTCAAATTGAAGGTCAGCTTCATCTACCATGGACTGTTAAGACGATGGCGAATAGAACATTTTTAAGCGAAGAGCAGCTCGCACGAATATGTAAGCGGCTTTACAACGTGTCACCACGAGCAAGACTCATTAATCTACGTATGGAAAAAGCGTGTGATTTGCTAAGAAATAACGATTGGTCAATTGCCATGATTGCGGAGCGATTAGGATATCGTGATCCGTTCAATTTTACCCATAGGTTCACAAAACATATGGGTAGTTCGCCAAGTGCATATCGTAAACAAGTAATGCAATCGAATGAAGAAAGATAGAGCGCTCCTGCGCTCTATGGTGGTTATTTTGCAATAGCTTGCTCTAACCATTGGTCGAATTGACCTTTTGGCAGGGCACCATTGATTACGTCTACGCGCTGACCATTTTTAAACACCATAATGGTCGGAATACTTCTGATTTGAAATTGAGCTGCCAGTTGTTGCTGTTGCTCAGTATCAATTTTCACGAATCGTACTTGTCCTTTGCGCTCTTCGGCTGTTTGTTGGAACACGGGCGCAAAACCAACACAAGGATTGCACCACGTGGCCCAAAAATCGACAACAACAGGTTGGCTACTATTCAAAAGCGCGGAGAAGTTGTCTACCGTCCCTTCAACTGGTTGGCCATCAAGAAGCGGTGCTTTACAACGACCACAATTAGGTGACTCGGTGATTCTTTCTGCGGGTAAACGATTAAGTCCATTGCATGATGGGCAACGGGTATTGATAGTTGACATGGTCTCTCCCAACCGTGAATTGAATTTATGAAATTAGGCTTCTGTGAGCCTTAGATTATGAGTATACTCGAAGCTCTTAGAGTCGGGATAGACAAGTCATTATTGAGGCTTATCATAGTGAGCTGATTGATATTATTTGTCTATCTCGATTGACGAAAACTATAAAAAAATAGGTACAGAATGACAACATTTTACGCCGAAATCACTGGTTGGGGTAAGTGCCTTCCACCAGCGATCTTATCTAACCACGATCTTAGCACTGTAATGGAAACATCCGATGAGTGGATTAGAACCCGTACTGGTATAGAAAATCGTCGCATTAGCCATGTGAACACCTCTGAAATGGCAACCGTTGCTGCTAAACATGCAATGGCATGTGCTGGAATCACAGCAGATGAAGTTGATTTGATTATCGTTGCCACGTGTTCTCCAGATTCTTTGATCCCCAATACAGCATCACGAGTTCAGCAAAACTTAGGTGTTCCAGCAGCCGCTGCGTTTGACTTAAATGCGGCTTGTACAGGTTTTGTGTATGGCCTTGAAACGGCCACAAAACTGATTCAGTCAGGTAACTATCGTAACGCCATCGTTATTGGTGCTGAGCGACTTTCGTTCTTTATTGACTGGAGTGAGCGTGATACCGCCGTACTATTTGGTGACGGGGCAGGTGCTGCAGTGCTCTCTCGTACTGAAAGTAAAGTCGGTCTTCAAGATGCACAAATTGGTTGTGATGCAAAAGGTCGCGATATTCTCGCTGTGCCAAAATTTGGCACTTCTATGGAGAGATTCGCAGCAGATAACGGTTACTTTGAGTTCAACTTCATTGGTAAAGAGATCTTCAAACGAGCGGTAAAAGGAATGGGGGCGGCAGCGAATACTGTTTTGACTCGTTCTAACCTTACTAAAGAAGATATTGATGTTGTGATTCCGCATCAGGCTAATATCCGTATCATTCAAACCTTGTGTGATTTGTCTGGAATCGACCAAGATAAAGCATTCGTCAATATTCAAAAATATGGCAACACTTCCGCTGCGACTGTGCCAATCGCACTTTGTGAAGCAATGGAGCAAGGAAGAATTAAGCCAGGAGATAACATGTTGCTAGCCGCATTTGGTGCGGGTCTGACGTGGGGCGCTAGCTACATCAAATGGGGCGAAAGAGTCGAGCCAATTGGTAGTAGCGATGCTGCATTACCACCATGTGACAAGTCTGCGCTAGAGTTGATGAAAACGGCGATTGAGCATTGTCACAATAAACCCGCTAAATAAGGTTTTTGTGAACTAAAAGAGCCAGAGTTTCTCTGGCTCTTTTGTTTTATTCACTCTTAAACAATCGTGTGTATATAGAATAAGTGTTTAGTCCTCTGGTGTATTAACTTCTTTAAGGTTGAGTTTGTTTGCCAACACTTCAATCGCCCCACCTTGTACGAACACAGAAATGACAACAATAAAGAACACCATATGAACCATAGTAACCGCGTTTTCAACTCCTGCAGCCGCAGGAATTAGTGCAAATACAATAGGTGTTGCTCCTTTCAATCCGATAGAAGATATGAATAAACGCTTTTGCCAACTGGCTTTTCTGAAAGGTAGGTAACATAACTGTACTGCTATCGGTCTTGCTACAAGAATCAACAAGAAAGCAGGCAGCAAGGATTGCCAGAACACCTTGAAGAGTTCTTGAGGGAAGATCTGTAACCCTAAAGCAACAAACAGTATGGCTTGAGCTAACCACGAAAGACTATTAAAAAAGTGGCGACTGACTTCCATACCACGTTTTACGCCGTTGCCAATGACCACTCCAACGACATAGGAAGCGAGTAGAATATTGCCACCGAGCAAATCACTTCCATACATTGCTAGTACTGCGGAAGCTAAAATGAAAACCGGGATTAGCCCATATTCTTCAAGTTTGATGCTGTTTAACAGGTGAGTACATAGCTTACCGATAGAAATGGCTATAGCTAGCGCGACAAAGATCTGCAGTAATAACTCGATTCCGATACTTGTAACTGAAGGAACCGTATCGGGAGTAAGGGCAAGACTGGTCAGCAATACGACTAGTATCAAAGCGACAGGGTCATTAGTTGCTGATTCGAATTCTAAGATAGTGTCAGTGTCTTCTTTGAGTTTTAGTTTCTTGGATTCAAGGATAGAGAAGACCGCAGCTGCATCTGTTGAGGAAACTATTGCCCCAAATAGTAAACAATGCACCGGCGGTAGGCCAAAGAGAACATAGATAATACCCGCGAAGACAACAGTGGAAAATACAACTCCAAGAGAGGAAAGTACGCCACCTTCTTTGTAAGCAACTTTGATGCTTTGTGTCGAAGTACTCAAACCTCCGACAAAGACAATAATATTTAATGCAATCGCCCCGATTGCAGAAGTAAGTGTAAAGTTGTCATAGACGAAACCAAATTCACCGTTACCTATGACCAGACCTACCGCCATAAAGATCAAAAGAGAAGGTAAGCCAAGAGTACGAGAAGGGTGATGTAACAGAATGCCTACGCAAATTAACGCCGCAAAACCTACGAGTCCAAACTCAAAGTTCATGTATGTCCTATTATCGTTGTTGTTTCAAATGACATAAATCAGAAACCAAAATGGAAAATGATTCGTAAACTCTATGTTTCTATTTGTTTAGATTATAGTATCTTATTAACGATAGAGCTTTAACTTACAAGCAAAAATTTTGTAAGTATTTTAGTTGGTTACATAACTAGAGTGAAATAGATAAATGGGATTGAATAGAGGAAATATCTTTGGTGAAATTCCAAAAGATTTAACCAATGAAGTATTTGAAGACATCATTGCTTCTGAGGGAGTGAGAATTGAACGTATCGTTTCAGATGGCCACTTTACACCAATTGGTGATTGGTATGATCAAACCGAAAATGAATGGGTGACTGTTTTGAAAGGAGAAGGTGTTATTGAGTACTATGACGGTACTTTTGTGACCTTAGGTGTTGGTGATTACATTGATATACCAGCACACGTCAAGCATCGAGTGAAGTCCACCTCAGAGTCCTCATTGACAATTTGGTTGGCTGTGTTCTATCCGAAAGATGAGAGTGAGTAGAAATTCCGAACTTAAACCCTAGAGAAGTGTTTGACCTTGAGGTCTGCGATTCGCTGCTTAGTTTTTAACTATTGTCTTCTTCCTCTTTGTTTATATTGCTATTTGGTTGAACATCTTTAAGATTACTCACCATAAAAGAACCTGATTAGTCCCAAGAATAAAATGTTAGATAAAGAAAATTTAGTAAAGCTCGCTAGGGTTCAAATGCCGTTCGGTAAGTATGCGGGCAGGGTATTGATCGATTTACCTGAAGAGTACTTATTGTGGTTTGACAAAAAAGGTTGGCCTAATGGTGAGTTGGGGGAGTTACTTAAGCTGTGCTTGGCACTGAAAATTGAAGGGCTAGATAGTGTTGTAAAACCATTAAAGCGAATGTAGTAAAAAGCGACGTTTTTTTGCGTCGCTTATTTGTATTCGTTAACCCGATAAAGACTCCCATTGAGTTGGGTTAAGAGCCTGAGGTTTTATCTGTACCCGACCATCTCTAGCCCTGCAAATACCCTGATTTACATCCCATGCTCCTTCGCGAATGTACTTGTGTATGCCTTGCGTACCCTGTTTATAGTACGAATCTAGTTTTCCTCTATAACCGTAGTAAGTACATTTGTCATAACCCCAGCCATACATGTAATCCGCCAGTGCTTGTGCGAAACTGCGTTTTCCGTTGAGCCACGAGCCACTATTGCAGTTATAGCACTTTATCTTTCCTCTAAAAGATTTGGGCAAACCGTTTTCTCTAAGTCTATCAACAACAAATCGGTGGCCTAGTTCCTTACCACCTTTCGAGGTTTTAATATACTCGCTACCAGGTTCGCCGTGTCCTCTAATATAGATTTGGTCATCGTTAGAAATGGTTTTTAATTCGTTTATAACGGTTTTTGGTTCATACCAAATCTGGATAGCCTCTTTATTCTTGGTGTTTAGCAGGTATTCAATCCATTGATGGTTTTTTCGGTGACCAGCGAATGTAGATAAACCGCCGCTATCGGTGGGCTGATCACCATATTCTATGTATGACAATAAGTCTGTTGTTGGTGTTGGCATATACAATATTATTTTCGCCATGAAAATTCCTTTTTATCCATTTAAAACATGTGGTTAAAAGGTGATTTGACCACAAACATATCCTAGTAAATGACAGCAAATGTTCTGATCTTAGATTAAGAAATGCGACCTTGTACCCAAATCCTGATGTCAATATTGCAACGAATAAGCACTAATGCTGTTTAAAAACTGAGAACTGAATGCATTTTTAGCAACATTTCAAGCAGCGGTCTCAAGAAATACTAATCTTAATGAATAAGTTAGTGTGGTTTGGGGTTTGAGTATGGTACCAGTTCTTTACATGCAGCTAGGCGATGTTGTGTGGAAAGTATTTGCCGATGGATCGTGGGAACGCGTATCGAATGACGAAGTATTGTTAAAAGGGGTCCAGTTTGTAAAGCAAGAAGTTCAAGAACTCGGCGAAGATGTTCAATTGTCTGAGACACAAATTGCTGATACGGAGCGCGTGTTATCTCAGACGATAAATAACCTATCTAATAACATTACAAATGCAAATGGGACTGTTGATGAGACCAATTCAGGCTCTAGCGACAGTGCAGGGTTTGTCATTGCCTTAAAAGCAACTTTGGATGAAACGATCGCCCAAGCAGGATTTGATACCAGGCCAGGAATATTTGACTCTCAAGAAACTCGACCAGAGTTATTAGCACTCGATATCCTCTCAGAGCAAGCTCAAATCACGGTAGATATTTTAGATGGTGGGGATGGTTACGAGAACCAGTTCGAGGTACCAAATGTCACAATTGTCGGAACAACAACCGACGTTCGTGACGGCCGAATAGTTCAGATAACGATTTCCGATCAACAAGGTAATATTGTAGAAGCTCAAGCAATCACTCAGGACAATGCATACTCTGTCACTGGAGTTGTTCTAACAGAACTAATGGAAGGACCGTTGAGTGTTAATGCCGCTGTTTCTGACGACTTTGGTAATAGCATTTCTGCTAATGACGAAACGATAAAAGATACACTGGCGAACATTACCGTTGAAGCAGATGGTTTTGGTGACGACTACCTTAATGCCATAGAGGTTAGTACAAGTGCTTATTTGGGTAGCGTCGCAAATGTTGAATCTGGACAGCCTATCAATTGGGTAATTACCGATGAACAAGGTAACTCGATTACAGGCTCATCTACGGTTGATGAAGTCGGAGTGTGGAATGTCAATACTCTGGATGTAACGACTCTAGAAGATGGAGTCTTGACCATTGAAGCTTCCACCATCGATATTGCAGGTAATCCTGCAAACTCCACCGATACCATTATTAAAGATACTCAAGCCCTTATTACGGTATCGATCGATGACATGGATGGGGTCATCAATGAAAACGAGATAACTAACTCAACGATCTCAGGAACTGTGACTGATGTTGAAGACGGTCAGATCGTTGAGATTGTTATTACAGGCCAAAACGGATCGCCGCTTAATCTAAGTGCAACGGTAACGAATAGTGCTTGGAGCGTATCTGGTGTTGATCTATCTTCGTTTAGTAATGGACCACTAAATGTGGTTGCTTCCACCGTTGACGTAGCCGGAAACCCAGCGTCAGCGGCTGATACGTCTACGATTGATGTCGTAAAGCCAACTATTGATATTGATACTCTGCAAGGGTTCAATATCCTTTCGTTTCGTGCTGGCAACCTGACTACTCTGCAAGGAACGACAGGACTCGTAGAAGAAGGGTTACCTGTTACAGTCATTGTGAGTGATGGCGTAACGACATTGGAGTTTCAGGGTAATGTCGATAACTCTGGCAACTGGATGGTCAATGGTATAGACATTGGTTTACTCGATAAGGGTGTTGAGTGGACACTAGACGCAAAAGTTTCAAACGCGGTCGGGAACACTGCTATCGACGACATGCCGACCATTATATTACCGGAATCGCTGGCATTTTCTGACACCGTAGTGGGGATCTTTGGTTCCCAAGATAAAGAATCGGATATACGCATTCAAAATGCAGACTTTAAATTTTATGAAGAACAAGACTTAATTGATCAGCTCACGTCCAATGGTTTGAGCATAACGGTAACGGTGACAAACCGAGTCATAACTGGCGTTCGTAGTGACGGTGAAACGGTATTTATTGCTACATTAGCCGGTGATTCGGTGAACATCGCTTTTAAAGAAGTGATCGATCAAGATGCGCCATTAAACTCCATTCAAACGGCTCTTTTAGTACAAGGAACTCAAACTGACGCAGACGGCACCACGGAAGTGGTTATTGGGCATTTACCGATAAACATCGTTGATATCGCTCCGGTATTGTTTAATGATTTCTCTTTTGTTACCGAGGGAGAGGTTCGATCAGGTAACGTTCTGAATAATGATATCGATCTCGATGGCGCATTAACCATAAACAAAATAATCGTTGATAATGTGGAGTACGCGGTCAGCGGCAGTACTCCAACGGTGGTAACTTTATCTGAAGGGCAGCTCAGTGTGTTTGCCAACGGACACTACAACTTCGCTGCGAACCGAAATCAAGACGCTTCGACTAATCCTAAAATTCAATTCGATTATTTTGCTAGTGACCAAGAAAATGATTTTGGTCAGGCTACTGCGACCATCTTTATTCGTGACGGTGATGCCGGTGAGGTGTTAGAAGGTTCTACGTCTTTTATTGAAGCTGATGCCGATTTGCGTCCCCAAACCATCAATGCCCAGTTCTCAGTTGCTCCAGGTTCAGATAATCCAGATCCGAACAGTCTGTTTTTTGAAGCTTCGACTATCAACTTGCTAGATAACCTTGCCCTGACCAGTGGTGCCAATCTAATGGCCCTGAGTTATAGCCTAAATAACGATTCGACAGTCATTACTGCCACGTCGGGCAGTCAAACAGTCTTTACCATTACCTTATCAGGCGCAGTATCTTCCGGTGACTCTACGTATGTAACGGGTAATGTGAAGATAATCCTTGAGCGCCCTTTAAACCATCCGAATAAAAACGATCTGCTGAAACTACCTTTGCTTATAGGAGGGAAAGACACAGATGGCACCGATTTAGAATCTGGTGAGTTTACTTTGTTAATTGAGGATGGTTCGGATCCCGTATTAACGTCAATTAGTGATGCTTCCGTATCAGAAAGCGATGTCAGTACTGATTCTGCGTCGGGGGCTGGTCAATTTGATGTTGCACTCGGTGCTGATGATCTTGATACAAACATCTCCAATAATGCCTCAGTATACTTTGAGATTGGCGAACAGCCCTTAGTGTATAGCAATGGAGAAGAAGTGCTTTACACCTTAAGCCCCACAGGTTCAATTTTGACAGGGTACATTGGTGATATTTCGAATGTGGTTTTTATTATTTCCTTTACTTCACCGGATGCAAGTACAGGAGGTTTGGTTGATTACACGTTCGAACTAAAGCAGCAAATAGATAATACCTCTGATCCGATGCAGCTTCCCTTTATTGTTACCGCAAGAGATTCTGACAAAGATGTCACCAAATTAACGTTGAATGTTACCGTTAATGATTCGGGCGAAGCATCTTTAGGTACAACTGCGCTTGAAGTCACTGAATTACCAAAAGGCACAGCGCCTGATGAAATAACAACGAGCGATAGCAGCGCAATATTTATTACCGCGTCGGAAGACAATATCGTCGAAGTGGATCTGGGTATTACAAGCGGTAATGCGGTTGTTGATTCGTTAGGAAACCCAATTACCACTAATGGGCTAAACATTGTTTGGCGCGACAACGGTGACAAAACGTTTGATGGTGTTGATGAAAACGGCGTAGTTGTGTTTCGAGTGGGCTTGCCAAATGATTACGAGGTCGAATCTGGACTCACATCGAGTTTCCAATTGTCGTTTCGAGTATTTAAAGAGGTAGACCATGGCAATGATGGTAGTTTAAATGAGTTGTCTATTAACTTACCCGTAGTGGCAAGAGATGTTGACGGGACTGAAACAACGGCAGTATCGACAGTAAAAATCTATGATGGTGGTGACCCCTCTTTAGTTACTCATGACCTTGCGATTGATGAAGCGCTTCTCGCTGATTCTCCTGAAGTGGATATTGTTCTATCAAATGCGCTTGAATTTGTGCGAGGTTCCGATGCGATAGTGGCAATAGATATCGACTTATCGACCTTTAACGCTGCTGGTTATTCCAGTGGCGGCGACAATATCATGCTCACAGCGAGTAACATTGATGATTGGTATATTGCTAGTCAGGCGATATCTGGTGAAGAGGTTTTTCGAATTCGATTGAACCTTGATGGATCTGCAGAGTTTGTTCTTACAAAGCCGCTCGATCACCCTCTAGGTAATGGAACCAATACATTGGATATCGATTTCCCTGTTTATGCGACGGATGCTGATGGGGACATATCGGTAGTAACAAACCTGACGGTAGTCGTAACAGACGATGTGCCCTCAGTGACTAGTGAAACTTTAGAATTGACAGAAGGTGAAACCTTTTCAGGCAACTTACTCAGTACATCTGCTATGGGCGTAGATGGCGCCACGATTACATCGTTTAAATACGAGTCAACAGAATATGATTTCTTAACGAATGACCCTGAAGTCATTACGCTTACTAACCAAAATAATGCTAACTCGAGTTATGGCACACTTACATTGCATTCTGATGGTAGATATACCATTGCAACTGATACAAATGTAGATGCAAGCCCAGCGTTGGTTGACGATATTGAATTCACCGTCACTGACTTTGATGGCGATACGGTGACAAGTACCGCTTCATTGATTCTAGATGACTCAACAGGAGTCATACGAGTTACCAACACTGAGATTCGAGAGGATGAAACGGCCACATTAGATATCAAAGTCTATGTGGGTGATTTCGACCAAAATGAAAATGTCAGCGCAATAACGTTGAGTGACCTTCAAGGCGGGACGCTCTATCTTGATAGTGTGGCTTTAGTTCCCGATGGAAGCGGTGTGGTTACCTTGACAGACGCACAGATCTCTAGAGGTGCAGGAGACTATTTTGTTCCTGATGGTGTGTTGACTTATGTCCCTAAGCAGAATGAATCGAATACCACCCTCACTGGGAATGTCGTTGCTTTAGTTATTGGGGCAACGATAACTAGGACTGGTGTGGCGGACGAAGATGTTAATAGTGAAAATCTAGATATTTCTGTGTTGCCAGTGGCAGACGCTCCTGACTGGGCAAGCTCGCAGTTTGAATATGCCTTGACGGAAGATATCGACAGAACATTCCCACTAAATATTGATGCCCAGTTAGCCGACACTGATACCTCAGAAAAACTCTCCTATCAGATCTCTAATATTCCTAACGGTATAACGATTAAGCTTGATGGCAGTAAGATCGTCGAAGGTAAAAGCTATACTCAGAGTCAGTTGGACCAGATGACGATCACGGTACATAAAGATCTAGCAGGTGAGTTTAGTTTCGATATCAAAGCTATCGCGACAG
Source organism: Vibrio sp. La 4.2.2 (assembly GCF_027586995.1). Classification (NCBI taxonomy): domain Bacteria; kingdom Pseudomonadati; phylum Pseudomonadota; class Gammaproteobacteria; order Vibrionales; family Vibrionaceae; genus Vibrio; species Vibrio sp. La 4.2.2. The sequence goes on from NZ_JAPPTJ010000002.1 coordinate 361,153, forward strand.
AAAAAGGCAACAGTTTTTCGAGCCCTGACGATAAGACTGAAGAAATAGCCAATGTCGTGGTGATTAAAGTCTCTCCCGATGCAGATCAGCCTGAGCTTACGGTTAAAGATATCAGAGGGCTAGAAGATCAAACGATAGACCTAAAAGCAGCCATTTTCGGTAATTTAACGGACACTGACGGTTCAGAGACTCTTAAATATGACATTGTAGTTCAAGATGGTTGGTCATTTACAGGTAGTGGTTATCAATTAATTTCAGCAAATACGTATCGTGTGGACTCTGAGGCGATATTGAACTCACAAGCGTTACTAGTCCCAAAACAGGATATCAGCTCGGTAACTGAATCCCTATCGATTCAAGTGACTGCGGTAGCAATCGAGTCGACCATCGACGGTTTAGCACCGGTGAATGATGAAGCCTACAGTGATTCAAAGACTATCAATATTCATCTTAAAGGTGTTGTAGATCCGCCCATCGCACAAGATGGAGGTAATGGTAATTGGGACTTCGATAGCAATACCAATACAATTCAATCGATAGGGAGCTTTCTTGAAGATGGCCTCGTGCCATTAGACTTTGAGTTCATCACAAGTGATGATGATGTGTCTGAAACGCTGAATATTTTGATCACTAATATACCGGATGATATTTCTCTGGTAGATAGCGCTGGTAATCCAGTAGCACTTACCATCGCAGAAATTGACCCTATTACAGGTAATATCTACCAGGTCAGTAATAGTGAACTTGCTGCTCTTTATATAAAACCGCTCGAAGATTTCAGTGGACGAATGACCTTTGATGCAACGGTCGTGTCGACAGAGCCAGACGGCGATTCAGGTTCCTTTGACTATACAGTACAGATCGATTTGTTACCGGTCGTTGACCAGAGCGATGGGTTGTCTGTAGTGACCACAGGTGTAGAAGATGCACAGATATCATTGAACCTAGAGCCAAGAATTAGTGGTGACAACGATAAAAGTGAAACTTTGACAGGTTACATTATCGATTCAGTGCCTTCGGATCTTACGCTCTACTTTGATGGTACAGTTATCAGCGTTCCGTCTTCAGGTTTGGATCTGGAAACACTACTCGACGCTACAACACCGACATTAGATAGCTTGCTAAATAGTGGGCGTCTTAGTGTCGTACCTAAGGAAGATCTCAGTGATACGTTTAGCATACCAATCCGTTATGAAGTAACTGATACGTCTGGATTAGGAGATACGAGTGAAAAAACGATAATTGGTGAACTGACTATTGCTGTCGCTGCTAAAGTTGAAATAGATACTCGTTTAGAAACATCCATTGATTTGTTTGTTAGCGATGACGGCTCGCCTGTTGATGTCTCTTCAGCGGTTAAGTTTATCGATGAGGACATAGATGGCTCAGAGTATCTTGATTATATCATTTTAGAGATTCCCACTGGCTATGAACTTTTTGTGACTAGCTCAGGCAATGAGCCTCAGCAAACACCAGATGGTAATTGGTTGATATCAGCGCAAGGATTAACGAGTGACTCGATCCAAGAGTTGGGTAAATTGATTCTCGATGGCATTTCAATTGAGAGTAAAACAGACACGCCTATTTTAGATATTGTTGTAAAAGCGCGAGTCGTTGACGGAGATGACGCTCGTTATATTGATGGTGTCTTTCAAATTCAAGTAACGGGACACAGTGGTGGAGGTCAACCCTGTGATCCGATCGGACCGCCAGAGCCTATCGAAACTGGCGATGATATAGAATTCGATGAAGGGACAGAGGTCCTAGACTTATCAGGGTTGCTTGATCCTGATATTGCCAGTGATCCAGACAATGAGATTTCGTTTTATGTTCCTACCTCGTCTCTACCGGACGGTGTAGAGCTTCAAGGGAATGGCGTGATTCCTGTTTACGATAATGATGGCGAACTCATTGGGTATTCGATCAGTCAAACAGGACTGAGTAATTTGCAGATTACAGGGTTAGATGAAGACTTCGCTGGCTGCTTATCTTTTTCAATAGAAACGACGGAAACTTCAAGCTGTGATGGCTCTTCACTGACGACAACCCAAACCATTAACATTGACATTAAACCCGTGGTGGATGAGATCATTTTATCGACAGCGTTTACCGATATCGATGAAGACGTCACTACTGATCTAGACCTAACGTTAGTGTTGGGTGATTCAATTGAATTAGGACAAACCGTCATCGGCGAAGGTGACTCTGCAACCGGAAAGGAAACGGTCAATTCCTTCACTATCGCAGTTTCTGGTGGTGCTCAGCTCTCTGCAGATGGGGATCCTAGCTGGTTGGTTGATAATGGTGACGGTTCTTGGACATTAACTGATGTGACTAAACTACCGGAAGTAAAACTCGTCCCTCCAGAGAATTTCAGTGGTGATTTATCGTTAACAGCAACCGTTTCAATTACCGATAAGACAGATTGTCTTGCTGAGACAGATACTCAAATTAAAACCGTCACCAAAATCGTCACTATTAATCCTATTGTTGACCCTGCAGATCTAGTAACAACTGATATTTTGGGCGATGAGGATAGCTACATTTCACTTGCGACGCTAAGTGCGGACCTGATCGATAAAGATGGCTCTGAAAATATGTCTCTCAGTCTGTCAGGGGTTCCCGAAGGTGCGGTCGTTGTGATTAAGTCGGGGTCTAGTTATCAATTAGTACCTAATAATGGCCCAGATGGCGGGACGTTTAATGGTTCACCTACCTATGAATGGCAGTTGGATGTCGCCACGCTGAATGACACCTTTATTCTGCCACCTCTGGACTTCAGTGGTGATATTCCACTTGAGTTAAGAGCCATTACCCAAGAACTTGCCACAGGTGATACTCGAATTACTGAATCCAACTTTACTCTTGGGGTAAAACCTATCGGTGATGACATCGAGTTTTTTGGATTGCCAGATTCGGTATCGGGGGATGAAGATGCAGTGATTGATATCCCCGTTGAGATTACCAGTTTAGAAACGAATAGCGATGAGTCTCTAACGATAGTCGTCACGGTTAAAGGGACTGACGACCCTAATGCTATTGATGGTATAGAAAGTATCAGGATCGACGGCAAAACAGCGAAATTTGTTCAAGTGGGTAATATTGCAACCGCCATTATTATTGTGAGCGCTAGTTCCATTAATAGTATTGAACTTTTTGCAGGTAATGCGTTTGGTGAAATAGATATGACTATCACTGCCGATACTCTGGATCAGAATACAGTGCTTGGCAATCGAGTTTATGATGCAGGTCCATTCAAACAAAGTACGGTTCACCTTTCTATAACGCCGGAGCCAGACGAGCCAATTCTTACCCTTGAATATGATGCCATATACTCGATTGCAGAAGGAAATATACCGTTAGGGCTCGAACTGTCATTAGTGAATCCTGCGGATAGCGAGACGGGAAAGCTGACCATTATTGGATTGCCATCAGATATCACGTTATCCAAAGGACAAGCAAGTGGGAGCGATTGGGTTGTGGACTTAGCTGATGTTGCCGATCTGGCTATAACAGGATATCCAGTCATCCCTGATGATAGTCCATTGGAATTTACTTTAACCTTAGAACCAAGTGCTGAAATCAATGGCAATAGCGCCGATGGGCTCAGCACTGAGCTTCAAATAACGCTCTACGATACGGATACCGCGATTGATGACAGTGCAACTTCGGCATTCGAAGACGACCGCTTTTTGGGTACCAGTAAATCCGATACATTTGACGGTAGAGGTGGTGATGATTTTATCGATGGTGGTAACGGCAGTGACACTTTAACTGGAGGGGCTGGGGCTGACACGTTTTATTTTGGTGCTGATGAGCTAGGGCTTATCACTCATACCGACACCATCAGTGATTACGATACGGGTGCTAACACTGACTCTATTGATTTGAGTGACATCCTAGCGGGCGTGTCGACGGCTGCTGAGGCAGATCAACAAATGGATCTGGTCCAAGAAGGATCGAACGTCAGGATTGACCTTAAACCTGATGGAACAACGGTTAAGCATCACATAGTTTTAGAAAACACAACACTGGAACAGTTATACGGAGGGAACAGCACCAGTGGAGTGGCTGAAGTTGACATTATTCAAAAAATGATCGACGACCAAAACCTAATTTTGTCTTAAACCAATCTAAGTAGTAGGGAAACGCAGTGGATAAAACAGACAAGGATTATTGGTTACAGGCTATACAGTGGTTATGTAGGCACTTTGAAGTGCGTTGTCATCCAGTCAAAATAAAATCTGGACTTCCTTTAGATGAAGGAAAACTGTCCGAGGGGATATTTTCTAGAGCTTTGGAACGGCTTGGTATCGATATTATGGAGTTGTCGATTGCAGATATCACGAAAGCAGCATTACCATTGGTCGTTGTTGAGTCGGTGACACGTAATCCATTGATTGTGATAGGAGTGGATGGACAACAGATTACATACCTTAATGTTGAACAAGAGTTTAAACAAAGTACGGTCGATATTTCTGAATTTAGAGCACAAATAGACACCGCGTTATGGCAAATCAATGCCAACAGCATAATAGATGAGAGAGTCGATGACCTAAAACAGCATACTCCAGCGCATTGGCTATTAATGGCAATCAAGGAAGTACGCCCTTGGTACCGTGACTTGCTGGTGGCCTCGTTTGTAATAAACGTGCTCGCACTCGTTGTCCCTTTATTTACTATGAATGTTTATGACCGAGTGGTGCCCAATCAAGCCTTTAACACACTGTGGGTTCTGTCGATTGGTGTGGCTATAGTGATTGTATTTGACTGGATACTCAAAGAGTCACGAAGTTCGGTTACGGATATGGCCAGCCGCTACGTTGACAGCAAACTCTCATCACAGCTGTTTAGTAAAACAATGGGGATGAGGTTAGAAAACCGACCTCAATCTGTTGGTGCATTTTCAAGACAGCTGCAAGACTTCGATTCGGTCAAAGAGTTTTTGACCTCTGTAACGTTAGTCACACTTGTGGATCTGCCTTTTACGTTTCTATTTTTGGTGTTAATAGGCTGGTTAGGTGGGGCGATGATGCTAATTCCTATGGGCGTCATGCTACTTTTAGTAGTCATCAGTGTTGCTATGAAAAGGAAAGTAGAAGGGACGTTAGAGGAAACCTCCCGTCTTTCTACTCAACGCCAGGCGCAGCTCATTGAAAGCCTCAACGCACTGTCTGAAATCAAACAGAACAATGCTCAAGGTTTACTACAAAAACGTTGGGAACAGGTCGTCTCATCTCTTTCTACGTGGCAAAGCCGTTCACGAACCTACACAAATATTGTTTCGCATTGCATTCAATCTAGCCAACAGATAGTGACAGTGTCACTCATTGTCTTCGGCGTTTATCAGATCGCAGAAGGTCTGCTCACTATGGGAGGCTTAATAGCGATAGTGATGCTAAGTGGACGTGCTGGAAGCTCGATTAATCAGCTGTCGATGCTAATGCTGAGATACCAACAATCAAAAACAGCAATGGAAGGGCTAAATCAAATCATGAGCTTGCCTCAAGAAGATACCAACCATCAGGTGTTGGAACGAGGTAGCTTTAATGGTCATATCAAACTCGATAATGTAGGTTTTGTCTATCCCGAGATGCACGCTGAAGTGTTATCAGGAATCGATATCGAGATTAAAGCAGGCGAAAGGATTGGCATTGTAGGGGCCGCTGGGGCCGGTAAGTCTACGTTAATGTCTTTGCTGTTGAAGCAATATGAGCCAAGTAGTGGTCAAGTCTATTTTGAAGGTTTGGATTCAAAATTATGGCCTCACAGTGTGTTGCGTGAAAACACGGGTTGGGTTGCTCAGCATAGTGTGCTGTTTTTCGGTTCTGTTTTCGAAAATATTACCTTTGGTGATACTCAGTTTGATGAACAAAGATTGGCGTACGCAATTCAATACTCTGGGTTGAACGATTATATGCCTCGCCTAGTCAATGGGTTAGAAACTCAAGTTGGAGAAGGTGGGCGAAATTTATCTGGAGGGCAACGACAAGCTGTGGCGTTAGCGCGAGCGTTGTATCGTCAACCAAAGCTACTTGCATTAGATGAGCCAACCAGTGCTTTAGATAGTCAAGCTGAACAGCGTTTCTATCATGCTCTATTAAGAATGCCTAAAAATATCACCATGGTCATTAGTTCTCATAGGCAGTCATTCCTGGCTTTATGCGACCGTGTAATAGTCCTTGAACGGGGGAAAATTGCGCTAGAAGGATCACCCAAGGATATTTTCGAACGTCGATCTAGTAAACACAAAGTCAAAAATATCTCCGTCATAAAAGGAGGTAGCCATGAGCACTAGTCACATCGAATGGAACAATCGTCAATTGGCTTATCGCTCCAGAAAGCTAATTTGGATTGTTGCAGCTTTAGTCACGGTTATTATTGGTTGGGCATCATGGGCTACTCTTGATGAAGTTGTCGTCGGAGAGGGGTCAGTCGTTCCAAGTCAGTCTGTGCAAACCATTCAGTCTCTAGAGGGCGGGTTGATAGAGAACATACTAGTGAGACAAGGTGACTCGGTCATAAAAGGCCAGCCATTAGCGATTTTGGATGACACACGATTTAGAGCGTCATTCCAAGAGTCGGGTAAGCAGTTTGATAGCCTTGCCGCCCAAAGAGTCCGCTTAGAGGCGGAGCTGGCATCAGTTAAAGTCGACAACCAACAAAGTGATTGGCAAAAACAGGTGACAGTGACGCCTTTCGATATTGTTACCAACGATACCTCTAGCGCGGCGCTATTTAATGCAAAGGCTAACTATTATGAACGGCTAGAGCAAGTCATCTCAGAGCTAGAAGAATCAAAACTTAGAATCGAGCAACAAGCACAAGCGGTTAGTGATACTCAATCTAGCATTCGAACTCTGCAAAGTAGTTTAGCGATAGTTAAGAAAGAACGTGATTTACTCAAATCTGTCGTTGAAAGTGGTGCGGTGGCTGAAGTGGAGTTACTTAAACTGAATCGCGATGTCATCAGACTGGAAGGCGATTTATCGAGTGCAAAGGTTTCGGCTCAAAAACAGCGAGCCGCTTACGCTGAAGCAATAGCTGATCACAGAGGCATTGCGCTCAATTATCGAACTAAGGCTCAAGGTCAACTCAATGAAATCTCCGCGACGATAGCGCAATTGAAAGAGAGCCGACAAGCCATTGCCGACCAACTACGCCGAACTCAGATTGAGTCACCAGTAGACGCCACCGTTAAAGAAGTGTTCGTTCGAACCATTGGCGGTGTCGTTCGACCTGGTGAACCGATTATGGAGTTGGTACCCAAAAATTCGGGTTTGATCGTAGAAGCGAAGATTGCTCCTAAAGATATTGCTTTTATTTCAGTGGGTTTGGAGGCAACAGTTAAATTTTCGGCCTATGATTTTGTTATATATGGTGGACAAAAAGGCAAGGTGACGTATGTCAGTGCCGATGCGTTGCAAACTGAGGATGGTGCGGCTTACTATCGAGCTCACATTGAACTGGATCAGCAAGCACTCGAAGAAAAATCCTTTACAGTCATTCCTGGAATGCAGGCAGCAGTGGACATTTTAACTGGGGAAAAAACAGTTTTGAGTTATTGGTTAAAACCAATACTGAGAGCGAAACAGAACTCTTTACGAGAACGATAATAACGACAAGGAAAAAGTATGCGTTGTTCAAAGCTCATGCTGTCTATGTGTGTGGCGTTTGCATCTCAAGCTCACGCGATCTCACTAGAAGAGTCAGTAGCATTTGCAATCGATTATAGTCCAGAAGTTCTTGCGCAGTATTCTAGATATCAATCGGTAGTTAGAGATGGTGATGCCGCGGGTGGTTATCGCTTACCGCAAGTAAATTTGTATGCTGCGGCAGGCGTAGAAGAAACTCGCTATAACAACGGCAATTATATTGACCCTGATGATAGACGATTAAACCGAACCGAATTAGGCGTTCGTGTATCACAGCTCTTATTTGATGGATTCGGTACTAGTGCGAATGTAAAACGCCTAGGCTATGAAGCAGAAGCTGAGCGTCTAACCCTGATTTCAAGGGCAGAAAATGTATCGCTTGATGTTGTCAGAATATATTTAGAGCTATTAGAAGCAGAAACGTTACTGCAATTGGCCAATAGGAATGTACTCGAGCACCAAGAAATCTATCAAGACGTTTTAGACAAAAAACAGAAAGGGTTGGCAAGTAACTCAGATCTAGCACAGATCTCAGCACGTGTTGCGACCGCTCAGTCATCTCAAATATCGGCCCAAAACAACCTCTATGATTTGAAAACACAGTTTTTGCGCTTAGTGGGCAAGCCTGGCAGCGAATTGGTCTTTCCAAAATTCGACAGCGGATTGCTCCCGAGTACCCTTGATACGGCAGTTCAACAAGCGGTTGATAACCATCCTGAGATTCAAGCTGCAATGATTGATATGGACGCCGCAAGGCAAGAGATTAGACGTGAAAAAGGCGATTATTATCCGGAAGTTAAATTGGAGTTGCACGCAAACAAAAATCGTAACGTAGGTAACGTAGTGGGCCCAGACGAAGATATGCGCGCCATGGTGACGCTGGATTACGATATTTTCAGTGGCTTTTCAACCAATGCACGAGTGGAGTCTTCGGCGTGGCGTTTGGAGGAGGCACGTGCCATAAGAGTACGAACTGAACGTGAAGTAAGGGAGGGTACTGAACTTGCGTGGAATGCGTACTCAATGTTGGAACAACAAATTCGATTGCTCCAACAAAATGTCGATGCCGCAAAAATTGCTGAACTCGGTTACATCCAGCAATTCAATGTAGGACGACGCAGTCTGCTTGATGTCTTGGATGCTAAGGTCGAGGTCTTTCTTGCTAGACAAAACTATATCCGAAGTAAATACGACCGTACCTTCGCTGCATATCGACTGCTAAACGCGATGGGCGTGCTGACGTATGCATTACGTGTTGAACATCCAGACGAGTGGCAAAAAGAAGGAGAGTCGTCATGAAGCGATTATTTATCATGGGGCTCCTTCCTTTTGTACTTCTTGGCTGCGCTGAATCTCCTAACGTTAAAACCAATAGACATCAAATTGATGATTTACGTGATCAAGACCAAGATGGAGTTATTAATCAAAGAGATCGATGCCTTGATACCCCCAAGCATGTTGCGGTCGACAATACTGGCTGCGCAGATTGGCAAATTTCTGACAAACCAGTGGTTGTAAGTGTTGATTTTGATTTCGATAAATCCAAATTACGTTTCGACCAAACGTCTAAAGTAAAGCGACTTGTCGATATGTTGGAGCAATACCCCAACTCAAATGTGGTTCTAATAGGGGATACTAGCTCAGAAGGAACCGACACTTACAACAAAGCGCTGGCTAAGCGCCGTACTGGTGCAATCCGTAATGAGCTTGAGCGAATGGGTATTGAATCAGAACGCATTTCGGAGCAGGAGTTCACGCAAACAACGTATTACACAGAACAGCTTCATAAACGTAAGCGTCGAACGATAGCGGTTTTTTATCGGCCTGAAATGAAAGTAACCGAGGAGTGGGATATCTTTACTTCGGAAAAAAACTTAAGCAGTGCGACTAAGGTGGAGGCTCCCAGTGAATAAACTGAGTACGGTAATTATCGGTAGCATGGCAGTTTCTCCGCTCGCCCTAGCAGACCAGCAAATGACACCGCCTTCTATTGTTGCGGTTGAGCACAACTTAGTCCCGTTAATGCAGGCATTGGTTGATGCAAAGCAATTAGATATCACTGTTAAAAGCAGTACTGATGTTCCTTATAGCATCACTAACAACAAACTTGCCATGGGAATTAGCTCTCGTAAATGGAAAGACAGGGAAGTGGCAAAATTTGTTCAAGTACATGGTTATAAGCCAACGGAGTTGTTCTTTACGGCTGATGTGATAGCAATTGTCGCCAATAAAAGTAATCAAACCCAATCTATTTCTGTGGCGGAGCTAAAACGAGTCTTTGGCTGCCATTCACAACCAGATGTGGTGAGGTGGGCGGACGGTAATGGACAGAGCACTATTCCTATGGTTCCTTTTGCTATCGACAATCAATTAGTAATGCACAAGGAGTTTTCAAGTTGGGTTACATGTAAAGATGACGAATACGCTGCGACGCACTTTGTGTCTGACAAACCAACATTTTTAAATGAAATTTCCGGTGAGGAAGGGGCGCTCGGTTATACCGTGTATAGTGATGAGCTGAAAGATACCAATATTTTAAAAGTCACCAACCGTTTTGGTGAGTCTTATGATGTGAATAAAGAAACGATATTGTCTGGACGTTATCCTCTGGCTAGCGTTTACTACATGTATCTAAATCTACCTCCGAATCGAGAGTATTTTAATGAGCAAGAAGAGTTCTTTATTGGCTTAACGTTGTCAGAAGAGCAGAAACCAGTGCTCAATCGATATGGATTCATCAGTTTGCCGCCAGAGGCTATTCAACGTAATCGAATTAGACTAAGGCTAGATGAACCCATGATAGAAGGGGGATATAAATGAGTTCTTAAGCATTCTAGCCTAAGAACTCTTGATTGATTGGCTCTAGCTGTTAGTTTCCAAAATAGGCGATGACGACTTTGTCGTCGCCTAATTCTCTTGAAAATACGTAAGCGTTATCATTCGGCAATACCGTATGTTTTCCTGCACCGATGGCTGGGTGTCGATCTCTAAATTGTCCAACTGTTTCCCAGTGCTTCAACAGCTTTTGCTTATCATTTGAAAGCTCCCAAATCATGTCCGAGCGAGTACCTTGATGGAAGTCATCTGCATAAGGACCGATGTTTCTTCCCACCTCATCGCCGTAGTAGACTTGAATCGCACCAGGGCTTAGTAGCAGGGCGTTGGCCGCATTTCGTTGCATGTCATAGTCTTTAAAGCGGCTAAAAAACAGTTCTGTGTCATGAGAAGACATGTAGCTTACGGGATTAAAATCAGGTGAACTTTGAATGGTGTCAGCGTAATGCTGATAAGTGTCTGCCATTTGGCTAAAGCATGCAGCGCCTTTGTCGAGCTTCTTTTGCATATCAAAGTTAATTAAAGCATCAAACCCATCATCAAAGTAGGGGCTTCTGTAGGCGCTGTGCCCCCAAACTTCACCCATCATCCAGAAAGGCTGTCCTTCAACGTTATTTTCTGAACGCCACAACTCAAGACTAGACGTCGCTTCAGCTTTGAGTCTTTTCCAGACCTCGCCTTCAACGTGCTTGACGGTATCAACTCGATATCCATCTATACCAAAGCGTTTAACCCAATCAGTTTGCCATTCGATTAAGTAGTCGGCGACGGTATAATTGTGTCTTGCGACTACTCGTGTGCCTGGGTTATTTAGTAGAAACTCTGGTGGTTGAACGGTTTTATTTGATTCTGTTTTGAAATCTGGCAGACCTGCAAGGGACAAAGTTGTATCACTAGAGCCTGGCTTATCATAGCCAGGTAGCCCAGTTCTTACCCAATCAGGTCCCCACCAATCAGCCCAATTGTGTGAGTTGTAATTTATATTGATGTGATAACTGTGCCAATTTTCACCTTTCTTAGGTGCCCAGTGTGCCCAGGTCTTTGGAAGTATATTGGTAGTTTTGGCAACATCAATGTGGTCGAATTGTAGGTCGGCAAGTGTTGAATAGCCGGGATGATTAATGACTGCGTCCAACAAGACCTTTATCCCTCGCTTATGGGCTTCAGAAACAAGCTGCATCAAATCATTGTCATTACCAAAGCTCTGGTCAATTTTGGTGAAGTCACGAGCCCAGTAACCATGATAGGCATAAAATGGAAACGATCCACTATCGCCACCCCCAACAAAACCATGTACCTGCTCTACGATAGGAGAAAGCCAGATCACGTTGGTACCAAGCGCTTTAATATAATCTAGCTTCTCTGTGACGCCTTTTAAGTCGCCACCATGAAATGTCCCGACCTCATCTTTACCATCTTTTTGACGTCCGTAAGGTTGTATTGCCTCCGGGTTAGAATCTTTAAAACGATCGACCATGACGAAATAGATGTTGGCGTTTCTATAGTCGAACTTGGTGTTCGATTGGACTGATTTAACTGGCTCTAACAAGGTTAGACCGCCACTCGATGCGTTTGGTTGTAGTGAGACTTGACCATTATGAACAGTGACTACTGAACCTGAAAACACATCTTTCAATTGTGTCCCATCGGGGTAAGAGCTTCCTAGATCAATAGTCTGGAGCTGGTTAGGGAGCCTTTCGCACTTAACATCTGGTATTGGACGTTTAAACTCAGTTTTAGCCACTTTTTTAGGCTGTCGTTTAAAGGTTAATGTGTGAAGTTTTTCATCGTAGCTAAAGGCGTAGTCTCCGGTGAACCTAATATTCAAAGGCAAAGTAGATGTTTTACCGCACAGGAGAGGAACTGGAGTGTTGAACTTGACCTTATTGGGCAACTCATTATTGCAGAGCGTATCTGTAGCGCTGATCTCGAGCTGATACTTATCTTTATTAAGAGTGACGACTAATGGCGTTGTAGGGTCGAGTGGATAGTCTCTGCTCGTTGTAGAGGTAGAGATGGTTAAGTAGGGTGATGCAAATAGCGATGGCGAAGCCAACAGCATATAAGCAAGTAGGGTCTTATGTTTCATGCTCATTCCGTTGTTCTAATAATCCGAGGTTACTATAAGTTGCCACAAACGGTCTCACATCATTCTCATGCTCTACGCCTCAAAGTCAGAGTAAGCTCACATAACAGATTCTTAAGGATGAGTTAGAGGGGGATGAGTTCGTAGAAAGAAATAAAAGGTACTATAGAGAGATGAAATTAAGAATACTGTTGCTATCACTTCTGATTCCCTCTATCTCCTTTGCTATGACTACATGGCCATCTCGTTATGTGATGGGAGAGTTGCCGTTAAGTACCTTAAATCAGGTTAGGTCTCTGTCTGATGTATATGACTGTGGTGCAATAGAACATCAGCGTTTTTGTGGTTTTGATACAACATACCGTGGCATTCCAATGGTGGCTGAGATCGATGTTGTGAATCAGTCAGTAGCGCGAGTGTCTTTTTTCATACCAATGACGGTTACAAATTACACAAGGCTTCAGACGTTACTGCGTTCTGACGGCTATCAATTAAAAAGCGTTAAAATAGCGGGTAAGGAATTGATTGTTGAAGATTTAATCAATCAGGATTTACCTCATATAGCCGATAAGAAACTCATAGAATTTTTGAACTTATATCCCATTTCTGAGTCCAAACTATTTACCTGGATCCGTAAAAATGAGATTCAGAATACGTTAGCAACAGAAACGCTTTTAATGACAAGTGACAAAGAGCAAATCATGCTCACTTGGGACTTTCCCCAGCTTTCTAACACTGTCACACAATAGTCTTACGACTGTCATTTCAATGTTACATTCAAAAAGTAACTTGAATTGCGTAAAGTATAGAAGGAGTTAACCATGAAAAAGATGAGACGTGCACAGCTTCATCGTTGTCGTATTCAATACTGGAAAGAAACAAACCAGAAAACAACGGATAAAGTAAAAGCGTAATCAAGATTTACAAACCAAGACGTGAAACCAGCATAAAAAGAAAGTGCTGGTTTTTTCGTTTTTAGCTCACAAAAAAGATAGACAACCTCAAATTTGAGGCATACAATCCGCTCGTTTTGGGGAGTAGTCACCCGTTTATTTGTCGTCATCTCGTTAAGTCTAGAGCTTATCCGGCAAATAAGAGCGCAGACAGCGCTTTGACGAGACCAACGCAATCAAATGCTCAGTATTTTGTTACTGAGTGAAGTATTTGTTTGTGGAAGGTCGACACCCATACTCTTCGTCCTTCCGCCTGGAGGACTTATGAGCCCATCTATTTATGTTTCTTTCTTTGTACTAACGCTAGCTCTGGTTGCGTTGGACATATATCAAACTCGCGGTGGTCAAATCTCTATTCGCAAAGCAGCGATATGGAGTGTATTTTGGTTTCTACTAGCGTTTGCTTTTTCTGCAACGATTTACTTATTCTGGGACTTTTACGCTCCAGCAAGTGATTACACTGCGGAAAAGGCGACGGTGTCTTTCTTAACAGGCTACCTATTAGAGAAATCGCTGAGCGTGGATAACTTGTTTGTGTTTGCAATTATCTTCCACCAGTACGCAGTACCTGAACATTTGCGACCAAGAGCTCTGCTTTGGGGTGTTATAGGTGCATTGGTTTTAAGAGCAATCATGATCAGTGTTGGAGCTCAGTTACTTGCTGAGTTCCATTGGGTAATGTACTTGTTCGCGGCGTTCTTGATCTGGACAGGTATTAAGCTTGCTAAAGACTCAGGTGAGGATGAAGTAAACCCATTACCTGAACGTGTAATTAGAAAGCTAGTGCCCGTTACAGATGATTTTCATGGTAACAAGTTATCTATTATCGAAAACGGCAAACGTGTATTTACGCCAATGTTAGTCGTAATCGGTGTGATTGCGTTTATGGATATTATGTTTGCTCTAGACTCAATTCCTGCGATTTTTGCAGTTACTAGAGAACCGTTCTTAGTACTAGCGGCTAACGTATTTGCTCTGCTTGGGTTACGTTCTTTGTACTTTGTACTAGAGGGGATGATGAATCGTTTTGTTTACTTAAAACCAGCGTTGTCATTCATTATGATTTTCATCGGTGTGAAAATGGCATTAGTAGGTTCAGCTTGGGAAATTCCAACCTGGGTGTCGTTAAGTGTGATTCTTGTGACTATGACCGTAGCAACGGTTGCATCGCTCTATCGAGAAAAGCGCGAACCGCACATGGTGGATAAGAATAGCTAACGACAAATAGCAAAAAACCTCTTAATTATAAGAGGTTTTTTGTTTAACAATAATATAACAACCATATTGTTGTTACGTATATGGTTTGCTATTTATGCATTTATTTACGCATATTGTGACTATGTAGTCACCATTTTGGGATAACATTAACTGGCTGTTGTTAATGTCTTGTTTTATTAGAATAACTAATGCGAATGCCCAAATTTTGTCATTTTTTAAACAGCGTTTTTTTGCCTAATATTGTCACCAACAACAACGAGTTACCCAGTTTTTAAGAGAGGCAATCATGGCACAAGCAATGAACATCGAAACTATCGCTGTACCCTCTATGGAAAAGAAAACCTACGCGGTTAACTTCAAAGGATTGATTGCACATTTACTAGACATTATGTTCGGTAAAGGCGAAGTAGAGAACACTTACTACGCAAACGAATTATCTGGTCATATGCAGCGTGATATCGGTATAAACCGATAAACACAAAGAATTTGAAAAAGAGCACCTAGTTATCTAGGTGCTCTTTTTTTTTTGCTCGTTTTAATAATCTTAACCCTATCAGTGTTCTTCAAAACCACCTTTTTTCTGTAACGTTTTTACTAACTCAACTCTTTCTGATTCTCGAGATGTGTTTTCTGTAACTACTTCAGTAGCCTCACTAAGATCCTCTGGAGAAAACACGTAATGTTTATTGACCGTCATAAGATAAGCCCACACTTAGATTGGTAAACGTAATTTATAAACTCATTATTTATCTAATGTCTCTAATCGTCATCAGCCCAAACTATCAAATTTAGGGCGTAGGGTAATAGGCGTATATTAATTGGCGTTTTTCTCACTCAATCTATATAAAACTGATTCATCGCAATTTACTGACAATGAGTTTACGTATGATGAGTACCAATATTCATAAGAACGTAAGGTGAAAAAATGACAAGTCTTATCGACCGGTTTCTCAATTATGTCACGTTTGACACGCAATCAGACCCGTCACAAGGTTGTTGTCCAAGTTCAAAAGGTCAAACGACATTCGCTGCGTTTCTCAGAGACGAACTTCTATCACTAGGTCTGCATGAAGTTGTTCTAGATGACAACGGATATGTAATGGCAACACTTCGTTCCAATGTTGACTACAACGTTCCAGCCATCGGTTTTGTTGCACATATGGACACAGCCCCTGATGCTTCAGGAGCTAACGTAAAACCTCAACTAGTAGAAAATTATCAAGGTGGTGATATTGCTTTGGGTAAGGGCGAGGAAGTCTTGTCTCCGATACAGTATCCAGATCTTCATGAGTTACATGGGCATGACATCATAACCACCGATGGCACGACGCTATTAGGTGCAGATAATAAAGCAGGTATTGCAGAGATCATTTCTGCAGTAGAGCATCTGATCGAAAATGCAGATATCCCTCACGGCGACATCAAAATTGCCTTCACCCCAGATGAAGAGATAGGACGTGGCGCAGACCTGTTTAATGTTGAGAGGTTCGGGGCACAGTGGGCCTACACGATAGATGGTGGACCTGTCGGAGAGCTTGAATACGAGAACTTTAATGCAGCCGCCGCAATGGTGACGTTTCATGGTAACAATGTTCACCCTGGCACTGCGAAAGGCAAGATGGTGAACTCCATGACTTTCGCATCGCGATTCCAAGCAGAAATGCCTTCAGAAGAGACGCCTGAAATGACAGAAGGCTATGAAGGCTTCTTCCACCTGACAACTGCAGAAATGTCAGTACCGAAATCTACGCTACATTATATTTTGCGAGACTTTGAGCAAGAAGGTCTGGAGAGACGAAAAGCTTACCTGGAGGATAAGGTCGCGACATTTAACCAAGGTAGCAAACAGAAACTCGTCACTTTAACGATCACTGATAACTACTCTAATATGAAGGAAATGGTTGAACCACATCCACATATTATCGATATTGCTAAACAAGCGATGATAGCTTGCGATGTTAAGCCAAACATCAAACCGATTCGTGGTGGTACGGATGGAGCACGATTATCGTTTATGGGCCTACCATGTCCAAACATCTTCACTGGTGGTTATAATTTCCACGGTATTCATGAATTTATTACCGTTCAAGGAATGGAATTAGCAGTAAACGTGATTGTGCAAATTGCGAAAGACACTGCAATTCGTTATCGTTAGGGAAAACAAAGTTATGCAGTAGGCGACCATGGAAGATTTTCAAAAAGTAATAGCGTTCTTATTAGAAAACAAACTGTTATTAAGCTTTCTGGTCGTCCTTGTTATCTTAGTCATTCGCCGAGTGACCCTTTCTGGTATCCGAGGGGATGTCGCTTTCTTATCTGAAGATCAGCGTAAATGGATGTCGAGAACTAAAAATGGTTCTTTTGCTATTATCGTTATCACGTTGTTTTTGGTTTGGAAGTCTGAAATCAGTGAGTTTGCACTGTCGGTTACGGCTATTGCCGTCGCTATTGTCGTTGCCTCCAAAGAAATTATCCTGTGCTTTACTGGTTCTATCCAAAGAGCGAGCTCTCGTTCATTTAGAATCGGAGATTGGATTGAGGTTGGCAAAACGAGTGGTGAGGTAATAGAGCACAACTTAATGGCGACTGTTATTCAAGAGATAGACTTGTATCACGGCCAATATCACTTCACTGGCAAAACGATCACTTTGCCAAACAGCATGTTCTTCACTTACGCGGTAAAAAACCTAAACTTCATGAAAAGGTATGTCTACCATAGCTTTTCTATTATTGTTCCTGGGTTTGACAACTTATTCCCGTTATTACCTGAACTTACGAGTAAAATTGAACACCATAGTGAGAGCTTTATCGATGTTGCGCGGCGCTATAACAGTGTTATAGAGAAACATGCCGGCGTCGATCTTCCTGGTTCAGAGCCACATATCCACATTTCTAGTGGCGCTACGGGGGAACAAATTCTACATGTAATGATATTTTGCCCAACAGAATTAGCGACACATCTAGAGCAAGAAATTCGCGCTGATTTTATGAATATCTACCACCATGCATTTCCAAGAGATATAGAAAAAACTACGTAAAAACAGTTCGTTATATTTTGAAACACTTTCAATATAACTATTAATACTTCTCGGACATTCAGCTGACTTGTAATTTGCTAGTCTGCCAAAGCTTGTTCCAATTAGAAGATAAAATGGTGTTTCAATGCCTAAAAAACTACTCGTTGCTAGCCTAGTCTCTGCTGTTCTTTTAGCAGGGTGCGGTGAAACAACTAATACCCAACAAAACGCGCCAGCGCCTCTAGTACAAACCCAAGCGGTGGAGGTGGTTCCTCATCAACAAAGTAAAATTTACATCGGACGCATGGATGCGGTAGAAGACACGGCTATTACAGCTCAAGTCTCAGGCTACTTACTGGAACGTCATTTCCAAGAAGGGCAAATTGTAGAAAAAGGACAGTTGCTCTATACCATCGAGCCATCAACGTTTGAAGCTCAAGTAGCGAGCGCAAAAGCTATGGTTTCAGAAGCTCGCTCCTCGTTAAAGAAAGCAGAACTGGACTTCGAGCGTGGTAAGAACCTAGTTAAATCAAACAATATTTCTCAGGCCGAATTTGATGCGTTAACTGCTTCACTAATGAGCGCTCGCGCGCAATTAGAAGCTGGAATTGCACAAGAGAAAGTTGCTGAAGTAAACCTATCGCATACTACGATCAGAGCACCATTCACGGGTCGAATCTCTGACAGTAAAGTGAGTACGGGTGACTTGTTATCTCCGTCTTCAGGTGTGCTTACTACTCTAGTGAGTATGGACCCTATCTATGCCTCATTCAGCATATCAGAGCGAGAACGACTTGCCTTAGGCATGGACCAAATCGAAGGTGATGGTTCTGATGAGTCCAATGGCGTAGCAGTCAACGTTATCCTAGAAGATGGTCGTGTCTATGAGCAACAAGGGAAAATCGACTTTTTAGGCAACCGAATTAATCTTAATACTGGCACATTAGCGATGCGTGCCGTGGTTGAAAACCCAAGTCAAAGGCTGTTACCAGGTCAACATGTTCGCGTTGAGCTTATGGAAAAAGAGGCGAGCGACGTAGTTACTGTGCCAAGACGAGCAGTACAAACTGACCTAGAAGGTGACTTTGTCATGATCGTTTCTGAAGGAAATGTGGCGGAGCGCCGCAATGTTGCGCTAGGACCTCAGGTGGAAACGGGTGTTGTGATTCGCTCTGGTCTTAAAACTACTGATGTTGTTATCACTCAAGGTCTACAACGTGTAAGAAATGGAATCCCTGTACGTATTCAAGAGCCTAAGTCACAAGAACAGGGTGCCTAATACATGTTAAGTCGTTTCTTTATTCAAAGACCAAAGTTCGCTTTGGTTATTTCGATAATACTCACACTCGCCGGTGCTATTTCTTTGATGGTTCTACCGGTTGCTGAGTATCCTAAAATCAGTCCGCCATCGGTAAGTGTTACCGCTTATTATACAGGTGCAAGTGCGGAAGTCGTTGAAGAAGCTGTCGCCGACCCAATAGAGACGTCGGTGAATGGTGTAGAGAACATGATTTACATGTCCTCAAAGAGTGCTAACGATGGTTCATATAACCTAAACGTAACCTTCGACATCGGTACTGATCCGGACATGGCTCAGGTTAACGTTCAAAACCGCGTATCGCAGATAGAATCAAAACTTCCGCAAGAAGTTCGTATGGTCGGGGTAACAGTTAAAAAACGCTCGCCTGATCTGTTGATGGTTCTAAACTTCTATTCTCCAGATGGTCGTTACGATGACCAGTTCTTGATTAACTACATTAATCTCAACGTTAAAGATCAGCTGGCTCGTGTTAAAGGCATTAGTGAAGTTAACGTTATTGGTGGCGGTGAATACGCGATGCGCGTATGGTTAGACCCCGATAAGCTAGCGAATCTAAAAATGACTACCAGCGATGTCTATGCGGCGTTAGCAGAACAGAATGTTCAAGTTGCTGCGGGTAGGGTCGGTGCTGCGCCTTATGCTGATCCACAAGAGGTACAATTTAACCTAGTAACTAAAGGTCGTCTTGAGTCAGTCAGCGAGTTTGAAAACGTCGTTCTTCGAGCAAACTCTGATGGTTCAACGGTCTACTTAAAAGATGTTGCTCGTGTTGAATTGGGTAAGAAGTTCTATGACGGTAGTGGTCAATTCCGTGGTGAGGACGCATCAATCGTTGCGCTAAACCTACAATCTGATGCTAATGCATTAGAAAGTGGACAGGCAGTGATGGATTTACTTGAGCGTCTAAGTGTCAATTTCCCTGAGGGAATGGCATATGAAACCAGTTATGACACGACGGTGTTCGTTGCAGAATCGATCAAGGGCGTAGTTAAAACACTGGTGGAAGCTATTTTACTAGTAATCGCAGTAACGTATCTGTTTTTAGGTAGTGCGCGAGCAACATTAATTCCAGTTGTTGCTATCCCGGTATCTCTAATTGGTACGTTTGCCGTGATGAACATGACCGGCTTTACGATCAATACAGTAACCTTATTCGGGATCATTCTTGCAATTGGTATCGTAGTGGATGACGCCATCTTGGTTATCGAGAATGTGGATACCATCATGAAACGCAATCCTCATATCTCGCCAAGAAAAGCAACCTTGATGGCGATGAAAGAGGTAACAGGGCCGATTATTACCTCGACGCTGGTTCTATTGGCTGTATTCATTCCTGTGACGTTGCTCCCAGGGATCACAGGAATCATGTACCGCCAGTTTGCGCTGACTATTTGTATCTCGGTAATCATCTCGTCGATAAACGCGTTAACACTATCACCAGCACTTTGTTCATTAGTATTGAAACAGGGCGGAGGAAACACAGCTCGTTGGTTCCAAACGTTTAACGGACTGTTAGAACGTATCACGATGCGATATGGCCAAGTTGCAGGATTTTTGGTTAAAAAATCCTTGCTGCTAATGACATTCTTTATTATTGCGGTAGGCGCAGTAACTTTCCTTTCGAAAAATACGTCAACAGCGTTTGTTCCTCAAGAAGATAAAGGCATTCTACTGGTAAACGTCCAACTTCCTGATTCAGCCTCGTTATCTCGTACTACTGAAACCACTGAAAAATTGGTGAATCTAGTGCAGCAGGAACCGGGAATCGATGGAATCACGGTTGCTAACGGATATGCGTTTATGACCGGAGCCGCGGCTTCCAATGGTGCTTCACTGTTTATCAAACTGAAAGACTGGAGTGAGCGAAACGGATTTGAAGGTGATCATTCTGCAAACGCGATTGCAGCACGAGTTAATGGAATGGCGGCTCAGCAGATTCCAGGAGCAGTTGTGTTTGCAATGGGGCCGCCAGCGGTTCCGGGTATGGGAGCAGCTTCGGGTTTCGAGTTTGTTCTAGAAGATACCTTAGGACGAAGCCGAACTGACCTTGCTCTAGTAATGCAAGATGTGATTCAGACGGCTAATCAACAACCGGAAATAGCCTATACGTTCAGTACTTTCCGAGCAAATGTTCCACATTACTATGTCGATATCGACCGTGAGAAAGCTCAACAGTTAGGGATCCCTCTCTCATCGATATTTCAAACGCTACAGGGTAACTTAGGTTCATTGTACGTGAATGACTTCACGATGTTTGGTAAGAACTTCCGTGTGACGGTACAAGCTGATGCCCAGTATCGAAGTGGAATGGAAGATTTACAATTGTTCCACGTGCGCTCTTCAAACGGTGAGATGATTCCATTAAGCACATTGGTTTCTTACGAACAAGTGTTTGAACCAGACGTCGCGTGGCGATACAACATGTACCGAAGTGCTGTTATCCAAGGACTACCAGCTCCTGGTTATTCGAGTGGTGATGCGATTGCTGCGATGGAAAGGGTAGCTGCTGAGGTACTCCCAATGGGTTACCAGTATGAATGGACAGGAATGGCCTACCAAGAAGTACTAGCGGGTAACCAAGCGATTTACGCGTTTGCGTTAGCGTTAATATTTATCTATCTGTTCATGGTGGCTCAATATGAGAGTTGGACGATTCCTTTAGCCATCATACTCGTTGTTCCGGTCGCGACATTGGGGTCGTTTATAGCTCTGAATCTGACTGGTACGCCTCTTAACCTCTATGCGCAAATAGGTCTCGTCTTGCTCATAGCGTTGGCGGCGAAGAATGCGATATTGATAGTAGAATTCGCCAAACTAGAGCGTGAAGATAAAGATGTGGCTATCGATGATGCAGCTGTTAGAGGAGGGATGCTGAGATTCCGAGCGGTGAATATGACGTCTTGGTCGTTTATCTTAGGTATATTCCCTTTGATTTTTGCATCTGGTGCCGGTCACGTAAGTCAAAATTCGTTAGGTATTTCATTAGTTGGTGGATTGTTATGTGTATTGCTAGCCGGTACGTTCTTGATTCCGGGCTTTTACGCCATGATTCAACATCGACGTGAGAAAATACGTGGTGGAAGTACTAAGTTAGTACCTCTAGAAGACGACGAATAATCTAAAAAAAAGCTAAATTCTAATCTAAAGCCCCTCTATATAGAGGGGCTTTTTTATAAAATGTAATGTTCTGTCTCATGGATTCTGACAAATCCATACAGTAGGATCTAAAAAAGAGACTAGGGCTGTATTTTGTACGGCGTTCAATTAACGCGGACTAAGATGGTGGTATAAGTTATTGTATTATAGAGTTAATTTGTATAAATATAGTTATATGCACCAACAGGCGTGCTAGGAATAATCTGACGCACCTGTAAACAGGTCTGATTGTAGTATTATGTAAATTTATGTATTGTTGCGATCAATATAGAGAAGAGTTGGACTCAATCATGGTAAATCAAAAATTGTTAATTGTAGAAGATGACACGAAGCTCAACGTGATGTTAGGCGATTACTTTAAAGCTCAGGGTTTTGAGGTAAAGACAGTTTTCGAAGGCAATGAAGCAGCTGAGCTAATTACCGAGTTCAATCCTGACATTACAATTTTAGACCTTATGCTTCCAGGCCAAGACGGATTATCTATATGTAGAGAGGTTCGCGATAGTTATCAGGGAAAAATATTAATGCTCACGGCCAGTGATGACGATTTTGACCATGTTGCTGCCTTAGAAACAGGGGCTGATGATTTTGTATCTAAACCGATTAAGCCTCGTGTATTACTAGCTCGTGTCCGTAATTTATTGAGACGTCCTACTGACGACCACGTACAAATAGACGGAAATTCCATGTCCTTTGGCAGTTTAGTTATCTGCCAAAAAAGCAGAAGCTGTAAGTATGACAATGTTGATGTCGCACTAACTGATAGTGAGTTTGACCTATTGTGGTTACTTGGAAAATCAGCCGGGGAGGTTCTTTCAAGAGACTACCTTACTCGCCAATTACGCGGTATAGACTATGATGGTATAGATCGTACTATCGACAACCGAATAGTGACATTACGTAAAAAGCTTTCTGATGACGCGACAAATCCTAAAGGTATTATCACTGTGCGTGGAAAAGGCTATCTATTCGTTGCCGATGGTTGGAAACACTAAGGTAGCTTATTGTGTGGCGTATATTTGTAGAGTCTCTAGTAGGTTTGATCTTACTATTCGCAGCCAGTATCTATGGTTATGAATACCTAATTTACGGAAAGACGGACCCTGATTTAGTTGACGCCAACCTTCGTGTGGAAGCGTTTCGCGACATCATGAATCATGTGTCGACCAATGAAAGTGATGAGCAAGCCATTGAACTTATGGAGCTTTTCGCAAATAAAACACACCGTCTGCTAGAGCAGTATCCGCAAGATAAGCTTCCAGAGCCAATTAGTGAGTATTTTAAAGAAAACCAAGATACGCATTTTTTGTTAAATGATGACAGTCATTTATGGTTGAAGTTTGATAATAACCCTAATTACTTCGAGCTCTCTGATGACCCAGACTCTGAACTGATTAAAGCTATTGAGTTTGGGAATCAAGTGGTGTGGCTGTTTTTCTTAGCAAGCTTTGTTGCATTCAGCTTTGTACTCATTTGGTTCTTGAGCCGTCGTCTCCGAGTTTTGGAGAAAACAGCAATGGAATTTGCCAGTGGTAATTTTGCAGCGAGAGCCTCAGAACGTCATTGGGTGAGGTTAGGTAAGTTGAATCGGACCTTTAACAGAATGGCGACCAAGATTGCTGATCTTATGATCAGCAATAAAGCGTTAACTAATGCTGTTGCTCATGAGTTGCGAACGCCAATATTTAGGATTCAATGGCAAAGCGAAATACTGTTAGAGCAAATACAAGACCCAGAAGCGAAAAAGCAGCTAACCAGCATCATCGAAGATACTGAAGACATGGAAAAGTTAGTTGATGAGTTGCTCTATTATGCTCGAGTAGAACGACCAGATGCTGCAATTAACCTAGAGAGTGTAAACCTAGTAGAGTGGCTTAAGGAGAATCATGCTAAGTGGGAACATCACATAGGGCAAAAGTTTCTTCTGCAAACCTATCAGACTGAGCTACCAGCACAGATAGATGGTTTTCTTCTATGCAGAGCACTAGTGAACTTGATTGGTAATGCCAAACGTTATGCAAAAGATGCCATTGTTGTAAAAGTGGTTCCTGATTCTGATCATATCGCGATCGAAGTTCATGATGATGGCATCGGTATAGAGCCAGAACACTGGAGTATGCTGTTTGAGCCGTTTTATCGTGTAGATAAAGCGAGGGACAGGGCGTCTGGCGGTTATGGGCTCGGTCTTGCTATCGTAAAACACATTATGCTTCGTCATGGTGGAAACGTGGAAGTCAGTCACAGTGAGTTGGGCGGAGCATGTTTTAGTTTGATTCTACCAATAAGAAAGGAGCCGTAAGGCTCCTTTCTTATTAATGGTTATTGAAGGTCAGTGCACAAAGGTGCGACTTCGATAAGTAACACGGGAACCCACTTTTTTATATTCTACTTTACCTTGGTCTTGTAACTTTCTCATAATGACGCTAAACACCCAGCTTTTGGGCGTGTCGTTTGAGCATCCAATGGGATTACAATGGTGCTTTAACCCAAGCTGCTTCTGAATTGTCACGGAAGAAACCCAGCCATCGGAAGTTGAACGTCCGCATTCGTGAAGGTAGGCATGCACTTCTTTAGCGACCCCTTGTAGAAGATCTTCAATTCTATCTTTTCGCTGTGGAGCTTTCATTTTCGTCTCCTTTATTATTGTTCTAGACATTGTTTGTCTGACGTATCGTTGAGTGGATTAAAAGTGCGGCCAGCCATCCATGAGCAGACCGCGATAAGAGAAATTCAACCAATTGTAATATCAGCTAAGTTACAAAACGTAGAGCCGATAACGTGATCATGGAATGCTGAAACACACATGACCAACAACGCGAGTAATTACAGTTAAATCAACTGTGGTTGACTCTCATAAACCCTTTTACCCGTTTTTATTTTTGTCGGGGAGTAGTGGTATTTATAACTAAACTGATATCAAAATTCATAAAACCCCCATTTTTTGGCGGTTATTGCTAAGAATATGGCAATTAAGGCTAAGTGATCTGAACGAGAAGTTTTTCGCAGGAATCTGAAGCGCTGATGATATACTTTGCTAAAAGGAAATTATCGATAACAAATTGAACCGCATGAAATTTATCCATACCTCTGATTGGCATTTAGGGAGACAGTTTCACAATGTCTCTTTGCTTGAAGATCAAAAGCAAGTCTTGAACCAAATCACTCGATACGTTACTGAAAATCATATTGATGCGCTAATCATTGCTGGTGACATCTATGATCGTTCAGTACCACCAACCGCAGCTATTGAAGTTCTCGACGGTTTTTTGAATCATATAGTTCAAGATTTGAACGTGCCGGTAATTATGATTTCTGGTAACCACGACGGGGCAAAGAGGTTGGGGTTCGGGTCAAAGCAATTCGATAAAGCAGGCCTGCACATCATTAGTTCACTTGAACAACTCTGTACTCCGGTCGAGATTGTGTCCGCTCAGGATAGCGTAGTCCATTTTTATGGTATGCCTTATAGCGACCCTGAAACGGTAAGGCACCATTATGATATTCAAATCAATAATCATGATGACGCACATGCTTACCTTGCCTCCCAGATCGGTAATGTCTTAGATAAAGATGTACATAATGTAGTTATTAGCCATTGTTTTATTGATGGTGCTGAGACTTGTGAATCAGAGAGAACATTATCAATAGGGGGAGCCGATCGTGTCAGCTATGAACATTTTAAGTCGTTTGATTACGTCGCGTTAGGGCACCTTCATCAAGCTCAAAAACGAGGACTAGAAACCATTCGCTATTCCGGCTCGATCATGAAGTATTCATTTTCAGAACAGCATCATAGAAAAAGTGTGACGTTAGTGGAAATCTGTGATGAGAGTGGCGAGATAACCACAAGAGCTTTGCCTTTAAACGCTCCGCACGATATGCGAGTGCTTGAAGGAGAGTTAGAGAACTTACTTGAACTAGGTCGAAGCGATGCAAATCTTGATGATTATCTATTGGTAAGACTGACGGATAAGCACGCGATTCTCGATCCAATGGCGAAGTTAAGAGAGGTCTACCCAAACGTACTTCATTTAGAAAAGCCTGGAATGTTGGTCGGTGTGGATAAAGAAATATCACAAGCCCGTTTAGGTCGTTCTGAAGTGGATATGTTCAGGGACTTTTTCCTGGAAGTCCAAGGTGACGAAATGACAGACAATCAAAAGGACATGTTATCAGAAGTTGTGATGTCGTTGAAAAAGCAGTCTGAGGAGTAATCAATAGTGAAACCTTTAAAACTGACTCTGCAGGCGTTTGGTCCATTCTCTGGTAAAGAGAGTATTGATTTTTCTCAGCTAGGTGATTGTCCACTTTTTCTTATCAATGGCCCCACGGGCTCTGGAAAAAGCTCAATTCTGGATGCGATTTGCTACGCGCTTTATGGCGAGACCACTGGAAGCGAGCGTACTGGCGATCAAATGCGTTGTGATTATGCTGATAGTAAAACGCTGACCACCTTGGTATTTGAGTTTGAACTGTCGGGTGAGAAGTATGAGGTTACTCGTAGTCCCGATCAGGAAGTTCCAAAACAGCGTGGAGAAGGTACAACAAAACGAAGCCATAGTGCTACATTACTTAAGCTTAGCGACAACACGCTTATTGCTAATAAACCTAAACAAGTAGGTGTCGCGATACAAGAACTGCTAGGACTTGACGTTAAGCAGTTTCGACAAGTGATGGTGATTCCTCAAGGAAAGTTTAGAGAGTTGCTAACCGCAAGTTCTAAAGAGAGGGAATCTATCTTTGGTCAGTTATTTCAAACACAAGTCTATGCGGCGATAGAACGTACTCTTTTTGATAAAGCAGCAGGTATTCGCAAAGCGAAAGAGGAATTTGATAACCAAATTAAAGGCGCATTAGATGTAGCTTCTCTTGAATCTTTACAGCAGCTCAATGACTCTTTAGATGTGTTATCTCCCAATGTTGAGCGCGCAAAGCAAGAATTACAGGTCGTTGAAAAGAGAAAAAACCAAGCTCAGCAAATATATGATCAAGCGCAGTCACTAGAAAAGAGATTCCAAGCTAAGAGCAACGTAGAGGCTGAGGCGAAAACGCTAAACGACAAACGCGGAGAAATTGCACTAAACAAGCAAATTATGACGAGTCACAAGCAGGCAATAAAAATTAGACCTACTTTTGATGAAACCATAAAGCTTGAACAAAACATGTCAACTTTATCGGAACGTATTGATATTGGACGTGGAAAAATACAACAAGCGGAGAAGGAACGAGATGCTTCTATTACTGCTTTGGAACAACAAAAACTGGTTCATAAAAGGAGTGAAGCGCTCAATGAAGAAAGCTACTCCTTAAAGCAGTTAGAAAAAACTCTGAACCAACTTGATGATAAAAGGCGAGAAGCTAAACATGCTGACAGTCAATTCAACACATATGTAGAGCAGCATAAACAAGTATCCGATGAAGTCGAACGACTTCAGGCGCAGACTCTAACGTTTGAAAAATCGTTGAGTGACGCAAGGAAAGAGAAGCAGAAACTTGGTGAAGTGACAATGTCACTCAGTGAGCGGCGGAAACAATGGCAAGGTATTGAAACACTTAAAACAATAGCCGCGAATATTGTAGCGTTGCAGAAACAGCTAAATGACACTCAATCTACGGTTAAAAACTTGTCGGCTTCGGCTCAAGCCGCTACTCGCAAGCGTACAGAATGTGAAATAGCCTGGCATTCTAGTCAAGCCTCGATACTGGCCGCGACTCTTGAAGAAGGTACCGCTTGTCCAGTTTGTGGTAGTGTTGAACACCCTAAACTAGCGGCACCATCACAGGAAACCGTTAGCTTACAACAATTGAATGACTTTAGAGCCAATGAAACGAACGTAAATGCAGAGCTAAACCAGCAGCAACAAGAGCTAGTAAGGCTAAATAGTGTTCTAGACAGTGCCGTATTACAGCGAAGCGACCTTATAAATTCATTAGAGTTGGATGAGGCGAAGTTAGATCAATCTGCTATTGAAACGCAAAATCAAATAACGATGCTTGAAAACAAAATCACTGAGCTCAACAAGATTGATTTAAGCGCCATGGAATCGCGCCTTAACAAACACGTTAGCGAAACATCAGCCAAGCAAGAGTTATTAAACACGTTAACGAATTCAGTTAATAAAGCGGCAATTTCAAAAGAGCAACTGCGAGCAGTGGTTGTACAGTTGGAATCGAACAACAAGACTGGATACGCTAATGCCCAATTAGTCCTTCAGCGTCAAGCCTCAATCTCTGATGAACTAATGCAGCTTTCTCAGGCGCTTGAAGCAGCACGGCGCTATGCTAATCAGACAGCAGAAACCTTGGTTAAATATCAGTCTCATTTGGACACATTAACTAAGCAATTGAAGGACTTATCAAACGAACATGCGTCTTCAGTAGAGAGGTGGAAGACACTACTGTTGAGTAGTCATTTTTCTGACGAGGAAGCTTTCTTGTCCTCGATAGTAGACGAGCCACGTATCGCTGCACTTGAGCTTGAGCTTGAGACGTTTGTTCGAGATGAGGTTAGAGTAAGCGAGCAGCTGAAGCTGTTGACTGAAGAGTTGAAAGGTGTAGAGCACCCGAACGTCCAGGAACTGCTTGTTGCCAAAAATGAAACTGATGCATCGTATCAACATATGTTAGGTCAGTTCCAACAACAGCAATCTAAACTGGATAGCCTAAATAACGTATTAACTCGAGTGAACTCGTTGGTGTCGCAAAATGCAGAGCTTGATAAGCAATATCAAGTGGTTGGGACATTAAGTGACGTGGCTAATGGTAAAACGGGTAATAAAATTAGTCTTCATCGTTTTGTATTAGGCGTATTGCTTGACGACGTACTCATCCAAGCATCACAAAGATTGAGATTGATGAGTAAAGGTCGATATGACCTAAAACGAAAAGAAACACGAAGTAAAGGTAATGCAGGGTCTGGCTTGGATTTGATAGTAGAGGATGCATATACAGGAAAATGGCGTGATGTGGCGACGCTCTCGGGTGGTGAGTCATTTATGGCAGCGCTTTCCTTAGCACTAGGGTTGTCAGATGTTGTTCAATCCTATAGTGGCGGCATTCGATT
Source organism: Vibrio sp. La 4.2.2 (assembly GCF_027586995.1). Taxonomy (NCBI): domain Bacteria; kingdom Pseudomonadati; phylum Pseudomonadota; class Gammaproteobacteria; order Vibrionales; family Vibrionaceae; genus Vibrio; species Vibrio sp. La 4.2.2. Next base: position 390,457 of record NZ_JAPPTJ010000002.1, read on the forward strand.
GGATACGCTGTTTATCGATGAAGGATTCGGTAGTTTAGATCCAGAGTCACTCGACCTTGCAGTTCAGACTCTAGTTGAGCTTCAACAAAGCGGACGAACAATTGGGATTATTTCCCATGTCTCCGAATTAAAAGAACAAATGCCACTTCGTCTAGATGTCCATGCATTGCGAATTGGTAGTACAGTAAGTTTGGTTAATTAAGGGTATTGTATGCTAGACCAAATCACGTTTTTCGAAAGGTTTGAAGCTGATATTTTGTCAGGTAAGAAAACAATTACGATTCGCGACAAAACAGAAATTGATTTTGAATTAGGACGAGTTATTCCTGTTGCAACGTTTGAAACTGGTAGAAAGTTTGGAAATTTAAACATTGTTTCTATTGAGGCGATCCAATACGACGACATTAATGAGGCTCACGCTCATCAAGAGAACATGACTTTGCCTCAGCTAAAAGAGGTCATCCGTGACATCTATCCTAGTGAGAACGAATTGTATGTAATTACGTTTGAGCTAGCATAATCGCTTGTAAGGTCTGTTCCCAAAACACCAGTTGTTAGCAAAAAGGGCACTCTTCTTGTTGATAGACATGTTCACCTCTAAGGTGGTGAACATGCTTTCTTCCTTCGTCTCGTCCCATATCGTAACCTACATCCAGCAACTCTTTTTTCATTGTTAAACGTCGCACCGGGAAATGCTCTGGTGGAGAGATGACACGAATGACGCAGTCAAGTGGCGGGTTCTTGATAAAATCCAAAGACTCATTGTAGTTTTGAGCGCGTTTAGTGAGTGCTCGGCCTACATTTGGGTGTTTGACAAACATCTTTTTCATCAGCCAACCTGATTTAGGTTTGGGCATTTCGTAGCTTAACGGATGAGACAGGATAACCGTTATGTCTCTGGCTCCTCGACGATAAGCCTCACGTACGGGAATAGAATCTGCTACGCCACCATCGGTATAACACCCACCATCAAAGCAAGGTGTTTCTTTATAGGCGAGAGGTAATGAAGCGGTTGCCTCTAATGCTTTAGCGATATTGGAACGAGTGACTTCATAGTAATCCGGTAGACCTGTTGAAACATTTGTAGCTGCGGCAATAAAAGGTACGGAATTGAATACCGTGTCTTGATCGAGTGGAAACTGTCTATTGGATTCTTCATATAGCCATTTAACATCTACGAGATGTCCACCAGCTACAAACCGTCGAGGGTTGTAAAACTGCTTGCTAGTCGCGAGCTCTTTAATAACTTGGTAGCTTCGACCAGGAGCATTCCCTAAATATCCCAGTAGGTTTGATGCTCCGGCAGAAACGCCGATAACGAAGTGGTATGGCTTGTACGACTGTTCTAAAAATGCGTCCAACACACCTGCTGCAAATATGCCTCGCATTGCGCCACCTTCGACGATCAGTGCTTTATCGGTCATATGGATTTCTCTTCTCTTGGGTTATGTCGCAACAATACTAGGATTGTTGAAGCACGTATAACTGGCTCTACTTATTTCATTAATTGGTAAAACCGATAAAACATCAGGTTAAAAAGCAAAAACTCATGTTGGTTTTTTGGTCTGATTCAAAGAATTCTCGATTTAGTAATGAAATACTGGAAGGCTGACGCTTAAAAACGTCCAGAAAGATAGGACTTTGTAAAAGGAAGGACAATGAAAGACGAAACACTATCGATTCATCACGGATATGAAACGGACCCTACGACAAAATCAGTCGCGACACCCATTTACCAAACGGTAGCATACGAATTTGATAGCGCACAGCACGGAGCGGATCTATTCAATTTGGAAGTACCAGGCAATATTTATACTCGCATTATGAACCCAACGAATGATGTACTCGAACAGCGCATGGCCGCTTTAGAAGGAGGAATTGCTGGGTTGGTGGTAAGTGCAGGTAGTGCCGCGATTAACTATGCAATTCTGACTCTAGCGGAAGCCGGAGATAACATTGTCTCGACGCCTCAACTTTATGGCGGAACATACACCTTATTTGCTCACATGTTGCCGAAGCAAGGGATTCAAGTAAAGTTTGCTAAAGATGACAAGCCAGAATCGATTGCCGAGCTAATTGACGAACATACCAAAGCAGTTTACTGCGAATCGATTGGTAACCCGGCAGGAAATATCGTCGATCTAGAAGGTATTTCTTCGTTGGCACATCAGCAAGGTGTTCCTGTCATTGTCGACAATACTGTTGCGACTCCGATACTTTGTAAACCCATCGAGCATGGTGCGGACATAGTGGTGCATTCTTTGACAAAGTATGTTGGCGGACATGGGACATCGCTCGGCGGTGTGATTATCGATTCTGGGAAGTTTCCATGGGACCAGCATAAAGAGCGATTCCCAGTTTTCAATCAACCAGAGCCATCTTATCATGGTGTGGTTTATACCGAGGCATTTGGTCCAGCAGCATTCATAGGTCGAGCTAGAACCGTACCTTTGCGCAATACAGGGTCCGCACTGTCTCCAATGAACGCTTTTATGTTGCTACAAGGTCTAGAAACTCTTCCTTTACGTATGGAGCGTCATACTGAAAATGCCCTCAAAGTGGCGCAATATTTACAACAACACGAGAAAGTGAGTTGGGTGTCTTATGCCGGTTTAGAAGATTCGGCTCACTATGAATTGGCGTGTAAATATATGGATGGGAAACCATCCGCCATTCTGTCTTTTGGCTTGAAAGACGGTTATGAAGCTGGTGTGCGTTTTTATGACGCGTTACAGATATTTAAGAGGTTAGTGAACATTGGCGATGCGAAATCATTAGCGTGTCATCCTGCTTCTACAACTCATAGACAAATGAGTGAGTCTGAACAGTTAGAAGCGGGAGTGCGTCCTGAGATGATTAGGCTTTCAGTTGGTATTGAGCATATAGATGACATTCTGGCTGACTTGGAACAAGCACTTAAAGCATAGAAAAAGAAACCGAGCCAAGCTCGGTTTCTTTTTGTTCTTAATCATTACTATTGGGCTTTTTCTACCATTTCTTCTGTGGTGTATTCGAACTCAGGAACAGTAATTTCAACACGACGGTTTTGTGCACGACCTTCTTTCGTTGAGTTGTCGGCTATTGGGTTAGCTTCGCCCATGCCACTAACCGTCATTCTAGAGCGGTCTATGCCTTGAGATTCTAAGTAAGCGGCGATGGATTCAGCACGCTCTTCAGAAATTCGTTGATTGACCTCTTCAGGACCAGATGAATCAGTATAACCAGTGATAGTTACGGTTGAATCTGGATGATCTTGCATTAGAGCGATAAGTGGATCGTAATCAGACTTAGTATTCTCGTTCAACTTAGTGCTATTAAACTCGAAGTTTTCTTGACCAGAAACTTGTTCAAATGTTTTGGTCATAACTACCGCTTCTGCAACAGGTGGTTCTTCGGCTGAGGCCTCCTGAGTTGAACTAGCTGCAGCAGCGGTTGCAGCAGCCTCAGATGCACTACCAAATGAGTATGAAATACCGAGCCAGAAAGTATCGACATCAGTGTTGAACCAATCATCTTTAGCGTCGTTGATTCGCTGATATTCGAGTCGACCTGACCAAGCTGTTGCAAAGTCATACTCTAAACCGACTCCTCCCATCAGAGCTGTTGATTTACGGTCATCATACATTGTATATGCGGCGCCAACTTTGCCGAATATTGCCCATTCATCGTTAAATGGGTAAGAGAACTTAGGAGCAAGTGTAAGAGCGCTCAAATTTGCATCTCTTCTATACTTAGCTCCATCAACAAACGAAGTTTCATAGCTGCCTAGCCAATCGTAAGCAAATTCGAGTGCAATGTAGTCATTCCAATCGTAACCAGTATAAACGCCGGCACTGAAACCACTGTCTGTACAAGGTGCTGCTGAGACATTACACGCATCGGATAGTTGAGAACCACCCAATCGACCACCCAGATAAAAACCATCGTCGGCGACAACTGGCAATGCCATCATCGTTCCAATAATTGATGCTGCTACCACTGTTTTTCTCATAATGACATCCTTTCTATCGTTAACTGTACGATGTATTACATCACTGCTAAAAATAGGTGAGGAGCTCTTTTTTATCAAAGGAATAAAACGGGTTTCATATCAAAAGAACAGCCTATTGCTCATTTATAAGAAATAACGGACGCAGATTTCCTATATATGTGAACTATGTCTTTGTATCAGTTGGGTGTGTTGCTGTACGAAAGAGGGGTATAACGTCGCAGAATTGGTTCAACGATTTCTATGAGCCATTTTACCTTTTCTTCATTTTTACGCGACGCCTTGGTTAAGATAGCCATGTCTAAATGTAAGGGAGCTTTTTCTGGTGTTTCGGACGTGATATACCGCAATGTGTAACATTGTTCCATTAACTGTGTCATCAATGCATGGTTATCCACGAAAATGGTTGCTTGTGCGTCACTATCAAGTAGCTTGTACCAATCAATATGCTCATTTAGATCGGCAACCATATACTTAACGTATTCTCCGTCCGTGTTGCCATATAACACACCAGTACCCGTGTGAATATATTTCTGGTAAATAGATTGAGGCTTGTCAGTCAGAGCATGGACTGCAAGATCGACTTCTTCCGTCAGAAGCAACGACTCTGAGCCTTTATTCCATTGCCTAATTTCAATAGGTGCTGATGTATGCGTGCGAATGGCATTAATAATTTCTTTGCCACAGCCGATTAAGTAGGGCTCGATGATGTGTAAAGTGATTTTATCGACAGATTTCGGATTGAAGGTATCTGGCTTTAAAGCATCGGTAATATCTGCAAGGGCACTTTTTAGTTTAGGCTCAATGTTTTGAGCATAACTAGTCGGAGATAAGCCTTCTGCACTGCGTACAAACAGCGGGTCCGCTAAGTCGATCCTTAATTGAGCCAGCGTTTTAGAGACGTAGGACTGAGAACGACCTAATGCTTTGGCTGTTTTTAACGTAGATTGCGTTTGCATCAAGGTTAAGAATACGCGTAGCGCATTGAGATCGTTCATCGGCAAGTCGATACCATTTAGCTAATGTAAGGCAACTATAATTGTTGGGTAGGAACTTAGCAATTATTAGTTCAGTACCACGTAACCACGGTTAGTCATACAGTTTTTAACTACTGTCTGCTTGTCTTGTTTATATTGTTCTGAGTTTTCACGATTAGCGCGGTTACGGCCAAGAACACCAGCCGCCATTCCCACTGCAGCACCTTTTTTCGCACCTTCAGTACCCGATCCACCAGCGATTGCTACGCCAGCTGAACCTAAAGCAGCCCCTTTAGCAGCGCCGCTTATTGCTCCACCTGATGATTTTTGTTTCTGTACTTGTCCAGACATCTCTTCGCACTTGTGCAGATCGTAGATGTAGTCTTTTTCATCCACACCTTGCATATCAACGATGATGTTTGCGTAGCTAGGCAAAGCAAATGTAGAGGCTAACAGTAAAGAAAATAAAGGTTTTTTCATAGGGGATACTCCGGTTGATTTGGAAGCATGTTAACGAAATCGGTGTGTCAATTTGGAATATCGGTTATTACGTATAGCGTTAGGTGAAATGCATATGGCGGACTTTTGGGAATTCACTAGAGAAATGCGATGAAGAAACAAATAGAGCTAGTGTATCGTTTCTTTTCTAACGATAAATTTCCTGGTTGATTTAAATCAATAAAGTGTGTAAACAAAATGTAGAGTTAATGTAATGACTAATTTCTCATTATTTTTCAAATCCCCATAAATAAAGGCAGATGGCAGCTTGTTAAACTTTACATTCCTTTTTTTCATAATCTTAATCTAAATTTTGCATTGTAAAAGCGATTAATATTTCCTTACTGTTTTATTGCGACGAACAAATAAGCCATAAGTTCGTTGAATTTAATAATAATTATAACCTAACGAGACGATATATATCGTCGGTATTCGCTTGTATTTAATATTTACATATTTGCGCAAAGGAATAAGCAATGAGAAATGTAATAGTAACAGCAATAGCAGTAGGTATCGCATTTAACGTTAATGCGAAAAGGCAAGATCAAGAGCCGATCAAGGTGATTGAACCCGTTGTTGGCTTGGACCAACAAAAGGTCGACTTGGGTAAAGCCCTTTGGTTTGAACCAAGGTTATCTGCATCCAATACGATCTCGTGTAATTCTTGCCACAATGTGGCGAAAGGTGGCGTTGATAACCTTCCGAGCTCTATTGGTCATAAGTGGGCAATTGGACCTATCAATTCACCGACGGTTCTTAACTCAGATTTAAACTTCGTACAGTTCTGGAACGGACGTGCGAAAGACCTTCAAGAGCAAGCCGCAGGGCCTATTGAAAACCCGATAGAAATGGCGTTTTCACATGAACTCGCTATTGGGACTTTGCAATCCATCCCTCAATACCAACAGTGGTTTGAAAGTGCGTATGGTTCAAAGAGCTTTACCATTAATGAAGTAACAGATGCCATTGCAACGTTTGAAAAAACACTTCGCACCCCCAACGCGGCGTTCGATAAGTGGCTAAAGGGGGATGATTCAGCGTTGACTGCTGAACAGGTTGAAGGTTACGCACTGTTTAAGCAAAAAGGCTGTACCGCTTGTCATAGTGGACCACTAGCGGGAGGCCAGATGTACCAAAAAATGGGCTTGGTTAAAGCATTTAAAACAGATAATCCAGACATCGGTAGAGCCGCCGTAACAGGAAAGGATTTCGATAAATATGTATTTAAAGTGCCAACACTCCGTAATATCGAACTTACCTACCCATACTTCCATGACGGGTCTGTATGGGATCTGCAAGAAGCAGTGGAAGTAATGGCAGATATTCAGTTAGGACAAAGCTTAACTAAAGATGAATCGAAGAAAATCACTGCATTCTTAAGATCGCTTACAGGCGAGCAGCCTGAGATCACTTTACCTCACCTTCCACCGTCAACACACTCAACGGCAAGACCACAAATTTAAACAAGTTAAAAAGCGCTCAAAGTTGGGCGCTTTAGTCATTTTCAATCTAATCTTATCTTAAACTTCGTATAAGTCCGGATGAACGTACATTAAGGAAGAAGTATTTAAATGAAAAAGGTTGGTTGGGTTAAGAGTTTTGGTTTATTTGTCAGCTTGTTAATTGTAACAGGGTGTACAACCAAGTTTTTATATAGCAATTTGGATTGGTTCATTGTTGATTATATTGATGACTATGTAACGCTTGAAGACGGCCAGGAGGAAATATTAACTGAGCGTATTCTTGTTCTTGGTGATTGGCATAAGTCCAATGAATTGCCTCGTTACCTACAACAGTTGACGGACATACGAAATAAGGACCCAAAAACCGTAGATGCAGAATATGTTTCTTTGCAGATGGAACAGGTGAGGCTACATACTAAACGATTAGTCGCTCAGATTACCCCTGAACTGTATGCATTGACACAACAGATGACAGATAAACAAGTGAAAGAGTTACTTGATAATTTAGAGCAGAAAGACGAGAAGTTCATTAAAAAGTATCAAGGCCTCCAAGACGAAGATGTTCGACTTATTTACCAACAGCGAATTGAAGAGAATTTGGAGCGTTGGTTCGGACCTCTGACGGAGCAGCAAAAAACACTTGCGAGTCGTTGGGCAAATGAAATGGATGTTACTGTATTTGATTGGCAAGCCCATCGTCAGCAGATGCAACACTTTATGCGTCAGTTGCTTAACCGGCGCTCGGACCTAGGCTACTTTCAACCAGAATTTCAGCGTTTGTTAAATGACAGTGAGAGTTTTTATAGCGAGAAACTAAAACTTAAAATCGCTAACAATCGACTAGTAGCAGAAAAATACATAGCTCTTGCGCTCAACAGTGTGACAGAAAAACAACATCAACATCTAATAGAAGAAATTGACGGTTGGCGAGACATCGCTTCAGACCTAATGACAAGTGCGCTATTAGACTATAGTTCTACAGAAAAGTACGCCTTTCCATCATAAACTAGTTACGAACCAGTTTAAGGAGTGAGTTGGGTTATGATAGAGCAAGGTGTTTTTTGGACAGAGAAACTTCTGTTACTTGCCGGTGTATTGTTCATTATCACAGGTATCGTGCAATATGGTCGTCGTAGTCAAGATTGGAAGGGCGTCGTCACGATGTTCTATAAACGCGTTCCCATGAGCGTTGATGAATACAAACGTTATCGATTAGGTGTAGCTTTGATCATTTTCGCCATTGTCTTGAGGTTTGCGCTGCATATTTTCTGGCCTCAGTTTTAACTTGTAATCTCATTCACACCTTTGTAGTGCCCCGTTTGCTAACATTTGGATAAATACCAATAAAGCGAATAGCTAAAGCTTTGTCGCCCCTCACTTGTTGCCCAACAAGCTGACACTAGGGTTAAACGGGAGCACACAATGATCTCTTCGAACCAAAATATAACATCCTTGCCTGAATCGCTCTTCACTTCGCAACAAGTTCGCGAAGGAGAGAAGATCGTAGCCCAACAATTGGGTATAGAAATGTATACCTTAATGCAGCAGGCTGGTGCGTCAGTATTTGAACTTATACAAACTTACTATTCAGAGACTCGAAAACTGCTAGTTTGCTGCGGTAAGGGTAACAATGGCGGCGATGGGTATATCGTCGCTAAACTAAGTCTTTGTGCAGGTTATGACGTTACGGTTTGGCAAATCGGCGATTCAAGCGCACTTAAAGGTGACGCATTGCGAGCTAGAGATGAATTTCTAGCCGCTGGTGGCGTTATTGATTCGCCGGAAAATGTGGTTGCGGATGACATTGACGTTATTATTGATGCTTTATTAGGGACAGGTATTTCAGGTGAAGTACGTCCTTTCTATTCTCATGTGTTTGATCGTTTAAACCAGTCTTCTAAGCCAATCATCTCGATAGATACTCCTTCTGGACTTGATACTGATACCGGTGTTGTTTTGGGAAACGCGATCAAAGCTGATAGAACCGTGACTTTTATCGGCGTCAAACAAGGGTTAGTTACGGGTCGAGCTAGAGCATTTACAGGACACCTGCATTTTGCTGGATTAGGGGTAGATAGGGAGTTTGCTCAACAGAATAAAGCAAACGTCGTATTAACCAACAATCATTGGATGAGTTATCTTCCTCAAAGAGCAAAAGATTCTCACAAAGGAACGCATGGAAAGTTGCTAGTGGTTGGTGCAAACAATGGAATGAGTGGGGCGGCTTATCTGGCTTCTGCGGCTTGTTTGAGAGCAGGAGGTGGGCTTTGCGCCGTCTTAACCCACGAAGCGAGTGTCACACCAATAAGAACGTTGCTACCAGAGGCGATGATTGATGCGTGCACCACCCAATCATTGACTGAGCGCGTAAATTGGAGCTCCGCCATCGCAATTGGAGTGGGGTTAGGACGAACAGCTTGGTCCGCTAGAGTTTTTGACCAAACACTGAAGTTGGCGATGTCGTTGGATCTTCCAGTCGTCATTGATGCAGATGGCCTATATTGGCTTAACCAGATACAAAGTGACACAGCTGTCTTGAAGAACCATATCATCACACCTCATCCAGGTGAGGCCGCACAATTATTAAACTGTCGTATAAGTGATATAGAGAAGGACCGTTTTCAGGCAATTAGAGCATTACAAAAAACTTACGGTGGAGTAGTGGTACTGAAAGGTGCAGGAACACTGATTTATGATGGTCAGTCAATGGTTGTCTGTCATGCAGGAAACCCAGGGATGTCCAGTGGTGGAATGGGTGATTTATTGACTGGAACAATCTTAGCTCTATTAGGACAGGGAAAAAACAACATGCAGTCTGCAACTCTTGGCACTTTGATTCACAGCCTTGCAGCTGACCAGGAGTCAAAGGAACATGGAGAAGTAGGCATGCTAGCTTCTGATTTACTCCCACAAATTCGATTAGTTCGAAATCATGACAATTATGTTTCATCTTAAGCGTTTGAAGTATTCGTGATGGCGATAAGAACAATGACTTTTGATTTGAACAGTTCAGAGGTTATATAAAATAGCGGTTTTTTTCCGAATCAATCGGTAAAAATGAGCTAATAGATAACAAGAATAACCACAAAAATCGGTTAATAAATGCACATTCAGGTGTTGAGAGCTCGATATTTGCACAGTGCAAAAACGTTTGCGTCGAGTGCTAAAGTAAGCTTGTTTATGTAAATAACGTGGGTTTTTTCTGTTATATCAGAGGGTTGGAGAGATTTTATTTCGTTAAGATAGGATTGATAATCAGCGGATTTGCAACTTGTCGGAATGGTAACACAAAAAAAAATAAAATATCAGTCTTGCGAGATTATTTTCGCGACCTATAATGCTGAAAACCGGAGCGTCTGCCAACGCTCCGGTTTTTTTGTGTCCGAAGAAAGGTAAACCGTCTGCCAACGGAGAGCCAACGCACTATGCTTAGTCATATGCCCACTGGAACATGTACTATATAAATCAAGGAATTTACACAATGCGTATCGAACAAGAACTTAAGTTAGGCTTTAAAGATGTACTGTTTCGCCCTAAGCGTTCAACACTGAAAAGTCGTTCTCAAGTAAATTTAACCCGCGATTTTACATTCAAGCACAGTGGTCGTCAATGGTCTGGTACACCAGTAATTGCAGCTAACATGGATTCTGTTGGTAGTTTTGAAATGGCTACAGCGCTAGCACAACATGGTGTAATGACTGCGATGCATAAGCATTACACAGTAGAGCAGTGGGCTGAGTTTGTTGCTGGTGCAACAAAAGAAACATTGAACAAAGTATTCGTATCAACGGGCACGTCTGAGCGTGATTTCGAGAAAACAAAAGAAATCTTAGCATTAAGCGAAGATCTAGAATTCATTTGTATCGATATTGCAAACGGTTACTCAGAGCACCTAGTTGAGTTTGTACAAAAAGTACGAGCTGAATTCCCAACGAAAACGATTTCAGCAGGTAACGTAGTAACTGGCGATATGTGTGAAGAGCTGATTCTAGCTGGCGCGGATATCGTTAAAGTAGGTATCGGTCCTGGTTCAGTATGTACTACACGTGTTAAGACAGGTGTTGGTTACCCACAGCTTTCTGCAATCATCGAGTGTGCTGACGCTGCACACGGCCTAGGTGGCATGATCATTGGTGATGGTGGTTGTGCGTGTGCGGGTGATGTTGCTAAAGCTTTCGGTGGCGGCGCAGACTTCGTAATGCTAGGTGGTATGTTAGCTGGTCATGAGCAATCTGGTGGCGAAATCATCGAGCAAGATGGTAAGCAATTTATGAAGTTCTACGGTATGTCTTCTCAGTCTGCTATGGACAAACACTCTGGTGGTGTTGCTAACTACCGTGCAGCTGAAGGTAAGACGGTTCTTCTGCCTTACCGTGGTGACGTAAACAACACAATCCAAGACATTCTTGGTGGCGTTCGTTCAACTTGTACATACGTAGGCGCAGCGAAACTGAAAGAGCTAACTAAGCGTACCACGTTCATCCGTGTACAAGAGCAAGAGAACAACGTATTTGGTAAAGAAGGTTAATTAACTTTTAATCCAAGTCCTGATAAAAGAGTCGCCTAGGCGGCTCTTTTTTGATCTTATCTTTCTGCATTGTTTTGCCTCAATTCCAATACGCGGCTCAAACAAAGTACTTTGCTTACATGGTATTACGTATCTCCTCACAGGGGTTTGGTACTATTGCGCCGATAATTCGTGCTGCAACCCGCAAAGGAAGGACTGCTTGCGTAATATGGACATTAGCAATATATATTCCAATAAATATGACACGGTGCAAAAGCTGTTAAAAATACAACCAGATGGCTTTGCCACCGGTGTGTATCAAGGCATTCAGTTTACTAGTGTGTTCCAACCAATTTTCAATCAACAATTAGAGCTTCTCGCACTTGAGGGGTTGGCTCGGATAAAGCACACCTCTGGTCGGAAACTTGATCCGGCGCGTTACTTTGCTGATTTAGAGCGACAAGTCGAGATAAATGTCGTCTGTACTATTCTATGTTGTAAGCTACACCTGCATAACTTTTCTTGTTCTCGTTTTAGAAGACGAAAGTTATTCCTAAACGTCTCTCCGTGTGTGTTCGAGTTACTTGCAAATGAACCTCTTGCCATTGAACGTTTTATGACACGGATAGGTGAATTTGGTGCAATGCCATCACAAATAGTGTTTGAAATTACCGAGTTTAAAGAATCTGACATTCGCGCTATTGTCGTGGGAAAGGGCAAACTCGCGAAATTTGGTGTGCAGACAGCACTTGATGACTATGGGACAGACTATTCCACTAAAGACCGCGCACTAGAAATTAAAGCTGACTACTTAAAACTTGATAGAAGTGTCTTATTGTGTGATGAAAAAATTTCAGAAGCGGTAACTACTGCTAATAAAATAGGAGCAACTACTGTAGCAGAGGGCATTGAAAATCAAGACACATTAACGCGCTGTCAATTGCATGGAGTGTCATTGTTTCAAGGGTTCGGCTTAGCAAAACCCAATGCTATGAAAATACTGGAAAGTAACTTAGATTGATAGGAAGCAAACCAATAGGGTTGCTTCCTAGAGCAGGAATTTATTGCACGAGGGAGTATGTGCGATCTTTAAACTGAATAGCCTCGAAATTCGCTAGGGTATCTGTTCCCGTGTTTGAGCATTGCACTGCAACTGCGTATTTCTGCTCTGTGATAACGCAGTTAGCAAAGTCCTCATCAATGATATAGACGTCATCGCCACCCTTACCATCAACCACATTGTCTTTTTTATTACCTTCAATATGATTGTTCTGGTCGTTGGCACTAAGGTTAATCGTTGCATCACCTATGATTTTTACGTTAACTAGCCAGCGAGACTTAAAGGTATAGGGCTCAAGAGGTGGATGCGTACTTTTCGACATATTGAACGTCGGAGTTAAGCCCCCTTGTGGAAATCGGTGGTTGTAATACGTCTTGACACCGTTGGAATCGATATTTGCGGTGTATTGCAAGTAGTCGTGGAACATGTTTTCTATCCAAAAGGCTGACTCGGTATCAATAGAACGCATTTGAGAGCGAGTCACTGCTTGATAGTTATCTAAACCTTTGCTCTTGTGCTCCCACATCCCCATGTAAGCTTCGAATGCAGCCGCAAAGTACTCATGAGAATAGCTTGGTCCGATAGCTGGATCTATGTCGTCATTTTTCCAATCTTGCCAACTACTGTTGGCTGGTTGCCATGGTGAATAGTGGCCGTTTTCGTGATCGGTATAGAGTGAGAGCGCTCGTTGTTGAACCTGTTGTTGAAACGTATAAAACGTCGGATTAGGAGCGATACCTTGTGCTTGAAACAAGTGAAGTATTTCTTCAAACCCTGCGTCTCTGTCTGCATGTTTACCTAAGTTTTCGCAATAGTTCGCGAAGTTACTCATATAGTGGCAGTCACCTTCAAGGGTTAACTCTCTGAACATTAATGATTGGCTGTTGATGAGCCACTTGGGGCTATCGGGACTTTGTTGTACGCCGGTTAAGATCGAAGTAATAATATTATCTAAGAGATCCTCATCAGACGACGCTAGCGGTATTAGAGAGTTCAAGAAATTAGATTCTGATGTTGTATCAAGGACGCTTGGTGCAGAAGGAACTTTTGATACCCAATCATCTATTTTGTTTTGACGAAACGCTTCGCTGACAAAGAGTTTGGTGAGCATCATTTGGTTTTGCTCATCGTTTTCTGTCATTATCAATGTCGCTTCTCGTTGAGCCATGAGTGCAGCGATTGACGATTTATTCTCTCCATACTGTGAGTTCGGGACGTTGGACATCAGGTGTTGAAGAATCTTGGTAGCTCGTTCGATTTTGTAGTTGACGATTGTTCTATGCCTCTCCTTTTCTATAGTATCTGGATATTTTGATTCATCGAAATACGCGATGACATGTATAGCACCATCATTGATACCTGACGATCTCAATTGCCTCGTCGCTGTACCTGAAGGAGTTACTGAAACGTAGAGGTTAAAACCAGCATTGCTTGCGATGTTAAGCTCTTGTGGAAGTGTCTTACTTACTTGACTAATTGATATGTTGTTCACGGTCTTCGAGGCTGGAACTGTTGGAGGGGGTGAAGTTGGATTACTTGAATCGCTGTCTGACTTACAACCTGAAGCAATAGCTAGTGTCATTGCGCTAAAGCTTAGCAACTTAATCAAATGCATTTTATTTCCTAATGATTTCTAACGGTAACCTTTACAAGCTCAACATTATTTGAAATACGTTAATGCCTATAAACGAAGTGGGACAGTTATAAAACGTGAGTCTACCCTCTGAATTGTGCGCGATAGTAATAAATGCAGAGCAGAAATCTAGGTGTACAAATGGAGTTACAGTGCTCAATTAAGGTATTTGTAAGTATGAGTACAATAATTATCTAGTCACATTTAGTCATTAAATGTAATTTCTCGGTTCCATGAGTAATGTGATACCACTAAAGTATTAATTTTAATGGTGTGGTGTACTGTATATTTGGGCAAAGTAAGCTAATGTAAGCAAGGACGTTGTAAAATCCGTGATACTAAACTTTTTTATGTTTTTTTATATTGGCATTGAGAAATGCTCAACTTTCAATATACTCCGGCGCGTTTACGTTTTAAGGAGGAGTTATGGATTGCAATATTTTGCTTATCGAAGATGACATGCATATTGGAAATTTGACCAAAATGTTCTTGGAGGCAGAAGGTTATACAGTCAACTGGATTGAAGACGGATCAATAGCTCTGAATAAAATCGATTCTCTTAAACCCGATCTAGTGATATTAGATTTAATGTTACCAGGAAAGTCAGGGGTGGATATTTGTCGAGAAGCGCGCGCATTTTATTCTGGAATGATTATGGTAGTTACGGCAGCAGAAGATGAAATGAGTGAGGTGTCGCTATTTAAGCTAGGGGCTGACGACTATATAACAAAACCAGTGAGAGGCCATATTCTTGTTGCTCGTATTGAAGCGTTAATGCGCCGTTATAAACCTGTCCAACAAGCTGAAAAGTCTTTATATATATCAGATGCTTATGGAATTGTCGTTAATAGTGAGAACCAGACCGCATACTATGAACAGAAACCTTTAAATCTCACTAACTCTGAGTTTGAAATTCTTCAGTTACTTATTGAAAATAAGGGAAAAACAGTTTCTAGAGAGCATTGTTGTCGAGTTGTCAGAGGGATTGAGTACAGTTCCTACAACCGTTCGATCGATATGCGAATTTCAGGCTTAAGGAAAAAGCTGATTCAAGCTGAAATATATGACGCAATTATCAAAACAGTTCGAAACCAAGGATACAGACTGGTTAAGGCCTAACGATGAAAATAATGTCTCAGCCGAAAAACATGTTTACCTGTTTGTACATAGAAAGTCTAATA
Organism: Vibrio sp. La 4.2.2; assembly: GCF_027586995.1. NCBI lineage: Bacteria > Pseudomonadati > Pseudomonadota > Gammaproteobacteria > Vibrionales > Vibrionaceae > Vibrio > Vibrio sp. La 4.2.2. The sequence goes on from NZ_JAPPTJ010000002.1 coordinate 405,764, forward strand.
GGGTTAGTATTAACCTTCTTCGTCTTTATCAATGTTACGAATGTTTTATTAAGACACGAGGATATTGGCTCTTTTATCGACAATGGTAACTCTTACGTTCAAGATTATATCGATAGTCAACATGAGAGGCACGGATTTCATCATAAACTCAACAGCATGTCCTCTTTGCAGTATTACGACTACAAATTAATGCTATCGGACAGTACTACTCCCATTACAGACGTCTGTTCAGATTGTGAACTATTCAAACGAAGAGATGGCATTGATGTTTATATCAAAAATAACCAGTTATTTGTAGCCGCTTTTCCAATACCACGTGCCAACAAGCAACTATTTTTTATAGAAACCGAAGACCCGTTTAGTGCTGACGCTAAATGGTATGAAGACAGCGATAACCAGTTCTTTTTTGCCTTATTCGTGACATTGAGCATCGCTTTAGCAGGATTAATTTACTTGCCGTTGCACAGAGTTAACAAGCGCATTAACAAACTATTAGTTGTGCAGACAAAATTTGGACAAGGTGACCTTAGTGTTCGCTCTGAGGTGTTCCATATTTCACCGATAAAAGAACTCGCTCATAGTTTTAACGATATGGCTGATGATATCGAACTAAAAGTAAAAGAGTCGCTGGTGTTTTCTCAGGCTATTCCTCATGAAATCCGAACGCCCCTAACTAGAATTCAAATGGCCAGTGATTTACTCAGAAGAGAGGATACAAAGGACAAACAAACACTCTTTAACGACATAGACAGTTATATTGAAGACATTTCCCATTTAACCAGTGATATTCTTAAGTTATCGAGGCTTACTAACGGTCGGTGCGGTGAACTACCAATCGCTCGCGAGGCATTTTCCGTTTCTGAACTAGTTGAAAAACGTATCGATGTTATCGCTGATACCAAGCAAATTCAGTTTATCAAAGATTCAAACATCCTAGATGATAGGTATTTGGCTTCTAAGTGCTTGTCCAAATTGGTCATTGATAACTTGCTTAAAAATGCACTTCGTTACGGTGGCGGGGTAGTCAATGTCACCTTGAGAGAGTACCACTCATGTTGGACTTTGGACGTAGAAGATAATGGTCCTGGCATCCCTATTGAAAAGCGAGAGGAAGTATTTATCGCCTTCTCGCGTTTGGACTCTTCGCGAAATCATAACAATGGCGGATTCGGTCTAGGGTTAGCTATTGTCGCTCAGGCAAGCAGAAACTTAGGATGGAATGTATCTGTAGATGAAAGCCACATTGGTGGCGCCCGTTTTACAGTAGTGATCCCGAAAGAGTGAATTGCTTTGTACGAAAGAACTCATGACTAGAAAGAGATTAAGTCATGAGTTCTTACTGTAGAAATTAGCGTTTGAACAAACCTTTACTGTTTAGGTAACCGAGCATATGAGGTCGAGATTCACCTTCTAGCTTACTAGTAACTTGTGAAGACCACGTACTGCTTTTTTGGTTTGTTGATCGATGTGCGTAATAGGAAAGCATCACATCATCGTATTGTGCAACCGCATTTTTATCTAGCTGATGGTATTCATTTTCATGCACAATGACGTCAAGAGGCAAGCGTGGTTTTACCTCTGGGATTTGGTCTGGATATCCTAAACACATCCCAAAAAGAACCGCAGAGTGCGGGGGCAAACCTAACAACTCATCAACTTCAGCCGCTTTATTTCTCAGGCCTCCGATATAGACGCCGCCTAACTCTAGTGACTCGGCCGCCACTAAACAGTTCTGTGCCATTATTCCGGCATCAATAGCACCGATTAAACCTAACTCTGTGTAGTCAACTTTCACGTTTGGGTTTAACTCTTGGTGTCGCTGATAGTCTATACAGAAAACGAGAAATTCAGCGGCTTGAGCCACATAGGGTTGATTGCCAGAAAGTTCCACCAGTTTGTTGCGCTTATCTTTCTCTGTGACCCTGATAATAGAGACGACTTGCAATAGGCTAGATGATGATGCGGCAATTCCAGCTTTAAGAATAGTGTCTAGAATATCCTTATCGATAGGTTGCTGCTTAAATTTTCGAATAGAACGGTGGTTGAGTATTGTTTCTAGAGTAGAGTTCACGTTCCTTTTGTCCCTATGGCTAATATAACTTACTGAACCTTAGTTTCTTTTCATAGGAGATTGCAAGTTTGAATTGCATAGGGGACTGTAGAATAAAGAAAAAAGCCTCGCAGTAAGCGAGGCTTTAGAATGTGGCGGAGAGATAGGGATTTGAAAGCTATCTCCGCAAGATCAAAACGCTTATTTTACAATGACTTAAAGTAATGCCTCAAAAGACGATATTGTTGATTGTATAGTACATCTGTAACTAAATTTAGACAGACATACGAGAAAATATCTTTACGTTATTTCACTGCTCTTTTTGAATTATTCGTAATAGCTGTGAAGCTATTTCTTCTACTTCATGATGAGCACTTGATAAAGCGACCTTGTCCGCCAAGCTATGACTGAACCTAGAGACTTGCTCATGATCAACGCCGTGCCAAATGGGTAAAATAACTTTTCCACCTAACATTGACCTATTTACAAGAGCATCTAATTCATATTGAGGCCATTGCTTAGAAAAAAAAGCAGGAGATAATACAACAACGCCATACTTAGCATTACCAAGACCTGAATCTATGGAACGGCGCAAACTGTCTCCCATTTCTAAAGTAAACTCATCATACCAAATCTTTAAGCCTAACTTGTTTAACTCATTAACAAGAGGCCTCACAAACGCAGGCTTGTCTTCACTGGCGTGAGACACAAAGAAGTCATATTGCTCTAGTCTTTCCATTGTTCTTACTTTTTCACTCGAAACGGACATACATTCACTGATTACGGCTTGAAGCTTCGCCCACTCAACCTCAGCCATTCTTGCTTCTTCATTGTAAAAAACCTCATGCATTGAGTACTCAACATCAGAGATATAGAAGAAAAATTTGTTTGAAATTTTCTGGGCATTTCTCTCAACCCACTTCCACTCGTAGTTAGTGATCGTATTGATAGAACGTTCAACATACGTTCCTTTAACTAAATTACCAAATCGAAATCGGCCTGTAGAGGGGCTAAATGCTATAAAATTAGAACCTCTACCTGAGAAGATAAAATTGAAACCATCATCGCGAAGAGTTGACTCGGAGTCTTTACTCTTTCTACGAGCATTAAAGAAAACGTAAATTGATCCCAGTGTTACCATCAATAGTAAAGTAGGGAATAAATATTCCATCATTAGTATCACCTACGTATATAAAGCAAGTTGGTGGCTCTTCAAAGAACCACCAATCCCATTCTTAGTGCTTCTTACTTGTTTTATTGATCGGAATCTTAAACATTCCACCATTTTTCCGAGTGATTCGCTTTCCTTTAACTGTGATATAAGGTCGATAAATGTATTCAATTTCTTCATTAGTATTTGTATTAGTAATACTCATAACTTGGATCTCTTTCAAAGAAACCACACTAGATCTTGACCATATACATAAATTTTGAGTATGCTCACGAAATCTAAGTGGTCATGCTTAGGAAAAGTTAGTCTGTACTGCAATTCAGTCTAACTCGCTTAGATGATTTATAGGGCAATGAAGCTGCAACTTCGTTGCCCTTTTCATTTCTGTTCTCTACGTACCCCCTTAAATGGTTCTCCATCCATTTTTACGTCCATGATTCGCCCAGTCTTAGTATCGCGTTTAGCCCAAAGACCTGACGGTGTTTGGAACTGCGAACGCCCTTTAACAGCTCCGATTCTTTTGTTGTCACCATATGGTTTGTTGACTGCCATGATTATCACCTTACTTGTCATATGAATTTTAAAATGAGCCTTAGCTCATAAAACATACTAACCTAATCATTTTGATCAGATCAAGTGGTTAAAGTGATTTTTTTGTGTAATACTAATTTTGGCTTAGGAGAATGAACAATGAACAACGAAAATCTATCATTTGCCGTGAAAGAAAGGCTGCAGTACATTGAGTTCTTATTACAGTTTCGTGGTTGGCTGGCTAGAGGAGATCTAGTTGATAAATTCGATATTTCTGCACCTGCAGCAACAAGAGACTTTAGAAAATACAAAGAGCTAGCGCCAAACAACTTAGACTTTGATGATAGCGGGAAAAAGTACATTATTAACGAAGCGGCGTTCTCGCCGATGTACCCTCTAAAAATTAATGAAGCCTTAGGAAAACTCAGAAGTCCAGTTTTAGCCAAATCACTAGGGCTTGGTGAGGGTGAGAGTTTCACTGTCCCGCCGCGCTTATCTTTACCCAAGCTCAATGTACTGATGTCCATTTCTAGGGCAATTCTTAATGGCAATGCGTTACAAGTTAATTACTTATCTGTACAAAATGGGGAATCTAGTCGAGTAATTGCCCCACACTCTATTGTTGACAATGGCCTCAGGCTGCATATAAGAGCTTATGATTATAAGAGGAACAAATTTTGTGACTTTGTTTTAGGTAGAATAATCAGTGCACATCATTCTGATAAGGTTGTTCTATCTGAGAATTCTAGGAAAGGGGATAACCAGTGGAATAGGTTCATTAGATTAGAGCTGGCTCCTCACCCAAATAAAAACAATGTCCAAAACAGTATCACCATCGAACATGATTTTGGAATGGTGGATGGTGCTAAAACTCTTGAAGTTAGGGCGGCCGTTGCGGGTTATTGGTTACGCCTTTGGAATGTTGATTGTACTAAAGATGCCTCTTTGTTGGGTAGTCAGTATCAACTTTGGTTGAGAAACCACGAAACTCTGTACGATGTTGAAAGTGCAACACTATCTCCAAGATCATAGTACTGTGAATCCAATGTAGCGTCTCATTAAGAGCAGTGAAGATATGGAGTAGTTTAGTACTGTAATAACTCTAATCACAAAACGCATGGTTATGCCTTGTGTTGCTTAGTGAATTTCTTCAGTATGAAGACTACATCTTTCTGAAAATTGCGCCTCTAAGGTAATGAGGTGCAATGTAACAAAATAAGCCTAGATACATGGATAAGATCAAAGAGTTACTCAAATCAGGTTTTTTTCCAGTCCAACTGCCGCCAACCTTTACAACAACCGAATTTGCTGAGAGTTATCATAAATTTCAAGGTCGATGGTCAGCACATAAACAACCAGAGACTAAGGCGGAAAAGTTTTCAGTAGCAAGATCTTCATATTATCGAAGAGCGACAAGCATAGTTAACCCGATTAGTTACTTTTTTCTAGTTAAAGAAATCGCTGAGTATTGGTCTGACATTGAACGACACTATAGAAAAAGCAATATTTCCTTGAGCAAACCTAAGCTGTCTCCATCGCTCAGAGCAATAGATATAAGTCGTTTTAGTGAGCTTTATGAAGCTAAAGTGACAAAATCTGCGGGTTATCGATATGCATTGATAACTGATATTACTAGCTATTTTCCTACTATCTATACCCATTCAATTCCGTGGGCTATTCACGGCAAGAGTGCAGCCAAAAGAAACAGGAAAGCATCATCAGCTTTTTTTGGTAATATTTTTGATAGTAAAAGTACTAAGTTGCAAGATGGACAAACCATTGGATTACCGATTGGCCCTGACACTTCACATATCATTGCTGAGTTAATTGGAGTCGCAATTGATAGAGAGCTCAAGGAAGCGATAGGATATTGGCCTGCTGGTTTTCGCTATGTTGATGACTACTGTTTATTTTTTGACAAACGAGAACAGGCAGAAAAAGCTTTAGCAGAACTAACTAAAGCGGTAAGCAATTTTGAACTTCAAATCAACCCATCAAAAACAAAAATAGTTGAAGTAAAAGAGTTAGTTAGTGAGTCTTGGAAATATAGTATAAGGAAGCTAAAGATATCCGATGAAAAAAGGAAGCAGAGAGATGATATCCATAACTACTTTGAAGTCCTTTTTTCGATAGAGGATAAGTTTAAAGATGAAGCAGTTGTAAAATATGGTCTAAAACAAATATCTTCGTCTATCATCCGCAAATCAAATTGGGATATTTTCGAAGCATACATACTGAAATGTGGTTATAGCTTTCCGAACACGCTCCAAGTTATAGCAAACCTTCTTTCAACATATAATTTTTATGATTATGAACTGAACAAGCCTGCTATTGAGAGGTTTTGTCATAACCAAATTAAAACCCACTCCATATCTGATCACCATAGTGAGGTGTCATGGTTGCTGACGATATGCAAGGGTCTTAAGTTAAATGTTAAGCGAGAAGTCGTGCGTGAAGTAGAAGGCATGGATAGTTCTGTTTGCAACCTTCTAATTTTAGATATGCATCACAGTGGTCAAATTAGCTCAAATATTCTTGCCGATACCTTAAGAAAATTTGCTAGTACCGACTCTCTAGAGAGTAGTTCTTGGTTACTATCTTACGAAGCTGGTAAACGTCTCTGGCTCAAGAACGAAAATACTGACTTTATTAAAACACACCATTTTTTCGGAGCTCTTCTCAAGCATAACATTAGCTTCTTTGAGCCAGAAAACCTAATTAGCCCCATATTTAAGTTCAAAGATACTGAAGAAGGTTATGATTTTTCGACCTTTTTTGATAGTGATGATCATATCGAAACTCATTTTGACTTCGATGACCGAGACGATGAGTATTTTGATGAGCTGCCAAAATATGACGGTGAAGAGAGCAATGAAAGTTATGAAGATCAAGGCTTTGATTTTCTAGCGGATATATTATAGATAGTTGCTTCAATTGAACATAAAGCCTTGCCTTTATGGCTAAGGCTTTGTATCTAGTTGTATCTCCAAGTCTGCTTTTTTCTTTAGTTACACATCCTATCAGCAATTTCTTTTAGGCTCTTTAGATCTAGACGGCCGTTAGCCCAGCCTTCAGCAAATGGTATTGTGTTTGATTTAGGAAGTTGGTTGTCATGAAGATCTCTGACCCTGATTCTCGAAGGAAGGGCGGCACCTTCACCTACAAATATGGCTTCTTGTTGTGACAAAATGGGTAGTGCTCCAACCATCCCAGACAAGCCATCTGGTAGAAAGCGGGCGACATGCTGTTGATCCGCAGAGTTAGTAAGCCTTAACACAACCCAAGTGCCACACTGTGATATCACAGTGCTATCTACATCTGCGGGCCTCTGACTTACTAACATTAAGCCAATCCCATATTTTCGACCTTCTCGTGCAATGCGTCTTATTGCTCCTTGTGCTGCTGCATATTGTGCCTCTCCATGATCAGGTACGTATCTATGCGCCTCTTCACATACGAGCAGAATCGGATCTTTTTCTTTCTCTTCTTGTGTCTGGAATACTTTATATTGAAATAATAGTCTAGCAATCAAGGCAGCTAGAGGGCCCGCAACTTCGTTAGGGAGGCCAGAGATATCTATTATTCTAATATCTTTTTTATCCTCAACAGGAGCCCCAACAAGCTGGTTTAAAACCTTGTGAAGTTTCATTTCATCTTGTTCACCTTCCCAACATTGCAACATAAAAGACAGCCGTTTATCTCTTCGGAGAACTCTCACCTTATCTAAGACTGATGGAATACGAGCTTTCCCTAAATCCGTAGGTGGCAAGGTTTCAAGGATCTTCGAGCCTTTTTTAAAACGTCCTCCTTGTATGAATCTTATATGGCTCTCAAACTCATCTAAACAAAATGGTCTTGGTTTATCTCTATCAAACTCAAGAATGTCCGATGTGTCTTTTTTATCACAAAGGTTTGGATCATCATGGTTTTCTAGCTCTTTCAATACTTCCGTATCAAACTCTCTAGGACACGGCTGCACAATTCCAGCTGCAACCATTCGAGCATGTGTCAGAGCTTTTTGGACGATGTTGTTTTGGCTAGTGGCACTTTCTTCAGTCTTGCCAACTATCAAACTGGTAAATTCATCGCTTGACATTAACCAGTATGGTAATTTTATTAATTCTTGTTGATCCTCACCCGCTGTGATGCCATAAGCTCTATACTGTATAGCCCTTTTACTGAATGCGGCACCATATTCCCCATGTGGGTCAATTACGACAATTTGCGGAGAAAAACTCATCTCTCCAGTGTTATGCTCCAAAACGCTATGAATTATTGCGGCGACAGTTCCCGACTTTCCTGAACCTGTTGATCCCAATACAGCACAGTGCATCCCGAACATTTTGTTTATATTCGCTCTGCAAGCAGTTGACTCCGATGCGCTATATACAGCAAATGGAACTAGTGGGTCGACCTTCTCTTCTCGTTCACCTTCAGCTGAGCGATAAACACATGAAATCTCGCCATTTGTTAATAAAAACACGCCTTGTTGAGGCAATGGGTATGTCTTAATACCTCGCTTAAAGGACAATTTAGAACTAGAGTTATTCCAACTACCTTCGGCCAACAGTTGCACTTCCATAAGTCTTTGATCAGATTCAGTATTTATAGGTATTCCAGCCTCTAACAATTCTTCAGAACGCATTCGAAGCATTGTAACTAAACCGAAAATAACCTTTCGACCATAGTGGATCTTAACCATACTGCCGATTTGTCCTATTGGATAAACCCGACCTTCGAAAGTTCGAGTTAGTTCAGAGACCTTATTCGAGATTTCAACTTTGATAGTTGTCCCTGAGACCTCAACAACTTGACCTATTTTCAGCTCATCAGTTGGTGTAAACATGATTTATACCTCACATCCGTTTTTAAGTACTGATGTGACACCTTTGAATGTCCACCAATCGTCGTCATCGCCTTTTCTTTTAAAGGGGCCTTGCGCACCAACATATAGACCATGAAGAGATGCAATTATTACTCGCGAGCCATAACTCGACTTACGCCATCGCTCTAGACAGGATGGAATTTCTTTTCGGCATTCAAGAAAAGCAACTAAAACGGTTCTATTGTCGTCTTTAGATAGGGCGAACTCGATTTCATTGTTGATGTGATCATCTCCAAAACTATATCCGCACACAGCTAACACATTACTATTTGGAGAGTTTAGAGCTTTGCGAAATAGGTCAAATTGTGCAGAGAATGGATCTTGTTGGGTTGCTATATATTTTGTAGCTTGAGGATAGATGAGGACTCGACGATCAGCTTTTGGATAGCGATCATTATCTCTGACTCGCCAGACATGTCCCTTTTCACATAGAAACCAGTCTATTGAACCATGCATTTTGACTAAGTTGGCACGTTGGCCATTAGTAGGGACAGGCTCGCCATAGCGTTGAGTTCGGTGAGCTACTGCACCTCCAGAAAAACCATCCCAGTAGGGGATTTTGTTCAATGCCAAAGCATCTTCTAGCAAGGTGTCATAGTTAGTTGTAAAAATGTTTACGGGTTTTCTCCGCTCATAAATACCAGCGCCTGCGTGATTGAACAGAGTGTCAATAAACTCTTTATGAGAGTCAATTTCGACTATTGGTTTAGATACAGTTCCTTGTTCAGTTGTGTTTCCCTCTTTGTCTTCAACATAGCCACTTCTAATTACATTCGAGATCGAGTCAAGTATTAAACGATGGGCTACTTGCAGTTCCTCCAACTTTACTTCAGCACCATTTATGCTGACTTTTTTATCCTTACTCCTTTCCGCCAAGGCTGCATAGTCACCTAAATGGCTGAGAATATGTTCGATATGGCACTCTGGAGGCAACTCTATGAACAAAGGGGCAACAATCTGATCGAATATGCCCTGATTGTCCGTTTCTAAGTCTTTTTTAACTTTATTTGTCAACGGGTACATGAGTGGTAGTTTAGCGTCAAAACTAATACCTGCACCCATTAACCAGCTTTGCTCGGAGCACTTCAGGTGTTCCTCTACTTGAGAAAACAAATCTGCGTCTATGAGGTTTTCCATTCTAATCCTTTGATTTACCTTGCATGTGGTAAGGTTTTATTACTCCAATATTGCTCCTGTTGACTAAGCAACTCAAGTCATAATAATAAGCAATGTGATTTCATCGGATTTACACCATGAATACGATAGTGTGGAGCGCACATAAAACAACTTGGTAAATTACGGCTAGTTATAAACTGATTACTTGCTTCTATCGATTTTTCTAGCCATCTCTTACTTAGGTCGTCTGTCCTCAGAGGCTGTTAGCTTCGCCCGTGTTTCAGATAGGTTATCTCTAGCCTCGACAGAGCAGCCAGCTCAGCAATGCTTAGAACGATGGCTCTCGTTTTCGCTCAGCGCAGAATCCAGCTTCACTTTCACAGATGTATACTCATTTTGCAGCGCGGAAAGCTGTTCATTGATGGATTGATGAGTCCCTTGAAGCGTGTCGTATTTCTCAGCAATGGAGTTTAAATTGCTTGTAAGTTTAAGATTGTCTTGAATTAACTCGGAATGACTTTGTCTAGATTCAGCCAGCTCACATTCTAGTTCTTCAATTCTGTCTTCAAGCTGTTCTTTTTCCACAACTTGTTTCTTAAGCCGTTCTTCAATATCAGCAAAGTCAGCTTCAGCTTGCTCCTTAGCTCTATATGTTAGATTGTACTTTGCGTCGAGATCTCTGACACGAATAGCCATCATAGTTTCATTATGCTCGTGCGCCTTGTTATTCAAAGCAGTCGTCATATCACGCATTACTTTACAAAGCTCTTCCTCCCGCTTAGCTAAAAGTTCCTGCAACTCCACTGGAAGCTCATAAGACAGAAAAGCACGGGTAGCTTCACACTCTTTATAGTCTTGCGCATTGAGTGCTTCAACCGAGATATGTCCACCTTTTATCAGGCGATCTAAGTCCGATTGAATTGCGGAAATTTTTCCTCGGCCTAATACTTCTTTTATGCTCCAGCCCGAAGGCTTCTTTCCTTTGCTGATCAATTGAGTCGCAATGTTGATGACATCGTCATCCGTATATGATCTTGGTCTAGCCATTGTATTACCTATGTTTTAGTTATTATGTTTAGGTTAGTAAGTTAGTAAGTTAGTAAGTAAGTTAGTAAGTTAGTAACTTACTAACTTACTTATCCAGTGAAGCTTCCGCTCCAATATTAATGTTGGCTTCCTTTATGGTCTTGATTTCCTTAGAAACGCCTTGTGCTACTGAGGGAGGAAGCTCAAGTGCAGCACTAAAAGCGGAATCAAGATACTCAGCTTGCTTTATAGCCATCTTTTTGTCGCGAGCATTGATAGCAAGTAGCACTTTCTTGAACACACTGACCAACCTCGGAACGATAGCGTCAGTTAGCTCTAGAGCCAGTTGGGATAACTTTGATTGTTGATCTTTAAGCTCTGTTATCTCAGTGGTTACTGTATCTTTTTCAACTTGAAGCTCACTAAGGTTGACCTGCACTTGAGCCACGTCATTGAGTAACTTGTCAAAGTTATCTTGTAAGGAATGAGTGTTTTCTACTAGCTCATTGTATTGCTGTTCTGCTGAATGAACCTTTGCTTGAACCAACTCAAGTTGGTGCGAGTAGTAGTTATGGCTTCGAGCAGACTTAGGCAAGTTTGCTTCCTTGTCTATCTTCTTGCGCTGCGCGGATTTTCGCTCTGTTTCGGGAGCAAATTCAGCTTTCAAACTCTTGCTCTTAAATAGTTGCTCATTGGCAAAATCAAGCATCATACGTTGATGGTAATGACCAAACTTTTGACTGAGCTTCCTGGTAAGCTTGCCATCCTCGGGAAGCAACGCTTCGCTGCGGTGGTTTTCACGAATATACTCATTAACGATGTTAATCTGAGTTTTCCTCAAGTCATATTCACCAGTTTGGTTGTTCCTACCCGAGATAAAGTAGTGAGTATGTGCTCCAGTATTGACATCAACATTTCGCTCATCATCATGTCCAATAATTGCTTGAATATCATAAGCAGGATAATGGTGCTTCAAAAACTCACGCGTAAATGAAATGTATTCTTCAAGCGTTATGGTGTCGTTGCCAACGTTCCATTGATGCGGAACTTTAAAGATGCCTTCTTGCATAAATACATTGTTCGCTGCTGGTCGCTTCTGCAACTGGTTATAAGCATTCAGATACGTTTCTAGCATCTTGATGCGTTGCTTTTTCCGCTGCATTTTCAGCTTTTTAAATTGCTCGATACGTGAGTAGGGCACATGCCCTTTTGCGTTTAAGACTGCTTGCAAAAACTCCGCAGCCTCGGTATTTCCTTTGGTTGTTTCACTCTTAATGGCGTTGTTCATTTTGAGGCGATACTGCCGCTGCTGAGTTTGCAATTTCGATTGATTGCGAATTTTTGGCTGCGGTGCCAACTGATACAACAGCTCTAAACGCTCATCTTCGGGCAATGAGTGCAAGGGTAAAACCTTTGACCCTAGCCAAATTAAGTTGGTATCTGCCAGCTCCTCATTCCACTCTAACCGCTTAGAGTCATTAACAGCGGTGGGTGGTGCAATACGTAATGAGTGAGCTAGAGAGTGTTCGCACTTAACTCGATCAACTGGTTTTGATGTGAAGTTAAAGCGTCGATGAAAGAATCGAATTTCCTTCATAGTCACCCCCGAAGGGGTGAGTATGGTAGAGAGTCAAGAGAGACATCTCTTGCCCGCAGCTCACGTTCATCTTTTTGGAACAAAAAGTGTGACGGGAGCGCAGCGGGTTGCTTTGTCATCTCACTTTTAAAGTGGATGACTTTGGCACCGATGGTGCCATTCTTGGCAGTGAAACTGCCAAGGCTGACACCACAAATGCCAATTGTTGAGTAAGCTATCATGACTGACTCCCAACAAGCATTTTGACCGCAGCGAGAAGCTCAGGTTTAGTTTGAAGAGTTTTGATTAACACCAATTCATCATTCTGAATGATGGCTTCTCCAGATACCTCTTTTTCATCATTTTGTAACAACTGCCCAAACGTTTCCGCAAGGTGTTTCGCTGCGGCATTTGCATAGTCGGGTGAGTCGTCAATGATCCATTCGCCATAGTGCTTATCGATCATCGCAGTGTCAGTATGACCCATTTGCATTGCAATCCAGTCTTTCGATATGCCTGCGGTTAAATTTTGACTTGCGAATGTATGGCGCAGTTGACCCGCTCCTCGATGGTCTACGTCAGCATCTTCGACAAACCCTTTAAAAAATGATTTGTTATATTGCGCAGCATTAAGAAACGGGGCGTCGTTTTTGCTGTTGTAGAAAACAAATCGAACATGTTCTTGAGTACGTGTTTTATTGTCTTCTTGCACAACAGAAACCTTCACTGCTGGCTTGTTACCTGTTATCTTAAATTGCTTCTTCAGAACGCTCATAGCCAATGTATTGAGCTCAACCGTACGGACAGACTCTGGATTTTTCGGTGTTTTGTACTTGGTCAGAACTCTGGCTCGTCTAACATATAGCTTACGCCTATCGAAATCGACATCTTCCCAGCCAATAGCAAGAATTTCACTAATACGTAAACCCGTTAACACGTTGAGCACAGCGGCATTTTTCCCACTTTCGCACAGCGGCGAGGTGTTGTGCAGTTTTTTCAGTTCAGCTTTAGTAAAAGGATAAGGTTTACTCTTACCGTTTTTCAGGGTCTTAATGCCAACCATAGGATCGATATCAATAGCGCCATCACGCTTTGCTATTGCAAATGTAGCTCTCAAAATAGTCAGGAATGCATTGATAGTTTTGTTGGCGTAGCATTCATGCAAGTCATCTATGATGTCGAGAACGTCACTATGGCAGATATCCTTAATTGGTATCTCACCATATAACTTGATCAATCGATTCGCTTTGCAGTTGTCAGATTTGAATGTCGATTCTGCTGCCGAAAACTTAAAACTTTTCATGTGGCTATCGATATATTGTTCTAGTGTTTTTGTGTTCCCATTTTCCATTTTTTCATCTTAGGCAGCTTCGGCTGCTCTTCTATTTGAGAGCATCATAAGTATGAAAATTAGAAAGCACAAATCACTAAACTTTAATAATATTAGCTACTTATTATAATTCTTGGGCACTTCCGTTCTTAATCAATCAGTTAAGAATTGAAATTTCCCCCAAAAAAAATGGAAGGCAGTGCTGCCTTCCAGTGGTTGAACCTCAAGAGGTTTAACGGCTGTTCTCTCCTAGGAAAAACCGACCGATTAAACTTTTCTAGCTGCTTTACTGACATGTTCTGCAAACCTCTCAGCATCTTGCTCAGAATATGATTTGCACTTCTTTCGAAACTTTACTGGTTTAGATAGTTCCTCTCCTTCGACCGTCAGGGTGAAGTTTTTAGTACAACCTACTTTCAAATTCTTCGATTGATTATGAGTGTTCTTCATCGTTGTAACCCCCTAACGCGTTCTTAATACCTTGTTTGTAATGTACTACCAATTATTCCTAGTGTCTTTTGACATAATTAGGGATTAGGTCGAGTAGAAATTCGCTTGGTCTTCCATGAGTAAACAAAAGGATACTTCTCTTTAACTCCTTGCTTAGGTCTGACACTGCATTCTCATACGCATCATTTACGGCGTAGTGCAGTGACATGTCGTCTGAATAAGGTTCATTACTGTGTTGACTGATTAAGCCAACTTCAACTAGATACTGCATCACTAACAGGCATAATTTGTCGATATATTGATTGTTATGAGGTACATGGTACCTATGGGCAAAATCACTATATTGGTCTTCGAAAACATGCCAAAGACTGTAAACTGAAAAGTTGATTGCCTGCAACGCTCGCAACCAATCCGAGTTTTGTTCTATACAAGGTGACTCACATTTTCCATGACTAGCATTTTGATAATGCTCCACTATGCTATCAGTGATTACACGGGTAAATTGATATTCCTCTCTTACGAATATAAGGATTAAGTGACAATCTCTTAGCTGGCGCAACTCGGGATAAATCTGAGCAGGTAATTCTTTTAGCTTTGGCGCAAGTTTGTATGCTTCGACGAGAATATCGTTACATACACTAGCCATGATTTGATAGGTATGTATATCGAATGCAGAATGACGTTCTTGTGCGGAGCTTGGCGTATAAGACCACGAGCAATTTACACCGCTCCAGCTACTAGGAACTTGAAGAGTTTCATTCGAGGGTAAGTACCATTTCAGCAGATAGTGTCCTGTTTGAGCTTTATTATCTTGCTCACTCGTCTGTAGAATAAATTGCATACCGATAGCATTTTGAAAAGTCATCGAAACTAGGCTCGGCTCTAAATCTAGCAATGAAGGTTTAATGGTACTGACTATCAAATTGACTAACTGCTTTTCGTTTAGATCAAACCCAGTAAAGACCTCAGTGAGGCGAGGCCAAAGCGTATTTTGGTAACGAGAATGCACAGATTCAGATGTGTTTTTCCAATCTACTTGAACATCCTCATTTCGATCTAGCTTCTTACGAATCTCTTCGGGCGAGAGGTTAAACAAGACATACGACAGCAGACGATCTTTCTCTCGAAAAGAGATGTTAATGTCGGTATTTCGCGCCAAGTATTCATCAAACGCCCTGATGAGATTGCAATAAGTAGATTTGTTACGTAAACGCATAGCAACCTCCTACAGCAAGACCAAGCTATCGATGGACTCTAGTCGCCTTGCTGCAAGTTCATACCTTACAGCAGCGTCCCACCTGTCCTGGCCATTCTTGGTTATGAACATTGCAGTTAAGACCAATAACGCCTTTTCAACAGAGGTGAATCTATATGGCATACAAAGATATTCAGCATTGTGGGAGAGAAGATTAATAGTCCAGTATGATTGACTATTTAAAGTTACCCTACAGATGCGTATTGGCTCACCAGATGAATCATATTTCCTGACAAGAGTAACTTTCGGGTTAGATGTTGCATCTTTAGACGGAAAGGTCACGCGCTTTGGCTTTAGTGTTCTGTGCTGAATTTCATTTAAGTACCCAAAAAAACTAATTAACTCATCGTGTGAACTAAACCCGAAGATGTCAGCCAGAATGTGTTTCATGAGACATGGCTTGAATGTATATTTTTTATTCTGTTTTAGATTGAAACAAATCTTTGTAGCTAGTGTTTCTATAACCTCAACATTGGGTGGTAATTCTGTTTCAATCCGAAAACCAGACTGTGCAATCGCGCATCTAACAGCTACCGATACCGCTGTATAAGTAGGCAATTTTCGAGTGATATGTTTGCACTTACTAAAGACTAAAAACCTAACTGCAACGCAATGTATAAAATAATCCATCAGCGTTTGAGTGGGCAGTTTATGGAGCTTGTAGCAACGGAGTATCGTCCAACTAAGCTCCTGACTTAGCATATGCTTGATGGTTGTAGGGAAGGTAGTAATAGACATAGCAATCAACTCCACCCCTCATGATAGTTACAAGCTCTTTTTTGACATAAGGGGCACAGTTAATTAAATACATGCGAATAAGCTCTGTTTGCGATAAAAGAGCAAACGCTATCAGCTGCCTCAAAGGGACTCAAACTGAACCGTACAGAGAACGTATTGAAAGGATAGGCAATTACATTTTCTATGTCAACGTGCAAGTGCAAAAATAACTCTTTAAAAACAATAATTTAAGTTATAATAATTAAGCTCACCAAGGCCAAGTAAGGAAAAGTAACTAACTCCCCCCTTACTCTTTAGTCAGTTTGAATCTATCCACTGCGTCTTTAAGTAACTCAGGTTTAAGTGCTTTACCATAATGCCCGAAAGTCATACTGTGATTCTTGTGCCCCACGATCTGTGACACTATATGTTCTGGAACACCTGACTTTTTTAATTCGTCAATAAAGGTATGCCTAAAAGAGTATGCGGTTGGTCGTTTACCAGCTTTAAAACCACAAGCCGTCAAAACTTCACCCATGGTATCTCTATAGTCCTTTGACCAGTCCAAATCCTTTCCTCTTGGAATAAAATCAAAGAGTTGGAGATGTTTCTGATCATGCCGTGCTTTCACGTAATCTAAAAAGCCCATCTTTAATAGGTCTTCATGAATTGGTACTTGTCTTTTAGATGCTGCGTTTTTTAGGTGCTGTTGTTCACCATTATCAGTAAATGAAATGGTTGGAAATGGTTCTGAAAACTTGATGTCGGCAACACTAAGTTGGCAAGCTTCAGAAGGACGGCAACCATGAAAGTAGATGACGTTAGTAGCCCAACGAAAGGATAGGCTTTGCTCGTTAAAGGCACGGCTTGAGAAAAGACGTTTTAATTCTTTTAGTCCCCATCGTGGTCGATGGGAATGTGACGAGGAGCTTTTACTTGGTAGCTTTATATGAGCGAATGGGTTCGTGGCTATTAGCTCTTGCACGACACACCAGTTCATAAATTGTTTGATGGCCGCGAGATAGTCCCTTAAAGTCTTATGGCTTAATCCTCGGCTTAAGAGTTCGTCTCGATAAGCCATAGCTACGCTACTGGTAATACTCGTTTCTTCCAGTTGCTCAACAAACTTTAAGAAGTCGCCATTACGTTGTTTTAGCTGCTTTAGGGTAAGGCTAGTAACTTTTTCTAAACGTTTGGATTCAACAAACTGATCCAATGTTTTTGAATTAATGACAAGCGCCGTTTTCACTTTTTGAAGTTTGCCTTTTGAAGTAATAGGACGACACTTTGAAAGGTGATCTGTAGCTTGGTGATTGAAGGATTTCCTGAGCTGATTGATTTCATCATTCAATAGCTGTTTGAAGCGTTCGAATGTTAGTGGCAGTGCCTTTGCTTCATCAAACAGCTCAAAGATGGTTTTGGTTTGCTCGATGTTGCGTCGGTATGCTAACCGTCGCTCTCGTGTGAATAGGGATAAACGGATCTCCTTTGGAAAGCCATTACCTTGGAGTGAAAGAGGGGTTGCTATACGTGTGTAGTACACACCATTTGATTGTCGAAACAAATACATCTGTATCTCCCATTTGTATCTGTCGACTTTTGAGGTATAAAAACGAAAAAACCGCTGTAAAAACAGCGGTTTAATCTTTAAATGTGGCGGAGAGATAGGGATTTGAACCCTAGATACGCTATTAACGTATGCCGGTTTTCAAGACCGGTGCTTTCAACCACTCAGCCATCTCTCCGTTTTGTGGCGCTAATAATAGAATCATAGGAAAGGGCTGTAAAGAAGAAAATTCCCTTTGGAGCACTGACTGCGTTAAATGTAGTCAAAGTGATGTCGATTTACTCATGATGCTCGTTATGTGTGTGATTCCAAGAAGATTGTTTTACTAAAAGAGGATATTCAGCGAGTTTTACTGCTAAATAAAATAATGTTTTTTATTGCTAAAGTATTGAAAAACATCAATAAAACAGCGTTCAGAATACGCGTGTTCGCTCGAAAAAGTTTGCGTGATGAAGGGACATGCTTCAAAATAGTAGGGTTAGTTCTTATGAACTGAGATTTGAGGTCAAGATGAAAGTTGTAAAATTGTTTAAACAAAGAGCTGATTCGGTTAAGCATCAGTCTGAGCTTATGCAATGGATGTCGCCCACTATTCGCGAATATTGGACTGAGTTTGTCGACAAGACAAACCATAGCAATTTTTTAGCATGGGTCAGAGACTATCACAAGCCTGCAGTAAATGAACCACATGTAGTACAGGTCGAACCAGAAATTGTGCTCAAGCCCGCAGCACAGGCACTATTTGACGAACTGCAAGACAAAATTGGCACTGTGATTCATGAAGGTAACTGGATTCACGTAGGTCAAGAACGAATCAATCAATTTGGATCAATTACTGAAGATAACCAGTGGATCCACACTGATCCAGAAAGAGCAGAACAAGAATCACCATTTAAGACCACTATCGCACATGGTTTCTTAACTCTGTCTTTGTTGCCAGCACTAACAGATAGTGTTGACCCAGATAAACCTCTATTTCCGACTGCGAAGATGATGGTAAATATTGGGTTGAACCAAGTAAGGTTCCCATATCCAGTTAAGGTAGGTAGTAACCTTCGTGCTAAGAGTACCTTGGTCAAAGTTACACCGATCAAGAAAGGTCTTGAGATAGAGCGTGAAATACGCGTAGAAATAGAAGGAATCCGTCGCCCAGCGTGCATTGCGACATCTGTGATTCACTTACACTTCTAAGTCGAATTTCAAAAAAACCAGCATCATTGCTGGTTTTTTTTTTGCTTGCCACTAACTCAGTCATGATTGACGTAACACACTTCATAATTAATATTTAATCTCTCCATCTGTTTAAACCAACGTTTTTGATTGTTCTGAAGTTTGTCACCAGGTCCCTTTACCTCGCACCATAACCATTTGTTGCCTTTAAACGCGACAAGATCAGGCATACCATTGCGATATGCTGTTAGGTCTGAGAGAAGAACAGCGAACAAATCTGCTAATTGCTCATAGTCAATGGATGTCATTGCCAACTCTAACCATTCGGTATCCACTAGGTCCCAAACAATGAATGGGTTCTGAATATCTCTTTTTGTTTCTAGAATGCTTAGGTACGGTTTAATGCCAGTTCGTTTAACTTCGGATAGTCTTTGCTCGATTGCGCCTTTTCGCCTTTCAGTAAATGACGGATGATATAAATCGAGCGGTTGGCGTTGGTATGGATTGATAAAAGCGCCTTCGACAGGGGCAAAAATAATGTCCCAAAATACCAAGCCAAACATAGTGTTGAGAAACTGATTCTCTAAATAGAAAACCTCCCATCCTAGATCAGATAACTTATTGCAAACAACTAACTCAACACGCTCATGAGATAAGTCAAGATTGAACCTACGTTCTGGAAAACTAGGTTTGACCGTCTTCTCAAGAGTTGTCTTTAATTTCCTGTCGAGTTTAGCTTTTAGTCGTTCTCCGACTTCTTGCTCATCAATGCTTAGAGGGTTTTTAATCATTGTTAGTGCAAGTTTAATGGCTGCGTCGAATCTTTCTTGATGAATAAGTATACGAACTTGTCGCTCCCTCGAGGGCGGAAGTCGGGAGGACTCGAACAAGCGCAAAGCGAGGTCGAGGTCGCCATGTCGTTCTAGATCTCTTGCGATTAAATTAGTGAGTTTGTCTAATTGTCTAGTGGCGTACTTTCCGTTTGCAGATGGGAGCAAGTCAGCAAATTGCCTTATGAGCTTAGAACAAGGCTTTGTTAGTTCTGTGTACGCTATCCTTAGATCTGTAATTTCAAGAGTTGAGTCGATTTCCGCTCTATTATTGAACAACCTAGTTGCCTTAGACACTTCATAATTCTCGAACTTATGAATTCCTAAGTTCTCTAAAACGAATTGTGCAAACTCTTGGTGCCGATTTCCAAAGAATAGTAAACAAAGAAGGGGTAACACCTCATCGTCCAACAGTCTGACGACAGTGAACGGAAGTTTCGGAACATGATTAGGCTGTTGGTGATGTAACTGTTCTATCAGTTCGTTCTTTTTAGCGGTACGTTTTAGACCTGAATAAAAAGTGAGAATCTCAGGTTTTGATAACAACGTGGATGCGAGTTCAAATGAACTTGTCGGTGGGTCTGTACTTATAAAACCATACTCTATGAGTTCTAATATAGGTGAATCGAGACAGCCGATCTCGGGATAGTTCAGTTTATCGTCTCTAAACCAAATCCCCTTGCGAGTCATTAACCGAATAACAAGGCATTGTGCGTTTTCACTAAGAGTGTGAAACGATTCAATCCAATGTCGTTCACTCTGTTTCAATAAATCAGAGTAGATAGACTCAACATGCAACAACAAACGTATGAAGTTATCTCGATAATACTTAGGTGGCAGAGTAGGTGGTGAAAAAACAGGCACTAGGAACGACGCTTCTTGTTTAGGTGAATTCCGTTTTATTAAATATTAGTTGAGTAATTTGAGCTAGAAAAAATATCACATTACCAAAAACAGAGCGTTTGTTGAGTCGTAGATTAGTGATGTAGATCTATCAGCTAAATGGATGTTTTTCTGACAATACTAATTAACTGTATGATTATTATTCAAAAATAGCTGTATTGATATGTTTACACTGTGTCTAATTTTAAAAACGAGCAATTAATTTGCCTTTTTATTTAAATAGTGATTGAACTTATTGTTCGAAGCAGATAAGTTACAAGGAAAGAGCACGACATAAGTCACAAAATGGAATGCGGTCGTGTATCAAAGATGTAGATTTAAAAGAATAGGAAGAAGTAAGCAATGTTTCAAACTGATGATGTACGAATTAATAAAGTAAAAGAACTATTACCACCAGTTGCTGTTTTAGAGAAGTTTCCAGCGACAGAAGTTGCTTCTTCAACAACGTTTAACGCACGTAAAGCAATTCACAATATCCTTCAAGGCGACGATGACCGTCTGCTAGTGATCGTCGGTCCATGTTCTATTCATGACACTGAAGCGGCGATTGAGTACGGCAAACGACTAAAAGTACTGCGTGACGAACTTGGTGACAGACTAGAAATCGTAATGCGCGTTTACTTTGAGAAGCCACGCACAACAGTAGGTTGGAAAGGCCTCATTAATGACCCTTACTTAAACGACACATTCAAGATTAACGATGGCTTGCGTATGGGTCGTAAGCTTCTTCTAGACTTGACTGATATGGGCATGCCAACGGCGAGTGAATTCCTTGATATGATCAGCCCGCAATATGTTGCTGACCTTATTAGCTGGGGTGCGATTGGTGCGCGTACAACTGAGTCTCAAGTTCACCGCGAACTGTCTTCTGGTATTTCTTGCCCTGTAGGATTTAAAAACGGTACTGACGGTAACATCAAGATTGCGTCTGATGCGATTCGCTCTGCTAGCGCTTCTCACCACTTCTTGTCTGTAACCAAATACGGTCATTCGGCGATTATTGAAACCGCTGGTAACCCTGACTGTCATATTATTTTGCGCGGTGGTAAAGAGCCAAACTATAGTGCTGATCATGTAAAAGCGATCAAAGATGAGTTGACAGCGAATGGCCTACCTGCAAAAGTTATGATTGATTTTAGTCATGCGAATAGCTCTAAGCAATTCCAACGTCAAAAAGTCGTTGCTAGCGATGTAGCTCAGCAGATGGCTAACGGTGAAGACGCTATCTTTGGTGTAATGATTGAGTCTCACCTAGTTGAAGGCCGCCAAGATTTAGTAGATGGAGTTGCGCCAACTTATGGTCAGTCGATTACTGATGCGTGTATCGGTTGGGAAGATACTGAAAATGTACTTCGTGAACTGGCAGACGCTGTTGAAGCACGTCGTAAAGCATAAGCATTTTTGATAGATGTTTAAGCCCTTGGCTAACCGAGGGCTTTTTTATTGAATTATACAGTATGGCATACTATTATGTGTGGCCTTATCATATTTTTAGGTTAAATATAATGAAGCTGTCTATCCATCATATCCTCATCGTCTGCTTTAGCGTTCTTCTTCCTACTACCGTAAGTGCAACCACATTGAGCAATGAACAACTCTGTACGGCAGGTCTAGCGCTTGCCATTGATAAACAACCACGTGGAATCAATACAAAAGGGCTAGCCGGAAAACAAATACTTCTGGCGTTAAAAGATGGTAACAACGACTGGGATTATCGTTGTCACGTGAATCGTTCTTCAAAAACAATAAAACTCGAGGCGAGAGAGTCTAGACTAAATGATGCTTACCTGAAGCAGGCTATCCGTTACGATGTTTCCAACAAGGCTAGATCCGTAGAGGTAAAGATGAAACGAAGAAATGGCGGATTTAAATCAGAAAAGTATCAAGCCAGACAACTCAAAAGCTAATGCGTTTTATGACGGAAAAGGGAGCATTAAATGCTCCCTTTTAAAGTCACTCGACAATGATGTCTTTCACAGTGGGGTGTTCATGAATCGAGACAGGATCAAGTTTCAAAGTTTGCGTAGGGTAGGCAATATCAGCGTCATTTTTCTTAATAATGTCCATTACTTGTAATAAGACATCTTGCTTTACTTCATGATAGCGAGCCCAGTTTACTGTTTTGGTAAAGGTATAGATAAAAAAGTTAAGCGAAGAAGGACCAAATTTATCGAAATTCACCATCAGTGTCTGTTTGGTGTCGATATCTTTATGATTTTCTAGCATGGTTTTCACTTCATCAACAATCTGACTAACTTTGTCTCCATCGTCATAACGAAGACCAATCGTTTCATAGATTCTGCGATTAAGCATACGTGAGGGATTCTCAACGACAATGTTGCTGAAAACAGAGTTTGGAACATAGAGTGGTCTTTTATCAAAGGTACGAATAATGGTCATTCTCCAACCAATACGTTCCACTGTTCCTTCTATTGCGCGGTCTGGAGAGCGTATCCAGTCACCGACCTTAAATGGGCGGTCAAAATAAATCATCATGCCGCCAAAGAAATTAGACAGTAGGTCTTTAGCCGCAAGACCAACAATTAAGCCACCGACGCCACCAAAGGTAAGTAAGCCTGATAGACTGAGGCCTAGCGCCTGCATTACCGTCAATATGCCTATGGAGATAAAAAACAAGCGCGCTACTTTTGCTATGGCCTGAACGGTCGTCTCATCGCGTTTTTTCTGAGCCAAGACATGCTCTTCAACGTTTTGAATAAGTCGAAGAAAAATCCAGATAAAGGTTGATATAACAAGCAGTAAGTCGACCTTATTTAACCAACTCGTATCTGTTTCTGTATGAGAGGTCAGAACTAACCCAATAGATACGGTTGCAGGCCAGAGCCAAATGAGGACACTAATAGGAGACTTAACCGCTTTGATGAGTAGATCATCCCATACAAGACTGGTTCTTTGTGTCAGTGCTTCAAGTCGCCCATAGAATATTCGCCAAACAACCCAAAGAAGGAAACTACTGCCAGTGATAAGTAGTAGATTACTTAATAGATCGTAGCCAAAAGATTGAATATAGTTTTGTAGCGTATCCATAGAACTGTTCATCGCCGTTAGAAACCTTTCTATTAACTCAATGTATTTGTTCAGATCAAACAATGAGTAAATGAATCGTAATTAACGGATATTACTCAGATTAATAAGGATAGTACATGCAGAAAGTGATTTTTATTTTATGGCAATAAACCATTTTTTCAATACAAAAAGAAACGCGATACCGAGAGTAGACTGGTATCGCGTGCGTTCAACCTTTGAAAAATGAGCAACACTTGCAGCATAGGTTTATGCTGCCCACTTATTGGTCAAACAAAGCTAAGTATTGTTCATAACCTTGCTGTGCAAGCTTTGATTTTGGAATAAAACGCATTGCCGCTGAGTTCATGCAGTAACGCAGTCCTGTAGGCGCGGGGCCATCTTTAAACACATGCCCAAGATGAGAATCTGCAAATCTGCTTCTTACTTCAGTTCTTGGAAAAATCATCTTGTAATCAGTGTTTGTGACAATGTAACCCTCGTCTATGGGCTTAGTGAAGCTAGGCCAGCCGGTTCCCGACTTGTACTTGTCAGTGGAAGAAAATAGAGGCTCTCCGCTAACAACATCTACGTAGATACCATCCTCTTTGTTATCCCAATATTCATTGTTGAATGGCTTTTCTGTACCATCTTCTTGAGTAACATAGAACTGTAAGTCAGTAAGGGTCTGTTTGATTTCATTGTTATCTGGCCTGGTATAACGCTTTACCGAAGTCTTATTCATTTGGTTATCTATCATTTGGCGAAGGGTCATTGGGTTATCTTTTCTGTCTTCACCGAAAATCTCATCTAAGTATTGGTCGCGACCAGAATTGTATCGATAGTATTTGTATTTCAAGCTACTTTTTTTATAAAAATCCTGATGGTATTCCTCCGCAGGCCAGAAAGTATCAAAAGCAATCAACTCGGTAGCGAGAGGTTTTTGAAACACACCGAGTGTGTCTATCTCGGACATAAATCGCTCCGCAATCTGCTTTTGCTCGGTGTTATGGTAGAAAATAGCAGGGCGATATTGCGGCCCTCGGTCTACGAATGAGCCTTTATCATCAGTTGGATCAATATGACGAAAGAAGTAGTCAAGAACTTGCTCGTAAGAGACTTCGTCAGCATGATAGCTTACTTGAACAACTTCAATATGACCTGATTTGCCACTCGCGACTTGTCGGTATGTCGGGTTTTGCTGTTGACCACCCGCATAACCAGATACAACTTCTGTCACGCCATGTAATTGCTCTAAATCTGATTCAGTACACCAGAAACAGCCACCCGCTAAAGTCGCGACCTCTTGATTCGCTCCTTTTGTTTTGGGTGAGTCAGCCATCCCCTTGCTCGGTACCATAAGCCAAAAAACTGGAACGGCCGCTACTAACGCAACAAGTAGTTTGGTGAAGTTCGTCATTTAAGCTCCAAATTAAGTAGTGTTTGTTATTTCTAGTAGACAGAGTGGCATGGGGAAAAATTTCAAATTGCCGTTTTATCGGTTACTATCTCAGTCCTTACAATCAGTCGGACTGCAGAGGTTTATATGCAAGCGGAAGTGAAATGGATCGAAGGATTCAAGTTTTTAGGACAATCTCAATCTGGTCATTCCATCGTGATGGATGGCAGTGGGGGTGATACCGCACCAAGTCCGATGGAAATGGTTTTAATGGCAGCAGGTGGTTGTAGCTCAGTTGATGTGGTAGACGGATTAAAGTCAGAAAACCAAGCCGTAACATCGGTAAATGCGAAGCTAACGACAGAACGTCGTGAAACAGCACCAAGAATCTTTACCGCGATTAACATTCATTTCGAAGTCAGTGGTGACAATCTTGACGAAGCCTTAGTGGCTAAGTTAACCAAAGATTCATTAGAGAAATATTGCTCGGTATGTCTCATGCTTGGTGCTGGTGTTGAAATGACTCACTCTTGGGAAATTATTTAAAGGACGACATCGGTGAAAGAAAAGGAGTTCGATCAACTTATCGTTGTTCTAGGAAAGCGCCTCAACAACAATGCACTCACTCTGGAAGGAGTGTCTAGAGTTGAAGAAATCTTGCGTCATGTTGGCAGCAGTGACTGTAGCTCATCGATTATTGCCTTTTGTGGTGGCGTGACGAATGGACAGTCAGTTTCTGAGGCTCGATTAATGTTTGAAGCGTTTGAAGCTGGTCTTTCATCGATGGATAATTCCAACATTGGCGCTGTTTTGCTCGAAGAGAAATCAACAAGTACGGTGGAAAACATCATTCACTTGTCAGAAGTACTCTTAGAAAGTGAATTGCTACAAAATGGTGCGAAAATTGAAGTGAAGTTTGTTTCGAATGACTACCACTTGGAAAGGATGTTTACCATCCAGTCCTTACTCGATGAGCAAGGCTTGCTACGCTACCTAAAATCCGAATGCCAGCGTGCAGGGTTGAATTTAACGATCTCATCTGACATAAAGTCACATTTCCCAGTACCTTATCCTCACCACTGTGTAAATGGACAGTTGTTTCTCTTGCTCGATGAACTGACGACTTACCGTGTTTATTTGGAGGGGGTTAGGGATAAGGTGTTTAGACGTCCTTTATCTGAAGTAATCGTAAAACCGTTATCCATTGCCCATCGTGCATTAGCGCAGTTAGAAGATCTCGTTTCACCTACATCTCATGCTGTGTTGTATGACCAACTGCCGGCCTTGAAGGCAGCAGTTGAAAGAACATCATCAACAGAGAACACCAGTGACATAGAGAACGATCTTTCTTTATTCGACACTGTATTAAACTACCTAAATCGATGTTTGGATCCTGAGCGGGACGAGAGTATTAAGTGGTGGCGATAACAGACTTCTGGTGAAAATTATCATTAAATTAGTCGATTAGTTCGACCTGTCTCCATGATGTCCTACACTCAAAGTATCTAAACTTTAGTTGGGCAAGGGAATGAGGCAACTTAACTTTTGGAATAACTTGTCGGTTCAACGCAAAATGGTTTTACTTGTGTTGTTACCGATAGTGCTGATTATTTTCTTGGCATCTCGTCAGATTTCTACCCTAAATCTCCAACTAAACAACCTTGAAAAAGTAGAAGCGTTAGTACGCTTTTCTGAAATTCTTTCCGATACACAATCACAGTCAAATTCTACGCGACTTGAAAAGGCGACTGTTGAGCTTTCCCCTGTGCTTGATTCTCTCCAACAATATGCGGCAAAAATATACGGTGTAGAAGATTTAAAGCGGATTGATAACCTTCTTGTTGATTATTTTGAAACGCTTGAATCGATTAGAGATAGCCAAGATATAATGGAGACCCATGAGCTAGTTGATTGGCAAAATGAGAGTTACAAGCAATTACTGTTGTTTGTAGAGAAAACTCCATTAACGGCTGTTATTCCACAAGTCGATGGGCACTTGGTATCTCTCGCACAGTTAGAGTGGCTAATGTTCTGGGCTGGAGAAGAAATCTGGCAGATCAATGCGTTAGTAAATGGCAATCAACTAAACAGTGAAGCTATGCTATCAGCAAGAGAGTCGATAATTAACTTAGTGCAGAGCCAGCAACTTTTTGTAGAAAGGTTTATCGCGATAAATGCGGATGAAACTCAAGTTAGTTTGCTATTGAAAGCCTTTTCTAACGCTGCTTTTGAGCAAAGCAGTGTTTTTAGAGAGCAGCTTTTAAACACCAAGAGTGCAAACGCTTTATCTGTAGCTGATATTAAGCTTGGAATGGAAGCGCTAGACTTGAGGCTCAATCTAATTCAGGGCGTGTCTCAGTCTATTGAGGTACAACTTAGAAGTGAAATTAGAGAACTTGTCTCTGGTTTTGAAAAACAAAGACTGCTTTTTTTAACACTAGTTGGCGTTCTAACCATCTTAGTGGTCGGTATTGGGATAAGTCTTGCTCATCGTGTAACTCGTAATTTGAGTTTGGTTCTATCTTACTTGGAGAATGAAAAAAGTACTGGAGACATACCGCTTACGGCTCGAATTGGCGGTAAAGACGAATTGAGCCGCTTTGCTCGTGAGGTCGAAAGGTTGACGAACGAACAGCAAGAGAGTCAACGTAATCTGCTTGAAGCTAAAAACGCAGCCGAGCATGCGAAAGAAAATGCCATCGAAGCAAGTAAAGCAAAGAGTAGTTTTTTAGCAAACATGTCACATGAAATTCGTACCCCTCTAAACGGTGTTATTGGTATTTCTGAAGTCTTGTCTGATACAGACTTGACTGCTACTCAAAAAGATTACGTTGATACGATTGAGACCTCATCCCAGCTGCTATTAAGCCTAATCAATGACATCCTAGACTTTTCGAAGATTGAATCAGGGATGCTTCAAATCAACCCGCACTCCACTTCTATACGGGAAACGATTTATGACATCGCATCGATCGTGGCACCAAAAGTCAAAGAGAAAGGCATAGAGCTAAACGTTGATATCGACCAGAACGTTCCGTTTCGTGTTCTTGCTGATGATCATCGCATGCGTCAAGTGTTAATGAACTTTATGTCTAATGCCGTTAAATTCACTGATAAAGGTAGTGTTACCATAGGAGTACACTATCAAGGCGAGTCTAATAACATGGCGTCGTTGATGTTTGAAGTTCAGGATTCGGGTATTGGCATCGACAAAGAAAGGCAATCCAAAATCTTTGAAGCGTTTGCTCAAGAAGATGACTCCACAACGCGACAGTTTGGAGGTACGGGTCTTGGATTAGCGATCAGCACTCAATTGATTGAATTAATGGGAGGGGAAATCCAACTTGATTCAGTGAAGGGAGTAGGGAGTCGCTTTTACTTCACACTAGAATTGGCCATTGATGAAAAAGAGTACCAGCACCGCAGTCCATTACTCTTCGATGAGCTCGTTATTGTTTGTGATGCGTCGGCCTATGAACGCCGTTTACGTGCTGAACTCGACTTTTATCAGCTGAACATTGCTCGGGTTTGTCGCTCAATTCAAGAGGCTGACTTACTCAATCCACAGAAGAAAACTTTATTAATTTATGTTGAAGGTGGAGATGTCAGTTCTGATAAGGATGAAACACGCTTTGCAGAGATCCAAGCTAACCGAACGGCAATATGTTTAATCAGACAGTTTGAAAGCTCGAATAAGGACTTTGGCAATAACATTTGCGCACTCATTACTTACCCTTTACTGGGTAATCGACTTTTGAAATCGCTCGAGGCGTGCTGTCGGACGTTAGATAAAGGGCTAGCTACTCCAAACATCGACACTTATGCTACTAAACGAGTCAAAGTCTTATTAGTTGAAGATAATATCGTGAATCAAAAAGTAGCTAGCCTGCACCTTAATAAAATGGGGCTTGAATATGATGTTGCGAACAACGGTGTAGAAGCTATTGAGCATTACAAGAAAGATACGAGCTACGCGTTTATTTTGATGGACTGTATGATGCCTATTATGGACGGATTCGAAGCGACAGAAAAAATACGCAGTTACGAATCTAATAATCATCTACCTCGGACTCCAATTATTGCTTTGACAGCTAGTGTAGTCGATGATGACATTCAGAAGTGTTTTGACTCGGGTATGGATGATTATGTTCCTAAGCCCTTCAAAGCCGAAATACTCAAAGAAAAGATTGTGTCGGCGATTGAGCTTAAAGGCGCGGTTGATAGTCCTATCGTACTCGATAACAAGATATCGATTGAACAGACACCTAAATCTAATCCAGGACCGGAAGAGACTCAATCAGTGTCTGATGCTCACTCTTCTGGAAGAGTTCTGTTGGTGGAAGATAATTTAGTTAATCAGAAGGTTGCATCACTACATCTCAAAAAAGCTGGGTTTGATTACGTGATAGCGGCTGATGGCCAAGAAGCATTGGAGCTATTTATCAGTCAAGGTAAGTTCGATGTCATTTTGATGGACTGTATGATGCCAATAAAGGATGGCTTTCATGCAACACAGGATATACGCTCGTACGAGAAAGAGAATGGATTGAACCCAACGCCAATAATCGCGTTAACAGCCAGTGTGGTCGATGATGATATTCAGAAGTGTTTTGATGCAGGAATGGATGCTTATGTGCCAAAGCCTGTTCGCAGAGAAAAACTCCTACATGAAATGAACAACTATCTGTCTTAGTTTTTCTAGACCTAGTCTTTTTAACAATGGCATTGCGGGGACACATATAACGTCACGAAAGATAGCAATGCCATTGTACTATTAAATAAAGGCATACTTTGTTCGCTTTATTAGGTGAACCATCACAACGAAACACCTACTATGAGTAAACCTAAATTACGCGAGTGTTTCGATGCTACTTATCTCTATTTCAATTCTTATATTTGCTGCTTTATTGTTACCCATTATTCGTAATACAGAGAAGGGTTCCCTCGACCAATATAGTCGAGCTCTGGTGCCAGGGAGAGTGATTAAACTGTCAGAGGGTTATGTTCATTATGAATTACAAAGTGACGAATGTGGCGAGGTAGTGGTGCTGGTTCATGGTTTTTCCGCACCCTCATATATGTGGGAGAAAAACATATCTTCGCTTGTTAGTGCAGGCTACAGAGTGCTTACGTTTGATTTGTATGGACGCGGTTTCAGTGATCGACCTAATACAACCTATGATTGCCAACTATTTGTTAACCAGATAGAACAGTTAACGCAGGCAGTTGTGCCGAAGGATAAATTTCACTTGATTGGTTTGTCTATGGGAGGCGCAATAGTGTCGGGCTACACTTCAACATTCCCACACAAAGTACTGAGTGTGGGTTACATTGCACCGTTTAATCAGCCTATTGACCTTGGTTCATTGACATTACCTGTCATTGGCAAATGGCTTGGATATAGTTTCTTTATTCCGAAGCTTGCCGCCAATCAACTTAATGATTTAGTCTATCCGGAAAAACAGCCAAATTGGGAAAAGAGGTTTGCAGAGCAAATGCAATTCAGAGGTTTCAGAAGAGCCATTATCGATACGGCTATTAACCTAATTTCCAAAGACCCTAGCGAAGATTATAAAGTAGTTGGGCGAAGTGGCATAAACAAATTGGTTATTTGGGGTGATCAAGACAAAGTAATACCAGTTAAAGATGCTAGCAGGGTAGTTGACATGTTGGGTGAAAAAACAACATTAGTGTTATTGAAGAATGCTGGTCACGTATTGCAGTTTGAGGCGGCTGAGCAAGTGAATGTTGCACTGTTGGAACATTTAGCTCGGAGTTAAAGTAGCAAATTGACAGCGCCAGTAAGTTACTGGCGCTTTGTTTGAATGCCTAGACTCGCTCAGCTAAATACGCATCGTAATCTGGAACTTCGATTTCAACTTCTTGCTCTAGAAGGTTGGACTCAAACAAGAAGTTGGCCGTTGCACGGTTTGTGGCGACAGGGATATTCCAAACGCTAGCGATACGCAGTAGGGCTTTAACATCAGGATCATGCGGCACCGCGTTTAGTGGGTCCCAGAAGAAAATCAGCATGTCTAATTTACCTTCAGAGATCAACGCACCGATTTGTTGGTCGCCACCCATTGGGCCACTAATCATACTTTTGATTGCTAAGCCGGTCTCTTTACTTAACATGTGACCAGTGGTGCCAGTGGCGTACAAAAAGTGACCTTGTAACTTTTCTTTGTTCTCTTGTACCCAACGCAGCAATTCTGGTTTGTAATGGTCATGTGCGACCAATGCAATGTGTTTATGTGCTGGCATGGTACGAATGGTTTTTTGCATTTGACTCAATTCCTAAGTGTTTATCTTCCAATTCCAATAACCGAGTATTGTCACATTGATTATTGGAATTGAAAGGTATTCAGATACTTTGATGTTAATAGTTGTATTACTCAGTATCAATGAAGATAACTGATATCTGTGACAGTTAATCTCCTTGGACTGAGAAGACAGGTCGGTAGCCTGTAGGAGATAGTGATTTTTCAATCGCTAGACTCGATAAGTGTGTCGGTGAAAGTACTTCAATACTCGGTGCTTGGTCTTTTTGAAATGGAATACCTCTCAAGTAAGAAGTGGCTTGGAGCAATGAGAGGCGACCTTGTTCAACCATTTTGTCTGTTGGAGCTAGTTGAACTTTATCTCGCAGTAACCCACGGTAAACACCGTGACTGAGGTAGATGGACAAAAGCTCAATACTATCTTCTTTCCCAGAACTTCGTAGTTCACTGATTGCTGCTTCAATCGCAACAGCGCTCCCAACAATATAGGCCAGACTATCGTGGTCCTCTATAACCTTTTGAACCAAGTTACGCTGTAACTCTTTATCATTGTCAGCCCATAGAGTTTCTACTACATTGATGTCGCTATCTTTGATAGCTTCGAGAAACCCAAGAATGACGGGCTTCGTGCCACCACTAGATCGAGGACCAGGCAGCAATGCTACAGGGGTGCTTCCTGAGCCCTTGGGGTGTTTCTTGGCAAGATAATCTCCAACTCTGTAACCCATCCAATACCAATCAACGCCAACCACGCCTTTCACGTGTTTAGATTGTTGTTTGTCGACGACAAGGTGATTAACGGTTGCAAAAACTGGTACATCACCTGTATAGACCGATAAATCGTGTGTGAATGCGGTAGGCGAGACGGTGCCCAGTATAATGGCATCCGCGTTCCATTGACGACAAGCACTTAACTGAGCCCTTTGTTTATCAATATTAGGGTAGCCACCAGACTCTAACACTTTCAACTCTACTTTTTGCTCTTTGGCTTCTTGAACCATGCCGTAGTTAACGGATAGCCAATAGGAATCTTTGAGGTGAGGATAAATTGCACAGATCTTTTCTTGAGACGCGATGGCTTGCGAGCTAGAAATGAGCAAGGCAGCAGAGAAAATGGAATGGAATATGTTTTTTTTTGACATTGGTTAATCGTTTAGTGGCATCTCTATCTTCAACACTGCAAAATATAGCGTACTATCAAAGAGTAAAGAAGTGGATTCTGCCGGAGTGGTTAATGTTACTCGCTAAAGCCAGTATTGGCCGTAAATTATTATTCTCGTTTCTTGTTATGGCGATGTTGGTTCTGCTATCAACGGCTATCGGTGTATCAGGGTTCTCTTTTGTTGCTAAAACAGAGCGCAATGTTGTCGATACCGC
This sequence comes from Vibrio sp. La 4.2.2, assembly GCF_027586995.1. Taxonomy (NCBI): domain Bacteria; kingdom Pseudomonadati; phylum Pseudomonadota; class Gammaproteobacteria; order Vibrionales; family Vibrionaceae; genus Vibrio; species Vibrio sp. La 4.2.2. The sequence goes on from NZ_JAPPTJ010000002.1 coordinate 438,422, forward strand.
TATTCCTTCAATGCTCGAAGCGCGTGAAGTGTCAGAGTTGAGTACTCGTATCATCGCTTCTGTCCAAACCTTGTCTAATGCGAAAACCAAAGAACAACACCAAGAAGCCGGCAAGGTGTTGTTTTCACGTTTGGAAGCGCTCCTCACTCATATAAAAACGTTAGGTTCAGACTCATTTGATTCGCAATTGCTCAACGAGCTTGAGAACTATGTCCAATCTATTATTGATAGTCTTGTCGAGCTTGGAGTTGCTGTGGAGCAATCTATTACATTGGATCAGTCTATTGATGATGAAGTCGAGCTTCTAAGAGTAAAAGCAGAAGAACTCGAGCAGCTAACGCGCACTCAGGTTCTTAACACCAGTACTATCGCCGTTGCGAACGTCACTCACATATATCGCTTACTGGAGCAAGAAAATAAAGCCGATGCCCTAGATGCGCTAGACAGTTTGGTAGAAGTCGACCTTGACTTGTCGGAACGATTACATGAGTTGCACTTATTGGCTTTTAAGACTCTAAATCAAATTGAGGAGAGTCGTACCGTTTCAGATCTCGGCCGAATTGAAGAACTGCAGAAGGACTACCAAAACAACATCAGTATTATGACAAGACGAGTCAAAGGGGTTGAAGACCCAGCTCGTTCTAAGCAAATGAGTGAGCTTTTGGCTGAACTATCTCAAGGAAAGCGCGTTTTCTCATTACTTACTCAGAAACACAATGTTAGACAACGCTCTAAGACGTTGATGCAAGAGACCCTAGAACAGTTTACGTCGTTAAACTCCACGGTGTCTAAGTTGGTCGATCAATCAAATGCGGCGACCACGAAAGCAGTGGCTGAGCTATCTTCGACATTAAGTTTTGCGCAATGGACGTTAACTCTTTTATCTATTGCAGGTTTTGTCGTTGTTGTTTTGATTGTATGGCGAGTGGTTTATGTGTCCGTAGTGAAACGTCTAGGTGAATACTCATCAGCACTACTTTCCATTGCTAAAGGCCAGTTAAAGGTGGATGTCACCGTCAAGGGTAATGATGAACTTGCTCATATGGGACAAGCCATCATCACCGCTCGCAATACTGCTCAGGCACTCAAAGTGGTTGCTGAGGCCGAAGCAGCGGCAAAAAGAGAGCTTCAAGAGCACAAAGAACATCTTGAAGAGATAGTAGCGGATCGAACGTTACAACTTCAGAAGAGTAATGAACGATTAAATCAAGAAGTTCTTAACCACGCTAAAGCGAGAAATGCTGCGGAACAGGCCAACCGCGCTAAATCAGCATTCTTGGCGACAATGAGTCACGAAATACGCACTCCTATGAATGGAGTTCTAGGTACAGCGGCTTTAATGGAAGAGACACCACTAAACAACCAGCAACAGAAGTTTCTGGATGTCATTAATCGAAGTGGTCAGAACCTGCTTGCGATTCTCAATGATGTGCTCGATTACTCTAAAATAGAAGCAGGGCATTTAGAAATCAGAAATAAGCCGTTTGATCTTTATCGTATGATCCAAGACTGCTATCAACTTATGTTAGGCAAAGCTTTAGAGAAAGGTCTCGACTTTAAATTTCATATCGAAAGTGACGTGTCTGATGTCTATTGTGGCGATGTAACTCGATTAAGCCAAGTGCTTAATAATCTCGTTGGTAATGCTATTAAGTTTACACCTTCCGGCCAAGTGGATATATACGTCTCACTCGATCCAGATGACGAAACGTGTGTCATGATTGAGGTCTCAGATACAGGAGTTGGTATCAGCCCTGAGGATCAGCTCAATCTATTTGACGCATTTACTCAAGCTGAAAATGGGTATTCGACTGCAGGCGGCACTGGGCTTGGCTTAGCGATCAGCCAAAAATTGGTCAAAGCGATGAATGGGGCAATTTACGTTGACTCCTACTTAGAAGAAGGTAGCCGCTTTTGGTTTGTTGTTCCACTGGAGCAATGCACTATAGATAAACAAGAAATAATCCAACCGCTTGGTATCACTAAAACGGTAAATGGCCGCATCCTGTTGATTGAAGATAATGCGGTTAACGCAATGGTGGCTGAAGGCTTTTTAATGAATATGGGACACCATGTCATTTGCGCTGAAAGTGGCCATGATGCAAAACATATTTTTTCTCATAACGACTTTGATATCGTCCTAGTTGATATCAACCTTCCTGACTGCAATGGCGTTGACCTAATGCATCAACTTCGTGAAATCGAAGATTCTCAAGCACAAAAACATCATGCGCCTATGATCGCCGTTTCTGCTCACGTATTTAGTGAGGAAGTTGAGAGCTACTTAGAAGCAGGTTTTGATGGCTACCTTCCGAAACCCGTAGATAGGGAAGCGTTAAAAGAGATGATACAAACGAAGTTAAAAGGCCGCGATTTCGAAATGAAAAATGAAGAACATGTAATTTCTACTCATGAAGAACCTGCTATTGAACAAACGGGTATTATCGATCCTAGTGTTATTGAGGCAGACATCAAAGTGCTAGGAATCGAAAGAATGGCCAAGATTGTAGACGCATTTACTCGTACAAGTGAGCAGACATTACACGAGTTAGAACAAGCTGCACAAATTGATAATGCTAAAGATATTAAGGCGTTAGCCCACAAAATGAAGGGCTCTGCAGGCTCTCTTGGCTTAAGTAGACTTTTTGAAATCTGTTTATCCATCGAATCTTCAGAAGATCAACTTGGACGATATTTAGAACTGCTGGAACCTTTGGTTGCGGCTCAGAGAATGTCCGTAGACTCACTGATAGCAGTGCTGGATAAATATACAGGTCGAACCAAAAGGTGACTACTTGCTGATATTGACTTATAATTGACGTAATATCATGTCATTAATTTGTCGAGGTGCCAATGTTGAGTTTACAACGTGAAGGGTTAGAAGATCCCAAACTATGGGCCAACGCGTTTTACACGACAGTTGATCATATCGCTTTATTTGTGGACTTACCTGTTCAGTCATTAAAACGAGTAGACCGCATAAAGCAAGCGAGAATTCAAACCCGTCTTTTAGAGGTCCATGCACTTTTAAGAAGGGTTCAACCTTGGTTTTCGAGTGAGCAAGCGGCTTGGTCATGGTTTATTGGAGAACCGATCGCCTCGTTTGGTAGATTGACGCCTTCGGAGATCATTAAGCAGTATAAAGCTGACGGTGTAGTCGCACTGAACGATTATATTACAGCAAAAGAAATGGGTTCTTTTGAGTGATTTTGAGTCAAACCAACCCATTGATATCCAGCCTGCTTTCTGCACCTTTAACTAGGTATCAAGGCGTTTGTTATCGAATGCACAACCCCGTTTGGGCATGGTCTCCACTAAGTACTGAAGGGGCTGCGCGCGTGGGTGGGCGATTCAATCCTAAGGGATCACCAGCACTTTACTTAAGTTTGAAGCCGGAAACGTGTATTGCCGAGGTAGCTGGTGGCGCATCAACACGTTTGCTCGATCCGATGACGCTATGCTCATACCATATCGACATAAATGGAGTACTCGATTTACGTTTATATTATCAAGAGTTCTCTCCTGGTTGGCGACTTGAGCTGTTTAAGAAAAAACAGCCTTTGGGCTGGGCTCTATATCAAGCACTTCAACAACGTCCTGAGGTTAAAGCTTTATTAGTACCTAGCTATCAAATGGTAGGCGAGTATAACTTGGTCGCGTTTCGTTGGGAGGATGGTGAAATCACCTTATATGATCCGGATGGGCGTCTCGCTTCGGTGTATGGTGATCAGCTCACTATTAAATCATGAAACAGAAAAAGGGCTCAAATGAGCCCTTTGCATTAGATTGTCCTTGATGGTTTACCGTTCGTCTTCATAAAAGGTGCGATGTTCAATCGCATAAGGGTCTTCATCAAGTCCTCTGTTTGAGAGTCCTCTCAAATGTTCAAGTTGGTGTTCCAACATATTTACGGCCTCGTAGTCGCCGTCTGAACAGGCAACATATATCTGTTGCTCGATGGCTTCAATGCTATCTTTAATGCTCATCATACACCTCCTAAGAGTTCCGGAGAGCACCTATCTGTTCTCAAATCGATTATAGTCCAAAAGACCAAATTCGATAGGCTGGGTGCGTTGGTAAAACTCATGAACGCGGTCGCTAAAACTCCAGAATTCATTGCTACTACGTCTAACTGCATAATTGTCTAGCAGTTTTATGTAACTCTGTTCATCCTGAATATTTTTAAGTTCGTTAACGAAATTTCTGATTTCGCGCTCTTTGAGAGTTAGGTACGCAGCAGGGTAGCTGCCGATCACTCCACGCACAAATGTGAGACTGTCATTCTTGTAATCGCGGTTGGCTTCTTCTGAAAATAAGCTCGAAATATTAATGTGAGCATTATTGTGCAGTAGCGTAAATAACTGTTCATTACCTGACTCGGTTTCTATCATAACCATAATGATCTGTGGTACGGATTTAAGTCCTTCACCTGTGATGCTATCGATCTGCTGAAGCAAGGCTTCATTTTCTGCAGAAAGACCTGTGTTGACGATTTTAAATCGGTCATGCAGCACTGGCTCAAGTTTGGCTTCAATCTTGTCAAATAGCTCAGATTTGTAATCTGTGGTTAAGTAAAGCTCTTGAGTCGGTTGACTAAATGGTTTGATGTTTCGTTGTAAGAAAGCACTAAATTGCGGACTTTGGTCTTGATACCAACTACTGAATTCTTCATGTCTAACTGTATTTGGTAACAGAGCCAAAAAGTTACTTTCTCCTTCCATACGCAAGAAGTCCATAAACATACGAGTGATAAGTTGATGGCCAAAGTTCCCATAAACATCAAAGCCTGCGACGAGTAGGTAATGAATACGCTCAAGCAGCGCATAGTCTAAGATCCATGCCGTTTTGGGTTTAGTACCAACTAGGCCTTGAACAACCGATGCACTGTCGAAATGCCTAAAGACGGTTAGCGCAGCATTTGGGTTCTCGCCATCCCCGGTCCAAAGTACATCAGTTGTCAGATGCTTTCCACCCTTAAACCACGTGTTCATAAACTCAGATTTAGCCTCAAGGTATCGAGCCTGTTGATTCGAATACTTGACCCAGTTAGTGATTGGGACGGTATTGCTTTCTAGCTCACTAGGGAGCTTTAAGTTGTCAGCTTGATCTTGATAAAATTGGCTTACCGCAGGTATATCGGATTTCTCTGGATCTAAAAAGAACACCCAGAAACGATCGTTAATTACATTAAGCGCAAGCTGTCCGCGACAAACAGGCCCTTTGATATACGCCATAATAGTGTTTTGTGCGTTGTCTAACATAAAGCTAAAACGCGCTTTCACAGGTATGTCCTTGAAGGCCGTCATAGGGTTAGCTGCTATATTGATGTCGTAGCTTGGCAAGGCCTGAACGACATAATCCGGTTCAATAAACCATTCATACCATTGTTCCAATTTCTGATCGTTAAGTGCAAACGGCATATGGGTTTTATCAACAATGGTGCTTCGAACGGGAACAAGACGATAGTAGACACGTTCCACGCCCGGTGCGTCATAAGGCCTTCTGGTGACGATACGTTTTAATGGTTCTCCTGGAGGAGTTGATGAACGAACAATGGTGAAAAATCGACGTTGAGACTCAATCTCTGAAAAATACAAGTGAGACAAATACAAATGTTCATATATATAGCGAGCGGCAAGTTGGTTTTTGCGAGCACTCTTGTTTAATAATACTTCATACTTGTCGACCATCATTTGTTCTTCTGCATTCAGCGGAATAGGCGCGTTCATTTTTGCTCCCGCACTCAACCAAGCAATCAGCGTTTGATACTCCGATGGTTCCAAATTAGGCATGCCAAAAGGCATTCCCCAGAGCGGATAATCTGATTCATAAGCGTCATATTCTTCAATGGTCGGGCAAACTTGAGTGCGATCAATAGAGAAATCAAAACCTTCAAGTTGTGCCGTTTCTGGAAGAGGATGTCTGGCTTTTTGAGTGATCATTCGAGAGACCAGTCCAGCGTCCAAGTTACCAGCTAATGTTTGCTGACGTTCGTTCAAAACAGGAAAGAAACCGAGTTCTCGCCACTCAGAGGTATTTTGTGCGTCTTCAAACAATCGCGTTGGTTGAGATGCCGTTAAGCGAGTACCTTGATATACCATTTCTTTACTAGCACCTCGGTCGATTCCATCAACAGAGGATAATTTTAGCTGACAAGGTGCGTCATAGCATGCATGACATACAACACAGCGGTTATCGATGATTGGTTTTACTTCAGTAAGAAAGTAATCCGCAGTGGGCGAGGTTGGGGTAACAGTTCTTTCTCGGACTTCTGGTTTCCCAAATAGCTGGTCATAGTTTAAGCCGGCGTAAGTGGCACAACCAGAAAACACCAGTACAAGTAAATAAAGGACAATACTTTTCGTTTTCATCATTAGCTCTCAATGCTACGCAAATTGCGTTCAAATTCCTTGTTATGCATAGTGCTAATTTTTGTTAATAAATCAATATTTTTCCAACGTTTAACAAAAAAAAGGCTCAACGGAACGTTGAGCCTTGATGAAACAATATTAGATAGAGCTGTTAAGCCGCTGAAAGTTGCGCCGCTTTTTGCTCTGAAATTGGTTTAGTGATGAAAGACAGAACCACACAAACGCCCATCATTGCAGCTGAAATTGTGTAGGCCAGGTTATAACCGCCGCCGTGAGTCATTGAGTAACCAACGATTGCTGCACCGATTGCACCGCCGATACCCCAAGAGGTGTAAAGTACGCCGTAATTAGTACCGTAGTTCTTAAGACCGTAATATTCCGCAGTTAGAGAAGGGAATACAGCTAGAAGCGTACCGTAACCAACTGCAGCAACAGCGGTACCGATAATTAGCATGAATTCGCTAGTGAAAGTCGAAAACATCACCATGTTTACGCCTTGTAAGACAAACGCAAGCATCAGCGTACGAACGCCACCAATTTTATCCGATAGTATACCCGCTGCAATACGACCACCAGAGTTGAAAATAGCCAGTAATGAAGCTAGGTAAACAGCATTTGGTAAGTTAGCTTGAACACTCGCGATATTTGTGATGTTACCAATGATCATCAAACCGGCTGCCGCTGCAAATGCATACATGATCCAAAGCGAGTAAAATTGAGGTGTTTTAAGCATCGCTTTCCAACCAATATCGGTCGCCTTTTTCACCTGAACTGGTGCTTTGCCTGCTTTTACTTTTGGTTCTTCAGGAATGTAACCTGCTGGTGGGTTATTGATAGTAGCAGCAAGTGGAACCGCAATGATTAAGACACCAACACCTAGAACCATAAACGCAGAACTGATCCCCATTTGTCCAATCAGAGATGAAGTCAAAGGTGCCAGGTAAACCGCTGCTAAACCAAACCCAGCGGCGATTAAGCCATTAACCATACCTTTTTTGGAAGGGTGGAACCACTTCATCGCAGATGGAGAAAGACAAGCGTAGCCAAAACCGATACCTGCGCCAGTGATAACACCAAAGGTAATATTTAGCATTAAAACTGATTGAGCAAAGCTTGACGCGATCATGCCTAAGCCAGTTAGTGCTGCACCTAAAATTAGAATATTACGTGGACCCATACGGTCTTGAAGAATACCCGCAACTAAAAGACAGATAGAGAAGGTGATGGTTGCAATAGCATAAGGTGAGGATGCATCAGCGGCACTCCAGCCCCATTCGCTAACTAACGCTTTATTGAAGACACTCCAAGCATATAGGATGCCAAGACAAAGGTTGATACAGAATCCAGCAATTAGGATTCGCATAGCTTTATCAATCTTGCTCATTTTGGTTCTCTGATATTTCGAACAACGTTCGGGGGTTAAAAATTCAAATTAAGTTTGCGTTTATCAACATATGTCGCAAATGAGCGCGGATTATAACCAATAAAACTGTGATTGGAATCGATTTCTTTGAATTAGTTCAAATAAACTCACTCATGTAAAATAAGTTACGCTTTCAGGTTAATATTTTGTTTCATCGAAAGTATTTCCGGTGCTGTTCACAGAAATCTAAATTAATCCGAATTCTCTTGTATGTAATTTATTTGTTAATTCAGTTGCAGTTAACGTAGGTAAAATACGTAACATACTGTAAACAAAGGAGAGCAAAGGTAAGTTATGTTAGCTACTTGTTACAACAAAAATGGTGTCGATTTAAACTGGTAAATTGCGTAAAAAACGTGCTTGAATTTCGATAAAATAACACAGACAATACATGTAAAGTGAGTTTGCATATTTGAAAAATGGATATTTCAAACACTATTTTTCTATTTTGTTGAGGTAACTTATGTTCATGACTAAGATTTTAATGTTGCTTGGTGTTTCACTTGGAGCAGGTTATGCGGCAGCTGATCACCTTCACTCATACCTTTTAGGCTTATCTATTGCATCACTAGCAGTAGGCGCATGTTACATGATTGCTTTTGCAAGTACTCGATTCCCTCAATTTGCAATGGGCTTGTTGTTGTTAGGCACGATGGCCAAATTGACCGTTACTGTAGTTGGTGTTGGCCTCAGTATCTCAAACGATCTGATCACATCGCCTATTGTTTTTGCGCTTTCATATCTGTTCTACATTATTGCAGTAAGTTATCTGTGGTTTAGCTATAGAGATAGCATTACGCCTACACCTAAAGTAATGAAGTCATCGTTGGCTTAAAGATATCATTCAAAGGTATCTAAAAAAGGAAGGTTTACCTTCCTTTTTTTGTGCCTAAAATCCCATATAAAACAGAATGCACACTGTAGTGTAAATCAATGTAAAGATGAAAATAATTGCCACTAACGCAAGTGGAAATGATAGTAATTCGTATTTATATTTGTAATAATCAACGTCCTTGATGTGATTCGAACAGATATAAAGAAGGAACTATGAAACTTAAACTGTCGATTATCGCTAGCTCAGTGGTGCTAGCACTTTCTTCAAACGCTTTCGCGGAGAATGATGTTTCCTCATTGAATGAGGTGGTTGTGACAGGCTCTCGTGCTGAGAAAACTGATCAAGACAAAACGCGTTCTGTAGCTAAAGTGGACTTAGAAAAACTCGATGAAATCCAACCTAATTCCGTCGCCGAAGCTATAAAGTATGAACCTAACGTGTCCGTAGTAGGTGCAAATGTACCTGGTAATCAATCTATCAATATCCGAGGATTGAGTGGTAACAAAGTCTTGCAAGTAATTGATGGCAACCGTCAAAACATGCAGTACGGCCATCGACCTACTTACTTTTTAGATCCATCTCTTTTAGGTAGCGTTGAAGTTGTAAAAGGCCCAATCAGTTCGTTATACGGGTCTGGTGCTATAGGTGGCGTAGTAGTACAGAATACCCTGAGCGCTGACGATATCGTTGAAGAAAACGGTTTAGGTGGTCGCGTAAAAGTTGGTTACCAAGACAATGGTGATGTTTGGACAAATACCGCGGCTTTAGCCAACAAAAACGACAACATTGATTGGATTCTCGCTGGTAGCTACAAAGACAGTGGTTACATGAAACAAGGTGATGGTTCTACACTTTACGGTACTGAGGCTACTAACAAAACGGGCCTTGCTAAGTTTAACTGGCAAATCAACGAAGCACACAAACTTGGATTTAACCTCCGTTATGCTGATTTAGATGGTCGCCCACCTGTAGTAGGTGACTCTAGTGGCCAACTTAATGATCCTGATGGCTTGATTAGTCGCCGCACTAAAGATCAATCCTATGGCGTCAACTACGCATTTAACCCTAATAATCCTTGGGTTAACCTAGAAGCCTCCCTATATAGAAATGATACTAAGATCACCGAAAACGACCCCTCTATAGCTGGTGAAGATATATCTCAAGTAAACACCACAGGGTTCAATCTAACGAACCAATCTGAATCAGGGAAATTGAAGTTATTTACCGGTGTCGATGGTTATTTAGATGAGCTAGATGCAACACGAGCAGCATCAGTTTCGGGAAGACCTGAATTACCTAAAGATGCACAAACTTCAGTAATTGGAGCGTTTGGCTACATCAATTACCAAATTGTGGAATCATTAGTCGCTGACTTGGGCGTCAGATACGATTCATTCACATCTAAAGCTCAAGGCTATGACGACAATAACCAGTCGGCATGGTCGCCATCTGTAGGTTTGTTGTGGCAAGCTAAGCAGTGGATGGCCTGGTCGATTAGATATGACGAAGCGTTCCGAGCGCCTGATACATCAGAGCTTTATATGAGTGGAACACACTTTGCCTTTGGACCTGGTGGTCCTAGCAACATCTTTGTTCCAAACCCAGAATTGAACCCAGAGAAATCTCACAACATTGAGCTTAAGGGACAATTTAACTTTGAAAATGTATTTGCTGATGACTCTTTAGACATAACAGCAGCTGCATTCCAAAACAAAGTTAAAGACTTTATCAACTTAGATGTAGACATGACACCTTCTAGCTCGTGTGGTATTGGTGGTTCGCTTGAGGGGTGTGCAGGTACAAGTAGATCGAGCAATATCGATAACGCAGAACTTACCGGTTATGAAGTAGCAGCGGACTATCGTTGGCAGCAACTATTGGTCGGTTTATCTTATGGTCAAACTCGTGGTAAAGATACCGATACTGATGAATGGATTACTAACATCCCGGCGGATAAATGGGTCGCACATTTACAATATGGTTTTTGGAATATCGACACCAAAATCGGTACTAGGGCTACTTTCGTAAGTGCACAGGATCGAGTTCCAACAGGCTACACCGAGGGGCCATTTGACTCTTACCAACTTGTTGACTTTTATGCATCTTGGGAACCGACAAGCAACCTCGAAGGGCTAAAGGTTGATTTATCTTTAATTAATGCCTTTGATGAAAATTACAGAACAGCATGGACGCAAGTATATCAACCAGGTCGTTCTGTTCGCTTAAATGCTCAATATACATTTTAATATGCTCAGATTTTAAAATGCTATAACGTAGAAAAGCGGCTTCTAAATGAAGTCGCTTTTTTTATTCACGCTAGGTTGTATTATATATTTATCTGTTTCATTGATAAGGAAGTTAAGTGCATAACCCCATAACACTAGAGGCCCTTCATATTCTTGACGCTATAGAAAGAAGAGGGTCGTTTGCTGCAGCTGCATCAGAACTCGATAAAGCAACGTCATCCCTGAGCTATCAGATTCAAAAACTTGAACAAGATTTAGATATTATGATCTTTGACCGTTCGGGCCACAAAGCATCTTTAACGGATGCAGGAAAGCTGATTCTAGAGAGAGGACGAGTCATACTCCAAGCTACAGAGAATATGGTCAATGAGGCTCGTTTGCTTGCAAATGGTTGGGAGCTTGACCTTACTATTGCATACGACAGCATTATTCCTGTTGGCAATTTTTTTGATTTAGTTGATAAACTTGGCATGGTGAGCAAAACCAGAATCAAACTAGAGGAAGAGGTATTAGCTGGCTGTTGGGAGTCATTAAATGAAGACCGTTGCGCTTTGTTGGTGTGTCCTCAACCTGAAGTTGTGCCTCAAGGGGTGAAAACACAAATACTTGGCCCTATGTCAATGACTTGGGTAGCTGCAACTGATCATTATGTACATAAACGCAGTGGTGTTTTTGACAGTAGTGCTCGAGAAAAATATCGAGTCATTGCTATCGCTGATACTGCGAGAGAGCAACCTGCATTAAGTGTAAATATTCTAGAGAAGCAACCTCGTCTTACCGTATCAAACTTAGTGACTAAAATAGATGCATTGGTAAAAGGGCTTGGGATTGGGACCTTACCAACACAAGTAGCTGAAACCTTGATCAAAGAAGGTAAGCTCAAACGAATCAAAGACACCGATGAAGCGACCATAGATATCGTTATGGCTTGGAAAAGAAACAATATTGGAGAGGCCAAGTCTTGGTGTATACGTCATTTAGCCAACACTTGGGATCTACAATAATTGCTCAAATTATCGATTTAGTACTAAAACCATATCTGCCACACCATCTTCGAATTGTACGTCTAGCTCAAAACCCAATTTTTGAGCTAGCGTTAGCATCCCACGGTTTGTTGGCATGGTCATTCCAGAGATCTGTCTGGTGTTCTTACTTTTACAATAATCAATAATTTTATTCATTAATACACGCCCAAGCCCTTTGCCTTTCAAATCAGAACGTATCAAGATGGCGAACTCGGCGTCAGAATTATCGGGGGTAACTAAAACTCGAGAGACTCCTATGATGTGTGGATTAGCGTAACTAAGGTCGACAGCAACAAATGCCATTTCACGGTCGTAATCGATTTGAGTTAAGTTTGCTAACGCCTCATGGTTAAACTCACCGACATCTGAGAAAAAACGCTTATAAAGGTCTTCTTTGGTGACGTTATTAATGAAATCTGCATGAAAGGGTTCATCCTCAGGTCGAATAGGGCGCAACGAAATTTTTGAGCCATCTTTCAAAGTTATGAGCTCCTCCATCTCGGTAGGATACGGCCTGATTGCAAGCCGAGCTTGAGGTTCTCCTTCGTAGCCTTTTATTACCACTGAAGCATCTAATATAGTGATGTCATCACCATTCAAAAGGAGTGGGTGGATATCTAATTCGTGTATCTCAGGGCAAGCAACAATGATTTGTGAAATTTTCACCAAAAATTGCGCTAAGTTTCCAAGATTTACCGGATTAGGAGATTGCTGGAATCTTAACGTTCCTTTGTTAATTGCATTAATAATTAAGTAACGAGCTAGAGCCATATTGACTGGTGGCAATGCGGTGACCGCCTCTTTTTCAATTTTCCAGTCTGAACCACCTTGGCCTAGAAAGATTGCTGGCCCGAACGTAGCATCAGTGATCACTTTGACGCGAATCTCTTGACCACCTGCAATCTTAGCCATTTGTTGTACCGTCAATCCTTCAATCCTTGCTTCGGGATAGGAGAGCTTGGTGCGGTCGAGTATTGACTGTGCCGCGCTACTGACTTCATTGGCATCTCTCAAGTTTAACATGACGCCATGTATATCAGACTTGTGAGCAATATCAGGAGAACGAAGCTTCACTGTGACAGGGTAACCTATATTTTCTGCTAGATGTATCGCCTCTGTTGGGTCATGAGCCAACCAAGTGGGAAGAGTAGGAAGCTCAAATAAATCAAATAGTTGTTCGCAGATATGAGATTCAAGTTGCGTGAATTCTTTATCTTCGGATATGGATTCAACATGGGATGCGAGCCATTCGTGAGCTTTAGAAAGCTGCTCTGTGGTATACGAGTCTGTCGTTGTTGGTGTTTCCATTAATTGCCATTGATTTCGTCGGTATTCGACCAAATGCATGAAGGCCGTGACTGCGCTCTCAGGCGTTCTGTATGTTGGTATACCATGATTGGTAAATAGAAGGCGGGCGGCTTTAGCTGTCGCTTCTCCAGACCAGTTCGTCAAAACATTAAATCGTTTAGATTTGGGGTGTTTTTGGATCGTTTCAATGAGCTTCGCAGCCGTTTGCTGCGAATCTGCTGTGGCAGATGGGCTATGCATGATTAGAATAGCATCCACATCATCACTGTCTAAGACTATGCTCAGTGCGTCACAGTACCTTTTCGCGGTTGCATCACCGACAAGGTCGATAGGGTTCCCATTGGACCAAGTATCAGGTAGAACCTTAGACAGTCTAGATATTGTTTCATCAGAAAGTTGGGCGATACTGCCGCCTCGATCGGTCAACGTATCCAAAGCCATGTTCGCTGGGCCAATTCCGTTGGTTATTACAGCTAGTCTTTCTCCACGGAGTGGGACGGAATGTGTTAACGTTTCTACTGCTGCGAATAGTTCGTGTGTGTTATTTACCCTAAGCATACCGGCGCGCTGAATCGCCGAGTCGTAAACGATATCAAATGAGTAGGATTCATTGCCTTTAACTAAATTAGTCAGATTGTTTCTACCTGCCTTTAAGACCAGAATCCGACGGTTACGCGATGCCGCACGCGCTGCCGACATAAAACGGCGAGCATCGCGAATAGAGTCTACATACAAAAGAATGGATTCGGTCTTACTGTCTCGAGCTAGGTAATCAAGTAACTCATCGAAATCCACATCCAATCCAGAACCAATGGATAAGAATGCTGAAAAACCTATGCTCTTATCATTGGCCCAGTCAAGTATAGTAGTACAAACCGCTGATGATTGAGATATGAACGCTAGTTTACCTGGCTTACAGTTAACAGGAGAAAATGAGGCATTGAAGTTTTGCCAAGGTAAAAGGATGCCGAGGCTATTTGGACCTAATATACGCATGCCAGACTGCTGCGCTATCTGAAGGCATTTTTGTTCTATCGTTGTCGCATCATCAAACGGACGACTCATATCTGATGCCATTACGATAACGGTTTTAACGCCAGAAATCGCAAGATCATTGAATAAATCTACGTTTCGCTCGCCTTTAGTGCACAAGATAGCTATGTCTGGTTTTAGCGGAAGTTCACTCACTGCGCGATAGCAGAGTATGCCGTTAACAGATTTATATCGAGGATGAACGGGCAAAATCGTACCTTGATAACCTCCCAAGAGAAGGTTTTTAATCACTACGCTACCTGCTCGATGAGGCTTTATCGATGCGCCGATAACAGCAATAGAAGATGGCTTGAAAAGAGTGTCTAACGACATGGTTTACCTCTACAACAGTAAAAGACGACAGTGACCTACAAATGATCCTTATGAGACGTAACTATAGTAGTCTAGGAAGGCATCACTTAGACACTGTTGGCTCCTAAAATTAGACATAACATATTGCTGTACCTCAATTATTGTGTAACATGTCACAGGAAGAAAGGACAGGTGCTGTGAATCTTTGATTCAAGAGAGTTCTGTCTGCATGATTTAGGGAATTATTAACTCAGGCAGTAATAAAATGAAAAAAGTCGTTATTTTAAGTTTAGTTTCATTATTAGCAGCGTGTTCTTCTAGTGAGTATACAACCGAGGTGAAATCTGAAAGTTATCGCGAGGATTACGCACCCGTAGAAACAACGACAGTTGCTCCTGTTGCTGTAGCGGCTACACAAACAGAAGATGTTAAGAAAGAGCCAGCGGCACAGAAAGCCCCCGTGCAAGAGCAAAAAGTGGCTGCAACTACCACGACAACGACCCAAACACAGCCTGCTAAAAATGATGTAGTAAAAATCGTACCACCATCAAAAAAACAAGCTGAGCAAGATTTCCGTTTTGGCTACACAATTCAAGTAGTTGCCGTTGGCAGCCAAGCCAAAGTTGCAACTTTTTCGGATAAACTACCAAAGAACGGCCAGCCAATTTGGCAAAACTACAAGGTAGTAAACGGAACGAAATGGTATTCAATCCTCTTCGGTGACTATGCAACGAAGCAACAAGCGAAGGAAGCTATCGCGACACTGCCAAATGAGTTTAAAAACCTTAAGCCGTTCGTACGTAGCATCGACCAAATCAAGAAGTCGGAATATCCGACATTGAGCAAGCTGAACTAATTGATACTCATACTGTTATAACGCGTTCAATCCAAAATTGAGCGCGTTTTTGTATGTATTATGTGCAGACAGTAACTATGGTGGCAGATTTAACAGATTTAGAACTGAATGTTGTTTCTCGATCGTTTATCATTTAGTGAAAGCAATTTAAGGACAAGCTTAAGATGTCAGAACTCAATATTCTTCTTCTATGTGGTGGTGGCTCTGCTGAGCACGAAGTGTCTCTCGTTTCAGCAAACTTTCTTGAAAGCCAACTCAAACTCAATCCTAGATTCAATGTTACGCGGGTTGAAATAACTCAAGAGGGCTGGAAGTGTAGTGATGGTCATTTAGTTGTCTTAGACCTTAATCAAAAAGCCCTTGTTAATGATCAGCAAACTCTGCACATCGATTACGTTGTTCCTTGTATTCACGGTTTCCCTGGTGAAACCGGCGATATTCAATCTCTTTTTGAGATGGCAGGTATTCCGTATTTGGGCTGTGGCCCTGAAGCTAGTAGCAATAGCTTTAACAAAATCACATCGAAGTTGTGGTATGACACATTAGACATACCTAATACACCTTATCTATTCCTTACCGACAACGATAAAGAAGCTCATGCGAGAGCTACTCAAGCTTTCGAAAAATGGGGAAAAGTATTTGTAAAAGCCGCAAAGCAGGGGTCTTCTGTGGGATGTTACAGTGTAACTGAAATCGAACAGTTGGAGGCCAGTATTGATGCAGCTTTTGGTTATTCGGATCAAGTTGTTATAGAGCAGTCAGTAAAACCAAGAGAGCTGGAGGTCGCGGCTTACGAGTACAAAGGGAAATTGCACATTACCAAGCCTGGTGAAATTATCGCTCCTGATGGTGCGTTTTATACTTATGATGAAAAGTACAGTTCAGACAGTCATTCAACTACAACAGTAGAAGCGAGTGACCTAACAGACGAGCAGTTAAACATTATTCACACCAGTGCAGTCAAAGTATTCACGCAAATGAAGCTCAGACACCTATCAAGAATTGATTTCTTTTTGACCGAAGACAACAAGATTTACCTAAACGAAGTTAACACCTTTCCAGGTATGACACCGATTTCTATGTTTCCGAAGATGGTTGAGCATTCTGGTCTTGAGTTCTCAGAGTTTTTGTCCGACTGCATTGAATCTTCATTCCGTTAATCATAGTTATTGTCGTCTTTAAACTTTGCTTTTTCCTTTTCGGATAGTGTCCGCTTGCCGCTATATTGTAGTGGCATAGCGGGGCTAGCCCATCGACCAAATTCTTGAATTTCTTTTATTTTAAGACCGTCCTGAGCCAACTTTTTAACAGCACCTACACGACACGATTGGGAAGAAAATTTAACTTCAAACGGTAGTTCTAGTATGTCGCTGGCCTGACGTAAGATTCGAAAAATCGAAGAATCATTCAGTTCGTTGTCCTTAATGTTGCCGTGTCGGTCAATACCGGTAAATATAGTAGTGCAGGGTGTTAGTTCGAGCCATCGTAATAAAATGGTGCTTGATTCATTGCTTAATTGGTAAACTGCGCTATCAATCTCCACGAGACACTCATCGTATTCGTTAAGCTTTACATTCATTCGAGATAGTTGACGTAAATCTCGCCGTTTTAATGCGCATTCAAACATCACGCTATATATAGCCAAGTCTCTAATATCTTTCGGAGATTGACTACGTTCAAGTTTTAACCTCAACTGTTTGAGGTGTTCCTGTGTTAATGCTTGAGTTTCTGAGACAGAATCAATGCCTAAAACTCTTATATTTTCAATAATTAAGCCAATTTCTCTCGATTTGACAGGATCTTTAAAATCGAATAAATAGTGGATTAGTGATATCGTTACGACGTAACGTTTTATTGTTGAATACTTTCTTGTTCGTCGTTCACGCTCGATAAACGCTTTTATAGTGGCGACGGAAGCTGGAAGCGATGGGTAGTGAGAACTGAGACAAAAGTCATTGAACAATTTCCAATCTTTGGTCATCGCGATGACGGAATTTTTAGAATAGCGATAGGAAGTTAGTTCATCAAAGGTACTTGTATCTATAGAACCTCTAAGTTTCGCTAAGTATCTGTCAATTTGTTTTGTTTCTGTGATTCTGGGTATGTCTTTTTTCATACTAATGCACTATAACTCGATTGATTGGTTTAGAATAACTGATACCATGTGAAACACAATGTAAAGCATCAACGTACACAATAAGAGATAGATCTTTATGGCTCTAGCGAGTTATCGTGGGTTTACCCTCAAATCCATTGGTACAACAAACCAAGTTTGGAAAGTAACCATTAAAAACAGAGAGTTACAAGGCTCTTTACCTGCGGTTAAAAAAAGCATTGATTGGTGGTGTGATACAGCGTCTATCATAGATCCATCACAGCTGACGCAAGCTGCAACTGAACGCGCGAGCGGGTCTGCTGGCGCACAAGAAAATTTTCATGGGTTTACTATAAAGAATGATACAGGTGCAAATAATGCCTGGTACTGTATGTTTAATGGTAAACTTATCAAAGGTGGTAAGCTTGCAATTCAACGACACATTGAAGCTTATCTAATCGCAAAGAAGAAAGCAGAACAAACTAAGAACTAACATGACTCTTGTATATTCAACAGAAACTGGACGCATTAAAGAAGAAAAGCAAAAACCGGAACGTCCAAAAGGCGATGGTATCGTTAGAATTCAAAAACAGACTAAAGGACGCAAAGGTAAAGGTGTTTCAATTGTCACTGGCTTGGACTTAGAGGATGCTGCGCTAAAACTCATTGCAGCGGAACTGAAAAAAGTTTGTGGTTGTGGTGGTTCTGTCAAAGACGGCAACATCGAAATACAAGGTGATGCAAGAGACAAAATAAAAGCCGCATTAGAGAAAAAAGGATATACCGTCAAACTTGCGGGCGGTTAATCCAACAGCGTACAAGCCAGCATAATAATGCTGGCTTTTTTGAGCCTAATAGAAACAGAGTTAAACGTAGATTAACTCATGTGATTATTAGGTATTTTATGGTAAATGTCGATTATGGTTAAATCGGGACTAAAACAAGGTAGTAGAGCGGTTCAAGGTAAGGATTTTAAACTCATGCATCTTGTATTTAACATAAGATAGATAATGCGCACTCATCATGAGGTATATACAACGACGTATTAAGGCCTTTGACAACTACCTAAAAACTATCTTCTATGATTCTAGAGATTCTAGAGATTCTAGAGATTCTAGAGATTCAATTAACACTCTAGTTATCTAAGACCTGACAACGAGTTTGTATAAATCCTTAGGAACATGTTCCTTTCTTAAAAACGAAACCTCACGTTATAGAAACATAATGACGATAAAAAAAGCCACTTGAATGTTGGGGAGTTCAAGTGGCATCAAAAAACACCGGACGGCGTATGTGCAAATATTTTTTATTAATGTTCCCAACTAAAAGCAGCATCACTTTGAAGGAACCTAGATAACCTACCTTAAACTTCTCTCCTTACATAATAACGTTTTAACACGAAACCACATTTATGTTTTGTTACGCACCGTACTGGTTGTTGTCCTAGTTTAGTCTTTTTGGATCGTTGACTTTAACCTTGGAGCAACCTTTATGGTTAACAAATGGAATCAATTAGTCGAGTATTTTTATTATGGGTATGTGTCATCACAACGGTTCAGATGTTCAAAACACACGTCCGATATGGCGTGTGCTTCTAATAGTCGCAACTCTAGTCTTAGTTCTGGTGATCTTATTTGGCTAACTAAGAGATTATCATAAACGTGACACTGTCATGTTTTATTTGGTTTTGACTAATCAAAGTCACCTATCAGTCTTTGTAATCGAAGGCATGCCTCTTTATTGTTACAAGCCTCACTCACCTAAAAATGATCAAATTATGATCGTGACTACTTACTATTCTTTAACCACCTGCCTTCATTGAGCAGCATAATTCACTGCAACATATACACTGCTCGAACGGTTAAGTAATTTTATTACAAGCTCATATATTTAAATGAAGCTGACAGTAGATTATGCTTCTATAAATAATTGATATATATTGAATATGTTATTTACAATCACCAAGCGCTCATGAATCACGAGCGTTTTAGCTCTATTCTGTAGCATGTATTTGATATTCGAATGGATTGAATTTGGGCACAAAAAAAGCCCTTTAAAAGGGCTTTATAGATAAACTTGAATAACAGAAATCAACTTTGTTCGTCAGAACTGTCTTTCGATTTTTCTTCTCGGATCTCTTGAGCTATGATTTTGATCGCTTGAGCAGTACTAATCCCCTGCTTCATCAGTTCTTGGATTCGTTCTACAGCAGCTTGCTGCTCTTCATGACTAAGGGATAAATCGTCAAACATAAAGTCCTCCCAATAACACGGACGTTAATTAATGACAGGACTATAGACTATTTAGATTTACTAGCAAGGGAATTAAACCTAATAGGTTGCAATAAAGTTGATTGAAGCCCCCATAGCCTTAGGTGATGTGTAACTTGCAGCAATGTCCATTTCAATAATATTTAGAGGACGTAAACCGATACCTGCTGTAATTGTTCCATCTGAATCTCGAGCCATGTTCTTCATATACCCTCCCCTTAACTGAATTTGTCGCGCTAAGTCGACTTCTACACCCGCTCTTAGCATTCTTACGTCATCATCGAACTGAGTGAATTTCTTTTCGGTGTTCAGGTCGTAGTCTACGGAAAACTGAAAGTAATCAGCGATAAAACCTGCACCAACGGTATATAGGGGCGACAATTGGTATTCGTAGCCATAGTGTATGTCTTTTCCCCCAATATTCTTAGAACCGTTCGCGGTTTCAATATTTCGCGACAATATGTTTTTGGCTGAAAACCCTACTCTAAACGGACCATGGAACCATAACGCTCCGGCGTCAATGTTAAATGCGGTATCGCCCTGAGAGTTTTCTCTTATGTTGTTTAAATTAAAATCATTTAATGAACTTACTGAAGCGTACGTATAGGTTCTTTGGATTTTCGGAGAAACGCCGAATGAAAAATGTTGACCAAATAAAGTTTGGTACTTGGCCAAGGATATTCCGATTTCGGTAACGGCTACTGAAGCGGTTTTTACTGCCGATCTAGCCGCTTTTTCCGCATCATTACTACCTGTTTGATCAATATCTGGTGTAGCTACGTTTTCCACATATGCCTTGCCGAATATATTTGCCGCGATGAAACGGTTAGGAAGCCCAAATGCTACAGCACCACCAAAATCGACTTTGGCCTGTGTACCATTCAACTCATTAAGCGCTGCCGCACTCGGGTTATTTACGACGTTATCAACTTTATCCAACATTTTGTCTTCGTCGTTGTAGTTAAGCCCTAAGCTAGGTAACAACATTCCTGCATCATCGTTTCGTCGATAGATGGCAACTAGTGCTGGATTATAGAATGGAGCAGTAAGATAAGAAGCAGAGACAACCCCCGTTCCGCCCATCGCATCGCCACGAGCATCGATTGCTAACGTCGAAGCGCCTGCCGACATAGAAGTAGTAATAATAAGGGCTGCTAGTGTTTTTAATTGGGTTTTCATCTAAAAATAACGCCGTTAATCCTTTGTGCATTTATTAACGGCGTCGATTAGAGATTCTTTAGCGTTTTCAGAGCGAAATCTTACTTATGAGTTATTCATCGGCGGACACGTCGAACGTTTTACTAATTATTTGAGAACGCTCGAAAAGTATTGGGCCTTGCCAACGGCTTTGCTTCATTGAAACTGCAAGCACATATCGATCAGGTGTGATGTTGTTAGCTTCTAGACTCGTTGGATAATCAGACTCGTACTCTTTGCCCCATACTTGAGTATATTTGCCACCAATGTAATCGTATAAACCAACTTCGAGTTTTGGTAGCGGGCAATAAGGATTTAGAAGCGCATTTTTCTCGATACGCCATTCATCTTTTGCTGACCAACGAACAGTCTGTTTCAATGACTGATCGGTAAAGATCAACCACTGACTCCAAGTTTCGCCGTCAAGTAAGCGCACGTCAAGTCTATAAAGACCGACATCTAAGGGCGATGTTAAGTTGTAACGGATCCCATAAGCTGCCTCTTCCGTTACGGCGTCACCAATTGGATTCACGTAGAATTCGCTGTCGTTAGAAACTCTTCTATCAACCCATTTTTTTAGGCTTATTTCTGAAATGACTCGTTTCGATTCAATTTCTATCGCGGATAAATAGGTGTCTCTTCCTGGGCTTTGAATAGATTGTTGCCTTACTACCACAGAATTAATCCATTCAGGTAGAGGTTGAGAGGAGTAACCTTTACCGCAATCCACTTCTAAAGATTGTAAAAACAACCTATTTATGTGGTTCTTGATACTCTTAGTCGGTTGTTGTTGCCACTCTTCCACTAGCGATTGGAACATAGATTCCAAATCACGATTAAGTAAATGACGATGCGCTTGTGTAATGGTTGTATTATTTTCAAACCAATCGGCACCAACTGACGTTGATGCCGTAAGGATTGCTAGCGCTAAAAATTTTGATGCTCTAGACATTAGCCTTTCATTTTGTAGCCAACACCACGAAGTGTTTCGATCTCTAGCCCAGGAAGCTTCTGTCTAAGTTGTAACACGTGAGTGTCAACAGTTCGTGTTGTTGGGAAGTGATTGTAACCCCAAACATGGTCAAGCAGTTCATCACGAGTAAACACACGTCCCAAGTTACTTGCTAGGAAAAGCAATAGATCAAACTCTGTACGCGTTAACGTAATCAGCTCACCTTTATAGTTCACTTCACGAGTCGCTTTATCGATTACCAAACTCTCTGTTACAACCTTAGTTGCATCCTCAGTGTCAGCTTCTGGTGCGCGAAGCTGTGCACGAATACGAGCAAAAAGCTCAGCTTCCGCGAAAGGTTTGGTTAAATAATCATTTGCGCCTGCATCTAAACCGGTTACTTTGTCTTTTACTGTGACTAACGCAGTGAGCAATATCACTGGAACATCTTTGATTTTCTTCCAACCAGCAAGGTGCTCTACTGAGTCACCATCCGGAAGTTGTCGGTCGAGAATTACCAAGTCTGCTTCTTCCCAGTGTTGCTCGACCTGAGAGATGAATTCAGCGTGAAGGCAGTTATAACCAGCCAACTCTAAACTCACCAAAAGGCCGTCAGCTAGATTCTTGTCGTCTTCAACAAGTAGCAGTGTCTGTTTCACAAGGTATCTCCAAAATAAATGTTGTTGGTGGCCCGACTAGGTACATCTTACCGCCCATTCGACCAACCATAGATTCTACTATAGTAAGACCAAGCCCAAGGCCTGCCTTACTTACAAATGGCTTTCTAAGCTCACGCCAGTCCTTTGAAGTTAATTGTCCGTTGTCGATGACTTCAATTTTGATAGAGTTTGAAGAAGTCACAACATTCAAACTCACTGGTGCAACGCCGTACTTAATCGCGTTACGTATTAGGTTATCAATACAAGTTCCTAACCAATATATGTTAATTTTAGCTGCTACGTCTTGATTAATAGTCAAATTCACGTCAGCTTCAAATTCTTCCTCTGCTTTGAAACTTAACCAATCTTGTACAGATGGTAGCCATTCTGTCGATAAAGGTTTGTTATCAGATTGTAGGTAGTCTTTACTGGCCTCAGCTAACTGACGCAGTCTACGTGTATCTTCACATAGTCTTCTAAACTCATCATATACAGTTTCTGGTAAGTGCTCAAATTCACGTCTGAACCCTTCAACTGTCAGAGATAAACTGGCGATGGGTGTTCTCAATTCGTGTGTAAGAATTTGTAACACTAACATCCGGCTTTTCATCTCTTGACGTTTTGTATTCCAGCGATAGATTGCCCAACCAATTACTAACAGTATGTTAGCGATGATCAAGCTGATCATGCTGATACGAAGTACATCAGAATGATCTTCGACTTCCCAACATAAGTTCCCTCTTTGCACGAAACACGTATTGGTTTGAGAAGCTAGTTTAAAGTTGAGGCCAGCCTCTTTTGCTTTCGAGATCCAAATGTTCGAAGGGAATAAATAGTAAATATCGCCTCTTCTCAACCACAGTTCCTCGTTTTCAACGAACATTGAGGAGCCTCGGATTAAGGATATAACAGTTTGCTCATCCATCACTTGCAGCCTACCCAAGAGAGAACCTGGTGCTGCCAGTTCTCTTTCTTTGATGTGCATAAACTTTTGAAGTTCTTGTTTTTTATCTGGGTATTTGGTGATGTACCTAGCTGCGTAAGTACCACCACCGGGATGAATCAGTCCACTGCGCGCAAACCATTTCGTCGATAACTTACGACCACCACACATTGCTCTAGTAAAAACTAAAGGTTCTGTGATTAAAGGGCTTAGTGGTAACGTGCCACTGCACTTTTCAGCCAACCGATAGAGTTGTTGTACTTCTTTCAAGGGGTATTTACTTGTTTGAGGAAGCATAGATATAGGTGTAAGAAGCTGTGTCGGGTAATCAGCCTGAATAACCCTTACATCGTATGAGGCGGTCGCTTGTTCGAAATCAAAAAAACTGACGAAATTATCTATACGTTCAGGTAGCGACTCAGCAAAAGCCAGAGGAGCAAGAACAATAGATATAATGGTAAGCAAAGGGCGCGCTAGTTTCTTCAAACGAATTATCTTGTCTGGTCAATAATATAAAAACACTAATTTACATATTATCGGCAAGATTCGCGCCAAGTGCACGCAATTATTTTGTCAATTATTGGAAAACACGACTTGAGGTTCTATTTACCATGCTGACTTAAAGGTAGCCCGTGTTATGACGTCAAGATCTTTCCAACTCGACCTTTTAGCTTCGCTAAACGCAGTTCAGCTATGCGTTTTTGACGCAAGATGCTCTTTGCAGTTCCACGATCCGGATCGATACAAGCTTGGTACTTTAGCTGTGAGTAAGAGGTTGTTGAACAACTAAAATACTGTGTACAGGCTTCTTGTCGTTTGTCGAGCGTCGATGTGATATCGGCGAGATGATTTTTATGAACTAGATAATAAGATTTGGAGTCCTTTGCATAGTTCACTATTCCAACTGACATAATCGCGGCAAAGATTGTAAAGCAAACAAAAGATTTTAGCATCGAAGTCCCTTAATTGAAGTGTTGTTCTCACTGAGTGATTAGGCTTAAATCAATACAAACACTACAAGCTAACGGCGTTTCTATTGGTTATAGTAGTTATAACCGGACACAAAAAAAGCCAGCATATGCTGGCTTAATCATTTTTAGTGAGCTTTAAAGCGCCTTGGAAATAGCGTCCACACTTTCTTTAGCATCACCGAAGAGCATCGAGGTGTTCTCTTTAAAGAACAGCGGATTTTGTACACCCGCATAACCCGTATTCATCGAGCGCTTAAATACAATAACATTTTGCGCGTTCCAAACCTCTAGAACAGGCATACCAGCAATAGGACTATTTGGGTCTTCAAGAGCCGCAGGGTTAACCGTGTCGTTTGCACCAATAACTAGGACCGTGTCAGTTTCGCTAAAGTCATCGTTGATTTCGTCCATTTCCAGAACGATATCATAAGGTACTTTCGCTTCCGCCAATAGAACGTTCATGTGACCAGGTAAACGACCCGCGACGGGGTGAATACCAAAACGCACTTCCACGCCTTGAGCACGCAATTTTTCAGTGATTTCATGCACTGGATACTGAGCCTGAGCCACCGCCATACCGTATCCAGGAGTAATAATAACTGACTTGCTATTTTTAAGCATATCGGCAACATCTTCAGCCGATGTCTCGCGATGTTCACCTTGCTCTTCATCGCTTGAAATAACCACTTCTTGACCAAATCCGCCGGCAATAACACTAACGAACGAACGGTTCATCGCTTTACACATGATGTAAGAAAGGATGGCACCTGACGAACCGACCAATGCACCTGTAACGATGAGCAGGTCGTTTGCTAACATGAAACCAGCTGCCGCTGCTGCCCAACCAGAATATGAGTTAAGCATTGAAACGACTACTGGCATATCCGCACCACCAATGGATGCAACCAAGTGATAACCGAATGCGAAGGCAATTAGTGTCATCACAATTAGAGCAAACATGCTGCCGTCTGCTTTCACGAAGTAGATCATCAGCAAGGTTGAGACAACAATTGCAGCAAGGTTGAGTTTGTGTTTGTGCGGAATATTAAGTGGCGATGATGAAATAACCCCGCGTAATTTACCGAATGCGACTATAGAACCAGTAAAGGTTACTGCACCGATAAACACGCCTAAAAAGACTTCTACCATGTGAATTACATGATGAGCATGAACTTCGGCTTCAGAAAGCATTTCAACGTTAGCGATTGCCGGTGGATCAATATAACTATTGTAACCAACAAGAACAGCCGCTAAACCTACGAAGCTGTGAAGAATTGCTACTAGCTCGGGCATTTCAGTCATTTCTACTTTACGTGCATAGAAAATACCAATCGCCCCACCGATTACCATTGCTACAATAACCCAGCCGAAGCCTTGCGCATCAGGACTGAAAATAGTCGCAATTAACGCGATTGCCATACCAGCGATGCCGTAATAGTTACCAGCACGTGCTGAGGTCTGTTTAGACAGACCCGCTAAACTCATAATGAAAAATAATGCAGCAACAATGTATGCTGCTTGTACTAATCCTGCAGACATGTTGCCTCCTATTTATCTTTACGGAACATTTCAAGCATGCGCTTGGTTACGGTAAAGCCACCAAAAATGTTGATGCTTGCTATTAATACCGCGATAAAGGATAAAAACGTGACAACGCCACTTCCTTGTCCAATTTGAAGAAGTGCACCTACAACGATAATCCCTGAAATCGCGTTAGTTACCGACATGAGTGGTGTATGAAGTGCATGTGTGACGTTCCATACCACGTAATAACCTACTACACACGCCAATACGAAGACTGTAAAGTGAGATAAAAACGCGGCCGGCGCAACAGAAGCAACCCAGCCAAATACACCAACGGCAGCAGCAAGACCCAGCAGCTTTTTCACTGGTGACGTTGGCTCTTCTACTTTTTCCGCAGGTTTAGCTACTTCTACTTTTGCCGGAGCTGGTTGAGCAGAGACTTGAATTGGCGGTGCTGGCCATGTGACCTCACCTTCTTTAACTACGGTTACACCGCGAAGTACAACGTCTTCAAAATCGATGTCAATATTGCCATCTTTCTCTTTACAAAGAAGTTTTAGAAGATTGACTAGGTTAGTCGCATAGAGCTGAGAAGATTGAGTTGGAAGGCGGCCTACCATGTCTGTATAACCGATAACTTTAACACCGTTCTCTGTTGTTACCACTTGGTCAGCAACAGTGTATTCGCAGTTACCACCATTCGCTGCAGCTAAATCAACGATAACGCTGCCAGGCTTCATTGCATCAACCATTTCCTTTGTTACCAGCTTTGGAGCTGGTCGACCAGGAATCAATGCCGTGGTAATAATGATATCAACATCTTTAGCTTGCTCCATGTAGAGTTCAGCTGCTTTTTTGTTGAATTCATCTGACATTTCTTTCGCGTAGCCATCACCTGAGCCCGAGTTCTCTTGGTAATCAACTTCCAAGAACTCTGCACCCATCGACTCTACTTGCTCTTTTACTTCTGGACGCACGTCGAATGAACGAACGATTGCGCCAAGACTGCCTGCAGCACCTATCGCAGCTAAGCCAGCAACTCCAGCCCCAGCTACCAGCACTTTAGCGGGTGGCACTTTACCAGCAGCGGTAATTTGACCAGTAAAGAAGCGTCCAAATTCATGTGCAGCTTCAACGACGGCTCTATAACCAGCAATATTGGCCATGGAGCTTAATGCATCTAAAGCCTGTGCACGAGAGATTCGCGGTACCGAATCCATAGCCATCACGTTAATGTTCTTACTTGAAAGCTTTTCCATTAACTCTGGATTCTGGGCCGGCCATATAAAGCTCACTAAACTCGCTCCATCTTTAAGGAAAGTAATTTCCTCATCAGTAGGCGCATTTACTTTTAGCACTAAATCCGACTCCCATACTTCCTTTGAAGAAGTGATGGTAGCTCCAGCGGCTTCATAAGCTGAATCGTCAAAACTCGCAAGCAGACCCGCTTGTGATTCTATTGAGACATCAAACCCCAATTTTAGTAACTGCTCAACCGACTTGGGCGTCGCAGCGACTCGCGTTTCTCCCGCGAGAATTTCTTTTGGCACACCAATTTGCATAGCTATTCCTTAACTATTGGCAGAAGTATTGTTCTTTTTTAACCAACCAAGTGCACAACATCAAGCTATTTGTAATAAAAAAACAATATTTCATTACATATAACTGAACGTAATGACTTTTAAACAGGCATCTTTAGTAAAAAAACCACACGAAACCCTCAATATAGAGGTCTTACCAGTGTTATAATACGCTTTCGCAGAGGAATTTCGTGTAGGTAGGTCATATTATGACAATAAATGCTGCAAGCAGATGACCAACATCAATTAAATCAAACAACTAATACTGGTCTTGCCAGAATAAATCTTCATCAATCGACATCAATATATTGGTGGTGGGATTGATTTTAGAAAATACTGTCTCCCATTTGGTCGATGAACATTTGTGCTTTTTTTAACATTAGCTCATTCGCATCAGACTCAGACCCAACCACGTCAGAGCGAATAAAGCGATGCTCTTTTATTTCATCACCAAATTGCTTTGTAATCCTGCCCGCAATCCTATACTGGCCACCTTCAGCTAACGCTTCCTGGTAGATTAAAAAACCTTTGTACTCAACTGGCTCAACGATTTTTGGCTCGGCAGCCTTAGAGCTACCAAATAACTTAGAGAAGAATCCCACTTTTTTTCCTCTTTCTATATGGATTGATTCATGTTGTAGGGTTTATAGCGCTTGGTCAACCATTAGCGTTTGGAAAGTGAATCTTGTTTACAATTTGCGTTACTTCTAGCTTCGCTATATAGACGTTAGGTTTATGAAACTCATTAAACTAATGAAGTGATTTTTCTTGAGTTTGAGAATATGGCGTGAGTTTTGAGCCTTCCATTAACAAATTACTTGGCAAAACATCAAATTACCGTATCCTAAGGTGTTGAACTATAATCTACTGTTAAGTCTCTGAGTCATATCGTTAATGTCGACCTCTTTTGCTAGCTCAAATCTGTTCCGGCTATTTATTCCCCTTATCATGATTGCGGGTATACTCGTAGGCTTAAACCATATCATTGCAGCAACTCAAGCCAACTCCGGCTTTGTTACAAACCTGCCCTATATTTTGTTTGGTACTGCTTTCGCACTAAGCCATAGCTTCAAACAATCGCGTATTGCTATGGTGGCACTTTCAATGTTGTTAGCGTACGGCGTAATTCAATTAAGATTACAAAGTCCTTTATCGACAGGAACGACTCTTCTAGAACTCTCCTTGTTAAGCCTTTTACTACCTGTTGCTTGTTGTCTTGCGTTTCTGTTTCCAGATACCGGTGTATTGAGCAAGGGAATGTACCTTTTCTCTGCTATTGTCATAAGCTTTTTACTATGGAGCTATTTGATATTGAGCCACTTTGCTACTGGTGGCTTTAACCATTTTGACAGTGATCTGCTCTTGGCCATTCCTGAAATTTCGCGTTTACCTTTGGTTTTAGTTTTGTATAGCCTTGCTATAACCGGTGCAACGGGTATTTTCTTATTAAATTACAATCGACCGATTGATGCTGTTGTTTATACCAGTATCTTGCTTGCGAGCAGCACATTCATTTTCTTTCATGTACCGCATATGTCGAGCACTCTGTTTTCTTTAGCGGGTGTTTTAGTCATTATTTATGTTATTTCCGCCAGCCATCAAATGGCGTTTAACGATCGACTAACAAACATTCCTGGTCGTCGTGCTTTAGAAATGGACATGAAGCATTTGGGCAGAAAGTTCACTGTTGCGATGCTGGATGTCGATCACTTTAAAAAATTTAATGATACCTACGGTCACGATACAGGTGATGATGTATTGAAACTGGTTGCTTCACGAATGTTATCTGTTGGCGGGAACGCACGAGTCTATCGATATGGTGGCGAAGAATTTACGATTCTGTTTAAGGGTAAAACAGCCAAGGACAGTAAAGTCTATCTTGATGAATTGAGAGAGAAGATAGCGGATTATGAAATGGTGATTAGAAATAACGCCGAACGCCCGAATGACAACAAAAAAGGCGCAAAACAACGTAGTGCGAGCAACAAAGGTTCAACAGTAAGTATCACTGTAAGTATTGGTGCAGCAGACAGCAAAAGCACAAAAAAACCAGAAGAAGTTTTAAAGAAAGCAGATAAAGCGTTATATAGCGCCAAAGAAAAGGGACGCAACCAAGTTCAGTGCGCCCGCTGATACTGTCCTACGTGAATTAATCTTGGTTGAAAAACAGGACTATGCTACCCCCTTTGAGGTCACTTCCATAGTTAATACTTAATCCAATCCCGATATTATCAACAAACTCAATCTTAAACGGAGGTGTCATTAGCCAACCGACCGTACCTTCGTAGTAATGAGGAGTTCCAAGCATACCGACAGTATCCCCTCCAATATCGACTCGCCTAAGACTTGTGTAAATAGTCTGAACTGAACGCCCCCAATCAGTTACATCATAAAATAATTTGGCTTCATTGGACCAATACCAGCCTTCAGGCGTTCCCACATCCCCATCATTTGCTTTTCCCCAACCTACCCCTGAGAAATAGTTGAAGGTTGAATTAAACTTCACTTCCCCCCACGGTTTGTATTTGTGGTAATTGAAGCCGACTTTAGGTTGCAAACTAGCTGCCCACGCAGACGTATTGACGACTTTGCCATCTAGGAACGGCTGAAGTAATTTTGAATAAGGAGATTGAAAATCATAATCACTGTGCAGATATTGAAGGTGTACTCCTATGCCTGTCTCAAACGTCCAGTGTTTAGAGAACTGTATTTCTTGTTCATAGCCTGTAAACGCACCTAAAACATATTTGGTATGGCTATCTGGTGCATCTACGATTTGGTCTTGAATTCTGAGCGCTGAAAACCTAAGTGTTAGCCTCTGTTGGAAACTGTCATCATCATTTAACGAAAAGGTAAGCGGTAACGCAGAGACAGCAATGTTTTTGCGTCGATCAAGCGCCTCTTGCGAGCCAATTTCGTCGTTATCAATATTGAGTACTGAGCTTGGATCAAAGTCTTTGAACCCTAATGTAAGAGCATCACTGTCTGTGAGAATGATAGCTGCTGCGAAATCTTCTTCAAACAAATCACGGAATTCAGGCTCAGCTGCGCTGTGAGAAGATAAAGTTGTAAAACACATCAAAGAAACGAAACGAGCCTTGGACACAGCTTTCTACCCATTGTGGAAATATCTTAATAATAGCCCCACTTTGAATAATTGTGGGTAACAGTATGTAATTTAGGAAGTTATCTAGTGGAACAACATAAAAAAGCTCCTCATAAAATGAGGAGCTCATAACGTAAATTTTACGCCAGACTCACGAGGTTGTACTAATGATATCGCCTTCAATTTGGGAAACGTACCTGTTTCGACCGGTTCGTTTTGCTTGATAAAGCAGTTTGTCAGCACTTTCATACAGCTCGTTGATGGTCTCAGTCCCAGTTGGAACCAAACTAAATACACCAAGTGACAATGTCACTCTGTCCGTGGTGTGAGAGAACTGGTGGGGAATGTTTAACTGAGAGATCCCTTCTCTGACTCTAGCTGCGTTCTCTTCTGCTTCACGAATATCACATTTACTAAGTAAAATAACAAATTCTTCGCCGCCATATCGGCCGACATATTCACCACTACGAATAAACATCACATCGAGAAATTGAGCAATGTTGATTAAACATTGATCACCTTCAGTATGGCCATAATTATCGTTGAACGCCTTAAAGTGATCGACGTCCATCAAAATAACCGAGAGCGGCATCTGATGACGACCGTGCCATTGAATAAGTTCTGTGAGTTTTTCGTCCATATAACGGCGGTTAAATAGTTTAGTCAGCCCATCTTCATTTGCTTTGTGTTGCAGTGCCCTGTTAGCTTCTTGTAGTTGTGCACTTGCTTGTTTAAGTTCACGACGCATATGAGCTATACGTTGCATAGCAACAAGTTTGGATTGTAGCACTATCTTATTAACTGGCTTAACTAAGTAATCATCACCACCCGCTCTGATAGCTTTTGCAATCATTTCAGGTTCATCATGACTACTCAGAAAAATAATCGGAATCCAGTCTGCTTGATAGCGTTCACGTATTTCCGCAGCCACTTGAAAACCATCCATTTCAGGCATTGATATATCTAGTAGTACAAGCTCTGGATCGAACGATGGGTATAAGGCTAACGCCTCTCTTCCGCTCGCGGCGACTTCTACTACATGACCAAGTTGTTTAAGTCGAATTTGAAGCTGCATCCGTTCTAGTTGCGCATCATCTACGAGAAGAATTCTCATTGAAGAATCCATGGGTGTCATAAGCCTTCCTGTAATTGCACGCCAACCCTAATGAGTCAGATATAACACATATTAGGACAATATTCATCCAGTCCCACTTTAATCAGAGTTTTAACGTATTGATAAGGTTGATTTGTCCAATATCGGGAGGATTTTTACTGAGACTTCGATTATTATTGACTTTTACATCGCTTCTCCTAGGATAGGCGCAATTTTACACACTGAGATAGTAGTATGTCTGAGACACAAAATAACGAAGCAACCAAAGTTGACTTAGAGTTGGTATCCCCAGAATTACGTCAAGTAATCACGTTTGATGACGTGCCTGAAGAATTGCATAACATGGTGGTTTCCATTCACGAGGTGACTGAAGAAGCTGTGCGTGAAGCTTGGGACACATTACCTGCCAGTGCACAAAATATCCTTGATAACTTTGAGCAGTTCCATGCTTTAATTTCAGTTAGTCAAGCATTTGCGGGCGTCAGCACAATGGAAGAATTCACAACGATGGATTTCCCTGCCGACATGACTGACGAAGAGAAAGAAGACTATCGAGCTCAACTGCTGGATAAAGTCTTAAGCAACTGTATTCGTGATATGGTTAAGCAGATTAAGAAAGCGCGTCGTGATGCTATTCTGAAGCGTGATTTTAAAGAAGTATTTGAGAAATAAAGTACTTTGTTCTCGTTTAAAAGGTCGCGAATTCGCGACCTTTTCTATATTTGCGGTTCGATCGCCACATCTCTTTGAGAGACACTGACACCTTTTATCTGAGCATACACTTTCTGGCCAACTTCTAGCGCAAGGTCATCAATAGCCCACTGAGTAACTGTTGCTATCAATTTTTGTTGATTTGTCAGTGAGAGAATGACTTCCACACTCTGCCTTGATGTGCCTTTGCCTCCCAGATGAATAGCTTCTACCGTACAAGATAAAATATTACGGATCGATGTTTTACTTGGGCGTTCCAGCGCAATGGATACATCACTTGCTCTTACTCTCAATCGAACATGTTCACCTATCACGCCTTCTGTGTGTTGAACCCATAAATAATGCTGTTCAGTTAGCGCTACTTTCGTAAGCCCGTAATAACTGTTTTGCTCCAGAATCTCTCCCTTAAACAAGGAACTTCTATCTGAAAATGATTGCCACGACTGCATAATCGGTGAACTCCAAACGTTCTCAATGGTATCACTCTCCACAACTTTGCCATCTTCGATGACTACTAGATGCTGAGCAAGACGAAGGATTTCATTCAAACTATGAGTGACATAGAGAATTGGAATATCAATAGAGTGCGATAGTTTCTCTAAAAACGGCATTAGTTCACGTTTACGTGAAATATCCAATGACGCTAATGGCTCATCCATTAACAAAATTTGTGGTTTACTTAGGAGTGCTCTTCCGATTGCAACACGCTGTTTCTCTCCTCCTGACAGGCTGCTTGGATAACGATTTAGTAAATCCCCAATAGCTAAAAGCCCAACAATTTCATTGAAATACGCTGGGTCGCAACCCGTGACGCCGTAACGCAAATTGCGACTGACAGTCATATGGGGAAATAATCTTGCGTCTTGGAACACGTAACCCACTTGCCTACTTTCAATCGCTACATCAAGTTTTAAGCTAGAGTCGAACAAAACGCGATCTGCGACTTCAATTAGCCCAGAATCTGGTGTTACCAAGCCGCTGACCAAATTAATCAACGTCGTTTTTCCTGCTCCAGAGCGTCCAAATATGGCCGTAATACCTTTCGCTGGTAGCTGTGTTTTTAAGTGAAAGCTTCTATCAGAGAAGTTCTTTTTTACGTCGAGACTTATTCTATTCATTTCGCTACACCCAATCGTTTACTCATCCAACGATTTAGTCCTTCTGCAAAATAGAGGGATGCAAGAGAAATAACAATCGAGATAATACATAGCCTCATCGCCGCATCTTCCGCACCAGGGGTCTCTAAGAAGTTGTACATAGCGAGTGGAATAGTTTGTGTTTCACCAGGAATATTCGACACAAAACTTATCGTAGCCCCAAACTCTCCCAAACTTCGGGCAAATGAGAGCATAGTTCCGCTAATCACTCCTGGAATAACGAGAGGCAAAGTGATGGTAAAGAAAACCTTTAATTGCGTAGCACCAAGCGTACGCGCAGCTTGCTCTAGTTTTTGATCGACGCTATCCATTGAGAGGCGAATAGAGCGAACCATTAGTGGGAGCGATACAATGATGCAAGCTACAACCGCTCCCCGCCAACTAAAGCTGAAACTAATGCCTGTAAGGTCATAAATGAACTTTCCTATAACGCCCTGTCTGCCCATAGAAATCAGTAATAGATAGCCAATAACCACGGGAGGAAGTACGAGAGGAAGATGAATCAAACTATCGAGAATACTCTTGCCGTAAAACTCTTTCTTACTTAGGATCCACGCTAATAAAACACCTATCGGTATAAGCCAAACTATAGCTACACCAGCTACCTTCAGGCTTAACTGTAATGCTTGAATTTCGTAGTCTGTTAACATGCTTATTGGTTACCATCCAATGGCGAAAATCCGTATTTGGCCAAGATTTGCTGGCCTGATTGAGACTGAATAAACTCTACAAACTCTTGGGTCTCGTGGCGAGAATTCAATTTAACTAGCGGGTAAATAATAGGATCATGGGTCGTGTCAGGAAAAGCGCCGATTACATCAACAGAATCGCTTGCCATCGCATCAGTTTTATAGACGATCCCCAATGGAGCCTCATTTCTCTCAACCAAAGCTAATACTTGTCTAACATTATTAACTGGCGCTAAATGAGAACGTACAGACGCCCAAACATTTAAAGATTCGAGCGATTGTTTGGCATAGATACCAGCGGGTACAGAGGACACAGTCCCTATCGCCAAACGTTCACCATTTAACCATTGGTCCCAACTCTTCGCAGAATCGAACACAAACGCACTTTTATGTGATACGGCGTTATTTTTGATTAACACCAGCCGATTTTGTGCAATGTTGGATACATTTTCTGCTTCGACTGTCCCTTTCTTTATTAAATAGTCCACCCATTTAACGTTAGCAGAAATGAAAAGATCCGCTGGAGCGCCCTGATAAATCTGACGTGCTATAGAAGAAGAACCACCATAAACCTTTACTACATCAACATTTGATTGCTGATTAAACTCACTGGCTAATTCATCAACGGCATTCGTCATAGAAGACGCAGCGTATATATTAAGCGTTGCCGCCAATGTTACTGGTGACAGTGTAACTAAAAGTAAAATTAATAACTTTTTCATCAGTTTGTGAAACCCAAGTCTGGCCAGAGTTGTTGAAGGTCTAGGTGGTTTTCGAGAGCATCCGCTATCGTATCCAGCGCTTGTTCCTTTTCATCGTTAATCGAATAACTAGAAACAGACTCTCCGTTTACCCAGCGCACCAATAAAGATACAAATTCGGAAGAGTCCAGTATGCCATGAAGGTAGGTTCCAATTACTTGATTATCCTCACTAATAGCACCATCTTTCGTGCCAATACTGAGTTCAATAAGTGGCTGGCTTGAAACCTTGCTTTGTCCCGCATGTATTTCATAACCAGAAACGCTTACGCTTGTACCTTCAAGAGATAACACACCAGTGACGTTGGTCAGCTGTTTCTCTGGGAGTAGTTCAGTGTCAACATCAAGTAAGGCTAAACCATCACTAGTTCCGATTTTTCCTTCGATACCGAGTGAATCGGTAATGTGCTTGCCTAATATTTGAAATCCACCACAGATTCCCATCACCTTTCCGCCAAATCGTAGATGTCGATAGATATCCTTATCCCACCCCTGCTCTCTCAGATAGCTAAGGTCATCTCTAACAGATTTCGTGCCCGGAAGAATAATCAAATCAGCATTATCGATTCGCTCTCCCTTACCAACGTATCGAAAGTCTATTTCAGGATGTAATCGGAGAGCGTCAAAATCGGTGTGATTACTAATACGAGTAAGTATGGGAACCACGACCCTTAGTTTAGTTGTTTCGGCGGTCACGTACTCCGCAGTGATGGCGTCTTCTGCTTCGATATTAAGGCCGTGTATAAAAGGGATTACGCCAATTACTGGCTTCCCTGTTTTTTGTTCTAACCATTCAAGCCCTGGCTCTAGCAATGAAATGTCACCCCGAAAGCGATTAATAACAAAACCAACGACTCGATTCTGTTCACTCTCAGATAGCAATGCTAATGTACCGTATAAATGAGCGAATACTCCTCCACGGTCGATGTCTGCCACAATAATAACAGGAACATCGGCTTCTTCAGCAAAACCCATATTGGCAATATCGTTTTGTCTAAGATTGATCTCTGCTGGGCTTCCTGCACCTTCGATCATGATGGCGTCGAAATGATTGGCTAGTTTAGAAAAAGAATCAAGAACATAAGGCATAGCCACTTTTTTGTAGTCGTGGAAGCCAACTGCATCCATATTAGCAAAAGCTTTGCCTTGAATGATAATTTGAGCACCAGTATCGGAATTGGGTTTAATCAGAACCGGATTCATGTCCACTGTCGCGTCAACACGAGCTGCTTGCGCTTGAACAGCTTGCGCACGGCCTATTTCGCCGCCATCTTTCGTGACGGCACTGTTCAATGCCATGTTTTGAGGCTTGAATGGGGCAACACTGATCCCTTTCCGCGCTAAGACCCGGCATAATCCTGCCACTAAGACGCTTTTACCTGCGTCTGAAGTTGTTCCTTGAACCATTAGAG
This sequence comes from Vibrio sp. La 4.2.2, assembly GCF_027586995.1. Classification (NCBI taxonomy): domain Bacteria; kingdom Pseudomonadati; phylum Pseudomonadota; class Gammaproteobacteria; order Vibrionales; family Vibrionaceae; genus Vibrio; species Vibrio sp. La 4.2.2. Next base: position 474,970 of record NZ_JAPPTJ010000002.1, read on the forward strand.
CTTGTGAAGTGCGACGCATATATTCTCAAATTGCTATGAAGTCTTTGGTAAGTTTACCTTTTTTACTCCTCAGACCCAACCGACAGCCTAAAAAACCTCAGTGAATGGAAAATGAATGCCACACTCAGCAATGGTTAAGCTTAACTACGTTTTAATAGTAATCGACAACTAAAGAGACACTCTAAAAGGAACCAAGTTATGAAAAAAACGGTATTGAGTCTAGCAGCGGCACTAATTCTTACTCCAACTCTTGTGTTAGCAAAAGACGGTGGGCACCATGATTCTAAATCGCCTAGCGTCGTATATACAGGGCCGGTTGAAACGATTTCTGTAACCGAGCTATTAACTGATACCAGTATGTTTACTGAGAAAAACGTTATTGTTGATGGCTATTTAGTTCGTCAAGTTCGGGACGATAAGTTTATTTTCAGTGACGGTGATGCTGAAATTCAAGTAGATATGGACGATGCGCGATTAACTACACCTATTAATAATGAAACTAAAGTAAGAATTTTCGGAGAGTACGAAGGTGGAAATACACCAGAAATTGAGGTTGACCACATTCAAATAATGTAAAGAAAAGTTCGACTTAGTCAAAAATGGTCTGTATTTTGCAGACCATTTTTCTATATACTGGACAAACTCATTTTTAGAGACTATGTCGACATCAATTCATCACGGAGTTCTCATGCTAGGTAAAGCAAGCCGTACTGCCCTATTATCATTGGCAGTCGCCGCCCCTTCGTTGGTTTACGCTAACAACTTCAACTACAATGCTTTTCAAGTTCGCTTAGGCGCCGATCCTGGTACTGTTGGAGCTGAATTTACAACGTTTTTCACAGAAAACACCCACTTTATACTTCGTGGCGACAGTCGATTTGAAGGTGATTGGGACGTGGCTGGCGGTATTGGTTTTAACGGACCAGCTGGTCAATTCGCAGATGTGTATGGACAATTACTAGTGCATAACATAAAAACAAAGAGCCACGACAAGTGGAATACAGACTTCGCATCTGAGTTTAATATCGGCTCCCGTATTTGGTTCCTTCAAAATGTGGAAGGTGATGCTCGAATTGGTATGCTTAACGGGCATGATGACACTAAATTCATTTGGAAAGTGGGCGCACGTTTCCATTCAACAGACGTGCTTTCACTCGGTGCCGCCATATTTGACAACGGAACCTACGGAAACCAAGTCGAAATGTCTGTTGCATTTAACTTCTAGCTTCTAATATAAAAAATGGCTTTCCGATTGGAAAGCCATTTTTTATTACCGGTTACTTGGATTATTTATTGCTTGGTTTAGGTTGGACGTATTTACGACTCACATCCACAAGAGCAATATCTCTAAAGAAACTACGACCTAATAACACTGGGTATTTGAGATGCGTACGGTCAGCCAAAGTAAACTCAGTCTTGCTAGTCATATCACCAATCTTAATGACGGATACAATAACTGGGCGTTTATCGCTTTCTTCGGAACTAGACTGTTTTACTTTCACCCAACGTTCAACTGGCATACTCATCTCTTTAGACTCTACACCACTATGCTTTACCTTGAACTTAACCCACTCTTTACCATCACGTTCAAATGGAACGATATCGACGGCACTCAGTGACGATGTGGTAGCCCCAGTGTCTATTCGAGCTTTAGTCGTAACTTTCATATCAACTAAACGAACATATTCTTGCTCACCTAGTATCAGTTTACCCTCTTCATTTTTCACTGGCGCAGGCTTAGCGACTGGCTTTTCTGGTTTAGCCTCAGGTTTCTCTGCGGGTTTTGTCTCTTTCTCTGGTTGTACTTTCTGAGTATCACTTTCTGTTTTTGTGCTCTCAGTTTCAGTTGCACTTTTTTCGGTTTCTTTTTCTGATTTTGCAGCTTCAGTGTCTTGCTTAGGCTGTTCAACTTGTGGTGGAGTCACTGGCTCAGTTGGTGTAGTAGAACAAGCTACTAAGCCACCACTTAACATCAGTGGTAAAATCACTTTCCACGGTTTCATTCATTCACCTTTATTAATTCTATTTCTGTGACGTGCAAAAATGCTCATCGATTATTGACTGACAGCAATCAGCGCATTGGCTACATAGGGCAGTTGCGACTCAGATAAGCCAGCGATGTTAATTCGCCCATCGTCTACACCGTAAATAGCAAAGTCATTACGCAAACGCTGCATTTGCTCTGGAGTAAATCCTAGCACAGTAAACATGCCTTTGTGAGACATGATAAAGTCAAATTGATCAGATGAATGAGTATTTTTCAATTCTTTACAAAGGCCATCACGCAATGCAACCAATCGTTGTTGCATTTCAGTCAGTTCCGTTGACCACATGTTGGTTAAGTATTCATCGGCCAAGATGGTTTTGACCAATGCTGCACCATGGTCCGGTGGCATTGTGTACGTCGCTCGAGCTAGTGTAAGCAGTTTACCTTTCGCGTTCGCAGCCTCAGTCGCATTTTTACCAATGACGATCGCTGCTCCAGTGCGTTCACGATATAGCCCGAAGTTCTTAGAACATGAAGTAGTAAGGAGCATTTCTTCAACATTTTCAGCCATATGTCGAAGACCATATGCATCTTGCTCTAAGCCGTCACCGAAGCCTTGATAAGCGACATCAACAAATGGTACAAAACCATTTTTCACGCTTAGCTCTGTGATGGTTTTCCAATCTTCTAACGATATATCAGCGCCAGTTGGATTGTGACAACATCCATGAAGCAATACGACGTCGCCTTGTCCTGCTTGAGCAATATCAGATAGCATTAAATCACGGTCAACCTGTTTAGTTGCTGGGTCAAAGTAGCGATAATACTTAACCTGTAGACCCGCTGCTTCCATTACTGGTTTATGGTTGACATAGCTTGGGTTCGAAAGCCAAACCGTTGTCCCTGGCTGAGCAACATTTAGTAAATCTCCCAACATACGCAAACCACCACTCGCGCCCGGAGTTTGAATGACGGACATACGGTCATAAATAGGTGTTTCACCAAACACGACTTTAGCAATACTTTGGTTAAACTCTTCACACCCAGCAAGACCAACATAAGCTTTAGTCTGTTGTTCCGTAGTGACAATGCGCTGAGCTTCAGCAATGGCTTTCATTATTGGAGTTTGCCCGTCACTGTTACGATAAACGCCAATGCCTAAATCAACTTTGTCGGCACGTTCATCATTTCTAAAAGCAACGGATAAGGAAAGAATAGGATCGAGCACAGGCTCGGGTAATTGAGAGAACATGAAAGTCACAACCCTTTGAAATTCAAGTAGTGGCATCACGTTAGCATTAGATTAAAAATATTGAAATAGTTTTGTTATAAACAGGATTAATTCGGAGTGTACATAGTAAAGGGAGCATTGCGCTCCCTCTTTTATATTAAAACTGTTTGAATCGATGAATCACTTGATTCGAACTGCCCCGCCATTCTAACTCTGGGTCAGCCAACTCTTTCTCGAATTTGCCATCGACAAGCACGTCTACTAGGTCAATCACTTGTTGTTGCTCAGGTGACAGCTCCTGTAACAAATAACCGCTCCAAAGCCAGATATCTTTATCGGGACATTCACGCCTTACTCGTTCCACCAGCCGTAGTATGCGGCTTACATTAGAGGGGTGTAACGGGTCTCCTCCAGATAACGATAAACCTCTCTTCTTAATACGAGTATCGTTTAGATCCGCAATGATCCGATCTTCCATCTCATCGGTAAAGCTATGTCCTGAATGCAAAGACCATGTCGCTTGGTTATAGCAGCCTCGACATTGGTGAACACAACCCGAAACAAAGAGAGTACAACGCGTACCAGGTCCATTGACTACGTCGATAGGATGATACTGATGATAATTCATATATTGACTCTCTTGGTTCTTAGTAAATGATATTAAAGGTGCTTAACGCGACGTTTAACTTCTTCTTGTTTACCAAAGTTAAATGGGCGCGCATCTGGGCTACCTAAATAACCGCATACACGACGCGTTACAGATACTCGAGTAGAGTCGTGGTTACCACATTTAGGGCAAGTGAAGCCTTTGCTAGTGCAGTCAAACTCTCCCATGTAGCCACACTCATAACACTCGTCAATTGGTGTATTCGTACCATAGTAAGGAACGCGCGTGTAACTGTAGTCCCATACATTCTCTAATGCTTCAATGTTACGCTGCATATTTGGGAATTCGCCGTAACAAATGAAACCACCAGAGGAGATTTCTGGGTAAGGCATTTCAAAGTCAATCTTGTCGTATGGATTAACTTTCTTTTGCACGTCCAAGTGGAAGCTATTGGTGTAGTAGCCTTTGTCTGTCACCCCTTCGATGATCCCAAATTCTTTAGTATCAATTTGGCAGAAACGACTGCATAGGTTTTCACTTGGCGTACCGTACAAGCTAAATGCGTAGCCGGTTTCTTCAGCCCATTGGTTTACCACTTGCTTCATGTGCTTGATAACATTAAGCGCCATGTCGCGCATAGTATTGTCATCGTACATATGAACGTCATTACCAAATAGAGCCGTAACCATCTCATGAATACCAATGTAACCAAGAGAAATTGAAGCACGACCATTCTTAAAAATTGGTGCGATAGAGTCGTCTGCTTTTAGACGTACACCACATGCGCCTTCCATATAAAGGATTGGGGCAACACGAGCCTTAACTTTCTCTAGACGACTAATACGTGTTTCAAGAGCTTTACGCGCCAGCACTAAACGGTCGTTTAATAACTCATAAAACTTCTCAACACTACCATTGGCTTTGATAGCAATGCGAGGAAGGTTCAAGCTCACAACACCAAGGTTATTGCGCCCTTCATGTTGAAGTTCACCGTTTTCTTCGTATGTACCAAGGAAACTACGACAACCCATTGGCGTTTTAAATGACCCCGTTACTTCAACCACTTTATCGTAGTTTAAAATATCTGGGTACATACGCTTAGACGCACACTCTAACGCTAGCTGTTTAACATCGTAGTTCGGATCTTCAGACTTATGATTTAAGCCATCTTTGATTGCAAACACCAATTTAGGGAATACTGCTGTTTTGCTGTTTTTGCCAAGACCAGCGATTCGATTCTTCAGAATCGACTGTTGGATAAGTTTTGACTCCCAACTCGTACCAAGTCCAAAGCCGAAAGTAACAAATGGTGTTTGACCATTGGCAGTGTGCAAGGTGTTGACTTCGTACTCTAATGATTGGAATGCGTCATAACATTCTTTCTCCGTACGAGCTTGAGCAAATGCTTCTGGCTGGTGAATGTCCCACTCTTGAGCAATTTGAAGATGTTTGTCATAGCTTGCTTTTACGTAAGGCGCTAAGACTTCATCAATACGGTTAATCGTTGTGCCACCATAAATATGACTTGCCACTTGGGCAATAATCTGTGCGGTTACAGCTGTAGCAGTTGAAATTGATTTAGGAGTATCAATCTCAGCATTACCCATCTTAAAGCCATGCGTTAACATGCCTTTTAAATCAATGAGCATACAGTTAAACATCGGGAAGAAAGGCGCGTAATCAAGATCGTGATAATGGATGTCGCCTTCGTCGTGTGCTTGCACAACGTCCCTAGGAAGAATTCGAGTCTTCGCATAGTGTTTAGCGACGATACCCGCCAACAAATCACGCTGCGTCGGGATAACCTTGCCATCTTTATTAGCGTTCTCATTAAGAAGATCGGCGTTGCTTTCTTCAATCAGACCTTCGATCTCTTTAGTCAGAGCGCTTTTCTTTTCACGAGCAATATCACGGTCATGACGATATTCAATGTACGAACGAGCAAGTCCTTTATATGGACCTTGCATTAGTTCATTCTCTACCGCTGTTTGAATTTCTTGAATGTCTACATGTTCGCAATCCTGCAGTTTGAGCTCTACCGCTAAAGCCACATTTTTAGCGTAGATTTCGAGCTCTTTATCTGCATGTTCCGCCGCACTTACCACAGCAGCTTCAATACGATCCTTTGTAAACGGAGCACGAGAGCCGTCTCTCTTGATTACGATTGTTTTCACCCTTTCTCCTTACCCAAAGTATACTCACAGAGTTATCCACAAATACACTATATAGGGTTGTTACTTTTTATTCTGACACAATATATTGTGGTGTATTTAACGAAAAGCACCAAACCAAAGTATTGATTCAGATCAATAAAAATTGGCTACTGAGCAAGAAGAATTCGATCTAGATGAAGTAGATCTCATATGAAGGAAAAACAAAATTTTTCACGAAATTTAACGCATTTTTGGTTGCAATTTTAGTAACGCTTGCGGCACATTGGCTGTGAGGGAATTTTAAAATGGCAAGTGCGATGAAAAGAACATTAAGTTATTACAAGTGGTTATTTTCTTTAGTAATTGGAATATCACTTTTTCCTACATTGGTGTCAGCAACAACGTTTACTACATGGAATATTGAATGGTTAACGCTTAATCCATCATCAAAGTTCGAAGCAAGTCAAAGGGGCAAGGACGACTTTCTCGCTTTAGCACGTCAATTTGAAGTCCTCTCGCCCTCCGTGTTAGCGTTTCAAGAAGTAGATAGTCAGGAAGCCATCCGTAAAATAGTTGGCAACGATTACGACATTTATTTGTCGGATCGTGCACTACCATCTAATAAACAACATCAATTCTCCGCGATTAACCAATACACTGGCTTCGCTGTGAAAAAGGGTTTGTCCATCAAAGACGCAGCGGACTTCCCTCTTAGTACAGGTAGCAAACTAAGATTTGCTTCTACAATCAAACTTAACGTGGACAACAAAACAATAAACCTGTTGTCAGTGCACTTAAAAGCCGGTTGCTCGGGAAAATTCGTCAATCAAAACTCATGTCATACTTTAAAAAAACAAGGAAAAGTCATAAATAGTTGGCTAAAGCAGGTCGAACAACAAAACGAGTTATACATTTTGTTGGGTGATTTCAATCACAACCTAGCGTATAACGGCGATTGGTTATGGAAGACAATCACCAATGGTCTAGATACTGCGCCGCGTTTAACCTCTCAGCAAACTAAAGCCACGTGTAAAGTAAAATCTCGCAAGAATAACGACAAAATACACCAATTTCGCTCTCTCATCGATCACATCATCGTCAGTCCAGAGTTAAGAACAAGTCCTGCTGTTCAAAGTCTCATGCCACTCGAGGACGTGCTAAAGCACCAAATGAGTGATCACTGCCCTTTATCGATAGAGTTGTATGATTAACTAGAGATGACATTTCCAATTTTGATGTTTACAGTATTTTGGTTATTACTTAACCCAACCTTCAAGAGTGATCTTCTTGGTGGGCATAACGCTGTAATGTCACTTTAGTTGAGGAGTAATCCAATAAATACGGTAAGCCACTACGCTGCTTGTTTTCCGTTTTCTTTCCTTGAGATATTATCGCCAATGAACATACCAACCAACATAGTGACAACAAAACCCAATACGCTATAACTGCCGTTTGCCATCGATGCAATTGCGGGTCCCGGGCAGATACCTGCAATCCCCCAACCTAACCCAAACAGAGCGGCACCGCTTAGTAGCTGACTATCAATTTTCTTGTTGTCGGACAAGCAGAATGAATCTGCACATACTGGCTCCTTTCTCTTGCGGATGATTAGCCAATAGCTTGGTGCAAATACCAATAATGCTCCACCCATTACAAACGCCAAATCAGGTGACCAATGGCCAGTAACGTCGAGAAAAGCAATGACATTCTTCGGGTCACTCATGCCTGAGATGATCATACCTGCGCCAAATAGCAAACCTGCAACGATAGATATCAACCTTTGCATATTCAAAACTCCTAAAGCACGTGTGTCATAACAAATGTGGTCAACATGGCCACCACCATAAAGGTTACAGTCGCCATTACTGATCGAACAGATAGTCGACCCATTCCGCAAATACCATGGCCACTTGTACAGCCATTGCCTAATTTAGTACCCATACCCACGAGTAAACCTGAGATAAGAACTAATGGTGTTGACACGACCATAGCAACAGGGGCTAATCCAAACCATTTTGCGGTTGCTACTCCGCCGACAACCATTCCCAATACGAACAATACACGCCAGCTTGTATCGCCGGCTCTTCCTTTATAGATTTTGCTCACTATGCCGCTAATACCCGCTACTTTGCCGTTGAACAATAGTAAAATAGTCGCGGAAAGCCCTAGCATCATGCCGCCTAATAACGATGCCCACGGAATTGAAAACTCCATTGTTACCTCACTAAGAGTTAAATCTAAAAATAATGTTAGTGGCGAAACTTAACGAAAATTTCGCAAATTGAACCCACTACAGAAAGCCCTATCAATGGCAATATAAACTATGTAATTGGCTTATAAGCCCTGCAACTCTCTGATCTTTTAAAGAGTAATAGACATGTTGAGCTTCTTTTCTTATCCCTACTAGCCCTGCTTTCTTCAATACTGACAGATGTTGGGAGAAAGCAGACTGGCTTAGGTTTGAGTTGGACTGAAGCTGGCCTGCACCTTGTTCGCCATCTACAAGCTGGCATAAAACAAATAGCCTATCAGGGTGTGATAATGTTTTGAGTACATCCGCTACATCGATGACTCGGCTTTTCATTTCCATTAAGTCCACAACGGCAGTCTCCACGATTTGATCATTTTGCATAGCGCGCATTATCTATCCAATTTATTACTTTAGTCAATACTTAATTAGCTTTTTAATATTTAGATAATTTTACATTAGACTTTTCTAATCTTATTGATATAGTAACGACAAATGAACATTGAATGCACGTTTAGAACATCGCACCTAAACGACACTGACAGAGGTAAAGTATGACTAAGATTTTAATCGTAGGCGGAGTTGCAGGTGGCGCATCTGCAGCAGCAAGAGCTCGACGTTTGAGTGAAGAAGCCGAAATTATCATGTTTGAGCGCGGACCTTTCGTTTCATTTGCAAATTGTGGTCTTCCCTATCACATAGGTGGAGATATCACCGACCGTTCAAAGTTATTACTTCAAACTCCAGAGAGTTTCCTCGCTCGTTTTAATGTTGACGTTCGTGTTATGAACGAAGTCATTTCCATCGATAAACAGAACAAATTTGTTACTGTTCGCAACCTCGTTGATGGTAGTGAATATTCTGAAAGTTATGACTTTCTATTACTAAGTCCTGGCGCGGCTCCATTTGTACCGACCATACCAGGCATTGATAACCCATTGACTCATACCCTTCGCAATATCCCCGATATGGATCGAATCATAAAGACGATTCAAATGAATAAGCCTGAGCATGCAACAGTCGTTGGCGGTGGCTTTATCGGATTAGAAATGATGGAAGCTTTCCACCAGCTAGGAATCAGTACCACCTTAATAGAAATGGCCGATCAGGTGATGACGCCCGTTGATAAAGAAATGGCAGGTTTTGCACATGCAGAGATTAAACAAAGAGGCATTGATCTCAGATTGAGTGCAGCACTTGAATCTGTTGAGTATATTCCGAATGAACATATTGCCGATCAAAATGCTGGAGAGACAAACGAACATCAACATTTACAAGGCAAGTTACGTTTAACATTAAACAATGGCGATGCGTTAAATACTGATATGCTTATCTTGTCTATTGGTGTCAGACCGGAAAATACCCTAGCCCAAAACGCAGACCTCGAACTTGGCGCGTTTGGTGGTATCTCGGTCAACGAACACCTACAAACCAGCGACCCGTATATTTATGCAGTAGGCGATGCTGTTGAAGATCCTGATTTCATCACAGGAAAACCTAGCTTCGTTCCGTTAGCTGGGCCTGCTAATCGTCAAGGTCGGATGGCTGCTGACAACATGTTAGGCCGTAAAGAGAGTTATCAAGGCACACAAGGTACTGCGATTGTTAAGATCTTCGATCTTGCTGTAGCGTCCGTGGGTAAAAACGAAAAGTTGCTTAAACGTGATAATATCGCGTACGAGAAAGTATACGTACATACCGCTAGTCATGCCGGTTATTACCCTGGTTCGGAAATAGTCTCGTTAAAGCTATTGTTTAGCCCCGAAACTGGCAAAATTCTTGGTGCGCAAGCAGCAGGAAAAGACGGCATTGATAAACGTATCGATGTTTTAGCTGTGGCTCAACGTGCAGGAATGACCGTAGAGCAGCTACAACATCTTGAACTAACTTACGCTCCCCCTTATGGCAGCGCCAAAGATGTCATCAACCAAGCAGCCTTCGTTGCCAATAATATTTTAAAAGGTGATGCAACACCGATACATTTCGATGAAATAGATAATTTGAGCGACAACCAGTTGTTGTTGGATGTACGTAATCCAGGTGAGTTAGAAAACGTTGGTTTCATTGACGGCGCAATTAATATACCCGTAGATCAGCTGCGCCAACGTATGGATGAGCTTCCTAAAGATAAAGAGATCATTATTTACTGCCAAGTGGGGTTACGCGGTAACGTTGCATATCGTCAATTAGTGAATAATGGCTATAAAGCCAAGAACTTAATTGGGGGCTACCGAACCTTTAAGTTTGCACAGGCATAGCGCTACCTATTTAACCTAAATCAAAAGGAGCACTCAAAGAGTGCTCCTTTTTAATGTCCGAATTCGATATCAGTTAACCAAACAGACGCTTCCAAATACTTGGATTACGCTTGTCATGGTACTCCAATCTCAAGCTGTCCACTTCACGTAATGATTGCTTGGCCGCTTCAAGGTCACCCTGATCCAGTTCCGCATTGACTTCACTTACCGCGCCTGACAGCTTTTTGAAACCTTCCAAATACAATTCTGTTTTCTCTGGTGGATAATCACCTTGCTTTGAGTCGGCAATTAGATTTTCCAAATCAAGTACTGGTTTGCGCATTTCGTCAATGGACTGAGCTTCTGCTGCTTGTTTAAATGCTAATTTCATGGCTTGCATGTTCTTCTTGAGGTCCACCTCCTCTGCTAGAGTACTAGTAGAAAATAAAAGAACTGATGTAAGCAGGCTAGCCGTAGTTATTTTTATCATTATTATTCCTTTTGAAGATCAATTAGACCCCAGTTTCCTGAGGTCTGAATACCGAGTTTACTAAATCTCGTTACTACAACGTTAATGAAATTGTTTCTAAACGTTATTTACGCAAATCTTAGAATTCGGCAAACTCTTCTATCGGTGCGCGTCCTCTCAGCTCTAGGAAATCCAAGAATTGACGAGCGTTGTAAGTAATAATCTTATCCGTCGGCATTTCAACCGTAGTCAGCAATTCACTGGTCAGTTCGAATAAACCAATGGTATCGCAAAAATGTGAGTCACTGCCTGTAGTGATGTACCCACCCGCGCGCTTTACTGCTCGAGCGATGTCATAGCAGCGGTCCACACTTCCGACTCGGCTGTGCCCTCTCAGCGTTGAGTTATTGATCTCTATTGCGACATGATTGGCTGCCGCACAGTCCGCTACGCTTTGAAAATCAAAGTCAAAGTTCGGATTTCCCAAATGTCCAAGCGCATCCACATTGCCACTTTCAATTGTATTGATGAGCGCTCGAGTGTGGTCCTCCTTAGTAGAAGGTCTAAACACAGGCTCATGAAAGCTGCCAATAATCCAATCAAGTGCTTTGTATGACGTAGGATGTACATCAATGTCCCCATTCACATTAAGAATATTTGCCTCTACACCGCGAATAATAGCAACGTCAGATAGAAACCTTGGGATAACACGTTGGTTGGAGAAAAACCAAAAGTGAGGGGCACCAGGCATTGAATCAGCATGATCTGTAGTACACAGGACTTTTAATCCATGTTCTTTTGCCGCTTTAGCATTTTCAATAATGGTGCTGTAGGCATGCCCACTTGCATAAGTATGAGTATGCGTATCTACCTCAAATTTCATTGTTATCTCCTCTATTGCTATTAAGCCTCTATTATCAGCGGAAACTGTGGCACTTTAACGACAGCGAATATCGATTGCTCGCATAACGTAAATCGTCTTAGAAAAAATCGATACCGCCACGTCCGCTATTAGGGTCTTTTGATTTAGAGCGCGCTTTATTCGGCTCAGTAGATTTCTTTTTCTGTTTAGCCGATTGCTCTCTCGTCTTTTTTTGCTGCTTGTTCTGCTTTTTTTGTTTTGACGAAGGCGCTGCTACCTCTGGCTGTTTAGGTTGCAGTTGTTTTCTTTCCTCAGGTTCAACAGGCGGTTTGTCACATACAACGACATAATATTCTTGGTTAAACTCAAAGAAGTCACCATCATACATTTTGCGTCGTTTTCGCGTTTCTAGCTCGCCATTCACCGCTACATAGCCTTCCGCTATAAAGTGCTTAGCTTCACCGCCGCCTCCAACAAGGTTTGCTACCTTAAATAGTTTGTATAGCTCGATTGGATGGCTTGAAACTTCGATACCAATAGCTTCAATCTCAATGGCATCGTCGTCATAGTGTTCGTCGTTGTATTCTTGGCTCATAATGTGATTTGAATCGAATATTTCCCCGCATTGTACTGTGTTGTTGAGTAGCAAGCCATTAAAAAGCCCCGTAAAACGGGGCAATTCGTATTTTCCTCTTTTTCTCACCAAGCGAGGTTGTTACTACTCGCTGACACGAGTTTCTGAGCCGGTGGGTTACCATCATACGTCCAGATTTCAACTAAGAACGCATCAACGTGTTCTGCAGCTGAGAAATCGATTTGAGCACTCCCATTGTTCAGTGACGTAGAGGCGATTTTACTGTCGTACACTGGAGTGAGTACACCAGAGCCGTCGTCCTCATACTCTGTATAAACCGAGGCAAACGCTCTACCAGTTACGTCGTTACTTGCGTCAATGTCCAATGAGTAGTCTTCGATTGGCTTATAATCCAACGTATCCGGTATAGACAGATCACCCATTGTTCTTGATACTGACACTGTAACCGGAGCTGGAACCGGCTCAGGAGCGGCCTCGGTGGTATTCCCCGTAGAGCCCCCACCTGAAGAGTCGCCGCCACCACCGCCACCGCCTCCACAAGCAGTGAGTGTTCCGAAGGCAATTAGTAAGGTTATATATTTGGTATTCATAATCATCTCCTAAGGAACGTAACATTTGCCGGGCGTAGCATATTGCGATTCAAACCAGTTTTGAGCATTCTCTCCAGATGACTCTGCGTAAGTAGCAAATTGAGGATACGCAACCACCAAATCGATATACTCTAGTGGCCACTCCCACTCGTCATTTATTAATAGCGCCCAAGGCAGATTCTCTGCTGTCTTAAAGTACACGCCAGTATTTGAGTTGCTTACATCGACGCCTAAACCAGCGAACATATCTGCATCAAATTGCTCAGTTGGTTCGTAGTTAGGTAGGTGCACTTCCCATTTACGCCCTGGTACAGTAAACCCATCTCCATGATACGTATTGTCTGTAGCGAAAATGAAAGGGTCGTACGGCATAGCCATTAACCCAGTAGTAGTGCCGCTATTGTAGTTAACGTGAACCGTAAAGTTGAGTTGTACATCCTCTTGCTCAGCACATGAAGACAAAGTCCTATGGAAATCGCAACCGTCTACTTTAAATGTCGACGTATCGTTAGTGATGATAATAATCGCTTCATTAGAAATCAGTTCTAATCCACTTGAAGCCAATGTCTCGCCGTTTTGGATTTGACGAGTGGTAGCGCTATCAATATCGTCACGATTGACACCTTTGAGTCGGATAGCAAAGCCATTATGGTAAGATGCACCCACTGCCCCTAAGTAACCATCAATCTTAGATTTAACTACTTGGTCGTTTTTGAGAATTTCCGTGACACGGTAACGCACAACGACATCGTTCATGTCATAGTCGGCGGTATAAGGCCAGTTATCCTCAAACGCAACAGTGGCGTAACCGGTAGCATTGGGATAATAGCGAACGGTGATGCCATCTCCAGTAACCGTAAGAGCATGATCCTCAACTTCACCACTCGTTGAACCACCAAAATAATTTAACCCTGTTTGTTGACTAAAGCGGAAACGACTCCAAGTTGTACCCACTGTTGCATCAATATCAGCTGTAAAAACTAGATCGTTGTTTCCCGCAGATAGCGATTCGTCGGTAAAAATCTGCTCCCCCGCATCCGCAAAGTCACCATCTTGGTTCCAATCTATCCATGCAGACAGATACCCAGAGGTGGAAGCATTAACCCTAACAATACTATCGAGCCCTGGTTCGACCGCAGTGACAAATCCCACACCGTTTTCATCATCAGTGCCTACTTCATCATCCGCTAAATTGTTGTAACGTCCATCTTGTTCACCATCTGGTTCCCCACTTCCCAACCATGTACTACCGTCGAGCTCATGTCGTGGGCCATTGTCAGCAAGTTTTGTTGAGTAACTTTCCGGAGCATCTCCAAAATCAATGTTAGAGTCCTCATCTATCACTGGTGCGTTCGCACATCGAGCGCCATCGTTTTGGTTCGAATTTGGACCATCGGCAAATTTGACAGCCGGAACTATGCCCGCAGCAATGTTTGCGGCATTACCCGGTGAAAGGTCAATGCGATAGATCTGACCATCTTGATTTCTCGACACATAATAGTAGCCATCTACATCGAAGTACCCAGCACCAAACGTACCCGTTTCGCCAGTATCACCAATATAAGTTTCCTGACCTGTGCTAGCGTTAAACGAATATAAAGCACCCGAGCCGTTATCTACGCCATAGAGCTTGCCGTCGCTTGGATGGAAGGCGAAGTCAGTGAGACTTACTACCGCACGCGTCGTCACTCGATTAACCGGTAAAACCGCACTACTATCACTCGCGAGCGGTGAAAGATCGATAGTAAACAATCCTTTTCCTGTTCTATAAAGGTAATAAACACTTTCGTAGACATCACCGACATAAAAGGTGTGGTCAGTCGGTAAACCCGATGTATTCACGACTTCCGCTTGGAAGTCGCTCCCTAAACGAACGATTCGCTTATTGCTAGTGTCATATCCATAGATATAACGGTTGTCAAAATCGAAACCGACACCGTTAATGTTCACATTCATACCAGTATCGCTTTGCAATAGACTAGTCGAGCCCGTAACAAGGTTGACACCATAAACTTGAACTGGATTAGATTGGAAAAGATAGGCTTTGCTTGGGCACGTATCAAACGGCGCGGCGTTGCTAGACGTACTAAACAATAGTCCGCTCAGGGCTAAGGAAGCCACCAGTCGTTTTGTGCCTTGTGGTAACATCTGTTTTTTCATCTGCTGTTCCCTGCTTATGAATGATCAATCAGATGTCTACAAAACTCATGCCATATATTTATTTACTATATTTCAAATAGTTATACTTTCCATTAAATCTATTTTCAATCTGCAATTCAATTTAGCTAACCTGCGACGGAAGACTTTTCTTTATGAGAAATAATGACCTTTTGAGGCGGAAATACCGTTGTTAGAACACTGGTCATTACAATGAGCATTAAACCAAGTAACTGTGTGTGACTGAAATCAACATCAAACACAAGGAATTGCCATAACGCTGTGAAAGCCAGATTGCTATAGATTAAAGGTGCTAATTGAGAATTGCTATCAGCAGTTGAATAGGCTTTGTGTCGCGAAACCTGCGTATTGATAATCAATAGTGCCATAATCGCCAAAGCCAAAAGAACCCCTGTATTTACTGCATTGTCGCTGAAAATACTCACAGGAGAAGTCCAGTGAGAAAACGTCACAATCGTTAGTAGAATTAAACTCGCAATACCAAATGTCCAAGCATTAGTTTCTAAACCTGACATTTCCGTTTTTGACGCTTTATATAGGCTGAGTTGAGAGCCAGCATTAAAGAAACCCGCCAGAAGACCAACTAAAAGTTCGGGTTTAACAACAAACCCACTACCATCATTGGCCAACGTTACCACTCCTATAAACGTCATAAACAACGCTACGATAGTCGACCAATGGAGCTTAATATTGAAGAGTATCTTTTCCAAAACTGCGATAAAAACAGGCCCTGTTCCAAATAGCACAGCACTTTCCACCAGTGAGAGTTTGTTCAATGCATAAATAAAGCACAGTTGACAGGCTCCAATACACAATGCTCTTACGACGAGCAACTTGGCCATGGCCAAATTAGGCGTTCTTATCTTAGTGAAAATCAGTATCGAAAATATGAACAAAGCAGGAAGCGCAAATCGTAAGAACGCCAATGTGGTCACATCAAGGCTTTCAGACAAGAATTTAGTTAATAACCCAGTTACAGATAAGCTAAGTGTCGACGATAACATATAGAAAACAGGAGTATGGGTTAGTGAAATTTTAATCATGTATCGTGCTCGCGAAATGTGTCTTTTGGGCTAAATTATAGTGATCGCGATCACTGAAAAATACTGAGTAATTATTAATGATTATGTAAGTTTTACTTACATAGAGTGATAAATGAAAAAATACCTTGCACTCAAATCCATCTATACATTCGTAGCCGTAGCCGAAACAGGAAGCATGTCCGAAGCGGCACAAAAGCTATTTGTAAGTCACTCAGCTGTAAGTCAGTCAATTAAATCATTAGAAGAACAACTCGATACTAAGCTGTTTCTTCGAATTGGACGGCGCATAGAGTTAAATCAACAAGGCCGCCTTTACTATAAAAAAGTTGCGCCTGCTCTAGAGAAAATTGTTGAAGCTAATGAAGCATTGCTTAACAAAACCGTGACAAATAGGCTTACTGTAAACATGGTTAACTCATTGGCTCTTCACTGGTGGATCCCGAGAGTAACCAATCTCCAACATTTTGCTCCAAATCTGGATATCCGTATTTCAAACTTAATTGGCAGTTTTAACCTTGAGAAAGAAGGCGTCGATATCGCCTTGATTCACGGTAAAACAGACGAATGGCAAGATTATTATTGTGAAAAACTGGGTGACGATGAATTGGTGTTAGTGTGTAGCCCTAACCTACTCGATAAACACGCAGCTATATCACTCGACGCAGTGCTAGGGGATTATCCTAGCATTTTGGTTACTAACGATAGACGGAAATATGATTGGGATACATGGTGTAATGCCAACGCTTTAACACTCCCTAGATACCATAATCACCTGATTTTTAATGCTTCTGTACAAGCTATACATGCCACCATCAGAGGCTTAGGCATACTTGTCACTCACCGTTTGTTTATCAAAGATGAAGTGGAACAAGGACTGCTAGTTGAACTTGGTTCCCCCATCCCAAACCCTTATCAAGCGTTCTACTTTGCGTGTTCTCCAAAGAGTTTGAAATACGAAAGTGTTATTACGCTAAGACAATGGCTGCGTACCGAGTTCGGCCAAAAAGAGTAGTCGATATAAGCGCTTGCTCCACCTATTATTCAAGTATTTTGCGACAAAAACTTCGCTCGCCACTTGTATGCAGGGCTTTACTATCTCGTTGAACCTCCTACAATGTGCACAAATTTCAAAATATAGGTTTTCACTCATGTCTATCCAATGGTTTCCAGGCCACATGCACAAGGCTCGCAAAGAAATCGAAGAAGTCATCCCACAAATAGATGTCATTATTGAAGTGCTTGACGCACGTATTCCATTTAGTAGTGAAAACCCTATGATTTCTCAACTCCGTGGCGACAAACCTGTCGTCAAGGTGTTGAACAAACGTGATTTGGCGGATCCAGAAAAGACGGAACTTTGGATCGAGCACCTAGAGAAAGAGCAAGGTGTTAAGGCAATGGCCATCACCACATCTAATTCTCAAGAAGTGCATAAAATTCTTGAACTTTGTCGAAAACTCGCGCCACACCGTGAAGAGATTGGTAAAAACATTCGCACGATGATCATGGGAATCCCAAATGTTGGTAAGTCTACTATCATCAACACCCTTGCCGGCAGAACCATCGCAGTGACAGGCAACCAACCTGCCGTTACTCGTCGTCAACAACGAATTAACTTGCAAAACGGTATCGTGCTTTCTGATACTCCGGGGATTTTATGGCCAAAAGTCGAAAACCCCCATAGTGGTTTTAGATTGGCGGCTACTGGCGCAGTAAAAGATACCGCTATTGAATACGATGAAGTGGCGTTCTACACCGTGGAGTATATGGCGGCTCAGTATCCAGAACGTCTGAAAGAACGTTATCAGATCGACGAAGAACTTCCTGAATCTGATTTAGAACTTATGGAGCTAATTGGTCGTAAACGCGGTGCTTTACAATCTGGTGGTCGTGTTAACCTTCACAAAGCTTCCGAGATTCTACTTCACGAATTGCGAAACGGTACTTTAGGTCAAGTCACTCTTGAATTACCTGAAATGATTACTGAAGAGCTCGTTCAAGTGGAAATCGAAGCTACACGTAAAGCAGAAGAGAAAGCTAAACGTAAAGAAGAACGCCGTAAACGTTACTTAAAGAACAAGCGTTAATTCCTCACCTTTTGCTATTAGGAAGAACGAATGTTACTCGTTCTTCCTAGAAAACAGTCATTTATAAGCCACAGTAGTTTCTGCTAGAATAACGGTTTTATCAGATACAGCATTCTATTGTGAGCATTCTTGGTCAACTTCGCCTTCAATGGGCCAATAAAACGTTTAACTACAGTGTGTTAATGCTCATAGCGCTATTAGGCGTTGTGATTCCCGCTTGGTATTTCGAGCAACACACATGGGTTACACCATTAATTCTCGGCGTCATCGCCGCTGCGCTTGCCGAAACTGACGACAATTTTTTCGGGCGCATTAAAGCCATCACCCTTACCCTCATTTGCTTTGCCATTGCCGCATTTTCTATAGAGATTCTATTTAACATTCCTTGGCTATTTGCGATTGGACTTTTTTGTTCAACGTTCCTGTTCATTATTCTTGGTGCCATCGGTCCTCGCTATTCTAGTATCGCATTCGGCTCATTGTTAATTGCCATCTATACTATGCTCGGAGCGCATGAAAGTACGAACATTTGGTTCCAGCCGTTGTTACTACTAGGTGGTGCGAGTTGGTATTACTTAGTTTCTATTATTTGGAATAGTTTCTGGCCAATGCAACCTGTTCAGCAAAGTCTCTCTAATGTGTTTAATGAATTGAGTTTGTATCTAGATGCTAAAAGAAACTTATTCCACCCTACGTTAAACCTGATTCCACAGCCGCATCGCTTAAAAGAAGCTAGCCTTAATGCATGTACCGTCTTCGCGCTCAATGCTTGCAAATCGACGTTATTGAACCGCTCTCGACGTGGTCACGTCGATGGACCAAGTGATCGCTTTTTACAGGTTTACTTTATCGCGCAAGACATTCATGAGCGCGTAAGCTCAAGTCACTATCGCTATCAAGAGTTGGCGACCCAATTTTCGCATTCTGATGTCCTGTTTCGTTTCAAGCATGTATTGGAAATGCAGGCTAAAGCCTGTAAAGAGATCGCCTTTGCACTTAAGTTGGGGAAAAAATACTCTCACAGCAACGACTCGATTAAAGCGTTAGTCGAATTACAAGATTCAATTGAGTATCTGGAGCAACAAAATAATCCTGAATGGTCGCCTTTATTAGTTCAGCTAAATTATCTGTTTAATAACTTGGCTACTGTAGAAAAGCTACTTAGTAACGTCAGTAATCCGGATAGTAACGTTTTAGAAGACGGGATACTGGACGACACCAACCCACATACGTTCACAGCGATGTGGAATCGAATCAAAGCAAGTATGTCGAAAGAGTCGATACTGTTTCGACATGCCGTTCGCCTATCAATAGCGCTGACTATTGGCTATGGCATTATTCAAGGCTTCAATCTCGATCGAGGCTATTGGATCTTGCTGACGACACTCTTTGTGTGCCAGCCAAACTACAGCGCAACACGTCAAAAGCTCTCAGCGCGAATTGCAGGTACACTTGTTGGGTTATTTGTCGGCGTCCCTTTACTTACTCTGTTCCCTTCTCCTGAGAGCCAACTGTTCCTGATTGTCCTGTCTGGCGTGATGTTCTTTGCATTTAGAATCAACAATTACGGATACGCTACCGGCTTTATCACAGTTCTTGTGCTGCTTTGTTTTCATCAGCTTGGTGAAGGTTACGCCGTGGTATTGCCACGTCTGATGGATACACTTATTGGCTGTGCTCTAGCAGTAAGTGCCGTCTACTTTATTCTCCCGGATTGGGAGTCGAAACGTATGCACAAGATTATGGCGAATTCGCTGAGGACAAATCGAAGATATCTAATGCAGATTATCGGTCAATATCGTCTGGGTAAAAAAGATGACCTGAATTATCGTATCGCCAGACGCGATGCTCATAATGCCGATGCTAATCTTTCGACTGCGATTTCAAATATGTTGGCGGAACCAGGACGTTATCAAGTGGACACCGATAAGAGTTTTCGCTTCTTAACGCTAAGTCATGCGCTTCTCAGTTATGTATCGGCTTTGGGCGCGCATAGGCAACGACTCGAAGACGAGTCAATCCACCTTCTCGTCTTGGAGGCACATAGGACCATAAACCATCATATCGAATTACTAGAAAATCAACTTGAAGGTATGGGGAATGAAAATAACGTAACTACCGTTGATCAGTTTGATATACACCGACGATTAATAGAATGGCGTGATGAAGATGATCGTTCGGCTCGTATGGTCCTGCAACAATTACACTTAATTTATCGAATGTTGCCCGAATTCCACGCGTTAACTGACGCCCTGACACAACCACATAATGAGGGCACCAAACAGGTTTAGGCCTCGCTGGCCCCCGCCATTCAGGTTGCTTCTATTTATTGTAAGTGAAAGCAACCTGACTATTCTTACAGTTCAATTAACTGTTCCTTACAATACTCGGACAAATTCTCATCAGTTCAACGATAGATTAAGCATCAGCACCATATTACGATGTGAAGATGAACGGAACTCAGACTGCTTTACTCAACAATTTAAATAAAGGTCATAGAATGTCGACGCAACAGTTTGAACAGTTAAGAGAACAACTCAAATTGCTATCTCCTCAGCAATTAAAAGCGTTACAAGGTGAAATTTCCAACCAACTTTCCCCAAGTGCTGCGAATCTACTTAGTGACGAAGAAGTCAGCGCTCTGACACAACTATTCCAGTAAATACCAACCGTTGTATTGTTTCAAAGTATTGCATTTTCTCTCAGTAACCCATTGGATTCACGTGGCAAAGTAATAAGATGTCACATAACCGCACTGGAACTCCTTGTATCTGAGTGTTAGGTGGGTAGAATCCCCTTCCAAACTGTTTTACTAAGATCCGCATGCCAAAAGTTAACCTTCATAAACGTGATTACCTCACTAGTATTGATAAAGATCTCACTTTGACTGAGTTCGATGCTAAGTTATCGCCTAAGCAACACACACCTTCTCGAAAAGTGAATCGTAGCCCTTATCTAACTGCTCGTAATGTTGACTACCGCTGGGGAATTCTTGATAACTCGGAAGCCAAGTCACAATTACTCGATGCTCATACCGAATCCCAAATGGATAGCTATGCCAAAAATATCGAGTTTTTCATAGGCACTCTAAAAATGCCTGTTGGTACAGCAGGTCCTCTACGGGTCAATGGGTTATTTGCACAGGGCGACTATCAAGTCCCGTTGGCAACAACAGAAGCCGCTCTTGTCGCTTCTTACAACCGAGGTGCTAATCTTATTACTGCTTGCGGCGGTGCTAGCGCTATGTTGCTTAATGAGGGCGTAACGCGCACCCCTGGTTTCGCCTTCAAGTCGTTAATTGAAGCCGGAAAGTTTGTGGCTTGGTTAGTAACACAGTTTGACCACTTTAAACAATTAGCTGAATCTACAACATCACACGGAAAGTTAAGCGATATCAACGTCAATATTGAAGGTAATCATGTTTATCTGGTATTCGAGTATTTGACAGGAGACGCTTCAGGTCAAAACATGGTGACCATAGCAACCAACGTTGTATTTGATTACATCATGATGCATACCCCTATCGAGCCTGATTATGCGTTTCTCGACGGTAACTTATCCGGTGATAAAAAAGCCAACTCTCAAACCCTACGTAGCGTTAGAGGCAAGAAAGTCACCGCAGAAGTTCTTATTCCAGCAAGCTTAGTCGAAAAATACCTTCACACTACCCCAAAAAAAATGGCGCAGTTTGGTCAGATGACCACGGTTGGCGGAGCGCTCAGTGGTACTATCGGTATCAACGCACATTACGCCAATGCGTTAGCAGCACTCTATATCGCTTGTGGGCAAGATGCCGCATGCGTTGCAGAGTCTGCTATTGGCATGACGCGTATGGAAGTGACTGATGCGGGCGAGTTGTATGCTAGCGTAACCTTACCAAACCTAATGGTTGGTACGGTTGGGGGCGGGACAGGCTTACCAAGTCAAAAAGCCTGCTTAGATTTACTAGGTTTGCATGGAACCGGTAACTCCCAAGCCTTGGCGGAAGTTGCAGCAAGCCTTTGTTTGGCTGGTGAGCTGTCGATTGTTGGTGCATTTTGTGCTGGCCACTTCTCCAATGCCCATCACAAGCTCGCTCGTTAGTCCATACCGACGACTAAAAACAGGGAAGCGAATTGCGCTTCCCTGCCTTAATTACTTCTCTACCGCCTGGTTTGCTCCTAGGTGATAATGATATTGTTTGAAGTGTCGTAATGCTTCGTACAGAGATTTCTCTTTAATCGGTTTCACAATGACAAAATCTGCGCCAGCAGCAAAGAAGGCTTGTCGGGTTGAATCTAAATTGTCTGCGGTACAAGCGTAGATAGGAACTTTTTGATTAATCGTATTCCGAATTCGTTTAGTCACTTCAATACCTGATACGGAAGGTAATTGGTTGTCCATTAAGATCAACTCAAACGACATCGTACTCAGAATCTCTAGCGCTTCCTGCCCGTCTTTAGCCCAAATCACATTCATACCGTACTTTTCACAGAAGGCTTTGGCAATAAAGGCGTTGGTATGGTTGTCTTCTACCAGCAGCACATTTACTACTTCAGAAAACAAATTGAAATCGATAACCGTTTCTTCAACACTTTGTTCAGCTTGCCCGATTGCTGTTTCTACGGGTAACCTAACTTCGAATCGAGTCCCGCGACCTACCTCACTACTTACATTGATTTGACCATCAAAAATAGTCACTAAGTTTTTAACAATCGCTAACCCAAGACCACTACCACCATACTCACGTGTCAACGTTGCTTCCGACTGAACAAATGGGTCAAAAACCTGTTGAATTTGATTACTAAGGATACCAATACCGGTGTCTTCGACATGAATAGTTAACCAATTGGTTTTACTCGAATCTGTGGTTTTAAGCGCGAAACTTACCTTAACGTGCCCTTTGTGGGTGAACTTTATCGCGTTACTAACTAGATTGAACAAAATCTGATTGAGGCGAACCTGATCTGTATTTAAGGCTGTATTTTCATTTAAACCATTTTGGATAACGAGCTCAATATTCTTATGATCGCAAAGAGGCTTATATATACCCTCAATCGCAGTAATCACTTCTTTGAACTTGAAGTTATGTTTTTCAAGCTTAAAGCTACCATTCTCAATTTTGGAGAAATCTAAAATATCGTTCAACACTGCCAGTAGGTGTTCACCACTGTTACAAAGCACTTCAATTTGTTCTTGATATTTACCATCATCACCTCCTTGCTTAAGAAGCTGTGAAATACCTAAGATTCCATTTAATGGTGTACGAATTTCATGACTCATTTTCGCTAAAAAGTCAGTTCTAGCTTTAGCTGACCATTCGGCTTCTTTACGAGCTTTAATACTTTGCTTTTCTGCCTCGACCAATTTAGTAATGTCTTGGCCCTGTGATAGCACCAACGTACTGTCATCCCTAGTCTGAATCGCGGATAAACTCCACCTAAAAACTTTTTCTCCAATAGGGACATCAATACCTGTTAACGTCGCTCCCATACTCGCCTTCATAACAAGTGGCGTCATCTCGTTTACAAATAGAACAAAGCTCTCGCTGTTTGACTGATTTAATTCTTCAAACAGCTCTAATGATTTTTTCGCTGCCGGGTTAATTTGGAGAATAGTGGCTTTCTCAGTCCAGACAATGATTGGGGAAAGAGAAAAATTGAATAAATCTTGGAACAGTTTTTCTTGCTCTGACAAGCGTTCAAAAGTATTGCTTAACGTGTTACCAATATGATTGAACTCATGGATACTTGAACCAGCAAACCTCTGAACCCGCTCTTTATTTACAGCGACTTTGGTGTAAACCATCAGCTCAGACAACTCTTGAGTTACTTTTCTATTTAGCCAGCGCCTAGTTAAAAAAGATATGGTGGTTATGACGACAAGCGAAAGAAAAATCCAAAATAAATAGCTATTACGTAGTGCAAGAACACTAGGGTTTCGCTGTACTGAAAAGATAGTCAAGACATCTTGTTTCGTCCCGACAGTTAAGTTTGTTTCAGTGATCAATAAACGATTTAAATCTGTTTCTCCGCTATAAATCAAATCAGAAATTGATTTAAGCGTATAGTTGTCATCAGGTGAAATGGTCGACGCAATAAATTTATTACCAAAACGCAGAATAACATCATCACTATTGCTGCCACGCAACAAGCTAGCTAACAAACCTGCATTGTCATCTAGAACAACGCCAACAAATAGGAACCCAAGGACTTCCCCCGACTCGCTTTGGATAATTGGCGTACGTCGAATCAAAGTGTGCTTAAGTCCTAACTGAGAGTCAGTAACCAGTGCATTCCAATTACTGTGGATGTCTACTTTGTGAAACAGCTCATTTAAACTAGAAGACTCCAAACCATAGAAAAGAGCATTGCCATCATCCCAAATCACATCACTTAAATGACTGATAAATCGAAAGTCTGGAGAATGGATTGGCTCAAGGTTGTCTTCTCGGAGAAAAAAATAGTCTAACGAGCGAGAATCATGATTGTTGAAAAAACTCTCAACCGTATCACTTTTGGCATTACTGTCTTGCAAAATTTGTAACGAAGCGAGGCGATATTCGAAGAAGTTATGTATTAAACTACTCGTTTGGCGCGAGGTTCGTTGCACTTCTTCTTGCACGATATCTCGGCTTAAATGCCAACTTTGAATCAACACCCCTACAGTAAAGATCGTCACTACCCATACAACCGTACGAGTAATAAGCGTCGCGAGTGTTTTATGTTTATTGAAGTTCGTTAGTGGCATCAGCTTTTATCAGAATATCTAAATGCTTTCTTTTTCAATTCATCGATCCTTGATTGCGAATCTTTACTGGTAACTAGTTCAAAATCACCGGAATAAACCGTTGGTACGGGCTTTCCTTCAAGGTCCCACTTAATAGCTTCAGCCATTGCAACACCAGTGTCGTCATTCATTCTCATAACGGTTACATCAAGCTTATTATTAGCGATCGCATCAAGTTCAGCAGACCCTCCTCCCCAACCATTAATAACGATATCATTGCGTTTAAGCTGCTCTAGAGCATCAACTGCGCCTAGAGCTACATCCGTTGAGCAAGCATAAATAAAGCTAATGTCTGGGTTCTGTTGCAAGCTACTCAATGCCGCCTTGTAGCCACTCTCTTTGTTCGCTTTTGTGTAATAGGATGAAGCGAGTTGATAGTTACCCGAGTCTTCCATGTCTTGGATAAATGTACCGCCACGTGCATCGCTAACGTAACCTTCTGAAAAATACAAGACAGAATAGGAATGGTTATTTTCAAAGCGCTGTTTAAAGTAATCTGAGAGTAGATGACTGCCAATCACGTGGTCAAAACCAACATAAAGAAACGGAGGGTTTTCATCCCATGCTCTCACTGGAGTCGTGATATTCTGCAAGATGAGCTTGGTGTCAGTTGAATGAATTACGTGTTCAATGAACTTACGATGACGTGTCGTATCTAGTGTAAAAATCAAATAACCGGACTTGTTTTTTACCGCTTCCATCAGCGAAACACTTTGCTGTCGCAAATCAATATTAGGTCGAGTAAAAACTTGGTTAAGCTCGTAGTTAATACCAAGTTCTTCCATACGTGTCTCGAAGGCTTTGATGTTCCTAACCCAATAATCAGACACCTGTTGACCGGGGTAAACCACCGATATTGTCACTGGTTTATTCTGCTCGACAGAGAGTGGTGTTGGCTGTCGCCTAACAACCTCGGAAAGTTCATTGGTAAGCTGTTCTTGAACAGGATGGGCACGGAGATATTCTTGGTAATCCCAATAGCCCGGCAATATTTCACTCGCTGCCGACTGAGTGGCGAATGGAATGATTATGGAAGCTAGCAAAGTTGAATAGATTCTGTTCATGTATTGCTTATCATTATTCTGTTATAGAACAAGTGTATACAACATCTATGTGTTCAGCCAGTCATCTTACTACAGTTATTTTCGCTCGAAACGGACAGCCTGCTTTACTAGATGTTCTTTCTGCGCTTTCCTGAGCTTCTTGATAGCTATTTCTGTTTTCAGAGCTTCACTTTTGTTTATTTCGGATTGACTCCACACAAGCTGTAAAGGCCCTTTACCACGCAGCGCTTTGGCTCCTTTACCTTCTTGGTGTTGTTTAAAGCGCCGCTGTAAATCATTAGTAATACCGCAATACAACGCCGAATGAGACGTTCTAACAAGGTAAACAAACCAAGATGGCTCTTCGTTTTCAACTTCCATGACTTAATTTCAAAATACGCCAAAAAAACAAGGGTAGCGATGATTGCTACCCTTTCTCGCATTACATAAGTGAATTGACCAGCGCTTTGAGCTCACTAAGCTCAGACTTTAAAGATTCAACTTCTTGCTCTAGAGCTTCAATACGCTCGGTCGTCGGAGTGGAGACGGAAATAGGACCAGCAGATTGCTGTGCAAACTCCTCAATGTCGATTTCGCCACTAAATAGGTGCATGTATCGAGACTCGCGTTTACCCGCCTCTCTTGGGAGTTTAACGACAAGAGCGCCGCCTTCACGACTGCTCATCGCATCTAAAACAGCTTCTACCTCTTTAACATCCGTGAACTCACATAGACGGTTAGTTCTGGTACGTAATTCGCCTGGAGTTTGAGCGCCTCTCAACAGCAAGCAACATACAATACCTTTTTCCTGAGCGCTCAGTTTTAAGTCACCAAATTCCGTGTTGCAGAACCTATGTTGAAATTTCGATACACGGCTATTAAAGCCACTTTCATCACTCACTAAACGGCGAGAAATCAATGCTTGAGCTGCATCTTGAACTTCGGCTTCTGACAAAGATAACACTGGGTCACGATTGCTTTTTTGATTACATGCTGTTGTTAGACTATTCAACGTAAGGGGATAGTGATCGGGCGTTGTCACTTCTTTTTCGATAAGGCATCCGATAACACGGGCCTCGACCAAGGAAAGTTCTATATTCATTGTTATATCCTTTTATTCGCTTTAAACCTTACAGAAGTAAGCATACGTACCTAGTGTTCAGAAAGAAACGGAACCCTAATAAAATTGCCATCTTGGTCGACCATCACAACCTTACTACGGTTGAGCTCAACTTCCGTCACTTCCAGTCGAGAGCGCTCGTTGATATAAGCCCCCTTCAGTTTCTTTGACGGCGAAACTTGAGGTTCCTCTTGATTGATCACTATGTCACTTTTGAATTCAGGAAGTGTTTTTGCGTGAGGTAACATGGTTTTCTTAAAATTGACAAACATTGGGTTCGGAAATCATAGCTCTAAGTGAGCTATTAACTCAATTGTTTCTTTCTTGAGTGATGACATTATGAGCAATAGACCGTCAGTATTGATCTAAGGGCTGTTATAACGAGTTTTGTTATGCTTTAATCAGGCTAGATTTTGACAATAATTTAGGAAAGGACTTATGAGTAGCGTATTCGAGATCGTTGCACAAGCACGTCGTAAGAACAAACTAAAACGCGAGCTTCTAGATAACGAGAAAAAAGTTCGTGATAACCGTAAACGTGTAGACTTGCTAGAAAACTTGATGGACTACATCAAGCCTGAAATGACTCACGATGAAATCGTCACCATCATCAAAAACATGAAAGCAGACTACGAAGACCGTGTTGATGATCACATCATCAAGAGCGCTGAGATTTCAAAAGCTCGTCGTGATATCAGCCGTCGCATTCGTGAACTGACTGAAGAAGACAAGCAAATGGTTCAAGGTAAGAAGTAATCGCCTAACCTGATTTATAAGCCCGCTTTTAAAGCGGGCTTTTTTTTAACATTTTACTCAACAAAAACCGTTCTTCGTAACTAAGGTCAGGAGAAAAAACGTTTGCGTAATCGCTAACCCTCTCCGAACACAAAAGTGAGGCTTCCATCACAGAACTCTGGCTGATATAGTGCACCCGAATTAGCAACACCGTTCGAGGCAAGGAGCTTCCTCGTAAATCTCATGATGAGAAGAATAGGTACCAGACTCACTGGCAAGATTTAGAGGAGCACATTATGGACATTAATATGGTTGAGTTATTGGGTTATGCAGCATCAATTATGGTGGCTATCTCATTAACGATGAAGGATATCGTAAAGCTACGAGTGTTGAACTTTATCGGCTGTGCATTATTTACAGCTTATGGACTGGCTATTGATTCTATGCCAGTTGTTATCACCAACGGCTTTATAGCTTGCGTCAACGTTTACTTCCTAATCAAGATGCAACAAGAAAAGCGTGTTGTAAGCTCTAACGCTTAGTACAAACAGAATTCGAAAAAAGCCTCACTAGATGAGGCTTTTTTATACGTAATGGTTTCTTGCTTAACCAAACCAACGACTGAACCACGTTATTTCACCGTAAGCGACCAGATCAAAAATTGTCAAAAACACAGCAGTAATAATCGCTAATTTCACCAGTTTATAAGCGATGAGCATCATACCAAGTTTACCCTTTGTATTTGAAAGTCTGGAAGATTTTACTTCCTTCTCGATGAATCACAAGTGATGTTGTTTTCACTTAGCTTTTTATGCGGGCCGGCAAGTCCAAGCATTACGTATTAATCCACTTTTCAACAAAGCCTCCGCTTCGAGAGCATTGCAATTAAGCCAATCTGAAACCGATTCAGCCGCAAGCAGCGCTGGCATACGGTGATGATAGCGTAGATACTCCTGTGTCGGTGCAGTTGTGAGTGTGATAACCCGCGTCGACTCCGGATAACCAATAGCTGCCATATACAAAGGCGACTTATCTGCTGCATAAAACAAATACTTGGTTTTGTTTTCAGTGGACGAGGTTTCTTGACTCCATTCATACCAACCAAAGCATGGTACAACGACCCTATGTAAAGCAAAAGCTTGTTGAAAAGTCGGTTTAATAGATACCGTTTCAGCTTGAGCATTAATAATCAACTTACTACTCCAGCTTGTTCGGAGCCCCCAACCAAGTGGAAACTGAAATAATTCTTGTTCGGGAGACGCAACAATGCATTGAAGCCGTTCGCTCGGCCGAATGTCTAGATTGGGCGCGGCATAAAAAGCAACGCCAAGTTGACGTGATACAAATTGGCTAAATGGATCATCGATAATGTTAAGTCGACCGCACATAGTAAAACTAAACCAGTTTTTTTCGATAATTATAGAGGATCACGTGCGATTTCTCTTGACGACGCAAGCCTTGGCTCTTAGTTTTGTTTACGGAACGCCTTTGCTTGCGCGTCTGGAACGGCCGAGATTAAGCGGTTCTCGGCCAACCCCTTTCTTATCAGCATCTAAGATAAAAAATATCAAAAAAAAGAAGCCAGCTCGTTTGAGCTGGCTAAAGTGCAGTGTGGGCTAAATTGCCCCTCCTGGTATAAAGTAGACTAGTAGCGACCATGCGCCTATCCAACTCAGTACCACAAGCGTATCAATCCAATCTCTGTTCCACATGGTTCCTCCAGTGAATGTGGCGCAATCTGTTTCGATAGACTGCAACCGTCAAGATCAGTTCAATAAAAGCAATTTACGTTCCATTATTTTGGAACCGAGTCTTTGTTTTCTCGGTTTATTCTATTCACTACATACGGTCTATCCGATAAAAGCTTTATAAAACAATCAGCCATAGACCAATTTGTAACGGTACCTGTCCCTTCCATATTTAATATGGCGTCGTAGCCCTCTTTTCCTTTCATGGTGTAAGCGCTTGAACTACCAGTATATATTTTGTTCAACTCGATTGGCTGGTTAGCAATCTTAATATCTGTAACTCGAGCCCCTTTAGGTTTGTCTTTGTCATAATGAAACTCAAGTTGCGACGTATATGGATAACTGCCTGAACCCGTTCCTATAACACCATTACCTATTGCGTTGTCGATTGCGCCTTCGATGATACGTGGAATGTACTTCCCTTTTATCTTATAGATGCCTATCGGCACGGCAAAAGGCAATAATTTTCCGGCAATGTCCGCCACCGAAATAGCGCCGCGATTAAGGGAATTGCGTACGCCACCCGCATTGTGAATAGCAAAGTCAACCTGATGACCAAGCGCTTTCATGGTGTGCAAAAATGACGCAGCAACGAGAGGAGCAATCTCACTACCGCCCTGTTCATCTGGGAGCCTAATATGTCGAAGAGTAAGATTCAGAGTCGTCACTTTTTGCTCTTGTAATGCCTTTACTCTAGGACGGTACTTATCATTCATTATCTGTTTGATTGACGGATGTTTGCGACAAACCTGGACGTTCGGATGCGATTGAACTCTATCTCGAATCGCTTCATAAGGAATGGATGATACCTCACCGTCTACATCCATAAACACTCGGCGTCCGACTAACAGTTCGTTTTTGCCGTAAAAGCTCACCACTGAACCATCACTATCAAACTCAATTTCACAATGGCCCATCATCATCGCATGGTAACCCGCTTGAACCACATATGTGCCATTCACATTAACGCCATAGTGATCTTTGGAAGCCAATCCTAGTTGAGAAAAGTCACCCTGTAACACATGGCTATGTCCGCCGATAATAAGCCCAACACCTTCCAATTGGCCCGCTATTTCAAGGTCGGTCTCATAGCCCATATGGCTTAAGATAATGATTTTATTGATACCACTTTGTTTAATGGCGGCGATAGTCGCTCGCGCAACCTCTAGCGAAGACTCAAAGCTTGTATCACAGTCCGGGTTCGCGATGTCAGCCATTTTGTCGATAGACAAACCAAAGATGGCCACTTGTTCGTTCCCAACACTCTTCACTATCCATTGTGCAGTTTTTTGCTCCACATCATATTGGTATAGATTCGGATGCCCATTTAGCGGAAACTCTTTGTCCCCCTCTCTAGAGAGGTTCCAGTTACCCGCCAATAACGGAAACTCTATTTCTCTAATGAACTTCCCGACAGGTTCATTACCCATATCAAGTTCATGATTACCCAGTGCCATCGCATCTGGTCTAAGTTCATTGAGTAATTCTGCGTTTGCTTCGCCCTTAAATAAAGAGAAGTACAGCGTCCCTTGAAAACAATCACCTGCATGTAACAGCAAGAATGCCTCATCATCCGCCTGTGCTCTCAGCTGTTCAACTCGAGTTGCAATGCGTGCAAAGCCGCCAGCGCTAACAAATGGTTGATATACAGTTTCGTTATGGACGATGGTTAATGGAAGAGACGTTGGTTCAAAGTATGAGTGAGTATCATTGATATGAGCAATCGTTAGTTTGAGAGGTTTATTGTTTTTCTTCATAGCGTTTCTCTGTTATCTCCCCTCTGATGTTAGACCGCTTTATGTGACATTCCAATGAAGTTCTTGAAATGCAGAGCACATTATACAGGTCTGTGTTTGATATACATCACATAAATTCTCTAGGGATATTTGAAATTAATATGAGCTTGATTACAGCTCATTCTCGAAAACCCTCTTATAATTGATTGAGATAGTTAGTATTTTCGATTCTACGTACTAACTACAACTTAAGGAGAATTGGATGAAGTTAGAACGCATTGATATATCCGGTTTTCGCGGTATTAAGCGCCTCTCTCTCGCGCTCAATGACCTAACCACGTTGATTGGTGAAAATACATGGGGTAAATCTTCTTTACTTGATGCCTTGTGTGTTGTACTTCCTGCTGACGGCGAACTGTATCAGTTCGAAATGAAAGATTTCCACGTCGATTACGCCGCTTCACATCCCCAAACGAGGCACCTACAGATTATTCTCTCCTTTGTAGCCACTGAAAGAAACGAAACTCACTCAGGCCGTTATCGCAAGCTCAAACCTATCTGGCAACAAGACAGTAATGGAGTAGAACGTTTTTATTATCGAATCAGCGCTACATTAGAAGGCTATGATGTCACTCAGCACTATGCCTTTCTTGATGTAAATGGTTCTCCGCTACGGTTACACCATTCAGAGAAATTAGCGCAAGAGTTGATGACACTTCACCCTGTTATACGACTTAGAGACTCGCGTAGATTCTACCACCATGAGATTGCTACTAATGGTCATAACTCACGCTCTGAAAAGCGAATTAATAACACAGTGCGTCGATTAATGGCGATACCTGGCCATGTGAATAAAGGAGAAATGAAAAGTAGCCTCAACTCGATGAAGGTGTTGGTAGAGCACTATTTTTCATTTAAAAGCCACTCACGAGGACTTTCCAAAAATGGCAATCGCGATGGGGTATTCTTCTCGCGGCCTTCAAATGAGCAAAATCTCTCCCAAGTGATCGATGAAACGAAGAACCATCAAACGCGGTTGCTGCTATTGGGGTTGCTCAATGCTTATCTACAGGCAAAAGGTCCAACTGAACTCAGACGTTGCGCACGTCCAATACTCATCATTGAAGATCCTGAAGGTCGTTTACACCCAACTCACCTCTCCCGCGCGTGGAGCTTATTGCAAATGCTTCCTATGCAAAAGATCCTCACAACGAACAGTAGTGACTTACTCGGCGCAGTCCCACTGGAATCTATCCGCCGACTCGTCAGACAGTCTGATAAGACTGTTACGACAAGTATTTCTCCTAACAACCTAACTAAAGATGACTTGCGACGGGTTGGTTTTCATATCCGATTTCATCGTTCCCGCGCACTTTTTGCCCGTTGTTGGTTACTGGTTGAGGGCGAGACTGAGGTATGGCTGTTCAATGAGCTCGCTAATCTTTCGGGCTATAACCTATCCGCTGAAGGCGTTCAAATCATTGAATTTGCACAATCAGGTCTTAAGTCTTTGATCAAAGTCGCTCAAGCATTTGGTATTGACTGGCATGTTGTTACGGACGGTGATGCTGCGGGGAAGAAATACGCAACTACTGTTATCCATCAATTACATGGCGACCATCCGCGCCATCATTTGACCGAATTACCCGATAGAGATATTGAGCACTATCTGTATACACATGGTTTTGAAGATTTCTTTAGGGATCTCATCAAAATTCCTCATGACCACCCAATACCACCAAAAAAGGTGGTCACCCGTGTACTCAAAAAGTTTGCAAAACCCGACCTCGCACTGGCGATTGTGGCAGAATGTGAAGAAAGAGGACCAGACAGCATCCCTCTATTGATAAGGTGGATCTTGAAGCGAGTTGTGACTATGGCGAACGGTAATACTTAATGAAAAGCCTGATATCAATTGTTTTGATACCAGGCTTTAACTTTGAAATTCAGTCTTTTACTAACTCTTGAGTCGTTTTGACGGAAAGCTGTTGATGTAACCAAAGTCCACTGGCTTTCATTGAATAGCCAAACAGTCCACCAAGCACTAAAGACGGTACAACGATTTGCCAGTCACCATTGGCTGCAAAAGTTGCACAAGCACCAATAAACGTACCTGGAATGTAACCTAACCAATCACGTTTTGCTTGAAAACACATAAAGAATGAAACTAAAGCTGTCATTAAATAGCCAACGATCTCTAGGTTGACCAGTGAAGAGCCATGAATGATCACTAAAGCCCAAACGACACCAGACATATTGGTTAGTAAGCTTTGTGCTAAACCTTTTACACCATCTTTCGGTGATGCAAAGTAACTTGTACACCCTAGGAACCCGGCCCACGATAACAAACCTAACGACATCGCTGTCCATCCCCAGATGCCAGAGAGAATACCTGTGGTAATTGAAATAGCGATTAGTGGACTCATAAAGGGTTAACCTAGCAAAATGATTGATTATGCTAGGTTAACAAATACACTGAACATTGACGTGATTACGATCACGTTAAGATTATTTACATTACATTGCGTACATTAGTTATGTGATACAAATCACTATAAAACTGAAGGGCGACCTTTCATCATTCGTAGCCCTTCTCTCTTTGCACATTCAGCTAAAGGGTTCTCGGCCATATCAGCACGCCAGATGAATGACAGTGTGCGTTCCATTTCTAGTTCGGGAACGTTCAACGCAACCAACTGACCAGCTTCAATAAAGCGCTCTACATCAAGATATGGTAAGCAAGTTAGGTATTGGCTATTTGCGACCATGCTACGAAGCACGGGTACGTGCTCGTATTCGCGCCAGACATCTAAGTCTGCAATGAGATGGTGGATGGAGCTATCAAAGATTTTACGGGTACCGGAACCATGTTCGCGCAATACCCAGCGCGCTTGCTCCAATTGAGCGAGGCTCACTCTATCTCTTTTTGCAAAAGGGTGATGGGCAGATGCCACCACTGTCAAGTGGTCTCGACACCAAACTTCTTGGTGAACTCGATTATCGTCGCAACGACCTTCAATAATGCCAAGGTCGTATTTGTAATCCAAAACACCTTCGATAACTGAGTCTGTACTCTGCACTCCCAACGTAATTCTCATTTCTGGGAAGTCGTTGTCGATTGCACTAATAAGATCAGGGACTAAGTGTTCTGCTGGTGTTTGACTCGCACCAAGCTTTAATTCGCCACTCAATAGATGCTGTTCGTAAAACCCCATCTCAATTTGCTGGGCGTCTTGTAACAAGCGTTTCGCTTTTGGACGCAGCCAGACTCCCCAATGGGACAACGCCATCTGCTTCCCCTGACGTTCAAATAAAGGGCGGCCAAGCATTTTCTCTAATTGCGCTAACGACATGCTAGTGGCTGATTGGGTTAAAGACAGCTTTTCAGCAGCTTGACTGACACTTCCTGTATCGGCTACTGCATCAAATACTGCTAACTGCTTTAATGAATATCGCATCTGCTTTCCTTCCACTACTAAATCCAAATTGAATGCCGCAATCAATTCTCAGGCGTCGACCGGACATCATCAGTTTCCCTTATGCTGCCCGTCAGGTGGATTTTTTGTGATTATTATTTCACCACCAAGAATCTCATTAACCTGTCAATCTCTCACTTAAAAACAGTACGTTATGGACAACAGCCCTTATTCTACCTTGTGCAGATTAGTTATCAATATTTCTGATTTAGATTTTAAAAATTATCAATTTTACCACTAGGTACTCTACCCCTTAATCTAGATTCGAACACGGCAAGGGGCCTTGTTCTCGCACTTTGATTAAGGAGTTATGAAATGCGCGAAACATCCAATACGACAAGAGTAAGGAGTCATTAATGGCATCAGCTAGCTCCGACAATCATCTGCTCTTTTCGCCACTTGAAATGATGGCAGAAGCTGAAAAGTTTGCCTTAAGTAAAGCGAAGAAAACCAGTGGGATGACGATGAGTCTGGCCATCATGGCCGGGGCCTTCATTGGGCTTGCATTTCTTTTCTACATCACAGTTACGACTGGAAGTGCAGATGCAGGATGGGGACTAAGCCGATTAGCGGGTGGACTCGCATTCAGTATGGGTCTGATTTTAATTGTTATTTGCGGCGGTGAGTTATTCACCAGCTCTGTTCTCTCGAGCATCTCGTGGGCAAATAAGCAAATCAGTTTCAGAAAAATGCTGTCAATTTGGGGAAAGGTCTATGTCGGCAACTTTATCGGCGCAATGTTCTTGCTGTTGATTGTGTCAGCAGCCGGGCTTTACCAAATGGACAACGGTCAGTGGGGCCTTAATGCACTGAATATCGCTCAACATAAGCTTCATCATACGTGGGTACAAGCTTTTGCATTAGGTGTGCTTTGTAACCTACTTGTTTGCTTGGCGATATGGCTAACCTTTAGTTCAGCGAACGCTATGACGAAAGCTGCAATGACCGTCTTACCTGTCGCTATGTTCGTTAGCAGCGGTTTTGAACACTGCGTAGCAAACATGTTTATGGTGCCACTTGGAATTGTTATTCAGAACTTTGCGGGCAGCGAGTTTTGGGCGGCAACGGGTACATCCGCTGCACAGTTTAGCGATCTAACCCCAATGCACTTTCTCACTAATAACCTAATACCAGTCACGCTAGGTAACATCATCGGTGGCGCGGTTTTGGTAGGACTTGCCAATTGGAGCATCTACCGAAGACCACAACTAAAAGCAGCAAATGTCACTGCAATCACAACAACTACTGCGCTAACGTCAGTAAAGGAGACGCAAATGAACAACAACATCATCGTAAAAGACATCATGAACACTCAACCGGTAACGCTTAGTGTTGAAATGCCTACTGCAGTTGCACTTGATACGCTTTTAGACCACAACTTAACAAGCGCACCAGTCACCGATATTGAAGGACGTTTGGTTGGTTTCTTCTCTGTCCACGACGTAATGGTCGACCTTTGGTGTCAAGACTATATTCCGGAGCAAGGTCAGAAAGTAGTGGACTTAATGAGCCGTGATGTCGTCGCCATCAATGCTACCGAAAAGTTGGTTGATGTGGCTGAGTTTCTTTGCATCGACAAAGAGCAGCTATATCCGGTGAGCTCTATGGGCATCGCTACGAGTTTCTCTACTCTATCACTAGAAGAACGTGCTAAATCGATGAAGGTCAGTAAGCCACATGTGTTACCGGTTCTTGAAAATGGCGTCTTAGTAGGTGTGCTGTCTAGAGCAGAAGTTATGAAAGCAGTTCGCCCAATCTATGGTGAGCGCCTGAATATAGTTGAACGTGAGCTTGAAACTGCATAGTTCGACACAAAAGTTTTTGGCTAGGAAATAAGTCGTTTGGCCGAAAAAAGCCCCGGTGTAAAAACCGGGGCAATCTTATTCGTAAAGACTTAGTTATTATTATTTAAAACGGTACTGAACACCTGCGCCAGCAGAGACTTGAGAATTAGAACGCTTACCTGCTGTTTCGTAGTTCACAGTCATTGATGACGACCAGTTTGCGTTAAATTGATATGCACCACCAAGAGCAAGAGCTTGCTTCGAACCCGCAGCACCAATACCAACACCCATAGCAAACTCACCAGCATCTTGAACCATTGGGCGTGCGTTAGTCACAGCGTGAGATGTTGCGACAACACCATCCATGCGATCTTCTAGGTCTAGCATTTTGTCACCCATTTTCTTCATTTGACTTTCTAGCCCCGAGATTCGGTTAGAATTGCTGTTAACGCGGCTATCCAAATCATTGTAGGCAATAGCTGCATCTTTATAGATAGCTTTGCCTGCTTCTTCTATACGCGCATTAACCTCAGTATCAATCTCGATAATATCATTATTTGGTGTTTCGACAGTGTGCTCTTTGATTTGTCCATTCGTAGCTGCGGCCTTGATGTCACGTAACACCTGAGCTTTATCTTTATCGTCTAGCTTATTGAATTCTTGAATGTAAGAATCAATATTACCTTTGTTGATGACAGCCACTTCATTACCTTGACCATCTTTGAGACGAATATCAGTGATTCTCTTTGGATCACTCGCTTTCACTCTTTCTATCGCGTCCTCGACTTGAGTAGCAGTTTCCATCTCAGTTCCGTCTGTATGGTTTGCCACATCGTTGTTAGGTTTCCAGTTATCAACGACTTGATAAGTATCAACTGTAGTGTCGCCACCATCTGTTCTTTGAACGCGAGTGATTTTCCCTGTATTAGTATTAATGTCAATTAGATTGTTATCATTCGAAATATAGTGAGATCCATTTTTGGATTCTACAGTTCCAATAGCAACACCCTCAGCGTCTCGAATTACTGATTTCATTTTACCATTGGAGACTTCAACAACGTCAACAGTGTAACCATCAGCTGCTAGTTCATTTACAACATTTTCGATTTCACCAAGCTCTACCGCCACATTACCTGTAGATGCCAGTGCACAAGTCGAAAAAAGAGAAGTTACCGTTAAAGCAATTAGTGTTTTTTTCATAGTTAAATTTCTTCGTATCAATAAGGAAAATAGGATTTATTATTTGGCGACTATCCCTTCGCCCTATCGAAACATCAGCCACTCACCGTAGACCAATCATTTCGCCAATTACCGAGCCGTTCCGTTGGTAACTGGTGTGCTCATTGCTGAGAACGAGGCGAATGTTAGATACAAAGATTTTTCTAATGTAGTTGAAGAAAATTAGTTATTTATAGAAAGCAGTTAACGAAATATTAGTAAATGATTCGCAACTTAAGAGGAAAGGAAATCTGACGATAGTTATCAGTATTTTTGATTTAGTTTGGTTCACAAAAAAGCCCCTTTAAAAAGGGGCTTGAAAAATCAAATTAGTATGCTGATAAGAAATGGTTATTTCTTCACGCCTTCTACGTGAAGTTCCATGTCAACATAGCTTGAATCGCCCATGACTGGAATCTTGAAATCAGCCAATTCTAAGCGTGTCGTCCCATTAAAGCCTGCACGTTCACCGCCCCAAGGGTCTTGGCCAGCACCAACAAACTCCGCTTCAATTGTAATAGGCTTCGTGACGCCGTGAAGCGTTAGGTCACCCATGACATCAAGTTTGCCGTCACCTTTATCTTTTACCGCCGTACTTTTGAAAGTGGCTTCTGAGAACTTACTCGCATCGATAAAATCTGAACTGCGGATGTGCTTGTCACGCTCAGCATGATTTGAATCTAAGCTTGTAGTATCAACAACGACTTCTACCGCTGATGCGTCAATGTTTGCTGGATCATAGCTGAACTCGCCTGAAAAGTTGTTGAATCTACCTTTAATAAAACTATAACCAAGGTGACTCACTTTAAAGTTAATAGAGGCGTGTGCACCCTTCGTATCAATTACATAGTCTGCAGCATTTGCACCTAGCGGCAACATCATTGCCACTGCCATTCCTGTAGCGATTAGTGTCTTTTTCATTTCGAAACTCCTAACATTTTTCGAAGAGTATTATCTTTGTTAATAAAGTGATGTTTTAACGCGGCTAGTGCATGTCCAGCGGCGGCAATAATAACGAACCAAGCAGCATAAAAGTGAACTTCGCCCGCTATGTCAGATTGGTTAGCAAACAACTCACCAGCACCAGGTACAGTGAACCAATCAAATACTTCTATGCCCCTACCATCTGAGGTAGAGATTAAATAGCCACTGACGAATATAACGACCAGAGCTAGATACATCAGTAAGTGGCCAACTTTTGCACCTAATTGTTCAATAGCGTGGCCTTCAATTTTTGGCGTGGCAGTGACACTTTTCCAAAGAAGACGAAAAACCGTCAAACCAGCTAAGAGAATACCTATCGACTTATGCCAATGAGGAGCTGTTTTGTACCACTCGCTGTAGTAGGTTAAGTCAACCATCCATAACCCAACGGCAAACATTCCTATAATCACAATCGCAGAAAGCCAATGCAGTGCTCTCGCCATAGGGTTATAGTTTTTTACTTCGTTTCCAGTCATTACCAATTCCGTTATTTGATATTGCATCTCATTTAGTATCTTAACAACCATACAACCTTTGAGATACAGTATTTACCTAAATTGACACTTTAACGATAATCACTCTTTGATAATGTTCTTCAGTTTTTTCGAACAAGATATTTATTTATCAATTAGTCACTTAGCTATCTTCTGGCATTTCTATCTCATATAACTCATCACTAATATCCATAATTTTCCGTTCAAGTACTTGTTTGGCATCATCTAACCCCTTGTTATAGAAGGCGGGACCTAGTTTTTTGATTAGGAAATCTAGTAAAAACTCACCGTCGAACTGCCCTAAGTCATAGTCAAGTTCATCACTAAAATAGGTTTGTAAATCACTAATGAGCTCTGCTCTTTTTTTGCTATCGAACATGTTATTCCTAATTATTTGTTACAATTAAAGGGTTAACTATAACACTGCTTAAGTTAAGGCAAGTATTCCGCAGTGGATCCCAATCCCGCTTTCACAATTTTCCACGCAAGTCTCATAATCTTTGATTATTTTCCTTATAAGTTTCATTTTTGAAACCCATAAACTATCATAAAGACAATTTTATGGAGGAAGCATGACCGACGGATATCAAGAACGCATTTCTACACTGCTAAAAGAGAAAAATATTACCAATAACGAGTTGGCCGAAGCGATCGGAAAAGGTAAAGCCACAATAGGACGTTACCTCACGAAAGGCCCAACACGTACTTATCCGTCTATTGAAGATCTTTCATTAATCGCTGATTATTTTAAAGTGCAAGCGCATTGGCT
Organism: Vibrio sp. La 4.2.2; assembly: GCF_027586995.1. Classification (NCBI taxonomy): domain Bacteria; kingdom Pseudomonadati; phylum Pseudomonadota; class Gammaproteobacteria; order Vibrionales; family Vibrionaceae; genus Vibrio; species Vibrio sp. La 4.2.2. The sequence continues at coordinate 515,132 of NZ_JAPPTJ010000002.1, forward strand.
TTGCTTTGGTGTAGGCGACAAACATACAGACGCTGAAGATATTACCCATGCAGCAAACCAAAGTGCGATCACTGTAGCTGTTTATAATCGTACAGAGGTCAATGCACTGTTAAGCGGCGACATGCCACCTTCAATCGGATCTATACCTGTTCCTCCTGAATACAAAGAATGTTTTGGCGTAATGTACCCAGTTACTGGGTCCGTCTCCTATAAATGGGATTGTATCGCGCTCGTTAATCCAAATAAGCCTTGGGTTAACGATGACATCGTACTAGCAAGACTTCCGGGTAACCCCTATCCGGATTTTTTTACTCTTGTTAAAGTTGGTACCATCATCCACGTCTGGTATGGCGACGACACAACCAAGAATGCGATCCATCAAGTCAGTGATAATGATATTGATGTGTTGGGTGTCGTGCGTTGGGGCACTTGGGAAAAACGAATCTAATAAAGATTCCGTTTCAAGGAAGAGGGATTTTTCATTGTTGCAAGATATCGTAGTTCATAGTATTCGCAACTTTCAAGCAGACTGCCAAAAACTCTGCCACCAGCACTACCCTGCCGTCCATAATGGTGGAATGACCGAACATCACCTCGGACTCGCATTTGCAAGACGAGTTTCCGCAAGCTTTATAAGCTTGGGCCATAAGGCAACACTTGCACCTTTAGATTCGAAAGGCGATTCGGCAAGCTCATGTAATTATCGGGTCAGTTCTTCTTTGGGGACTATTTGGATAATCACTCATCATTTCATTAATGCTAACTCCGCAAGTAAAGAGCGCCTATTTACTCACCTTCAACAATGGCAAGCAGAGAATCATTACGCCATTCAATCTAAGGATATTTTGGTGATTGTTGCCGACCACTGGATCAATCGGTGTGCTCAGAGCAGAGCAATTATCCATTGGTGGCAAAATACACTGCCACCCAATCTCGACAGTTATGCCCGCCAAGGAGTTAAATTGCTTGAGGCCGATAGTTCACTTAGCGGCTCACTTCGAAATCGACTTGCGATGACACCTAGCTTCATTAATTTCACTCATCCGTTAAAACGAACGGCTAATCAAGACCCAGTATTAAAGTACGTTCAGCTTTTCGCCATTATTTATCCATAACCCCCTTTGTTTTTCATGGTAGTTGTCATCAAACTTTAACTACAATTTCTCATAGTGGTTCCGTTACTAACCAAACCAGAGTTGAAGTGAAAAGTCTCAAACGATACCAATATGAAAAATACGCTGTGTTGTGTAACTTGGCATACCCTCGAGTATTCAAACAAACACGCTACGGTTTCGATCCTAACGGACAACGAATTGTCGCCAATAGATCTGGAAAAACCGTCGTTCGTATTCTGTGGAGCCAAAACAAAGAAGAAGCAGTCATCGTGATTAAAGGCTCTCACAGTCCTACTGATTGGTTATTAAACTTCGCTATGTGGCAAAGAAGCTGTCGACACTTTGGGCTCAGCTACTCCATCCACGCAGGCTTTCACTTTATTCTTAACCAAGAAAGCCAACCCACACACAAAAAAGACCAATTAGGTCTTTCTGTATTCGAACGCACGATGAGCATCGCTTCTGAGTTGATTGAGAATGGTAAACGTATCGCGATTACAGGTCATTCCTCTGGTGGCGCGATCGGATGTATTATTGCTGATGCACTTGAACAAAAATATCCTAAGTCGATAAAACGCATTGTTACGTTTGGCCAACCTGCTATTGGGGGTTATGGATTTAAAAAGCGTTTTAAATTAGCCCATAAAACTTACAGAATATGTTGTGACCTCGACGTCGTCACGTTTTTACCGCCCATTCCATTCGCGTACTGGCACGTGGGAAAAATGTTATGGCTCTACAACGGGCGCATTTATGAAAACACACCTTCATTAGTGAGGTTTGGGCGTTCATTAGTATCCTGGTTAGCTCGGCCTTTTTCCTATCATTTAATGAGCAAATACATAAGGAACAAGGATTTCTTTGATGAACGTTAAAATGAGATGTGTTTCAAAAAAAACATACAAATCTACAAAAAGTTAATCGATTACATTAATCAATACTATTGCTATCGCAAATATGAGACAGATCAACGTAGTTAAGATTTTTGGCCGAGTTTTGTCTGCTTTTTATACAAGATTTCATCAAATTATAAACACTGAGACAAATTCACTTTCAAAAAACGTTAATGGTTCACCTTAGCTCAGCCAATAATAGTGATATTTATCACAGATATCATTCAGTTACTGAATTTGACATCCGCGATCAGCGTGCCATGATAGTTTGAATTTCATTTATAAAACGCTGTAAATGCTGCTAACCGATAAACATCAATTTTCCCAACGAATAAGACTCGATCGTTCAGGGTGCTGTATTGCAACCTATAAACACTTGACCTTAAAAAGTGTGTTCCAGCCTATATTCAATATAAGAAATGAAATAATCGGTATGGAAGCATTGGTTCGCTTATTTGACCAAAATGACGAGCCAATTCCACCCAATCTATTTTTCCAGAATGACGAAATTTCATTAGCCGATCAACTCAATGTGGACAGATTAAGCCGCGCCATTCATCTGCGTAATTTCAGTATGTCCTTGTACAACAATCGACTTATATTTCTCAATTTCCTTCCGATCTCTAGTGAAAGGCTGGCGGCAGAAGGATTGAAATCATCGCTGTTAATGTCTCGACTTAAAGCTTTGCAAATCGATAATAAAAGAGTCGTTGTTGAGCTTGTGGAGTTAACGGCCTTTAGTGCGAGAACATTGGCTTCAGCTGCACGCCAGCTAAGTAACGAAGATTTTCTAATTGCTATCGACGATTTTGGATGTAAAGAATCAAGTCCAGAAAGGGTTAAGCAAGTTAGACCTAATATACTAAAGTTGGACCGTCAGTTGCTTACTGAGTATATGAGTGGAAATCAACGACCGTTACTAACGGGTTTAAAACTTGCTAAACAATCGGGTGCGAAGACCGTAATAGAAGGTGTAGAGACAGAAGAACAACATGTTGCGATGAAAGCGCTGAAGATCGACTTCTATCAAGGATATCACTTGGCTATGCCAACTGCTTTGCTTCCTAGATTGCAACAAGTGGTTTAAAATCGTTTACCTAACATAAACGTCACGCCTTCCCTCGTCTTACCGCTCTGCGCCATTAACGAGGCTTCCCAGTTATCACTGAACTCTTTTTGCATTCCAACCATTGTCGACCATCTACTTGAAGTTTGTTTGGCACTAAACCGGATGTCTGCAAACTGTCCTTTAAGTTGCCTTTGATAATCTTGGTACTGTCCACCGACTACAACTTTCCAGCCGCTGTCCCCGATATTAAACCCTACTAGCGGAGTCACCACCAAAGCATCCAAATCAACACCTAGACCGGAGACAGCTGTAGAGACATATTGTGCATCTATGGTCGTAAAAAACTGTTTATGCCCATACGCTAAGGTTGTGCCTATCGATGTAATGGTCGACGTCGTTGCCATTCCATTAAGTTCTAGCTTTGCAATGTTGTCGTTAATTAAATCATTAACACCAATTGATATGTCCGATGTAGTGATCGCTTTGCCTATCATGGCGTTAAAACCCCAAAAAGGCAGCAACCAAACATCACCTCTCACCGCGATAATACTCGTTGTATTTACCGTTTGACTTGCTCCGTCCGGCAATAATTCCCCTACCGCCTCACCGTCAACTTTAAAGTCGCTCAAGTTCATTAAGTCTTCTTGCTGATGAGTAAACAATGATATCCCGATCGGTTTGGGCAGCCTAATTCCAACGCTACGTACTCGATCTCCAAAGAAAGGCAGAGTACGACCAAAATCTTCGTCCTTTACTTTTAAATGAGACGAAACGGCTGATTCATTGGCTAATGCCATGGTGCTTATCAATGTCAAACAGAAAACAACGTTACGCATGAAACTAGATAGAGCTCTAATAATATTAAGGGGAGCAAGATATTATCAGGTCGTCAAATACAAAAATAATTTTGATTTCATATATCTACACACTTGAAAATTGACATTACAAATACAATCTCTTGCTTATAAAGGAGTGTTATATGGAAAGTTCTAAAACCAAATTCAAGAGGCTCGCCCAAGGAACTATAGCGATGATGCCGCTTAGTCTAGCGGTAGTACCATGGGGTTTTCTAGCCGGTTCATTTGCGATCGATTCTGGTTTATCACCACTAGAAGGACAAGCGATGAGCGCAATTCTTTTTGCAGGAGCGGCTCAACTTGTTGCTATGGGAATGATTAAGTCTGGCGCAACCTTGTTGGCTATGGTCATCACCATTTTCTTTATTACCTCTCGACATTTTTTATATGGCCTCTCAATGAGAAACCATATTTCTGTCTTACCGTTACGTTGGCGAGTCGTGCTCGGTTTCTTGCTCACTGATGAGCTTTTCGCTCTTTGCGGCCACCACGATCCTAAAAAGTTTGATCGTTGGTACGCACTCGGAGCGGGACTATCATTTTATTTGATATGGAATATCGCTACCTTCGTCGGTATCGTCATAGGATCCCAAATACCAGATTTACAGCAATACGGTTTAGAGTTCGCGGTAGCGGCAACGTTCATCGCTATTGTAGTGCCAAACATAAAAACGACGCCAATTTTCCTAGCAGCATTGTCAGCTCTTTTGGCATCTGTCGCGTTTGCCGCGCTTGATATTGGTATGGGTTTAGTATTGGCAAGCCTAATTGGAATGACAGTGGGTTATGTGAGTGAAGAGAGACTCAAACGATGACGTATTTAGTTATTTTAGTGTTGACCGCCGTAGTATTTATAAGTCGTTATTTGTTCTTAGAACCTAAAGTACCGTTGCGGTTGAGTAGTTCTGCTCAGCGATTTTTAAGTTACGCGAGTCCTGCTGTTCTAACCGCTATTTGGGGACCTATAGTATTTCTACCTCATGGAGAATTCTCACTTGCAGATAACTTACCTTATATGCTCGCCGCAACGTTTGCTGTTGCTATGGCATGGGTAACCAAAAATGTTTTATTAACGACAATAGTTAGCATCTTAGTATTTCTCGTCTTAAACTTGTTGATATTCAAGTAATAATAGGAAGCCACTATGATTGCTAAGGAGCGACTCCAACTTGTAAAGATGATGAACTGGTTGGGCTATCTCGGATTAATCCCCTTTGCGCTTTGTATCGCTAGTTTTAATGCCAATGCAGAACTTTTCGGCATAAATACCAGAATAGTCTTCATCGCGTACAGTGGGATTATATTGAGCTTTTTGTGTGGCATTCTGTGGTCACATGCCTTGTCTGGCGAAAACAAACCACTGTCGCTGCCTATGCTTTTACTCAGCAATCTGATTTGTTTGATGGCTTGGCTGGTTATTTTGATTGCTCCACAACAGTTTCAGCTAGCATTAGTAGTATCAATGGTGGGGTATATCTGTGTTTGGGCCGTAGAAAAAGCCAAGTTATCTACGGCAGGTTCATCCTTCCCTTCAACCTACTCGACTCTGCGCAATCATTTAACATTGGGTGTCCTTGTTTCACACGTTATTGCGCTCGCAGGCTCATAATTCCATTAGCTATCCAATGCGCTTACTTAACTTTACGCTTCGCTCGATTAGACTGCCCCGCCTCGGGCTTCTTAGGAACCTCTCTTCTCTCGTGTAAAAGGTGTCGAATTGATAAGATCGGGTGTGGCAGTAACATTCTTGGTCCAGAATAAACCATGACTTCTTTCATCTGAGCTTTAGGTTCTGGTTTATAACAGTGTATCGGACACTTGTTACACGTAGGCTTCGACTCACCATATGGGCAACGATCCAGTTTCGTCTCAGCGTAGACCAGCAATGATTTGCAATCTTCACACAACTCATCGCTTCCATGATGCTTTTTGCAATAAATGCGCATCATCGCAGAAACTGTCTTGAATTCTGTGGCTAGTGCGCCATTGAGAAGGTTGCTTTTCATTCTATTGACCTATCAACAAATCAGAATCAATTTCAATATAGTCGTCAGCTGCTTGGATTAGGTTATTGGCCGTCAACGATCTCACACCTGCTACCGTAACTTTGGTGTTAAACCTCTGCTGAATACGTTCCACCAATACTTGAAAATCACCATCTCCAGATATCAAGACGATTCTATCTACGCTATTTGCGGTTTCGTACACATCCAAAGCCAACCCTACATCCCAATCTCCTTTTGCGCTGCCATCTAAACGCTGAATAAAGGGCTTTAGCTGAACATTAAAACCAATACCTCTTAGAATGTGATGAAATTGCCTCTGCTTAGGGTCAGTTGACGAAATAGCGTAGGCTCTTGCAATGTCAATTCGATAACTTTGGCTCAGCTTAGCCCAAAGCGCATTGTAGTCAAATCGGCGACCGAACGCCTGACGGGTGGTGTAGTAGACATTTTGTACATCTACAAATATCGCTATTGATTCCATAATAAACATCTTTATCAATTTGCCGTCCATGATACCAGAATTCATGTTTGATTGTTTTAGCAATAGAAAACTCAATTGCTAAACTTAACGTATAACCGTTTGAGATAGCTCTAGGAGGTAACGATGAAAAATGTTGGACTAATCGCTCTGTTGACATTGTTGAGCGGCACCGCCTGTGGTTATCCAGAATATGGGTCTAGACACTCTGAAGAGGTTCATTACGATATGTCGCATCGAAGCGTGATGTACTTTGCACCTAGCAACGACGACAAAGTGAAAGAGTTTTTGTTGGGTACACTTACTAATGAATGCTCGTTAGATGAAAGAGATGTTGTCACTCTGGTTATTACCGAGGACGGGTTCTCCTCCCCTGCGTGGGTAAAAGAGACTTTTGATTACGCAACACTTATCAAAATGTATGGAATTAATAAGGGTGAGCATGCAGCTGTTCTAATTGGTAAAGATGGCTCGGAAAAACTGCGCTGGGGAGCAAAAACAGATTGGGCCCTAGTAAAGGAAACTATTGATGCAATGCCAATGAGACAGGCTGAAATGAAAAGAGCAGCCAGTCGCTGCTCTATCTAAGTACTAGTGGATTTCTTTTTGGGAAAGATGGCTGCTCACTAAACTGGCGACCATTATTGCTAAATAGAAGCTGCCTGTAATCGATTCTAGAAAAACGAAAAACTTGGGAATAGCAAGTGCCGGTGAGATGTCACCGTAGCCAACAGTCGTTAGTGTGATAAAACTAAAATAGATGACTTCGAAAAGGTTATCCAGCCATGGTTTTGCTTCCAAGCCGTTAAAGGGTTCAACAAACAGTTCAAGCTGTATCAGGTATATAAACGCAAACGACAAGCCAAAGAGCAAGTAAACGCATATAGAGCCCACAATCTGATTCAGTGTGACTTTTTTAGGTGTCATCACCTGCTTCAAAGCGGAAAAGGTTTGCGCTAAAACGAAGAACAACATCGCAAACATAGTGACTAATGAAAGGTCATAGTCTTCAAAAATAGAGATACTACCTGAAATCACGACCACGGTTATCATTACAGCGTACCAAGATCGATAAAAGGTCTGTTTTCTATGTACGCCGACAATCGACGTACTCATACAAAGAATGAGTAGTGCGAGAACATAGTCTTGCGCATCATCTTTGAACTGATGAACGACAGCACTTAAGAAAAACAATACCAGTAGAGAACCAAGCAAGAAAAAGAAATTGTCGTCTTTAGTCATCAATTTCATTGTGTAATCCCTTAAACTCTATAGCATTTCTTTTGCGATCAAGTGTAGCAAGTAGGTTTCCCTTTCGATGCTCATCCCTTTTTTATCGCTTTCTGCCATGGTCTTTTCATTAAAGGCGATTGCCTCGTGGATGTTTATCCAAACCGCTTTCATACCATTCTTTACTTCATAATCTTCGTAAGCAGTCGCGCCAAGCTCTCGGTCGACTTTGCATGAATAACAGTAAGAAATCATATGCATTACATCTGCATCATCTTTATACCATGGACGAAATTCTTCATATATTCCAAACGGCTTAATTGAATGGATATTTTGAGCACCCGTTTCTTCTTCTAGCTCTCTCACCATACCTGCGATAACGTCCTCACCTTCATCTAATCCACCTCCTGGAAGAGAATAGTCATGATAACGTTCCGTAAACAGCAGCAAAATGTTTTCACCGTCAATCGCAATTGCGCGAGTTGCATTACGTTTGATGATTTTTTTATCATCGAGATGTTCTATATCAGGATGAATAGCCGTGGTAATTTGTCTCACTTGTAACCTGCTAACCTATGAAATATTGCGAGAAGTCTATCACAAAAACATTCTTTTACACTTAGACACAGTTTTGCCCTGACTAAATAAGCGACTAACATAAATGAACGCTGTATTATTGCTCCCTCGCTTAAAGGGACCTTAAGCAACTAATATTATAAATTCGTTTGCCAAGTTCCTCTTACAATATGAAACTTCAAAAATCGCTAATCGCATTATCTATCTTAGTCGGCGTTCCAACGACTTTCGCTCAAGATGACACATTGTCCTCTGATAATCATAGTCCTGCTATTTCTCAGCAAGATTTTGTTCAACAAGCCATCGCTGAAGATCAGAAATTATCTGACTCAGAGTTTAACTCAACTCAGTCTTCACAACTGAATAGCCTTGGATACCGTTCCATATCTACTAACAGCAGTTTTGAAGAATTACGTATAGCAAATGAGTCAGACAACCCAACAAACTTTTATGATTCTCCATATCGTGTGTCTCTCTTTAACCCTCAGAATGGCGAAGACAGTGAAAGACTTTGGTCTCAAACTAAATCTATTTTTGCGTATGGCGTTGGTGTAGCTGGTGTTTTAGCACTGATGCCCGAATCTATTACTAACTGGGAAAAAGATGATGTCCAGTTAATGAATAAGTGGTGGGATAACGTGCGATCGGGTCCTGTCTGGGATCGCGATGACCACATTATCAACTACATCGGACACCCTTATTTTGGTGGTGTTTATTACCAAGCTGCTCGGAAATCTGGTTATAGACAATGGGATGCGTTTATGTATTCCACCCTTATGTCCACCTTTTATTGGGAATATGGTATCGAAGCCTTTGCAGAGATCCCATCAATTCAAGATTTGGTTGTTACCCCTACCCTTGGCTGGGTATATGGTGAATGGGCATTCAACAAAGAAAAAGAAATTCGCTTACGAGGAGGAACTGTTTGGGGTTCTGATGCCCTAGGTTCAACAGCTTTGTTCTTCCTAGACCCTGTCGATAGTCTGGGGCGAGGCGTAAACAACATTGCAGGGCGCGAAGTAATTAAAGCTGGTACTGGTTTCGTCGGCGTTCATTCCAATGTCATGCGCAATGGTGAAGTAGAGACTAAGTACCAAATGCAAGTTAACTATGCCTTTGGTGCAGGTGAAACGGATGACAGCCTTAAACGTAGACAGAAAAAGAACTACCATCAGTACACAGACGACCCCGTTACCTACGGTATCGTTGGTGTGAGTGCCGGCTTTGCGTATCCGCAATTGGATAAAGAACGTAACCTGAAAAACGACTTTGCTCCTGCCTTTACATTGGGCTTGTACTTCACAGAGCAGTTTTCTACTCGCTTAGGCTATATGCAAGGAAATTATGACTCGACGGTAAGCAACGAAAAGCACATCTATGAGAACTATAGCTTAGATATTCAGTACTACTTTATGCCCGGCAGCGCATTTAAACCTTATTTAAATGCTGGCGTAGGTGAAGCCATGTTGGATAAAGACCGCGATACTAAAAAGCTACAATGGAACATTGGCACCGGTGTACACTATTCCCTCAATGCCAATTGGTCTCTGCAGGCTGACTGGAAATACGCTTACCATCGTAATTCTGGTGCTCGAGACCAACTATGGGGAACTCGACTTATCTACCGTTTTGGTGAAGGTAACAAGTATATTTAGCGCTTCGAAGCGACTAAACGGTGAGTTTCATACTCACCGTTTTGTTCTTATTTAATCAATGAAGCACCGTTTGTAGGAATTTTGGGAACGAAACGACAATTGACCGGTCATTCTCATAAAATATTGAATAATTTGACTCAATCAAAACACTTTTCCTTTGAAATCTCCTACACTTAACTCAAAGCGTGAATTCCAACTAGGAGAAAGAATGAAAAAGTTACAATGGGTGATTGGCGCATTAGCGGTGGGAGTTATGGCTGGTTGTGCGAGCGAGCCAGATAAATATGATGTAGACGAAATAACGGTTGAAAGTGACCCTGCTTATGTTTACTGCGTTGAGCAAGGACATAAATTAGAAAGATTCTCAGAAGAAGGTAAACGTGTACCTTATTGCGTTATCTCTGACGACGAACGTTACACCGTTTGGGACTACTACGAAAATAGAGATAAAGAGCAAAACAATTAGTCGCTATTTATTAAATAAAAGAGCCAGAGAATTATCTCTGGCTCTTTTATTTCACAATATGCCTTAAAGTTATTCCCAATCGAGAATAACTTTTCCAGACTGCCCGCTGCGCATGACGTCGAAGCCTTCTTGGAAATCATCAATCTTATAATGGTGAGTGATAATTGGCGTCAGATCTAAGCCAGATTGAATCAAGCTTGCCATCTTATACCATGTTTCGAACATTTCACGGCCGTAGATACCTTTGATCACCAGACCTTTGAAGATCACTTGGTTCCAATCGATACCCATGTCTGATGGTGGAATACCTAGTAGTGCGATACGACCACCGTGGTTCATGGTTTCAAGCATTGAACTAAATGCCGCTTGAACACCAGACATTTCAAGACCTACATCGAAGCCTTCAGTCATGCCTAGTTCTGCCATCACATCTTTTAGGTTTTCTTTTGCAACGTTTACGGCACGTGTTACACCCATCTGTCTTGCAAGATCTAGACGGTATTCGTTAACGTCTGTAATAACTACGTGGCGCGCACCTACGTGCTTGGCAACCGCAGCGGCCATAATGCCGATAGGGCCAGCGCCTGTAATCAGTACATCTTCACCAACTAGGTCAAAAGACAGCGCAGTGTGAACAGCGTTTCCGAACGGGTCAAAAATAGATGCTAGATCGTCAGAGATACCTTCAGGGATCTTAAACGCATTGAACGCTGGAATAACCAAGTATTCAGAGAACGCACCAGTGCGGTTTACACCAACACCAACTGTGTTGCGGCATAGGTGAGTACGACCGCCACGGCAGTTACGACAGTGTCCGCAAGTAATGTGACCCTCGCCAGATACGCGGTCGCCAATTTCGAAGCCACGAACTTCTTGGCCAATACCAACTACTTCACCTACATATTCGTGGCCGACAACCATAGGAACAGGAATCGTGTTTTGTGACCACTCATCCCAGTTATAGATGTGTACATCAGTACCACAAATTGCCGTTTTCTTAATACGAATTAGAATGTCGTTGTGACCAAGTTCAGGCTTGTCCACTTCGGTCATCCAAATGCCTTGCTCAGGCTTTAGCTTAGATAGCGCTTTAATTTTCATAATGTAACCTTAAAGACAGGTTTCAGGTTCTAAACCCGAAACCCTAAAAACCTTAGATAAGACCCATATCCTTGCCAACTTCGATGAATGCATCGATAGCGCGGTCAAGTTGCTCACGAGAATGAGCCGCAGACATTTGAGTACGAATACGAGCTTGGCCCTTAGGTACTACTGGGAAAGAGAAACCAATAACGTAGATACCTTTCGCTAACGCACGCTCAGCAAACTCTGCAGCCACTTTTGCGTCGCCTAGCATGATTGGAATGATTGCATGATCGGCACCACCCATAGTGAAACCAGCACCTTCCATACGAGTACGGAAATGAGCAGCGTTCTCCCATAGGCGTTCACGTAGGTCACCACTCTCTTGTAGCAAATCTAGAACACGGATAGACGCATTGACGATAGCTGGTGCTACAGAGTTAGAGAACAGGTATGGACGTGAACGCTGACGTAACCAGTCAATCACTTCTTTCTTACCAGAAGTATAGCCACCTGACGCACCACCCATCGCTTTACCTAGCGTACCAGTGATGATGTCGATACGGTCTACAACGTCGTGAAACTCATGTGTACCGGCGCCGTTTTTACCCATGAAGCCAACTGCGTGAGAGTCATCAACCATCACTAGCGCATCGTATTTATCTGCCAAATCGCAGATTGCAGGAAGGTTTGCGACCACACCGTCCATTGAGAATACACCGTCAGTTACGATTAGCTTATGGCGAGCACCTGCTTCGTTAGCTGCGATCAGCTGCTGCTCAAGCTCTTCCATATTGTTATTAGAGTAACGGTAACGCATCGCTTTACATAGACGGACACCGTCAATGATAGAAGCGTGGTTTAGCGCATCAGAAATGATGGCATCTTCTTTACCCAAGATAGTTTCGAACAAACCTGTGTTTGCATCGAAGCATGATGTGTAAAGGATAGTGTCTTCTTTACCTAGGAATGTAGACAGTTTCTGCTCAAGTTCTTTGTGAATGTCTTGAGTACCACAGATAAAACGAACTGAAGCCATACCAAAGCCGTTTTTATCCATGCCCGCTTTACCAGCGTCGATAAGTGCAGGATGGTTTGCAAGGCCAAGATAGTTGTTCGCGCAGAAGTTTAGTACTTCTTCACCTGTTGAGATTTCAACAGCCGCTTGTTGTTGAGAAGTGATGATGCGCTCAGACTTATAAAGTCCTTCAGCTTTTACTTCTTCAATTTGCTCTTGGATTTGCTTATAAAACGCAGAAGACATAGTGGATTCCTTTTTCTATCCTATTTATCAATAGGTTATGTAGGGAGGTGATATTTACAGCGTATTGATTCGCCTTATATCTAGATTGGAATCATTTTAGTTCATTGTGGTGCAAACGATTATCCCTTAAGATGGAAAACCATTAGTGAATCTGAGGCAACAATAATGTTCAGCCATAAGCTATTAAGTTTATTACCTGACCTCGCATCTTTTATTTTGGTAGTAAACGAAGGCAGTTTTACCGCCGCCGCAAAAAAGCTGGGGGTCACGCCGTCTGCGCTATCTAAAACCATTACTCGTCTTGAAAGTGCGCTATCGGCAAAGTTGTTTGAGCGCACTACGCGCAAGTTGGTTATCACTCAGGCTGGGCAAAAGGTTTACGACCAAAGTGTGTTAATGGTGAACGCGGCACAACAGGCCATTGACGTCTCTCAATCCGACCATACTGAGCCAAGCGGGTCTATTACTGTCGCCGCACCGGAAGCGTTTCTTAACTCAGTATTACAACCTTTTATTACTCCCTTCCTAGTGCGATATCCGGAAATTCAATTGAAAGTTCGCGCCGTTGATGGCGAAATCGACCTGTTGCGCATGGGCATCGACGTTGCATTCAAGCTTACTGACAAACCAGACGAAAACCTCGTTATGAAAGAGTTAGGACCAACCAACCTCGTACTGTGTGCCAGTCCCGATTACATTGCTAAGCGTGGACTGCCCTATACACCAAGTGATCTTGAGAAACATGACTGCCTCTATCTTGCTGAAACGGAACGCGACAACACTTGGGATTTTCTCAAAGACGATGAGTTTCATACTGTGAAAGTAGCAGGACGCTATGCCATCAACCACTCTCAGATGCGCCTCCATGGCGTTAAACAAGGTCTCGGCATCGGAATATTTCATGATTTTGTTATTTCTGAAGCCATAGAAGATGGCAGTGTTGTGCCCGTCCTCTCGGATTGGACCATCAAGAGTAACTACCATGGAGCCGTTGCACTCCAATACGCACAAACCAAGTATATGCCGGCCCGCTTACGCGTGTTTATTGACTATGTCGTCAAGGAACTGCCATCCAAGCTAACCAATTAACCAATCAACGACGGAAGACAAAATGCTTAATGGGATCCATCACACCGCCATCATTTGTTCCGACTACGCAAAGTCGAAACACTTTTATGTCAACATACTAAAGCTGGAAATCATCGACGAGAACTATCGCGAACATCGAGACTCCTACAAACTAGATCTCGCCTTACCTGATGGCACGCAACTTGAGCTGTTCACTTTCCCTGGAGCTCCTGAACGTCCTAGCTTTCCAGAAGCTATGGGTTTAAGACATTTAGCATTTAATGTCACCAAACTAGAGCAAATTGTCGATTATCTAAAAGCAAATGATATTGACGTAGAACCAATACGAATTGACGAATACACTGGTAAGCGTTTTACGTTTTTCCAAGATCCTGACGGTCTACCACTCGAACTATGTGAAGAGATTTAGAGCTCAAGACCCACATATGGCAGAAAACCTGTTGTAGTTGCCCAACCTCTACATGAAATTACAACAGGTAATACCAGTGACATATATCACACCAAACAATCGCGCTCGTTCAAAACCAGTCGATATCCCCAGATTTGATTTTCAATTCCATATATTAATTCACATAAGTACCCCTGTAAGGTTAATTTTACTAGTATCAGGGCATCTAAATGCGGCACTTTTTAACAATTTGATTACACTTATAGTATCAATGATTCTTTTGTCTTCAGACGATTACCATCATGTCTGAAAACAAAAATCAAGGTTGTACCCTGGGATTTTCTAGCACTAGCTCTTATCAGAGCGTGCGAAAAGGAGTTCGAGATGAACGTACAAGCATTACCCATGCATCGTTTTATCGACTACCAAGGTAATCTCGTTAAGCCGTTGCCCCACTGGGCAGATGAGAACACCTTACTTCAGTTCTATCGCGACATGGTAGTTGCGAGAACATACGATGCAAAAGCCGTTGCTCTTCAGCGAACCGGCAAACTTGGTACCTACCCTTCCCATCTTGGCGCAGAAGCCATCGGTATCGCCATCGGTCACGCTCTCACAAGATCAGACGTCTTTGTTCCTTATTACCGTGATATGCCCGCTCTCTGGGTTCGTGGTATCGCTATAGAGAAAAACCTCCAATACTGGGGAGGCGATGAGCGAGGCAGTGATTTCGAATTTGATGATGGCTCACCATGCACCGATCTTCCCTTCTGCGTTCCTATCGCCACACAATGCACTCATGCCGTAGGAGTGGCGTCCGCGTTAAAAATTAAGGGGAACCACGATGTCGCTTTGGTAACTTGTGGAGATGGAGCCACATCTAAAGGCGACTTCTTGGAATCACTCAACTGTGCTGGTGCATGGAACATTCCTTTGATTTTTGTCGTCAACAATAACCAATGGGCGATTTCCGTCCCTCGCTCGCTACAATGTGGCGCAGAATTTTTAGCAGACAAAGCGGTTGGAGCAGGATTACCCGGCCTGACAGTAGACGGCAACGATGTTATTGCGATGTATGACACCATTTTACAAGCGGTCGATCGAGCTAGAAAGGGCAAAGGAGCCACTTTGATTGAAGCTATCAGCTATCGATTAAGTGACCATACTACCGCTGATGATGCTAGTCGTTACCGTAGTGATTCAGAGCTACAACAAGCGTGGGACTATGAACCAATAAAACGTCTGAAATCCTATCTAATCGCGCGCAGCCTTTGGTCTGATGAACAGGAACAGTTACTGGTTCAAGAAGCCAAAACCATCGTTGAAGAGGCTGTTACTCGCTATTTAGCCACCCCACCTCAACCACCAGAGTCGGCATTCGATTATCTCTACGAAGCCCCGCCAAGCGAGCTAGCACCGCAAAGAGATACGCTGATTAATAAGACGTTGCGAATGCAGGGAGGCAAACATGATTAATCAACAAACTCCCGAAATCACGCTCATTGAAGCGGTTAACTTGGCACTTCATTATGAAATGGAGCACGACAACAACGTCGTGCTACTAGGCGAAGACGTTGGAGACAACGGCGGTGTGTTTCGCGCTACTGTCGGTTTAAAAGAGAAATTTGGATTAAGAAGAGTGATTGATACTCCTCTTGCCGAAGCCCTAATAGGAGGTGTTGCAGTTGGCATGGCAACACAAGGGTTAAGACCTATTGCGGAATTTCAATTTCAGGGCTTTGTCTTTCCTGCGATGGAACACCTCATCTGTCATGCTGCAAGAATGAGAAACCGCACTAGAGGTCGGTTAACCTGCCCTGCGGTATTTCGGGCACCGTTTGGTGGCGGCATACACGCCCCTGAGCATCATTCTGAAAGCATCGAAACCCTGTTTGCTCATATTCCTGGATTAAAGGTCGTTATTCCCTCCTCTCCTCAACGAGCATACGGACTTCTGCTAGCTGCAATTCGTAGTAACGACCCTGTAATGTTTTTCGAGCCAAAGCGAATCTATCGAACAGTCAAATCCCCCGTAGTAAACGATGGACAAGCTCTGCCTCTTGATACCTGCTACACACTAAGAAAAGGACGGGATCTCACGGTCGTCACTTGGGGAGCTTGTGTAGTTGAAACCCTGCAAGCCGCCCAATCGCTTTCGGAACAAGGAATTGAAGCAGAAGTCATCGATCTCGCGAGTATAAAGCCTCTCGATATGGACACCATTATTAAATCACTGGAAAAAACAGGACGTTTACTTGTCGTCCATGAAGCAAGCCAAAGCTGTGGTGTCGGAGCGGAGATCATTACTCGAGTTTCCGAACATTCTATGTGTCTTCTCAAAGCCCCACCTAGGCGTGTTACTGGGCTCGACACCGTTATGCCATATTACAAAAACGAAGACTATTTCTTAATTCAAGAACAAGACATCACACTTGCCGCACGCGAACTTGTGGAGGGCTGGAAATGAAGTCATTTTTATTACCAGATTTAGGGGAAGGACTCGCTGAGTCTGAAATTGTTCAATGGCACGTTAACGTTGGTGAACATGTAGACGTTGATCAGGTGATCTTAACCGTCGAAACCGCGAAAGCCGTTGTAGAAGTGCCAGCACCTTACAGTGGCAAAATCGTCAGCCGTCATGGGGAGGAAGGTGACGTCATCAACATCGGCAGTTTGCTGATTGAGATTGAAGAAGTGGTCACGGAAGCGTCTGCCACCCACTCTAAAGCCACATCAAGCGATGCAGCAACTGTTGTTGGCAATGTGTCAAATCACACACACCACGTTGAAGTTGATGACTTTTGGGTTGGGCCTGCTCATCATTCAAACTCAGAACAAACAGTCACGGCGATGCCGTCTGCTCGGCTTCTCGCTAAGAAGCTCGGTGTTGACCTATTAAAGGTGAAAGGAAGCGGACATGACGGTGTTATCACTGACACAGATATTTACAACGAACTCGACCGACAGACACCCGGAACGGAGGTGCTTAAAGGTGCAAGACGCACCATGGTCGGCACTATGGCGGAGTCACATCACAACGTTGCTTCTGTGACGATCACTGAAGAAGCGTTGTTGTCCAATTGGTCACAAAAAGAGGATATCTCCGGCCGTTTAATTAAAGCTGTTGTGTTTGCTTGCCAAAAAGAACCGGCTTTAAACGCATGGTTTGATGCCGATACAATGACACGTTGTGTTCATAGCAAAGTGAATATCGGAATCGCGGTAGATAGTAGCCATGGATTGTATGTCCCAGTACTCAGAAACGCCGACAGCTTTGACCAACAAGGAATTCGCCATTGGTTAAATGACACTGTAGAGGGAATTCGAGCCAGGCGAATAGGCAGAGAACAACTACAACACGCGACGATAACACTGTCGAACTTTGGTGCCATTGCCGGAATTTTCGCGACTCCTGTCGTCTCACCGCCTCAAGTCGCTATCGTAGGAGCTGGTCGAATTATCGAGAAACTAGTTTTACAAGACGGCCAGCCAATAGTCATCAAAGCGCTACCTTTGTCGATCACATTCGATCATAGAGCCTGTACTGGTGGCGAAGCGGCGCGATTCGTCAAAGTACTGGTTGAACACTTGCAGCAGCCAACTATTGACTAAACGTTAAACGGGGTGAGTTAGTCGTCAATCACGATACCTAGCTCACCACGTTTTTTCTTACTTAGACCTAACGCCACCAACCGATATGATTCTTTAAGGTAATATTGTAATTCTTCGTCAAGTCGACCAGATGTCTCCACCTGCTGTATCCACTTCATTCCACGACTCACAAAGTATGGCGCAGGCCGATAGCCTTCACTGTCACTAAGAAACTCAAAATTCAAATCCGACGTTTTGAAAGTAAACGCTGCCCCGCTCTCTTTGTTCCAGCCCCCAATAGCGAAGACTTTGCCACCGACCTTCCAGACATGAGCATCACCCCATTGAATAACATGACTGGTCGCTGGGAAAGCGCCGCAAAATTCGTTGAATTGGTCGTAATCCATTGTGGTTTCTCTATAGTAATTCGGGTTTATTAATAGCCATGGTTTATGAATAAATAAGGTTTATCGCAATATTACGTTAATTACTCAGACTCTAGCGAGATCTCTGAGTATCTTTTCTGCCGATACTTCTTTACAACCGTCAGTGCTTTCTCCACACCAAAGCGGTGAGAAGTCTGCGCTACCTTGCTGCTCTGCCTGTCCTCTGAGCTGCGTGATATCGATAGACGCATAGGGAAATTGCGGTGCTTCCTGTGTTACAAAACCAAGCTCCCTCATTGCACGATTGACTATTCCTCGTGCCGGTCGCCCCGAGTATACATTGGTAATTGCAGTATGCTGAGACTGAGTGCTTTTGATAGCATCACGATGTAACGCCGATGTCGTGGCCTCATCGCACAATAGAAATGCGGTCCCCACCTGAACTACCTCAGCACCTATGTTAAACGCGTGTTCAACCTTGTCAGCAGTGCTGATGCCTCCAGCCGCCACGACGGGTACAGTAACATTATCAACAATTTCCTTGATAAGATCTTCGACCGGTAATTGAGTATCAAGATCATCCGTTAGGAACATTCCCCTATGACCGCCCGCTTCCACTCCTTGAGCAATAATCGCATCCGCCCCGTTTGTCTCTAACCAAACCGCCTCTTCGACGGTAGTCGCCGAAGACAAAATACATGTCCCCCAGCTTTTTACTCGTTCTAAAAGAGCCTTGTTCGGCAACCCAAAATGGAAACTGATGTAAGGAGGTTTAAATGCTTCAATAGCATCAGCGATATCCTCGCTAAATGGCATGCGCGTTGCCATGCTAGGTTGAATGGCAATATCGAGTTTCAACTCTTCAAAATAGGGTGCAAGTCGATTACGCCACTGAGCTTGGCGTTCTTGATCAAAGTTAGGCATTAAGTGGCAGAAAAAATTAAGATTGTATGGTTTATCGGTCGCTGATGTAATGGACTCTAACTCTTCTACAATACGCTCTTTAGAAAGCATGCCACAAGGTATGGAGCCTAAACCACCAGCTTCGCTTACTGCTATCGCAAGCTTACTGTCTTGTACTCCGGCCATAGGCGCTTGAATGATTGGCAGCTCAGTATGCAGCCATGATGAAAACGTCCTTTGTTTCATATTCATTTCCTTGTTAATTTGTTCATCTATCCAGTCGTTTTCTCTCGCTATCCTCAGCGTAACATTTCTAAGATACCGTCTGGATAAAGCGGTATCTTTCCTGCTAATAACGCGCTTTCTTCAACCCATTTAACGACAAATTCCACTCCATTAGTTTCAACCCCGTCGATATGCGTCTTTTGATAGAAACCTTGATCAACAAATCGTCCCTGATAGACAAACACAATTTCATGTCCAGAGCGTCCATCGAAGGTAAAGAGGTTCTCACTAACGCCAAGAAGTTCAAGGGAGGTTACATCTGCGCCGATTTCTTCTTTTACTTCTCGTTCAGCGGCCTCTCGCGACGTTTCACCAAACTCAATGCCACCACCAACGGGGATCAGGTAGTGCTGGTCTTTTGCAGGGTCGTAACCTTCTGCAAGTAACACCTTTCCGTTATGTCGAAAAAGGCAAACGGCTTTAGCTCTAATGGCAGCGGTCATTAGATGCTCCATCATTGCTGGATTTGTCGTCACTAAACTCTTGTAAAGCTAGTAAAGCTTTTTGAGCTTCTAGTGATGGCACGAAAATATGATCGTGATAGTAGGCAGCAATGACGTTGGCACTAATGCCTTTGTCCGCCAATTTTGAGGCGACGGCTGCGGTTAGACCTACAGCTTCAAGGCTAGAATGAACATTAAGCGTAATTTGTTGAAATACTGACTCAAAACTCAATTTCGCTTTGACAGCTTCGGCTTTAGGTAGGACAAGTGTGAGGCCTTCCGCTTCAATGAAGGTAGCAATCAACTCGAGTTTTGTATATTCCTTAAGCGCCCCTTTCACATGACAGAATACGACTTCGTCTTCGAGAAGACATGGACTCATAGAGCTCAATAACTGCTCTAGATCGGTAATACCAGCCATCAAACATTCCTTAGTGACTTAAAACAGAGTGCATTATCCTGCAAGCGAACTGCACTCGCTTCAAGTTAAGGGTGTTCAATATGATAGCTAGGTTGCATATTTAACGAGCTTTGATTTATTTACTCTCGATGCAACCTAGCACGACGCTGTTACTTCTTAACGCAAACCGCTAGAACATTGCCCGATTGCTGATCCCAAGGCGTGATTTTTTCATAATCATGTTCAAACAGGTGTACGTCGAATAGCGGTTCTAATAGTGCTTTTAGTTCTTGGATAGTGAAAGCCACCATCGGGTGTTCATCAAACCAACTTTGCGTTTCGTCATCTGTGGTTTTTTCAATGTTAAGCTTAAGCGCCTGACGCTCACCTTGGCCTTCATAATACCAACCTGAACGAAACGTAAATTTACTGCCTTCGCTCTCTGCCGAATGCTGAACAAAAGAATGGTTATTGATTTTTAGCCTATCAACCGCATTGAAGCAAAATACACCACCGACTGACAGAGCATTAAATACACTATTGATGCACTGTTTAAGCCCTTCTATCCCGTCACAATAGTGAATCGAATAGAGAAAACAGGTAATCAAATCAAGTGGCTGTGTAACCGTAAATTCGCTCATATTTTGCACCGAAAACTGAGCTTCCGGACATCTAACCGACGCGAAATCCAACATAGGTTGATTGATATCCAAACCACTACTTTGATAGCCATAATCAATAAAGTGACGAACATGAGGGCCAGTGCCACATGCTAAATCAAGATGAGTATTTCCTTGGTTTCCAAACAATTGATGCAATCGTTTTACGTTATGACTCTGCGCTTGGTAATCAATATCGACACACATTAGGTCGTAGTAACCAGAAAGGTCAGTATAGAGAGAATTGGCGGACATGTTTGCCTAGTCGTTGCCGACGAAAAACTGCGGGTGGCGCATCCTATACGAAATCAACGATATTCATAACAAAAAGTTAGCACCTAAAAACAACTTCTCTACCAATTCATTTTTAAGAGCAAAATAGTCTTTACTATTCAACATATTGGAAATACATTATCGACTAACAACCAACCTCATACGCGCTGTAGGAATTGTCCTAACAGCAAAGTAGCGACTTTGTTTTTAACCCAAGCTCTTAAGGTACTTTGTCGATAAGCTCCGGCATAATGTCAAACAAATCCCCTACTAATCCATAGTCCGCAACTTGGAAAATGGGTGCTTCAGGATCACTGTTTATCGCGACGATCACTTTAGAGTCTTTCATCCCTGCCATATGTTGGATTGCACCTGAAATACCGATAGCAATGTACAAATCTGGCGCGACTATTTTACCCGTCTGGCCTACTTGCAGGTCGTTAGAAACAAATCCCGCATCAACCGCGGCTCGCGACGCACCAATAGCACCACCGAGTTTATCAGCGAGTTGTTCCACCAAAGCGAAGTTGTCTTTACTGCCTACACCACGCCCACCAGAAATAACCACACTAGCAGCCGCCAATTCAGGGCGCTCACTTTCATTTTGTTGCTGAGAGACAAATGCAGAAAGACCATTCCCAACATCATGACCGCCGACCGTTATCACTGTCGCTTGATTCGCGGGGTCACGCCCCACTGCTTCAAACGCCGAACCGCGTATCGTCATGAGTATTTTTTCCTCTGTCGACTTCACTTTCGCTAGCGCGTTACCGGCATAGATTGGACGGATAACCGTATCTGCCGTCACAATTTCCACGACATCAGATAGCTGGCCTACGTCGAGCAACGCAGCAATACGTGGTAGCATATTTTTCCCAAATGTCGTCGCTGGAGCCAAAATATGTGTAAAGTCTTTGGCAAGCTGCACCGCTATTGGCGCTCCGTTCTCAGCAAGTAAATGACTAAATTGTTCATTGTCTGCGACGATCACCTGCTTGACGATACCGCATTGGCCAATACACTCTATTACCTCCTGACATTGATACCCCATGACAAGCACCGAAATGTCTTCACCTATTTGCGCTGCTGCGGATAGCGTTTTAAAGGTATCAAGCGCTACGCTGTGGTTATCGTGCTCTGCAATAACAAGAATTTGCGTATTCATAATCCTTTCTCCTTGATACTCACCGGCTTAAAGTACTTTTGCTTCATTCGTTAACTTATCGATCAACTCATCTACAGTTGCGACTTTCACGCCTGCTGGACGCGCTTTGGGAGCTAAGACTTCCAAAACCTGATGTTTCGGACTCAAGTTCACGCCCAATGAGTCAACATCGATAACATCCAGTTGCTTGCGCTTGGCCTTCATGATGTTAGGTAAGGACGCATAACGAGGTTCGTTCAACCTCAAATCAGTGCTGATGATGGCTGGCAATGTCAGTTTCAAGATCTCCAATCCCCCGTCTATCTCTCTAGTGACTTCAACATGCTCACCCGACAGTATGACTTGCGAGGCAAACGTTCCTTGAGGTCTACTCGTCAGAGCCGCTAGCATTTGCGCAACTTGATTGTTGTCCGTATCGATCGATTGTTTGCCTAGTAGAACCAGTGTAGGCTGTTCTTTTTCAACCATCGCTTTCAAGACTTTTGCTACTGCTAGAGGCTCAGGTGATGCTGCCGCGTCTATGTGGATCGCTCTGTCAGCTCCTAAAGCAAGGGCATTGCGCAACGTTTCTTGCACTGTCTTATCACCAATACTCACCACAATCACTTCGTCTACAGAACCTGATTCTTTGAGTCTAATGGCTTCTTCCACAGCAATCTCACAGAAAGGATTCATCGACATTTTGACGTTAGCGGTTTCAACGCCACTACCATCTTTAAGGACACGAACTTTCACATAGGGATCAACGACACGCTTTACAGCAACTAACACCTTCATACCGACTCCTTGAATAGAACGAACAAGCCTAATGGTTATTATTTGAGCTTAGTAAAGTTTACGTTTACGTCAACTGCACTATAGTTATACGTAGAGTTCCGAAATGGGCCCATTTGGTAAAATTAGGTGGTGAACATGGAAAGAGAATGCATGGAATTTGACGTGGTTATTGTTGGAGCTGGCCCAGCGGGTCTTGCTTGTGCCATTCATCTTAAACAGCTAGCCTCACAAAACGACGCTGAATTATCAGTGTGTATCATTGAGAAAGGTGCCGAAGTTGGGGCTCATATTCTCTCTGGTGCTGTGTTTGAAACCAGAGCGCTTGATGAGCTTATTCCTGACTGGCAATCGCTAAACGCACCTGTGAACAATCCTGTGCAGCAAGATGACTTCATCTATCTAACTACCCAGTACAATCATCTAAACATACCGCCATTTCTGACGCCAGCCACCCTACACAACAACGAAGAGAATCACATCATCAGTCTTGGCTTGTTGTGTCAATGGCTTGCAGAGCAGGCAGAACGCCTTGGCGTTGAAATCTTTCCTGGCTTTGCAGCGCAGAACGTTCTTTATTCAGATACAGGCGCAGTAGTTGGTGTTTGTACTTCAGATATGGGATTAGATAAGCAAGGAAAACAAAAAAGCACGTTTGAAGCAGGAATAGAATTAAAAGGTAAGTACACCATTTTCGCTGAAGGTGCGCGTGGCCATTTAGGCAAGGAACTTATTCATAGATTTAAGCTCGATCAGGGCAAGCAGCCACAGCATTACGCTCTTGGATTCAAAGAAGTTTGGCAACTACCCGATGAGCAGCCCCACTACGCCAAAGGCAAAGTCATTCATGGCGTCGGTTGGCCCTTGCACGACTCTAAAACCACAGGAGGCACCTTTGTCTACCACTTGGACAATCATCAAATCGCTGTAGGTCTTATTGTCGACCTTAATTACACCAACCCTCACCTAAGTCCCTTTGACGAATTTCAACGCTTCAAACACCACCCAGCCATTGCGAAATACCTTCATGATGGAGAACGTATCTCGTTTGGTGCAAGAGCCATCGCTAAAGGTGGTCTTCGTTCGCTCCCCAAACAGCAATTTCCTGGAGGGCTGCTCATTGGTTGTGACGCTGGCACACTGAACATGGGCAAAATAAAAGGCACTCATACCGCAATGAAGTCCGGCATGTTATCTGCCGAGGCGGTTTATCAGCAACTCGCGAAGGGATGCGCGCATAATGAAGCGGATTATCAAACCTTGTTTGAAGCGTCTTGGCTCCATCAAGAACTCAGCGACACACAAAACTTTTGCGCTAACTTGCATCGTTTTGGCGAACCTCTAGGGGGCATGCTCAATGTGCTCGAGCAAAATGTGTGGACCCGTTTATTCAAACGCCCGATTCCTTGGACAGTCACTGATACCAATGACGATCATTCACAGTTAGCACATAAAGCCAACGTTCCTAACATTAGCTACCCAAAACCCGATGGCGTCTTGAGTTTTGACAAACCCTCATCCGTCTATTTGTCGGGTACCCAGCATGAAGAGAATCAACCGTGTCATCTGCAACTTCTCGATGTCAATGTGGTCACCGATAGCCATATTCCACAGTTTGACGAGCCTAGTCAGCGCTATTGTCCTGCTGGTGTGTATGAGATTATTGAGGTGGGAGGTCGCAAACAGCTGCAAATCAACGCCAGTAACTGTCTGCACTGCAAGACTTGCGATATTAAAGACCCATCAGCCAATATAAAATGGACCCCACCAGAAGGCGGTGGCGGTCCAAATTATCAAGCTATGTAATCGTCAATGAGAACAAAGGCGGTTAAATCACTAAGCCGCCATCCACTTCGATGACACGACCGTTCACGTATTCATTTTCCAGTATAAAACGCACCGTATGAGCGATCTCTGACGGATCGGCCATTCGTCTTACGGGAACCATATGCTCAAGTCTTTCACGAGCTTCTGGCTTCATTTGCGCGGTCATTGACGTCTCAACGACGCCCGGAGCAATGGCAGCAGCGCGAATGCCATAGCGCGCAAGTTCTTTCCCCCAAACAGAAGCCATGGTCGCCACCGCCGCTTTAGAAGCGGCATAGTTGGTTTGCCCCATGTTTCCCGCCCTCGACACGCTTGAGATGTTGATAATCACACCTCTTGAGTCCGTTTCGATCATTTTTACTGCGGCTTCACGGCCACATAAAAACGTACCGGTGAGATTGACGTTAATGACCGAGTTGAACTGGTCTAAAGACATCTTAGATATCTCACCATCTCTCGCTTTAACTAGCATGCCATCACGAAGAATACCGGCATTATTGATTAAACCATTTAGCGCACCAAAATCAGTGACAATGTCACTAAATACAGATTCCACCTGTTCTTCATTGGTCACGTCAACTTGGTAGATCTGTGCTTTAACCCCTAAATCCTCACACAACTGTTTGGTCTGTGCCAACGCTTCAAGGTTTACATCCATTAATGCGAGATGCGCTCCTTGTTGTGCGAGACTTGTCGCCATTGTTTGACCTAATCCTTGGCCAGCACCAGTAATGGCGATAACGCTCTGTTTCAGTTCCATCTACTTCTCCCTTTCACTACGAAAATACTCAAACAGACTGGAGAAATCTAACTCTGCATTGCCATTATTGTTATGAAATGCATAGAGATTACGCGCTAATGCGCCCATAGGAACAGCCGATTGGCTATTAGCCGCTGCCTGCATCCCTAACCCCAAGTCTTTTGACATCAACTTACTCATAAAGCCCGGAGCGTACTGATTGCTCGCTGGAGCGGATTCCATTACTCCCGGACAAGGGTTATATAGTTCTAAAACCCAGTTTCTTCCAGAGCTTTGTTGCATAATATTTGAGAGTACCTCAGGGTTGAGACCGTTATCGATACCAAGGCTTAAGGCTTCGCAGGTGCCGGACATTACAATACCCAATAACAAGTTATTACAAATTTTAGCCATTTGGCCATCGCCAGCTTGTCCGGCATGAAATATGTTCTTACCCATATGAGCCAAGATTTGTTTGGAGGTTTCAAACGCTTGATCAGTTCCACCAACAATAAATGTAAGCGTTCCAGCCTTGGCACCAGCTACGCCACCAGAGACAGGCGCATCAACAAAACTCAATCCATTTTTGGTTGCCTCTTTAGCAACTAACTTTGCGGAATCCGGCTCGATTGTCGAAGAATCTATAAGGAATGTACCCGGTTTTACCAGTTTGAGTAGCCCTTCTCCTCCATGGTGGTCACCTAAATACACCGCTCGCACATGCTCTCCCGCAGGAAGCATGGTTATTACAGCATCAACATTTTCAACCGCAGCTTCTAGGCTGATAAATGCCTTCGCACCGACAGACTCAAGCTGCTTAGCAAGCTCAGGGACAAGGTCAAAGACATTGACGGAAAAACCCGCTTTTAACAGGTTTTCCACCATAGGGCTGCCCATGTTACCAAGCCCAACAAACGCAATGGTATTACATTCTGACTGATTCATAGCGCTTCTCCTTAAACCCGACCAAGCTGAAATAGCGGATGTTCTTGCTCTCGCCACAATGAGGTAAACAACTCGTCAATTACGGCTTTATTAACTGAGTTGATGTTTGGATACTTCCAATGCGGTGCGCCGTCTTTGTCAACTAGACGTGAACGCACCCCCTCTTCAAACTCCCCCAATGTGGCACTCCTAACACCAAGAATCAGTTCGAGTCGAAAGCAATCTGCAAGTGTTAAATGACTATAATCGTTGATTTGTCGAAAGCAGATGTGAGCTGTGATAGGGCTGCCTTGTGACAGGTTATGCTTTGCCGCCACCAACCACTTATCGTTACCCGGTAACGCCATAATGTTGGCAAACACACTGCCAATGTCAG
This sequence comes from Vibrio sp. La 4.2.2, assembly GCF_027586995.1. NCBI lineage: Bacteria > Pseudomonadati > Pseudomonadota > Gammaproteobacteria > Vibrionales > Vibrionaceae > Vibrio > Vibrio sp. La 4.2.2. The sequence goes on from NZ_JAPPTJ010000002.1 coordinate 542,067, forward strand.
TGGCGTTACACGCTGCACAGATTTCATCCAAACGTGGTTTCAACTGTGATGCTGGTAAACTAGTGTCATCTTTTTCGGCCAATTTCTCCAAGCACTCAGAGAGAAATTCGTAACTGTCGTCAACGCAGCTCCAATCGGTTTCCTGCAATTGATTAATCAGTTTCTCTTTTGCATCTGGGGCAACTAGGTGATCTGCCATATGAATGTCCATCGCATCCGTGGCATTAAACATGACGCCGGTCAGTCCTAAAAATAGGCCCAAGCGGTCTTCAAGTTGATTAAGAAAGTAGGTAGCGCCAACATCGGGGAACAGACCGATGCTGATTTCTGGCATGGCTAAGCGTGATGTAGGCGTGACAACCTTATGGCTAGTTCCCATAAAAAGCCCCATTCCTCCGCCCATTACAATGCCGTCCCCCCAACCAATGATAGGCTTACAGTAGCTATGAATGAGGTAGTCGCATTCATATTCCACGCTAAAAAACTGCTCGCAATACGCTTTGGCCACATCCGCGGGTTGTGTCTTCATCATAGTGTGCATGGCTCTGACATCGCCACCAGCGCAAAATGCCTTTTCTCCCGCACCATCCAACACGACACACACAACTCGCTCATCCTGATGCCATTGTTCAAGTTGTTGTTTTAGTAACACAATCATATTGTGAGTAAGTGCATTCAATGAGGCGCCATTGTCTAGAGTGGCAACTGCGATAACATAACCACCTTCACCACAAGGAATTTCTTGAAAGTTAACCGTATCTGACATTTTGCTCTCCTAGCTGTTCTTCCATTCGGGTGGCCTTTTTTCTAGAAAAGCATTCACCCCTTCTCGCTGATCTTCAGTATCAAACAATCGGATGAACAGTTCTCGTTCTTTGACTAAACCATGAGAAATAAAATCGTGGCGATTTGACTGAATCAATGCCTTACATGCCGTTACCGAGCTCGGTGATTGATGAGCAACTTGCTCTGCCAATGCTACCGCAACAGACAACGCCTTACCCCTTTCGACAACCTCTTCAACCAATCGTATATCCAGTGCTTTTTGTGCCGACACTTGCTCTCCACACAAAATGATTCGTTTTGCCCAACCTTCACCTACCAGAGCCGTAAGATTTTGCGTTCCCCCCGCACAAGGTAGTAAACCCACTTTTGCTTCCGGAAGTGCTAAGACGGCCTGTTGCTCTGCAATTCGAATATCACAAGCGAGCGCTACTTCTAAACCGCCTCCCATCGCGTAGCCGTTAATAGCGGCAATTGATACGCCGCGAAAACCGGACAACGCCTCAAACGCTTCTCCGAACACTCTTGACATGGTGCAAGCACTTTCTTTATCCCCTTGAGCAAAAACCTTCAAATCAGCACCGGCGGAAAAGAATTTGTCTCCGTTGCCTGTGATAACCAGCGCATAGACATCTTTGTTATCGTTTAGCTCGAATATCAGCTGTTTAAGACGAACTAAGCTTTCACACGTCCACGTATTGGCGGGTGGATTGTGCATGGTTAACACAGCCACGTGATTATCAATGGTATAAGGAATCGAACTGACCTCTGACATTTTGTCTTCTCCGTGTTGAATGCGTTACTCAATAGCGAATGCGTCGCTTAGGACTCGTCTTGCGATGATCATACGCATGATCTCGTTGGTCCCTTCTAAGATTTGATGCACTCTGACGTCTCTGAAATGACGCTCAAGCGAATATTCTTTGATGTATCCGTAACCGCCAAAGAGTTGCAACACACCATCGCACACGTTAAATCCAACGTCGGTAGCAAATCGTTTCGCCATCGCGCAATAAGTTGTCGCATCTGGATGTTGGTTATCGAGTTTAAATGCCGCCAAACGTACCATCTGTCTCGCCGCAACCAACTCCGTTGCTAAGTCTGCTAACTTAAACTGTAAGGCTTGAAACTGACTCAAACTGCTTCCAAACTGCTTTCGTTCATGGAGATACTGAGCAGCTTGGTTTAACGCATGTTGTGCCGTTCCTACGGAACAAGTCGCGATATTAATTCGCCCGCCATCCAAACCTTTCATGGCAAAGGTAAAGCCTTGTCCCTCTTCACCTAAGCGATATTTCGCGGGGACAACAACGTTATCGAATGTTATGGCTCGCGTTGGTTGACTATTCCAGCCCATCTTAGGCTCTTTGCGCCCATAACTGATCCCATCACAATCTGCTGGTACAACAAATGCCGAAATACCTTTAGCAGCAGCGCCACCCGTTCTTGCCATTACCACTAGTACATCGGTCTCCCCACCTCCTGAGATAAAGGCTTTTGAACCGTTAATGATATAGCTATCGTCCTGTCTCTCAGCAGTTGTCAGCAGAGAAGCCGCATCTGATCCCGCAGTCGCCTCCGTTAGACAGTAAGACCCCAGCCAGTCTCCACTAATTAAACTAGGACAAAACGCCTGCTTAGCCTCTTCCGTACCAAAACTGGCTACCATCCATGTCACCATATTGTGGATGGTCATAAAAGCCGTGGTGGAGGTACAACCCATGCTTAGCTTTTCAAACACAATAGACGAGTCAAGGCGGCTTAATCCTAAGCCACCTTCTTGCTCTGGTGTATACAATGCCAAAAAGCCCAATTCACCTGCTTGCTTTAACACGTCTTTAGGGAAGATACATTCTTCGTCCCATTGTGCTGCATTAGGCATTAAGTGCTCATTGGCAAACTGAAAAGCCGTCTCCGAAAACGCTCGTTGGTCTTCATTCAGTTCAAAATCCATAGCATTACCTCACCATCCACTGTCATGACTTAATCACTCTGCGATTTTCCGCAGTGAAACTACTTAAGTTGAATCGTCAAATTAGGCCCATCAGGAATATCATCGTCAAACCAACGCGAGGTGACTGTTTTGGTTTCCGTGTAGAACCTTACGGCTTGCTTACCGTAAGCATGCAGATCACCATAAAAACTCCCACGCCAACCGGTGAAAGAGAAAAATGGTAGTGGCACGGGAATAGGAACATTGATCCCTACCTGACCGACAAGCACTTCGTGTTGATATTTCCTTGCGGCAGCACCACTAGCAGTGAAAATTGACGTACCGTTACCGTAGGGATTTCGATTTACTAGCTCAAGCGCCTGTTCGAGCGTATCCACTTCAACGCACACTAAAACCGGACCAAAAATTTCTTGTTGGTAGATAGACATGTCAGTCGTAACACCGCTAAATAAGGTGGGGCCAACCCAATTGCCATTGGGATAGCCATCTACTCTACAGTGACTACCATCGAGTTCGCATATTGCTCCAGATTGCTTACCTTCCTCAATAAATGACAAAACTCGCTGCTTAGCCTGTTGGCTGATTAATGGACCGTAAGCAGCTTCAGGATCCTCTTTGGGTCCAGGTTTAATCTTCGCCATTTCAACTTTCAGTTCGGCTATCCATTGCTTAGAGGAACCAACAAATACCGCGACTGAAATCGCCATACATCGCTGCCCCGCCGCGCCGACGGATGCTCCTACAAGGTTATTTATTACCTGAGCTTTATTTGCATCCGGCATAACCACCATATGATTTTTAGCCCCTGCAAATGCTTGAACCCGTTTGTGGTATTGAGTGCCTACTTGATAGATGTATTGAGCGGTCGGTACCGAGCCTACAAATGATATGGCTTTGATATCCGGATGTTTCAGCAAATAATCCACTTGAGGCTTAGTACCGTGAATCACTTGAAGAACTCCGCTAGGTGCACCCGCCTGCTGAAATAACTCGGCGAGCATTATGGATGTTAGCGGCACCTGTTCAGAGGGTTTGAGGATAAAGCTGTTTCCGGCCGCAATCGCAATAGGAAACATCCAAAGCGGAATCATGGCTGGAAAGTTAAAAGGCGTAATGCCACAGCAAACGCCAAGAGGCTGAACAATAGAATAGCCATCTATGTCTGTCGCTACATTCTCGACGGTCTCTCCCATCATATTGCTGGCAATATTGGCGGCTTGCTCGACGACCTCAATGCCACGCCAAACATCTCCCTTGGCATCCGCCAATGTTTTGCCTGTCTCTTTTGAAAGCAATTCAGCGATATCATCATGATGTTCCTTGAGTAAATGCTGATAACGAAGCATCACTCGCGCGCGTTCAGAAACAGGTACGTCTTTCCAATCCTTTTGCGCTTGTAAGGCACTTTCAATAGCACGCTGCATCTCAATGTCTAGCGTGACTGGTACCGAGCCAATGATTTCATTGGTCGCTGGGTTGGTGACGTCTAGCCATTCAGATGCTAATGATTGACGGCATTCACCGTCGATAAACAAAGGCACTTTCTCACTCATGATCTCCCTCTCCGTATTAACGTGGAATTTCCACAGCTATTGCGGTCGCTTCCCCACCACCAATACACAATGCAGCTACACCTTTGAGCGAGCTTTTCTCGCTCTCTGAATCCGCTAGTTTTGCTATCAAACTATGAATTAGAGTAACCAATATTCGTGCGCCACTTGCACCAAGAGGATGACCTAACGCACAGGCTCCTCCATTCACATTCACTTTGTCGCTATCCAATTTAAAATGATTCACCGCTATTTGCGTGACGACAGCAAACGCCTCATTGATCTCCCATCCATCCACGTCATCCACGCGCCATTCGAGTCTAGTAAGTAACTGTTTGATAGCTCCAACGGGGGCCAGGGTAAATTCACTAGGCTTTCTGGCAAACGATGCATGTCCTTTAATAATGGCTAAAGGTTTGAGCTGCTGAGCCATAGCCTGCTCTTTTTCCATCAGTAGAAGCGCAGCCGCTCCGTCAGAGATAGCACTTGAGTTCGCTGCGGTAATAGTGCCATGTTGACTAAAGGCGGGTGTCAGCTTTGGAATTTTGTCGAGATTGATGGTTTTTGGCAGTTCGTCATCATTAATGGGCCCATATCGCTTGCTATCGAGTGGCGCTATTTCGCTGCGAAATAAGCCTTGCTGCTGGGCATTGAGCGCACGCTCTGCAGACATGGTCGCCCAACGGTCCATTTGCTCGCGAGAGAAACCAAGCTCATCCGCGGCAGCTTGTCCGTACACGCCCATTAGCTTGCCTTCATAGGCATCCTCTAAACCATCGGTAAACATATGGTCGTACGCAGACTTGTGTCCGATTCGCATCCCTTGTCTTGCATTGGACAACAAGTAAGGCGCGTTGGTCATGCTTTCCATACCACCAGCGATCACACAGTTTGCCTCGCCAAATTGAATCATCGAATGGGCAAGCATTACCGTTTTCATGCCAGAGCCGCATACCTTATTAATCGTGGTACAAGGAACCGACTCCGCTATCCCAGCGCCCAGAGCAGCCTGTCTCGCTGGCGCTTGACCACAACCAGCAGGCAACACACATCCCATCAAGAGTTCATCAACGGAAGATCGGTCTAAAGCAACATTATTCAACACCGCCTTTATCGCAGCACTTCCCAACTGTGGAGCAGTGAATGACGACAGTTCACCTTGAAACCGTCCCATCGGTGTTCGTTTTGCAGCGACAATCCAGACTTCTCGTTGATGCATTACTCTCTCCTTGTGCCCTTGTGACGACGTTGGTCTTTAAACTGCATTCTCGACTATTTCCTTGACGTATGAGTAAGCATAGCACTAACATTTACGTAAACGTAAAGAAACAACTTAATAACGTATCATTTTTTCATTACGCCAATGTCGGACATCACTACATCAAACGACTGGGTAATGACTTTTAAAATTAATGCAGTGGTCGCGAAGCCTGACCAAAACATAGTTCGGAGAGCAGTAACCGATGGAAACTTATAAGATCAGCGAGCTCGCAAAAGAATTTGATGTAACAACTCGCAGCATTCGTTTTTACGAAGATGAAGGATTAATACAACCTGACCGTAAAGGCACGATGCGAATCTATCAACGAAGAGACAAGATTCGCTTGAAGTTAATACTGCGCGGTAAAAGACTTGGGTTCTCTCTTGCGGAGATACGCGAGTTATTTGAGCTTTATGATACACATCAGGGAGAGCATCAGCTCACGCAAATGCTCAACATCATTGATGAAAAAGAAGCGGTTTTAAAACGCCAACTTGAAGACATTAATGCACTACTGGAAGACTTATCTGTGGCAAAGAAACGTTGTATCGAAGCCTTAGGAAAGCAGAAAACAAGCTAATTGCTTCTGACGCTGTGATTCATTGCCAAAGTAAAAGGATGTAGAGTCTCTTCCAGATAAAGGGAGGTTCTATGATTAGTCAGTACAGCCCACTGAACTTTGGGCTTGATGAATCCATCAATTTACTGCGCGAGCATGTCAGTGTTTTTGCTCGCGAACGCATCGCCCCTATCGCTGCACGAGTAGATGCGGATAACGCATTTCCAAACCACCTCTGGCCAGAGCTTGGTGAGATGGGTCTACTCGGCGTAACCGTTGACGAGCAATATGGTGGCGCTGCCATGGGATATCTTGCTCATGTCATCGCTCTAGAAGAAGTCAGCCGCGCTTCTGCTTCCATTGCCCTCAGTTACGGAGCTCACTCCAACCTTTGCGTTAATCAAATCTTTCGAAATGGTAATGATGCCCAGCGAGCAAAATACCTCCCAAGACTCGTTGATGGTACTCACATTGGTGCATTAGCGATGAGTGAAGCGAATGCAGGCTCAGATGTCATAAGCATGCAGCTTCGTGCAGAGAGACACGGTGACCATTTTGTGCTTAATGGCTGCAAGATGTGGATTACCAATGGTCCAGATGCGGATGTGGTTGTGGTTTATGCCAAGACTGAACCTTCAGCGGCTCAACACGGCATTACTGCTTTCATTATTGAAAAACAATTCGAAGGATTCAGCCACGCACAAAAACTAGACAAACTTGGCATGAGAGGCTCCAACACCTGCGAACTTGTGTTTCAAAACTGCAAAGTACCCTTAGAAAATGTTCTAGGGGAAATCAATCACGGTGTTGAAGTACTGATGAGCGGGCTTGACTACGAGCGTGTCGTGCTAGCAGCGGGTCCGCTAGGCATCATGCAAGCCTGCCTTGATTTGGTTGTCCCCTACGTTCACGAACGAAAGCAGTTCGGCCGCTCTATTGGTGAGTTTCAATTGGTCCAAGCAAAACTCGCTGATATGTATACACGCTGCAATGCTGCACGTGCCTATTTGTATGCGGTCGCCAGCGCTTGCGATAGAGGCGAAATTACTCGAAAGGATTCTGCTGGTGTCATTCTCTACAACGCTGAGCTTGCAACACAAATGGCGTTAGATGCGATCCAATTGTTAGGCGGGAATGGCTATATCAATGAATATGCAGCAGGACGTTTGTTGCGTGACGCTAAGCTATATGAAATCGGTGCCGGCACATCAGAAATCCGCCGCATGCTTATCGGCCGAGAGCTATTCCAAGAGTCTCAATAGCGGAGGGATTTATGACTAAAATTATCAGTAAAGTGAAACCCAATTCAGAGCTTTATCTAAAAAACCAAAAAGCAATGAATGCGCTTGTGGCACAGCTTGAAACCGACCTTTCAACCATCGCGGAAGGCGGTGGCGAAAAAGCCATTCAACGTCAACGTGCAAAAGGAAAGCTTCCGGTTCGCGAACGTATTGATGCCCTGCTCGATCAGCATTCTGATTTCCTTGAAATTGGTCAATTTGCAGCATGGGAGGTATACGAGGACAAAGTACCTTGTGCAGGAGTCGTCGCTGGAATTGGTACGGTTTGCAACACTCAATGTATGATCATTGCTAATGATCCCGCCGTTAAAGGCGGAACCTACTACCCGCTGACCGTCAAAAAGCACCTTCGAGCCCAAGAAATAGCGGCGCGATGCCACCTTCCTTGTATCTATCTTGTTGACTCTGGGGGAGCAAATTTGCCTCACCAAGCCGAAGTATTTCCAGACAAGGAGCATTTCGGGCGCATTTTCTTTAATCAAGCTCGAATGTCGGCAAAAGGCATACCGCAAATCGCTGTGGTTCTCGGCCTATGTACCGCTGGCGGCGCGTATGTTCCCGCTATGGCTGACGTATCCATTATGGTCAAAAATCAAAGTACGATTTTTCTCGCAGGCCCCCCTCTCGTAAAAGCAGCGACCGGAGAAGAAGTGACCGATGAAGAACTCGGCGGCGCGGACGTACACTGTAAAAAATCCGGTGTCGCTGACTATTATGCCCACAACGAACAACACGCGTTGGAGTTAGCACGACAAGCCGTTTCGAGCACTAACATAAGCAATACGCTACCAGCCACTCATGCCGCGACAAAAACAGGATCACCTAGTTATGACCCAACTGAGATATATGGCATTGTAAACTGTGACTTGAGGCTTTCCTTCGATGTCCGTGAAGTGATAGCACGAATCGTCGATGACTCTGAATTTGACGAGTTCAAAGCACTTTACGGAGCAACCTTAGTCTGTGGTTTTGCTCGAATTGATGGACGACTCATTGGAATTGTTGCCAACAACGGCATCTTATTTTCCGAGTCAGCCCAAAAAGGCGCGCATTTTGTTGAACTGTGTGCCAAACGTAAAATCCCGCTGCTGTTTCTTCAGAATATCACCGGTTTTATGGTCGGCAAGCAATATGAAGAAGGCGGTATAGCAAAACATGGCGCGAAACTGGTCATGGCGGTCTCATGTGCCGATGTGCCCAAGTTCACTATCATCATTGGGGGTTCATATGGCGCAGGCAATTACGGCATGTGTGGCCGAGCCTACGACCCAACAATGATGTGGATGTGGCCAAATGCGCGTATCTCAGTGATGGGGGGATTACAAGCGGCCAACGTACTCACTCAAGTAAAACGTGAAGTGAAGAAACGTCAGAATCAACAATGGCTTGAACAGGAAGAGCAAAGCTACAAACAAAATATCGTCGACCGCTATAACAATGAAGGCCATCCCTATTATGCCAGTGCTAGGCTTTGGGATGATGGCATTATCGATCCCAAAGACACACGCCGTATTTTGACGCTTGCGATGCGTGCTACTGATAACGCTCCTATCCTCGATAGTGAATTTGGCATCTTTCGAATGTGACGGGCAACGGCTATGACTGAACTTAATGCTATTCAATTTACCGTCGACACCAAGGGAGTCGCTCACCTGACGTTAGATCGTCAACATAAAAGCAATGCCTTTGATGACGCGATGGTTGCCGATCTGCTCGATGCACTGCATCGCGTTGGGAACGACAAGAATATCCGCTGCTTAGTGTTACGTGGTAACGGAAAGCACTTCTCCGCAGGGGCTGATTTAGCCTGGATGAAATCCATGGCTAACAAAAGTCAAAACGCAAACTTGGAAGATGCCCAAAAACTTGCCGAACTAATGAAGCGTCTAGACACGCTAACGATTCCAACCGTAGCTGTCGTTCAAGGTTCGGCATTTGGTGGGGCTTTAGGGTTGCTGTGCTGCTGCGATGTAGTGGTTGCCCATGCCGACTGTCGATTTTGTCTTAGCGAAGTGAAACTTGGACTTGTACCTGCGACCATTGGACCTTACGTCATTCGTACCATAGGTGCCCGTTATGCTCGACGTTATATGCTGAGTGCTGAAGTCATGGGCGCCCCTCAAGCTCTGGAGCTTGGAATTGTTCACGAGGTGCTACTAGGTAGTAAGATAGATCCCTTCGTGGATGCACTGGTCGACAAATTCGTTGCCAATAGTCCAAATGCAATAGCAAACACTAAGGCTTTGATTCAGCACTGCCACAATCATCCAATCGATCCTCAATTGATTGATTTCACAAGCCAAGTTATTGCCGAGGCCCGTACCTGTTCTCAAGGTCAGAAAGGTCTGCAAGCCTTCTTCGACAAAGTGCCGCCTATTTGGAAAGAAGAGGAGTAAATTCTAATGGCTACCCTTACTAATCCTGTCCTTCCTAGTCACGTTAATATTGTTGAAGTAGGTCCGCGAGATGGATTACAGAACGAAAACAACGTAGACACGTCACACAAAGTGAACCTAATCAATCAACTGACAGCCGCTGGACTAACACATATTGAGTCAGGAGCGTTTGTGGCGGCAAAACGTATTCCTCAAATGGCGGATTCATCGGAGGTTTTTCAACAAATAACGAAGAAGGAAAACGTCACCTACTCCACACTAACGCCTAATTTACAAGGCTTAGAAGCGGCTATCTCAGCAGGTGCTGACGAAGTGGCCGTATTTACTTCCTGCTCTGAGTCTTTTACTCAACGAAACATCCATTGCTCAATTGGAGAAAGCATTCGACGGTTCATTCCCGTCATTGAAGCTGCTCATCAACACAATTTAAGAGTTCGTGGCTACCTCTCGTGCATCGTTGATTGCCCCTATGAAGGTAAAACCACGCCTGAGCAAGTGGCAGCGATCAGTGACACCCTAATAGAGTTAGGTTGTTATCAGGTGTCACTAGGCGACACCATCGGTACAGGAACACCGCTGAGAATAGCTAGGGTGTTAGAAGCTGTCTTGGAGAATGTCCCCACATCGCAATTGGCCGTTCATTTTCACGATACGTACGGACAGTCGCTTGCCAATCTTTATCAAGCGCTACTAATGGGTATTCAAACCATAGACAGCAGCGTCGCCGGACTTGGGGGATGCCCTTACGCCGATGGAGCGTCTGGAAATGTGGCAACTGAGGACGTGCTCTATCTCTGCCATGAGTTGGGAATCGCAACAGGTGTAGACCTTGAGTCTGTCGCCCAAGCTGGTTGGACAATCTGTAACGCACTGAACAAAGAGCCAGCATCAAAAGTGTCACTGGCTCTAAGGGCGAAGCAAGGTCAACGTTAATTAGTAGCTATTGCTTAAGTCATAAACACGTAGCGTCGATAGCAGTGTCTCTAACTCCTCACCAATATAGTTAACCTGATAAGGCTCATTAGGCAACAAAGTAAAACTGGAATCACTAAATCGCCCAGAACCGTCGTGCTCCAAATGAACGAAAAACGCTGGTTTATCGGAGGTTAATATTATCGTACTTCCATCGATCTCCACTTGGATTTTCGCTTTGTTAATGGCCAACTGTTTCACTTCCGGTTTGGCAAACCATGTATTCTGACTCCACTCACCTTGAGATTCGAAGCGGACAAAGAAGAAACCATGGTCAGCTCGCGTCTGCCACCGCGATTTGTTCAACGACCAAACTTCTTGATTTTCATCCGGTGCGATATCAAGGTTCAAATTCCAGTTGCCAAGTGGTTCACCATTCCAACTCATCCACATCACTTCAGCGGTGACCTTTTCTTGAGTTCTTCGATTGTTAACCAGCCTCAAGGTAAGGGCATCATCAGTCTCAACAAATGGTACATAGGTAGGAGCAAATACACGTTTGGCATGATAATGAAGTTGTTTCCAGCGACCGCTATATTCAATACTTGACCAAGAACTTACCGGCCAGTTGTCATTTAATTGCCAGTACAACATTCCTCGACAAATCGGAGATATAGAGCGCCAGTACTCACAACCGGTTTTAATCGCAATGGATTGTTGAACTTGGCTTAAATACAGCATCTGCTCAAAGCTAGCCGGAAAGCGAAAATATCTGGTAAACATCTCGGTAATAATGCTATTACCAGAGGCATTCTTTTGGTGTCCTTCAAATGTAGGTGAGGTTACGTTCCAATCTTCTTGCGGTACAAAGGTTTTTACTTCTGATAATGAAGGCCACGACTGAAAGCCAAACTCCGAACAAAATCGGGGTTTAATATTATGGTAAGCATTAAACGACGCACCAGAATGCCACACTTCCCAAAAGTGCATATCACCTCGAGCGTCATCGTGCCATGAATCGCCATAATCGAGTTCTCCGTTACAAGGAGACGAAGACCAAAACTTTCGTGATGGATCTTCTTGAGTGACAAAATCGGCGAGTTTACGATTTAATCGGTCATAATTTACGACATAGCGATCTCTGCTGTTTCTCGATTCTTCATACCAATTTAATGCACCTATTACTTCATTATCACCACACCACAAGGCAATACAGGCGTGGTCTTTTAACCGCTGAACTTGGTAGCGTACTTCGGGTTCTACATCGTCAATGAATGTCTGAGTGGATGGATAAAGCGAACAGGCAAACATGAGGTCTTGCCAGACTAGCAAACCTAACTCATCACATGTTTGATAGAAGATATCGGCTTCATACTGGCCGCCACCCCAAACTCGAATCATATTCATGTTAGCGGCGACCGCATCACCCAATAAGGACTCATAACGAGTTTTGCTTTCTCGCGCAGGCATGGCATCCATAGGAATCCAGTTCGCACCGCGCGCTGTAATAGGAAAATCGTTAATACGAAATTCCATCGCAGAGCCAATGTCATCTTCTGCATTGTTAAGCTCTAGCTTACGCAAACCAAGGCGTTTGTTTATTGTTTGACCGTCCATTGTGACGTTTAAATCATACAGTGGCTGCTCACCATATCCCGCTGGCCACCAGAGTTTGGGAGTCTCAATGGTAAAACTCACTGACGTCACCTCGCCGTCTGAGCTTTTAACTCGCGTTTCAATTTCATCAAATCCAATCGATATCTCTACGCCAGAAACAGCTTGGTGGTAAACCTGTACCACAACTTCAACTGAGCCGTCCTCTTTCCAGATTTGCTCCGTTGATACGCGATCTAAGCTAACTTCGTTAACCACGCTGATGAATACATCGTCATAGATGCCGGAAACAACTAGGCAAATTCCCCAATCCCAACCCGAGTGGCACTGGGTTTTACGGAGCAAGTTCATATGAGGAATTTGGTTATTGCTTCCCATCGAAGACGGTATTGGGAAAGGTAATGATATCGATCTATTTTTAGCTTCAAGATGGGCTGGCGTAAAAGTGATACAAATGGTGTTAACGCCAAGCTGAACATATGGCTTGATATCTATCCTACGCGAGACAAACATATTGGAAAAAGTGTCGACTTCTGTTCCGTTGATGACAAGCTTCGCTACCGTATCTAGGCGAGACAAGCACAAGAGTAACTGCTCAGAGGATAACTGCTGCTGACTCAATTCAAAGGCGCGACTAATTTGCCACTCACAATCCCGAACCCACTGAACCTCTTGCTCGTTACAACCCCAATATGGGTCGTTAATCACACCGGCTTTAAGTAGAGCAGAGTAATTATCGCCTGGTACTTGCATTGTTACTTCAACTTCCGGTTTTTGTTTACTTGTTAACAGCCAATCACCGTTCAGATTTATTCTCGTCATACACTTTCCCTAATATGCTTCAGACTTAAAATAACTATATAGTTTTATATTTACTCTTAAACTATATAGTTATCTAGTGAAACAAATGGGTTATGTGAACTGTTTATTTGTGGAGTAACAAAAGTTTGAACTCATACCCAAACCTTGCCTTGATGCCCATTTTAATCTCACTCAGTGAGAATATTCTTACAGCCCAAAAAGTCTATCGTGCGGTTTTAGTCGCTCCCGATCACACTTTTGGCTAAAACCATGTATAATGCGCGGCTATCAAACCGGTGATACTCAAAGTAAGTACCACATAACTATTCGGACGGAGGCTTAGGCCCGTCTCACCAAATAAAAGGTATAAGTATGTCTATTGAAGCAACTATGCTTGAACGCTGCGAAAACAAATGTGAACTATGTGGTGCTGAAACAGCACTTAAGCCTTTCGCGGTGGCTCCACATACCCAAATCACGGTTGATCACGCGATTATGCTTTGTGACACTTGCACAGGCCAAATTGAAAACCCAGAAACAATGGATGTTAACCACTGGCGCTGCCTAAACGACAGCATGTGGAGTCAAGTTGCTCCTGTTCAAGTTATGGCTTGGCGTCAACTTAAACGTCTTTCTGCTGAAGGCTGGGCTCAAGATCTTGTTGATATGATGTATCTAGAAGAAGAAGTAGCCAAATGGGCAGAACTTGGCCTAGATGAAAACATTGAAAAGCCACGTGATGTAAACGGCGTAGAACTTAAAAAAGGTGACGATGTAACGGTCATCAAAGACCTGCCAATCAAAGGCTCTTCTCAAGTAATCAAGCAAGGTACTGTGATTCGTGGCATCAGCGTTAACGCAGATGACCCTAAACACGTTCAAGGCAAAGCAAATGGCCAAGCCATGTATGTGATTGCAGAATACTGCCGCAAGAAATAATGATGTTCAATTTATAATGAACGAAAGAAGAGCGACCTTAGGGTCGCTTTTTGTTGCTCCCCTATAACTTAAAACGTGTTTCGACAGGAACATGGTCCGACCCATGAATCTGTTTCAAACTATCTCGAGAGCAAATAGTATTTTGCGAGCCACCGACACGCCTTATCCAAAAATGATCTATTGCAACAACAGGTACAAAAGGTATCGACCAACGTTTAATGAACCTAGGCCAACTGGCAACGGGTTGCTTGTCAAAGCTTGGTAGTATTTGATCGAATCGCTTTGTCGTACTCGCTAAATTAAAGTCCCCGACCACAATGGTCACATCTAACGGCGACGCTTGTGCCATATCAACAACATCTTCAATCACTTCATTCCTTTCGCGCCAGAGTACTTCTGATCGCGGTGATGGCGGATGGGCAGCTATCAAAAACAAATCTCGTTCGTTGGATGCTCGCCAGACCACTTGAATAATGTTGTGCCCCGATATCGAGGTGGTGGTATTCATACCATACAACGGTGCGCGGCTAAGTATCATTTGACCACTTGGATAACCGACTCGCCTCTGCCCACCATATTGATAAGGATAAAGATCTTTCAACAGTTTAAGCTGTTCCCCATGTTGCGGAGACACTTCTTGTAATACCAAAATATCTGGGCGTCGCTCACGAACAAAATCAATAAAGTTCCCAAGCTGCTGATTGTCATAATAGGTGTTGTATTGCATCACACTGACGTAATTCTCATCACAACCATCAGAAGTAATAAACTGTGGCGTTGTTCCGAATAGAACCAATGAGATAACCGACAACACCGCAGCCATCATTGCTGCTGACGTCTGTTTAATGATAATCAAAACAATCGTGAAGATAAGATAGCACGCGGGAATGAAGACAATAAATGCGGACAGATTTTCCAGCTGCCAGTTCAGGTCAAAATAGTAGAGATAACATCCCGAAAGTATGGGAAATAGAATAATGCAGAGTAGTAGTAATCGTTGCAAACCATCTCATCTCCAACCGAATTCATATATTCAGTGTAGCGGCTTTAAGTCTATGTGCTCACACAGTTAATTGGTACGAGCTGGTTTGCATGTAGTAATGTTGATTAGTCTTCCGTTTGCGACAATTCTTCGCAGTCAGGTAATTCGAAGCCGATCTCCATAGCATCAAGCCATTCGAGTGCTTCTTCGTTTGTTTGTGTTTCCATAATGTCATCCTGTTTTAGAACAAGCGCCTTTGTATTCATAGCCCTAAACACCAGACCGCTAACTACAAATCGCTTGAACACTCGTCATAGAGTTTTACCTAACGTATATGACAAAAGTAAGAAACCCAAGAGAAATCGACATTTATTTTGATACAACTCATTGTTAAACGATTGCGGAGCCAATAAATCTCCTACTCCAACACTCACTGCAAACAAAAATTTACACTAGATAAATTTATGTTTACATTATGCTTGTTATTTGGATTATTACACTGCATACTTCTCGAAAATTCAGCATTAATGACTCAAATTTGAGTGTTCGTTAAAACGATAATGCAAAGTAACCTACAAGCTGTAAAGTAGACTGTACAATGAAATCAAAAGTTCTCGGAAGCACACTTATTATTGCCGGTACAACCATTGGTGCTGGTATGCTCGCCCTTCCAATAGCCTCTGCTGGTATTGGTTTTGGTACTTCTTTAGTACTAATGTTCGCCTTATGGGCCTTAATGGCTTATACCGCTCTGTTGATGGTAGAACTTCACCAGTACGCCGATCATTCCGCGACATTACACACACTAGCTAAACAAGTACTTGGGAAAAAAGGTAAATACATCGCGAGTTTCGCCATGCTATTTTTGTTCTATGCACTTTGTGCGGCCTATATCGCGGGTGGCGGTGGCCAGTTCGCTGACCGTTTAGATATGCTTTTTGGTATTCGTTTGCCAGGAACCGTGGCCACTCTTCTTTTTACCGTTTTAGTCGCGTTAACAGTTACCATTGGTACTCATGCGGTAGATAAACTCAATCGAGTACTCTTTACGCTGAAACTGATCGCAATGGGCAGTGTTCTATTTCTACTAGCTCCTAATGTTACCCAAGGCTACCTGATGAGTATGCCTGTTCAGCAAGGTCTCATTGTCGCTTCTATCCCAGTCATTTTTACTTCTTTTGGTTTCCACGGCAGCATTCCTGCGATTGTGAACTACCTCGAAGGCAACACAAAAGCGCTGAAAAAAGCAATTGTTATTGGCTCTAGCTTACCCCTTGTTATTTATATTTTCTGGCAAATTGTTACCTTAGGCGTGGTACAACAAAGTACACTGATTGAAAACTCTGGTTTGTCTAACCTAATTGGCTTATTGGCGGAAGCAGTCCATGTCGAGAAGCTCGCTACTATTATCGGTGTATTCGCTGATCTAGCCCTAGTAACATCATTCTTGGGTGTGAGCTTAGGTCTTTTTGAATACTTAAGAGATTTGGGCAGCAAGTTCACTTCAAAACAAAATGGCACCAAGCAAACAGAAGGCCTGTCATTCTCTCAACGCGCAATTGCTGCGCTAGTGACATTTCTTCCACCGCTATGTTTTGCTTTGTTCTATCCACAAGGTTTCATCATGGCACTAGGGTATGCAGCGATCGCACTTGCTGTACTGGCTATCTTCCTACCAACCATCATGGTGGCCAAAACACGTAAACAGTTTACAAGTGAAACTGGCTATCAAGTCGCTGGCGGACACATTGCACTTTATTCCTCGATGTTGTTCGGTGTGATTATTGTTGGTTCTCAGTTACTTGTAACATTTAAGATCCTCCCTGCACTTGGCTAGTTAAGTGATCGTTGTCACATTTAAAATGAATGCCGCTAAGTGTATTTCATAAAATGTCGATATCATACCAAGATTGAAGGTCCTCAATGAGGGCCTTTAATTTTATCAGTCTATTCAAATAACAATATCACTCCCGGAGTTATCATGAGAGAAGTGAAATTTAGAAAGATCGACGCCTTGTTCATCAAGATGTCGATTAATGACAAGATGTGGGTACTATTTGCCCTATTTTTCGCCGCACTTACCTTTTCTGCGGTCAGTCGTTATCAAGACAGCGTCTCAAATGCAGAGCAACAAGCAATCGCTAGTGCTGAAGCCAAGCTATCTAGTTATTTAGAAGTAAGTTCAGCAACGGGTAACTCAAGCATTTTGAAAAACTTCAACGTTATAGAATCCATAAGCCAAGCATCTTCGATCAATAACGGTCAGGTAACAGCAACAGCTCGCGGGTTGGATGGCAAAAATTACAGCCTAACCACTTCAGCTTCTATACAAATAGACAACGCCAAGTCTCAAGCACTCACTTCTCTCGCTCTCACTTATCTCTGGCTACTGCCTTTTTCTATCTTTAGCTATTGGTTGGCCACTTTCCTCGGTGGTGCACTATTTACTCTTTACTCCACCACTCAGAAAATTGCCGACGGCGACCTAACCTCTCGTCTTAATTTTGTCGCTGGCCGCGATGAGTTTGGCACCATAGGTGTGGCATTGGACCGCGCTATGGACACTTTAACTGAGCTAGTCACCACCGTTAAGTCATCTGCAACCAGCCTGGAAGAAACAGCGTCTTCTTTTCAAGAGGAAATGGCGAAAAGTAACAACCAAATCAACAATCAATATGCGTCACTTGACTCAGTTGCTACCGCTATGGAACAGATGACGGCTTCCGCTCAAGAAGTGTCGAACATTTCTCGTCAGTCAAATGAACAGGCAGAAGAAGATACTAAGCAAGTTGAGCTCAGCTATCAACGCGTTCAACAAGCTATTGGTGATATCAATCAATTGTCTGCGTTTATCGAAGAAGCTTCACATTCTGTAGCGGCTTTGACGGATAATACGACCCAGATTAATGAAGTAATTACCACCATCAATGCAATCTCTGAACAGACTAACCTATTAGCGTTAAACGCAGCTATTGAAGCTGCAAGAGCGGGTGAACAAGGCCGAGGTTTCGCAGTCGTCGCAGATGAGGTTCGCACGTTAGCTGGTCGTACTCAGACAGCCACGGTCGAGATTCAAGCTATGATTGAAAAGCTTCAATCTGAAAGCCAAAATATTGCCGCCATTACTCAACAAACGGTAGAACAAGCCGAATCCAGTAGCGCACTGATTTCGGAGATTGGACATGACGTCAATTCTATCGCCGACTCATCTCGCGCAGTAATGGACATGAGTACTCAAATTTCTACATCAGCGGCGGAACAAAGCGCGGTGGCTGCTGAAATCGCAGCAGAGCTCAGTGATATTCGAGTTCAGTCCGGTACCATTCGCGAAGTAGCGGAACAAAGCGAGGTGGGCGTATCAAACCTTACTAAAGCGACGATTACACTGGGAGAAGTACTGACTCGTTACCGCACTTAACGTGCTCTGCTCATAAAACAGTATTTCAAATTAGAAAGCCAGCATAGCTGGCTTTTTTGTTGGCTTATTTTCAATATACAAAGAAACACCAAATACAAACCTAGATGCATATTAAATTACACATCAACACGCATATTCATTCGTTGAACCAATATCTCATCTGTACAAATAGCGACTAATAATGACTGTTAGTGACATAAGTCGCATTAGCGCGTGAAATCGAACAGTTTTCCACACTAGATATTTGAGCTCGTATTACTATTAGGAGGGTCAAGGTAACTTCGAGTAGTTAGGAGAGATATGTCACATAGCAAATCACAAGAACCATATACAGGACTATGTCCCGAGTGCGGAGCAGATGAAGGCCTGTTGTCTGAAGATAACGAAACGTTCTTGTGTGCGGAATGTGGCTACTACACCACAGAATTGACGAAGCAAACAACTCGTAGCTACCAACAAAAGTTCAATGCCACGTCAATCAAACCTTTTACGCTAAACTGTTCTGTTCATTAATGTGTTCAATGACCTGTTTCATTGATGTCAAACAGGTTGCATTTTTCTGTTCGTAGTCACAGCTGGTGGCAAAGTGTACGGTTCTAATACCCGCTGCTATGCCCATTTTGACGCCTTTCGATGTGTCGTCAATATAAACGCACTCATCCGGTAGAAAACCCATCATGGTTACTGAGTATTGAAGCAAATCGGGTTCAGGCTTCCAACTGTTGGCATCAAAAGCAGAAATGACTTTACCTCTGAATTTATCACTCAAGCCAACAATAGAGAGCATCTTTTGGGCTTTAGAAAGTGGACTGTTGGTAACAACACAATATTCAATGCCTTGTTGATCCAAGTGAGAGAGCAGCTCCAATGCTCCTTCCATAGGTCTAAGCTTCTGCTCAAACAAGCGTTGAGTTTCATTACGATAAATAGGTTCTAGTAAATCCAGCGAAACATGACTTTGTGCCAACGATTGAGCGGAAGATAGAACGTCCGCTATCTTGCCGCCCGAAAAGTTATCCGATACCGCTTCTATACTTAGCGTTACCCCTACCTGCTCAAACGTGGCAACTATCGCCTCACAACACAATCTTTCACTATCGACCAGTGTTCCATCACAATCAAACAACACACATTTTACTTTTGACATCAAACACCAAGCCTTACAACACTTATTTTTCGTAAAATATTAATATACTTCCCTGATCAATATGTGGGGCTAGGCGTGAGTTTTTATATATTGTTTTACTTGATGATCGAAACTTCCAAGCAGATCACCGTTTTTCAATCCAAAGGTCAGATTCTTTTGCAATATCTAAGGTTTGTATTAGAGACGCTATAATGGGCTCCGGGCTTAAATCCTGTGCGCTATGACAGGTAACTAAGTCCGAGAAAAGAATAACGGTGTCTTCTTTACTCACCAACACCGCGGCACAAGCTTCGCCACCCTCAAAGCCCAGATATAGGTCATGCGACTGGTCCAAAATAATTTGTGCGAAAAATTCCACTATCGCATTCTGATGGTGTTCAACCGCCCACCTTTTCGCCTGCAATAGAGCAAACATGACTGTTAATCTATGAAAATCAACCTTGTGCCACTCGATGTTCAATTCGCTTTCAGAATCCACCTTAAGCGACTCTAAGTAGTTGCTCGACAACGACTCCTGATACAATTCCCTTCCCTGTACGCTTTCAGGTGTTGGGAAATCAACGTCTATCTGGCTCGCTAGCCATTGATTTTTGTTGGTATAAAGTCGTTCTGCGACATCTTTCATAATAATCCTGTTCGATTTTTCGAGTAACCTTGGTTATGGTATACAAAAGCGTTGATAAAAAGGAATGCTCTCTATGTTTAAAAAGCTCTTGCTGGTCCCTGCTCTAACACTAGCCTTGTATGGTTGTGGTGATAAAGAGGTAGGTGATGTATCGCTGGGTATGTTCACATTAAAAGATATCAAACTCAATACTCTAACCGATCCTATTGTTACCGGTGTTACTTGCCATATTGCCAGCATTGAAGCTGACTTAAGCCTATCTGATCCAAGTGACAGCTCTATCTCATGTCGACAAACTGGTGAGATAACACCAGAAATGATCGCGCAAATCGATAAGTCGAAGTCAGGTGAAGTGGTCTTCAAGAAATCTAAGAGTATTTTCTTTAAGAGCATGAAAGTACGTCGCATCTATGACAAAGATAACCAAACGCTTATGTATCTTTCATACTCTACCAAAGAAACGTCAGGTAGCTTTAAGCACAGTCTCTCAACTGTTCCACTATGGAATACTGCTGCCTATGTTGAGCCGGCCACTGAAGTAGCCCAATAAAACATAAGCGGGTACTTTAATAATTAGAGGTACCCGCTTCCGCTAATAGTCATTATTTACATTGACCCGCTTGTATACAACCATTACAGCTTGTGACGGACTCTAAATGGTCACAAAACACGTAACTGGTATTCTTCCCTTTAGCGTTGAGCTTTACTTCCATTAAGGCTTTATCTGCCAATGCCAACAGTTGATCTTCCAATCCTTTTTGCAGAGATGCGACCCCAAGGCTTATCTTGATCTTGAACGGATGACCAGTGCTCGAATAGAGGGTTTTACTTGCTACTGATTCACGTACTCTTTCAGCCAATCTATAAGCATCGGGCAGCGAGGTTTTAGGAAGTAAAATAGTGAACTCATCTCCACCAAACCGAAAACAAAAATCCTCTTCTCGCACCGCTCCTAACAGGGTCTTACCTATCGACTGGAGAACGTAATCTCCAATACTATGCCCAAATCGGTCGTTAATGGATTTAAATCCATCCACATCCAACATTAAACAGGACATGTCATGGCCATGTCGTTTAAACGATGCGATCTCATGCTTTAATTGGAGTTCAAGAAATCGACGATTGTACAAGCCGGTTAGTACATCCCGAATGGCGAGGAACTCAAGTTCATTGTGGCGCGCCACGGTCTTTGAAATATCAATCGCTAACCCAAATATGCCGACCACCTCATTATGGCTGTTGAAAATGGGTGACTTCATATTTTGGTAGTGCTTAACCTCACCCGATTTCAACGTGTTCACTTCAACGTTTGAAACCGTTTTTCCATTCAGAACCGACACATCATTTTTGATAAGGTCACTTGCCTGCTCTATCGAGAAAAACTGATTGTCATCAGCACCGATAATCTCTTCTCTAGCACGAGCAAACAATTGACATACCGCTTCATTGACGTAGGTGTAACATCCGTTTTTGTCTTTGATAAAGAAATAACAATCCATGCGATCAAGCACTTCTTGAATTTTCTCTGGGCTTAGGCTCGAAATATTCAATATGCAATCCGTGTCATTGTAACTAGTCTTAGGTTAGTCGGCTGATAAACCATGTCAAGACTATGGTTATGCATTGGTTAACAGTCTGATTAAAGATTGGATTTCACCCCTTTCTGCATATGGTCAAAATCACACAAACGCTGCAATTTTATGAAACATTATTGAAGTCATTGTGATATCATGCCGCCAAATTTCGTTCCATCAGCGTTTACTATGAGATTCCCTGGACAACGTAAGTCAAAACACTATTTCCCAACTAGCAAGAAAGATCTGTCTGTTAGCCAAGCTCAGTCAGCTCCAAAGCTATTCCGACCGACTATTATTGGTGTTGGTCAAACGATCGTTGATATCGAAGCACGAGTTGACGATGCTTTTCTTGCTAAATACGACCTAAGTAAAGGTCACTCTCTGGTACTTGAAGAAAGTAAAGCAGACGCGCTTTATGAAGAACTGGTTGCTGAAGGACTAATTACTCACCAATTCCCAGGTGATACTATTGGTAACACGCTACACAACTATTCAGTTTTGGCAGATAGCAAATCTGTTTTACTGGGCGTTATGTCAAAGAACATTGAAGTAGGTTCGTACGGTTACCGTTATCTATGCCGAACGTCTTCACGCATGAACCTGAACCATTTACAAACTGTTGATGGTCCAATTGGCCGTTGCTACACGCTAATCACCGACGATGGTGAACGAACATTTGCGATCAACGAAGGTGAAATGAACCAACTTAAGCCAGAGAGTATTCCAGAGTCTGTGTTTAACAAGGCTTCAGCTTTGGTTGTTTCTTCTTATCTAATGCGTGGTAAGCCAGAAGATCCGATGCCTAAAGCGGTTGCACGTGCAATTGAGATCGCAAAATCTAAATCGGTACCCGTGGTGTTAACGTTAGGAACTAAGTGGGTTATCGAAGGCAACGAAAAGTTCTGGCAGGATTACATTAAAGACAATGTCACTATCGTTGCTATGAATGAAGAAGAAGGTGAAGCACTCACTGGATTCTCCGACCCACTACTTGCCGCCGACAAGGCGTTAGACTGGGTTGATTTGGTATTGTGTACAGCTGGTCCTGACGGCCTATATATGGCCGGTTATTGCGACAATGTTGCACTCCGTGAAACGACGCACGATATTCTTGAAGGCGAAATCGATGAGTTCAACAAATTTGAATTTAGCCGAGCAATGCGTAAAGCGGATTGTGCAGACCCGCAGAAAGTCTACTCTCATATTGGCCCATATTTAGGTGGCCCACTGGAGATTAAGAACACCAACGGCGCAGGTGATGGTGCTCTTTCGGCTCTACTTCACGACATGACAGCCAATGACTTTCATTGCCAGAATGTTCCAGAGTCAGATAAACATGTTGCACCTTGCTTAACCTACTCTTCTCTTTCACAAATTTGTAAGTATGCGAACCGAGTGAGTTACGAAGTCCTAACACAGCACTCGCCACGACTCACCCGCTCTTTACCAGAGCGAGAAGACAGCTTGGAAGAAGCATACTGGGATCGATAAAAAAGAGGCTTCGGCCTCTTTTTGTTTTCAAAACAATCAACTAAATAAAGAGTGATTAAAAATAGAACAGGTTGCTGAATATTTAACTTTACAAAGGATTTTTAACCAGTATTATCCTGACGCAAACGTTTCCTCAATAATTTTGTGGCTTTTAAGGACCGTTAATGCTATCTGATATTGATATCTGTCGTACGACGTCTCTTTCCCCTATTTCTGAGATTGCTAAGCAATCTGGACTACTCGACTCTGAGTTTCATCCTCAAGGTTTTCACAAGGCAAAAGTATCCTTAAACGCGGTAAACCGACTCAAAGACAATATTGATGGCAAGCTTGTTGTCGTCACTGCCATCACTCCTACACCACTAGGTGAAGGCAAAACCGTGACAACAATTGGTTTATCACAAGGTCTGAAAAAGCTTGGTCAATCGGTCATGGCGTGTATTCGTCAGCCGTCAATGGGTCCAATTTTCGGTGTGAAAGGTGGCGCTGCAGGTGGTGGCTACTCTCAAGTTGCACCGATGGAAGAATTGAACCTTCACCTGACGGGCGATATTCACGCGGTTACCGCCGCTCACAACCTTGCTGCTGCCGCAATTGACGCTCGTATTTACCACGAACAACGCCAAGGTTATGAAGCTTTTGAATCTCGTACCGGGCTTAACGCGTTAAAAATTGATATCAAGAATGTCGTCTGGAAACGCGTAGTTGACCACAATGACCGAGCACTTCGCATGGTGACAGTTGGCCAAAACGAGGTGAACAAAACCATTAATGGTTATGAGCGTGAAGACGGATTTGATATCTCCGCAGCCTCAGAGCTGATGGCGATTTTAGCACTATCGAAAGACTTAAAAGATCTGCGTTCACGTATCGGCCGCATTGTCGTGGCTTACTCTTTAGATGGTGAGCCAATTACCACCGAAGATCTTCAGGTTGCAGGTGCTATGGCTGTTAGTATGAAAGAAGCCATTGAGCCAACCTTAATGCAAACTCTTGAAGGTGTTCCAACGCTTATCCATGCGGGTCCTTTTGCCAATATCGCTCATGGTAACTCATCCATTATCGCCGATAGCATTGCGACAAAGTTGAGCCGCTATACGATCACTGAAGGTGGTTTTGGTTCTGATATGGGTTTTGAAAAAGCGTGTAATATCAAAGCCTCTGCAACAGATAAAAAACCTGACTGTGCTGTGATCGTGGCGACACTTCGTGGCTTAAAAGCGAACTCTGGACTCTATGACCTCAAACCAGGTACGCCTATTCCAGACTCTATCTACGGTAACGACTCGAACGCCCTGAAAGCTGGGTTCGAGAACTTGAAATGGCATATCAACAACGTAGCTAAATATGGTGTACCAGCGGTCGTCGCTATTAACCGCTTCCCTCAAGATAGTGACGAGGAACTTAACCTTCTAAAATCTTGGATTGAAGCGCTTGAACAAGATTGCCGAGTAGCAATTAGTGAAGGATTCGCAAAAGGTGGCGAAGGCACCAAAGAACTCGCACAGCAGGTTATAGCGGCCTGTGAGAACGAAGCGAACTTCAAACCACTTTACACACTCGATCAATCCATTGAATCTAAACTAATGGCCGTATGTGAAGGTGGTTACGGTGCCGCTCGAGTCACTCTGTCTTATCAAGCGCAAAAGCAGCTTGAACTATATGAAAAACATGGCTTCAATCACCTCGCCGTATGTCTTGCTAAGACCCCTCTGTCTATCACCACCGATGGCAGTATCAAGGGCGCACCAAAAGACTTTGATGTTGTAATACGTGAACTGCGTTTGTGTGCTGGTGCTGGTTTTATCTATGCACTTTGCGGCAATGTAATGACGATGCCAGGCTTACCAGACAAACCAGCCTTTATGTCTCTTGATCTTGATGACGAAGGCAACATCATTGGACTAAGTTAATCTACTTATCTGATTTAGCTATAAAAAAGCGACGTTACAACGTCGCTTTTTTTTAATCTATTAACTATCTACTGCGCTACTATCAAGGTCAATTCGACTCGCCTATTACAAGCCTTCCCATATTGTGTTTGGTTCGTGCACTCTGGAACATTTTCGCCATAACCACGCGTATAGATCATCTGCCTAGGTACTCGTTGACTGATCAAGGTTTGGCGAACGGACTCAGCACGTTTGTCAGATAGCTTATCGTTGATTGCCACAGTTCCGGTATTATCTGTATGTCCCCCGATTACAACATCAATCCCTTGCTGGCCAGATAAGAAGCTCGCCAGTTGTTGAAGCCATTGTGCAGAGGTGCTAGCTACATGTGCAGAGCCAGTATTAAAGTGGATTTTTTGCTTTAAACGGATCATGACATAGTCACCAGGAACTAACTCATAGTCGAGACCATTGTTGACCAAGTAGCGCTCAAGAACATTCCAAGACTCGGTGCGCATTTGCCCATAAGGTCCTTGAACGCTGGTTGAGGCGATTTTTGGCGCATCCGCCCATTCTGGATGCATCACATCAAACTCTGACTTCGGAGCCGTTTGCAGCATGTCTGGAAATAGTTTATTTGTTGTCGATGACACGGCACTACATCCCGCTAGTAAGGAGGCAGCCAATACCATCCCTGCTTGTTTCAACGTAAACATGTCACTCTCCAATTATTCCTTTATACGCTGTTAACTATCGGCGATTAATACAGAAACTTTATAGCGAAACATAAAAAAACTGACGGAATTTAGGTTTCGCTTTGTAACGATTTGACGAGCTGAATTGCTTGTAAGCAGACTTAAATAAAAGTTAAACTCTGTGAGTTATTTTCATATAGAAGCTCAAACATGTTTAAAACTCTTACTAAAACTTTATCCGTGATGGCCTTGGCTCTTGTTGTTTCGGCTTGTAGTGACTCTGATACAACACCCGTTGAGGGCAAGCAATATCGCACACTTGATGCCAACCTGAGCACACTGCGCTTACCTCAAGTTACCGAAGTATTCTCTCTAGGCTGTGGTCACTGTCGTAACCTTGAACCAATGCTCCCTGAGTTAGAGTCATTGACTGACAGCAAACTTGGTAAAGTCCATGTGATGTTTAATGAAAGCGCACAAATCGCTGGTATGTTGTTCTACTCTGCCGTCATGCAATCAGAAAACAACGTCGTTCCTGCTGACATGAAAGACGAGCTATTTGCACTCGTTCAAAACCCAGATATGGATGGCAGCGCAAAGAAAGTTGAATTGGATCGAATCTTTGAATCTCGTGGAATGGTTAGCCCATACAACCTGAGCGAAGCGCAGCAAAAAGAGCTGTTTAATTACATTCAAACCGCAGAAACCGTATCGACTAAAGCGCAAATTAATGCAGTTCCAACGTTTATCGTTAATGGTAAATACGAGGTGATGCTAGCGGGTCACCAAGACATTAATGAAATCGCTGAAACCATCAACTACCTAAAAACAAAATAACAATAAGGAATTACTGTGTCTAAAGTCTTAATCCCTCTCATTGTTCTGCTATTAGCGGCATTCATGATCTATCGAACTTGGACCAACAGCAAAGCTGGTGAGGAGAACTTTCAGCAAGGCCAAGCATTCCTTCTAGAAAACGCTAAGAAAGAAGGCATTATTACTACCGAGAGCGGCTTACAATATGAAGTGCTTGAAACTAGTGGCAATACTGAAAAACCAGGTCCTAAAAGCAAAGTTAAAGTGCATTATCACGGCACGCTTATCGACGGTACTGTGTTTGATAGTTCAGTTGACCGTGGTACACCAATTAGCTTCGGGCTGAACCAAGTTATCAAAGGATGGCAAGAGGGTCTTCAACACATGTCTGAAGGTGACAAATATCGCTTGTACATCCCAAGTACATTGGGTTATGGCAAGAAAGGTACTGGCCCTATCCCTCCGTCGGCAGTACTGATTTTTGATGTTGAATTGATTGAAATTCAATAATCAAAACTATAAACAAAAAGAGCACCTATAAGGTGCTCTTTTTGTTTCGTTCTCTATCGAAAAGGTCACTGTACCGGATGAAATTCAAAGCCTGACTCAGTAACCAAATAACAGTCCATTCCACCAGCATGCGCAGCTTGAAGGCCCAATTGAGTGTCTTCAAAAACTACACACTTCTTAGCGTCTACACCCATATTCTTAGCCGCTAACAAGAACGTTTCTGGATTAGGTTTGTGACTCTCAACATCGGTTGCCGACACTACACAGTCTAAGTCATTCAAAACTCCAGCGTGCGTCAATAGCTTCAAAGCAGAGTCACGTTGGCTCCCTGTACCTATCGACATGGGTTTGGTGCCTTTATATTGCTGAAACACTTCATAAGTGTGTGCTATTGGCTTACCTGTTAGTGGCAATTGTGCAAAAGCATTCATCTTAAATATCGACACTTGTTTCGGATCCAATTCGATACCATAACGCTTTGACACCTCACCCGCGATCTTGACACTTGGCATACCTCCCAGAGAATGCAGCCAATGGCGATCAAATGGAAAATCGAATTTCGTTGCCGTCATTTCCCACGCTAAGACATGGTTTGGCATGGTATCCAACAACGTGCCATCCATATCGAAGATAATTCCATCATACAACTCTAAATCTAACAACTGGTTAACCTCTTGTGGTTCATTAAGGGCATTAACATTACAAATTTATTACTAAAGAACGGCGTACGCTTACCGATACAATAGTAAATAATAAAAAAACGGCTTAGTTTTGTGTAGTCTTTCCATTTTTGAGTTTAGAAAAACTTTTATAAGTGACTAGAAATCAACAAGTTGATACATTCCGCGCTCAGAAATATTTAAGCACACATATTCATATTGCCAATCCAATTGCTGGCAATATCTTTCTCGCGAATATGAAAAGGTTGATAATGAAGATCAAGCACCAACTTCTACTTTTAGGGTCAATATCCGTATTGGCTATCGCCTCAATGTTAATGTCTAGTAGCTACTTTGCGAAGACTACAGATAACCTTACCAATGCTCTCACTAAACTGAGTCAACTTGAAGTCACTTTGTTGAATCTTCGTAGAAATGAAAAAGATTTTTTATTACGTAAAGACGAAAAGTATCTAGCAAAGTTCAGAGTCAACGCTAAACATTTCCGTAATCAACAGAATGAACTTCAACTCACCCTTGCCAACGCAGGTGTCTCTCTTCCAAATCAACTATCAGCGGAGCTTGCAGCGTACGAACAAGCCTTCACAAAACTGGTAAATGGTTACGTTGTACTTGGTCTAAACCTTTCACAGGGTCTGTCTAAGCAATTTCTTGAAGTATTCCATCAAGAGCTTGAGCGAGACATCACTCATGAATTATTGCAGTACCACGATGACGTTATGTTTGGCAATGTTGCGACCGTGAAACCAACCAACAACCCATCACTTAATACTGTTGGTCAAAATGTCCTTAAGCAACGTGAAGTCATTGGCTTTGCCTACGACCAAGGTTTGCTTGGGCTAACTCGCAGCAATTCTCATAAGATTGAAACAGATTTTGAGGATTTTAATGCTCAATTAAACCGTGTACTTGATGACAAGATCCAAACCATCATGACCGCAAAATGGACCATTTCTGTTCTATTACTTGTTGTCATTGCCGCTCTCATCACTTACATAGTCAGAGCGATCAACCTTAATGTAAACCGCTTGCAGTCTACTATCTCGGATATTGCTGAACACAATGACCTAACCAAAAGAGTGTCAGTTAAAGGCAACGATGAGATCGCCTCGATTGGTAAAGCCGTCAATTCATTGCTGGATAACTTTGCTTCATTAGTTGGCAACACACAGAAGCAGTCTTCAGAGCTTAGAAGCAGCAGTACCAATATGGAAGATGAATTGGAGAATGTGATTCATCAATTCCATAGTCAAAGTGACCACACTAACTCAATGGCAACGGCGGTTCAGCAAATGGTAACCACCATTGACGAAATTGCACAAACTACTCACAACGCCGCTGATGTGGTCAACAAAGCAGCGGACAACTCTCAGAACAGCCGCGCATTTGTTGAGAACACTGTCGGCAATATCGAGTCTCTTTCTTCCGTACTAGCGGAAAGTAACAATGAAATCCGTTCCTTGAACGAGCATGTTGGCAAAATTGGCGGAGCAGTTCATATTATCCAAGACATCGCGGAGCAAACCAACTTATTGGCACTAAACGCCGCTATTGAAGCTGCTCGAGCTGGCGAACAAGGGCGTGGATTCGCTGTGGTTGCGGATGAAGTTCGCGCCTTGGCTAGCCGAACCCATCAGTCAACGGAAGAAATCACCAACCTCGTCAGTGCAATTCAGGCTCAAATGACGACGGTGGTTACCGACATAGAGCAATGCAACGCTCAAGGAGCAGAAACATTGTCTGCCTCTGCGAAGCTTGATAGTGCACTACAGCAAATCTCTGAGGACATGGCCGAAATTCAGACCAATTCCGATCAAATTGCTGCGGCGATTGAAGAGCAAGGCATAGTAATGGGTCAGGTAGGCGAATCCATCACAGAGCTCAATGAGATCTCTAATGACAACATGTCGAATGCACGTAACTGCTTAGATGAAGTGAAAAACGTGTCTAGCCAAACCACCAAAATGGACAGTGCGATTTCAATCTTTAAGATTTAGGGAACGGTAACTAAGACAAAGGCCACATTAAAATGTGGCCTTTTTGTATTCCATTACTTTTTAACAAGCACTTGTTCGTGCTCCATAAGTTCGCGTACAAATATCGATGGTGAGGATTGATACGTCACCCACACTTTGGTTTTTGCTCTTGTTAATGCAACATAGAACAAGCGCCGTTCTTCAGCGTGTTCATAAGTATCAGTGCCTATGGTCAATGCATTATTTAGGTGAACGAACTTCCTTTTCGCTGGAAATTGTCCCTCATCAGCGCCTACCACAATAACGTAATCTGCTTCTTTGCCTTTACTAGAGTGACAGGTCATAAACTCCAAAGACAAGTTTGCAAACTGCTTACACCAATCACCAAACAATTCCGGTTTATGATAGTGGTTACGTCCTAACAGCAACACTGATTTGCCTTGTTTGGACTTGCTATTAAGTTCCTCGAGAATTTTCTCTACACGACTACCCTGCTCCACAATCACTGCCTTTTGCTTAGCGGATTTGTGGCTCTTAATATCTTTAGTCAGTTGTGTCGGATTGGCTTGAATGAAGTCAGACGCCACTTCCAACAACTTGTCATTAAAACGATAAGTCGTATCTAACAAGTAGATAGAGGCGTTAGGGAATCGCTGCTCAAAGCCTGTCGTCAAATCCACATCAGATCCAGTAAACTGATAGATGGACTGCCAGTCATCGCCCACAGCATAGAGTGTTGCATTGGTACCATCTTGAAGCTTTTGTTCACAAAGGGCTTGAACCAACTCCAAACGATCAGGGGAAATATCCTGAT
Organism: Vibrio sp. La 4.2.2; assembly: GCF_027586995.1. NCBI lineage: Bacteria > Pseudomonadati > Pseudomonadota > Gammaproteobacteria > Vibrionales > Vibrionaceae > Vibrio > Vibrio sp. La 4.2.2. The sequence continues at coordinate 572,760 of NZ_JAPPTJ010000002.1, forward strand.
ACTCGTCGACCATGACAAACTTCCAGTTCGATTTGAAGCGCGAAGCAGAAACATGTTTAGTCGCTTTAGTAATCATCGAGGTAAAGTCAATTTGCTCATTCTCTTTGAGCATTTTTTGCCACGCTTGATAACAAGGCCAACATAGCGCCAACTCACTATTAAGCCGCGCATACTCTTCTTCGTCTATGATCTTTTCTTGAATCGCTTTCTTCGATAATCCAGCAGAAATCAATTGGTCTAGTTGCTGTTCTAGCCACGCGATGAGCTTAGGGTTTTCACTTTGACTGCCAAGCTCCTCATCTCCTTTTAAGTAGGCAATAGGCCATTTAGATAAGTGCTTTTGCCAACGTTTGAAGTTGGTTGGTGTCATCCAATGCTTCTTCAGCCAGTCAATGCACCAGGCAGTTTTTTGTGTTTGCTCAGTCGCTAATGGCGTTAATTGAGGTGGTTGATTCTCAGTTTCTTTGAGTATCTTCAGTCCTAATTGATGGAAGGTCAGCACCGAAATAGCGTCAGCCGTTTGCCCCAGCTTTTTCTCAAGACGTTGCTTCATTTCATTAGCAGCGTCCCGACCAAACGCCACCAATAGTATCTGGTCAGCCTGTGCGAGATGACTTTGCAGCAGATAGGACACACGCGCCATCAGCACACTCGTTTTACCTGAACCTGCTCCGGCAAGGATCAAATTTTGATCATTGTTATGCAGGACCGCCATTTGTTGTGAGTAATTAAGTGGAGATGACTCAGATTGCGAGAATAATACTTGCCAATTCTCACGCTCATTTTCCAACCATGTTTGGTTTCGTTCTGCTAGCACTGTCGCTGTATCATCCAACCATGGAATGAGGTTGTTGATTCGCTTTGGCATTGTGCGCATCGCTTCAGAAAGTGACATGTTGATTTCAAGAAACTCGGAGTTTACTTCATCCGCCCATGACACCATTTGTGATTGAGGCAAAAATTGTGGCAGAGAACGCAAGCGTCGTAACTCATCTTCCCATTTCGGTAGATAGGTATTCAGCAAACCGCATTGTTTATGGTGCCATTGCTGATAACAACTCACAGCATGTTTGGCAAAGTCCTGCGCTTCTCTCCAAGGTACCCCCTGAACCACCCAGCACACCTGTTTGCCATTCTCTTCGTGCGCAAACACTGACACGGATGACCATACTAACCCTCGCTTAACACTTAATTTTCCCGACCATTCACTAAACGGAATTCGAACCTCGGCGCGCACCGAGTGCAGCACAAGGCTATCGCCATTAAGTTCAAGGGAGCGAAATTCGTGTTGAGTAAATAACTCAGCGGTTGGGGAGGCAGTTAGCAGCATGTTGTTCTAAGGGTTCTAATCAGCAAATCTCTCACTAGTCTACTGTATCAGCCAATGATTTCCAGATAACTTTATGTAAAATCTGCGAAAAGGAATCCAAACTCGAATTACGATTTCCTATTATTCTCTAACAGACAGAGTGCTTTTCATTACGAACATGCACAAAAAAGCGCCCAATACTTAGGGCGCTTTCCGGACACAGATTAACTACTTATTCGTCGGGGTCTGAAGTTTGTCCATAACCTCATCCAAGTTAAAGCTTGCTGCTTTTTGCCTTGGCGGGAATTCTTTAAAGGTCTCTAAGAACTTCCCTACATAGACTTGAGCCGGAACTAACAAGTAAACACGATCCAACATCCAGTCATAGTAAGTATTGGAGGTAACATCAGCGACCTCATAAGGGTCCATTCTCAAGTTAAAGATTTTTGGCACGCGGAGTGTCACGAAAGGTTCTGCCCATATTTGCAACGTCCCCTCTACCCTCTGCTCCATAAATACGACTTTCCAGTTGTTATAACGCAGTGCGGTTAAATCACCATCGTCTGAGAAGTAGAAAATCTCCGCACGCGGTGACTCTTTACTTTCACCTGTTAAGTAAGGAAGAAAGTTGTAACCATCAAGGTGAACTTTAAAGGTTTTGTCACCGGCTTTGTGCCCCTTAAGAAGTTTCTCTTTTACATCAGGCTCACCAGCCGCTGCTAACAACGTAGGCAACCAATCCATGTGATGCATAATATTGTTGGAGACCGAGCCCGCTTCGATTTTACCCGGCCATTTCACCATCGCAGGGACACGATACGCTCCTTCCCAGTTAGTGTTTTTCTCACCTCGGAAAGGAGTAAGACCCGCATCTGGCCACGTATTCATGTGCGGACCGTTATCCGTTGAGTAAAAGACAATTGTGTTGTCTTCGATTCCCAACTCATCGACTTTTTTAAGGAGTTCGCCTACTTGGTTGTCGTGCTCAATCATCCCGTCAGCATAAAAACTAATGCCTGATTTACCGAGGTTTTCATCTTTCACATGAGTACGGAAATGCATGCGTGTCGCATTCCACCATACGAAGAAAGGTTTCTTGGCCGCTACCGCGCGATCCATAAAGTCTAGAGCCGCAGAAAGAGTCTCTTCATCCACGGTTTCCATACGCTTACGAGTTAAAGGGCCAGTATCTTCAATTTTGCCGTCGGCATAGGATTTGATAACCCCTCGAGGTCCAAATTGTTTACGGAATTCGGGATCTTTCGGATAGTCGATATTTTCAGGTTCTTCCTCAGCATTTAGGTGGTAAAGGTTACCAAAGAACTCGTCAAAGCCATGATTGGTAGGTAAAAACTCATCTTTGTCGCCAAGGTGGTTTTTACCAAATTGCCCTGTCATATAACCATGAGGCTTTAGAAGCTCCGCAATGGTTGCATCTTCCGCTTGTAACCCAAGGTCAGCCCCCGGCAGACCCACTTTACTTAAACCTGTGCGCAATACACTTTGACCGGTTATAAATGTCGAACGTCCTGCCGTACAAGATTGCTCGCCGTAGTAGTCGGTGAACATCATGCCTTCTTTCGCAATGGAATCAATATTAGGCGTTTTATACCCCATAAGACCAAATGTATATGCACTAACATTGGACTGACCAATGTCATCCCCCCATATCACCAAGATGTTGGGCTTATCTTCTGCATATGCACTGGCTGATATACCAAATAACGCGGTAGCCAAAACTGCTAAGCTCCGCTTAAACCTTCTGTGTGTTGTCATGTAAACCTCTACGTAAGTTGGTCGCATCCTGCCCATTAACGTATAGTCGCAAACACTCATAAGCGCCAAAAATCTAAGGCAATTTTCACTATTAATAGATTAATAAACATTAGCCAGATTTTTTGATTAATCTCACATAGCACTAAAGTTGTAAGTGACCACCCCATTGGAACTCAACCTTATGATTTAGATAAGAATATTTACCAGTTATAACTTTTTTTTATAGTGTTTATAAGACGACACCATCTCTGACCTCAAATAGAGTGCGAGGCAAATAAGCACCTCACTGGGTGTTTACTGCAAAATCAATGAGTAAAAGACGATGGAGTCTAGAATGGCAAACCACTTAAGTAAGATTGCAATGGGCGTTGGGCTTATTGCTACATCTTCAGTTGCAGTTGCAGCAGATAAACCGAATATCCTTGCGATTTTCGGCGACGATGTTGGTTATTGGAACATTAGCGCGTATAACCAAGGCATGATGGGGTATGAAACTCCAAATATCGACCGTATCGCTAACGAAGGTGCACTTTTCACTGACCATTATGGTCAGCAATCTTGTACAGCAGGTCGCGCAGCCTTCATTACTGGTCAAGAACCTTTCCGTACTGGTCTATTAACAATCGGTATGCCAGGTTCAACACACGGTATTCCAGACTGGGCTCCAACCACTGCTGATCTACTCAAAGAGCAAGGCTACATGACGGCACAGTTTGGTAAAAACCACTTAGGTGACCAAGACCAACACTTGCCAACTAACCATGGTTTCGATGAGTTCTTTGGTAACCTTTACCACCTAAATGCTGAAGAAGAACCAGAAACTTACTACTACCCTAAAGATCCAGAGTTCCGTAAGAACTATGGCCCTCGTGGTGTAATCAAGTCTTTTGCTGACGGCAAAATCGAAGATACTGGTCCTATGACGCGTAAGCGTATGGAACATGCTGATGAAGAGTTCCTAGAAACGTCTCTCGCGTTTATGGAAAAGGCAGTAAAAGCTGATAAACCATTCTTCATCTGGCACAACACCACACGTATGCACGTTTGGACTCGTCTACAAGAGAAGTATCAAGGTAAATCTGGTATCTCTATTTATGCCGACGGCATGCTAGAGCACGATGACCAAGTTGGTATCCTGCTAGACAAACTGGACGAGCTAAACATCGCTGACAACACGATTGTTATCTACTCTACTGATAACGGTGCTGAAACAGTTAGCTGGCCTGATGGCGGTGCGACACCATTCCACGGTGAAAAAGGCACAACTTGGGAAGGCGGTATGCGCGTTCCTCAACTTGTCCGTTGGCCTGGCGTAATTGAACCAGGTACTAAGATCAACGAAATGATGGCTCACCAAGACTGGCTACCAACGCTTCTTGCTGCAGCAGGTGTTCCTGATGTGAAAGAAAAGTTAGCTAAAGGCTACAAAGCAAACGGTAAAGACTGGCGCGTACATATTGATGGCTACAACTTCAAACCATTCTTTGAAGGTAAAACTGACAAAGCACCTCGTGAGTCTCTACTTTACTTCACAGCAAACGGCGAATTGAATGCGGTTCGTTGGAATGATTGGAAACTACACTTCGCAACGTTAGAAGGTAACATCACTGACGCGGTACGTTTCTCTCCTAACTGGCCGAAGATCATTCACCTACGTGCTGACCCATTTGAGAAAGCACCACACGAATCTGGCATGTACCTACGTTGGATGGCAGACAACATGTGGCTATTCGTTCCAATTCAAGACGTACTTGGCGAATTCTTCCAAACTCTGCCTAACTACCCAATGCAGCAAGGTCAGATGATGAACCCTGCTTCGATTGACTACCAGTCTCTGGGTCTTCAAGGCAAGATGAAGCAACTTGACCAGCTTCAAAAACAAGTACAACAAATGAAGTAATCACCTCAGATTCTCTTCATAAAAAAAGACCAGCTTATGCTGGTCTTTTTATTATTGGTCAATCAAGCGAAAGGGTTAATCAAGATTGTCCATGTCTTTCCATAAACGAGCTGCGACTTCCCTCGCCTCTTTATAGATAGGCTCAACGTCGAATGGGAACTCACGGTTTAGATAAGAGAACTTACCTTCCACCATCACACTGTTTACGTTGCTCGCATTGAGTGCGAATGCAAAGTGACCCGGCAAGTTATCAGCAACCAAAGGTGTTGGTGAGGTGTAATCAAGAATCGTTAGATCCGCTTTATATCCTGCTTCCAAACGACCAAACTTAGCACCAAAGTTACGACCAAGAATCTCGTTGCCGTTCCATAGATGGCGCATAAAGCTATCAGGCCACATTTGACCACCAGCATCACGATGCTTGAAGAACGCAAATTTAAGCTCTTCAAACATATCCGCACCAATGCCATCGGTACCAATCGCGACATTTTTGAACTGACGTAACTGATGGTTATAACCTACATTGTTGTTCATATTCGAACGTGCATTATGAACCAAGAAACCATCGTGTTTGTTCAAGATATTAATGTCCTTCTCGGACAAGAATAAACCATGAGCAAGCAGTGTTTTGCTATCGATTAAGCCAAAGCTATCGAGACGCTCAACAATATCTTGGTCGTAATGATGATGACTATGAGTCACATCGTAACGGTCTTCTGCAACGTGAATATGTAAGCCACGCCCAGTCGCTTTCACCGCTTCCGACAGCATTGCCATACCTTCATTCGACACGGTAAACGGAGCATGAGCGCCGATATGAGCTTCAACCAGATAAGGCTCAACACCTCGCTCTTTTTCTGCATCCACAAGTTGTGCGAAGCGAATATTCTCTTCTACACCTGCCGCCATTTCTTCAACGCCGCCGTTACGGTCAGTCGTCTCAAAACAGGTCATACCGCGAAGGCCAGCTTTTAAGAAGCCTTTACGAAGTGTCGCCAGAGACCCTTCAATGTAGTTCGGTGAGGCGTGATGGTCGATAACCGATGTACAGCCATGACGAATGGCTTCTAATGAACAAATCAAACCGCTGTAGTACAAAGCTTCTTCATCCAACGCACGGTCCATTCGCCACCATAGGTTCTTCAGGATGGAGATAAAATCTGGACTTGGTTTAATGTCCGCCATGATGCCGCGAGCCAATCCGGAATAGAAGTGGTTGTGAGAACAGACAATGCCCGGCATTACTAACTTACCAGTAAAGTCCTTCACTTCAGCTTTTGGATACTTGGCACTAAGAGACTCACCGACTTCTATGATAAGGTCGTTTTCAATCGCAATATCAATCCCTTCCTTAATAAAGGCAGGTTCCATCTGTACTGCTGTTGCGTTCTTAATTATCAACATAATTCTATTCTCCTTTTACACTTCTACAGCGCCAAGCAAGTATTTGTGGTTCGATAGAACGTACTGAATAATAGTGGCTTCATCAGCTAACGTTTCTGGCAACTCGATTTGACCATTTTGATTAATTGGATACGTTGCGACTTCCCCTTTAGCTCTTAGCAACAGTTCATCGCCTTGAACCAAGAAACCTGGGTTAGTGCTTGAATCAAAGTCTTCTTTCAGACTGAACAACGTAAATTTGTCTTTGTATGGTTTGCTGTCCCAAGGGCAGAACTGAGCACAGTTGCCACACTCGTTACAGTAAGCATCAAGGTGGAGCGTTTGATACTGGTCTTTAAAGCCCGGAATCGGCAGTGACATGTTGGCTCGGTTCGGACAAACATCCACACACTTACTACACACATAAGAACACTCTAAGCAACGCTCTGCTTCTTGCTTAACAAACTCATTGCGGTCATTTTCTTCAAGCTTGTTCGCTTCAAGCAGTGCAACTTTGATTTCGCCCTTCTTACGATACACTTCCGCTGCCGTCACTGAAGACTCAACTTGAGCCAACGTTTCAGATTGAAGTTCACGTTCGATAATTGTCGACGCCGCTTTACGACCACCAGAAATTGCCGAAACAATCGATGATGGACCAGTTTGCGCATCACCTAACAAGAACACGTTTTCGACCTGAGTCTCACAAGTGTCATTGTTGACTGCTGGCCAACCGTCGTCACCCATTGGTACACCGATACGCGTTAACACATCACGGTTCGCTTGCTCACCTACCGCTGTAATGACTGCGCTGGCCTTGAGTGAAATAGTTTCATCGGTTGCTACTGGACGTCTACGGCCTTTCTCATCAGGCTCACCCAATGTCATGACACGCGCTATGATAGTGCCATCTTGATGGAACTCTTCTGGATTGGTTAAGAACTTGAAGTTCACGCCATCTTCGACCGCTTCGTCATACTCTTCTTTGTATGCTGGCATTTCAGCTTCAGTACGGCGATAAAGTACTGTTACTTTCTCAACACCTTTGACTTTAAGCGCGGCACGCGCACTATCCATCGCGGTATTACCTGCCCCAACTACTACCACATGGTCACCAAGCGCTAACGCCTCGCCATCGTTGTAGCGACGTAAGAAGTCTAGAGACTTGTAAATGTTGTTATTGTCACCCGCTAACTTGATAGGGTTACCTTTATCCGCACCGATACCCAGACAGATATACTGATAGCCCTGCTCTTTCAGTTGGTCGATAGTGATATCTGGATTCGCGCCATACTCAAATTCCACACCATGAGCTTCAACAAACTCAATGTCATGTCTAATGGCTTTCTCAGGAATTCTGAATTGAGGAATAATGTGTTTCACCACACCACCTGCGCTCTCTTCTTTCTCGAAGATTTTCACAGGGTGACCAGCTCGAGCAATGAAGTACGCCGCTGATAGACCTGCAGGACCTGCTCCAATAACCGCGACTGGCTGTTTGGTTGTATCCAGATTTGGATGATGCCATTTAGATTGGTAGCCATCCCAACCTTTATCCAGCGCAATTTTCTTCATTTCACGAATGTTCAATGCACCTTCGTAATCGCGACGAGTACAGTTGTATTGGCATTGGTGATCACAAATATGACCTGTGATGGAAGGTAGAGCGTTTCGAGCGTAAATGACTTCCAACGCTTCGGTATACTTGTGCTGACCCATTAGGCGTAGGTATTCAGGGATATCTTGGCTGATAGGACACGCTGTTACACAAGGTGCGACATAACAATCCGTTAGTGGCACTGGTTGTTCGACAGTAATTTCTTCTGGACCACGCCACTCTTTTTGCGTGTATTCAGCGCACAAAGATTTCTCTGCCAGTTTTTCCAAACGCTCTAGGTTAACACCACGCATTGCCCAATCAGTGCTCACTTCAAGCTCTTTGGCACAGTCAGCAAGGCGCAAGTAGCCGCCTGGTTTGAGCAGATCTGTCGCCATAGTGATTGGACGAATACCAGTTTCAAAAATCTCTCTGATGTTAAACTTGCTTGCACCACCAGAATACGAGATTGGTAACGTGCCATTAAATTCGCGAGACAATTCCAACGCCACATTGATAGATAGCGGGAACAATGCGCGGCCAGACATGTACATTTCTTTGTCAGGAAGACGGCCTTTATTGTTCAATGTACCAAGAGTGTTGGTCAGTTTGACACCAAAGCCGATGTTCTTATCTTTACCAAGCTTAACTAAACGATGAAGCATGGCCTTCGCATCTTGCAGTTGCAAGTCGTGAGAGAACGCTTCTTTGCTAAGGGAGATATAGTCAAAACCCGTTTGATCAAGAATGCTGCGAACACGGTCATAACCTAGCAGCGTAGGGTTTAATTTAACGAAGGTATTGATACCCTTGTCTTCCAACATATAACGACAAATCGCTTCGATTTCGTTTGGTGGGCAACCGTGCATGGTTGATAGTGTTACCCCTTCAGTCAAACTAACCGGGATATCATCTACCATTTCGAATAATTGTTGCAGTTCAGTTTCTGATGTTTTGCTATTCAACAGTTTATTATTGGCAATAAAGTCTTTTAACTCTGTTGAATATTGTGCAAATTTTGGATGCTTTGAAGAATCGAGCATATTATCAATATACTCTTGCATTGGCTCGGTCAAAATACCATCTAAATCATAGCCAACACTCATGTTAAAAATAAATGATTTCGCTTGCTTCGCCGCTTTACTATCAAATACTGATTCCAGTAGATGGAGCGCAAACCATGCTTTCAAATATTCGTCATACGCTTTGTGTAACGTAAACTCGGTTGACCATTCTGTATTAAAACACTCATCTTCTGCATCAATACATGGTTTAGCAATTTCAAGACGATCTAACTTCTGAACAGTCTTAAGCTCCATGAAGCGACCACCAGCAAGCCAAGACGTAACTATATTCTGAGCTAATTGAGTATGAGGTCCGGCGGCAGGTCCTACAGGGGTTTCGCAGTTTTCACCCCATACCGCAAGGTGTTGGTTTGTCTGTTTTTTATAGAACTGCTTTTCTGGGATGCCGAAAATCGATTTGCTTTGATGATACTCACCAAACATGCGTTCAAGCAGCTCGGTGAATGGAATTGGGCGCATGATATCTCCCATGGTAACACTCCTTTATTAATTCGCTTGTACTTCTGTGTAAATGAATTAATGAGATAAGAGCAATCACTAAGCCAAGGTTGTCTAATTACTTAACATGAAGACATTTTAACTGCTATTTCGTGACAGAGGTCTGATAATAAAGGCTATTGAGAATAGTTATTAATTTGATTAAAGTGTAATCTTATTTAATACCGTTTTTTATGATAGTCAGCTCGAGTGTTTTGTTAATTACATCTATCATAACAATAAAAAAGCTATCATATTGATAGCTTATTATTCTCACAATAATTGTCTGCTAAATGTTTAGCTTTCTAATACGACTTCTGACTGGTTAGGTATATCGATCGCTTTAGCTTTACGCTGCCGTTGGAGTACATTCTCGTCCTGCTTCGGCTCCGCATAACCACCTTTCTCTACATGCTCCAACCAAACTTTCAAATGCGCTGTGGTTTGTTGTCGTTGTTCCAAAGAAAGACCGGACACCAACTGTTTTTGCTTATCAACGTGAGCATCAATCAGAGCGTTAGCGATGTCATATCCCGTTTGTGTAAGTTGAACCACAACACAACGTCTATCGCAGTTCGAATGGTATCGGGCAATCAGTTTTTTACTCTCTAAACGATCCAGCCGATGGGTCATTGCGCCTGATGTCAGCATTAAAGACTGTGTAAGTTCACTGGGAGTTAAACGATAAGGTGCAGAAGAGCGCAGTAGTGAAGCTAGCACATCAAACTCTCCGGTTTTTAAACTGTATTGACGGCATAAACTCGCGAGTTCTTGTTCCACACATTTACTCACTCGCATTAATCGCCCAATAAGAACCATTGGCTCTGTATCTAGCTCCGGTCTCTCGTGTTTCCACAGTTCAGCAATACAATCCATCAGGTCCATATTAATCCCCTTCCAACCAACAATAAGGGCACCAAGAAAGTGATTCGAGGTGCCCTTGCTTTTATATACTAATAATCACGTTCATCGAGCTCATCGACATGCGTCTTAAATCGCCCAACCACCCGCGTAGAACACCACCAATACGATAGTAATCAACACAGTACCAACGTTAAGTTTTTTCCATTCGCCTGATACTACACGGCCACATACTAGTGTTAGGAAACCAAGCATGATACCTGTCACGATGTTACCAGTTAGTACGATGAATACCGCACAAACAAGACCTGATAACGCATCAACAGAGTCATCGAGATTAAGCTTGCTGACGTTACTCATCATCAATAAACCTACATACATCAGCGCAGGTGCAGTAGCGTAAGAAGGAACAAGGTAGCTCAATGGAGCAAGGAACAGTAGCAATAGGAACAAACCACCTACCACAACGGCTGTCAGACCTGTTTTACCACCCGCTGCAGTACCTGCTGCAGATTCGATATAAACCGCAGCTGGCGCACCACCAACAAAACCAGAGAAAATACTACTGACTGAGTCAGACGTCAGTGCTTTACCACCGTTGATGATGTTGCCATCTTTATCGAGTAGATTAGCTTGTCCCGCTACCGCACGAATCGTACCAGTCGCATCAAAAATCGCTGTCATAACCAAGGCTAATACACTTGGTAGAACAAGTGGACTTAATGCACCCATAATGTCCATTGAACCAAGTAGTGAGCTTTCACCTGAACCAAACGATGGCATGGCGAATACACCTTGGAATTTAACGCTTGGGTCAAACATCAGACCTAGCACAGAAATCGCAACAATAACCAGTAAAATGCCTCCAGGAACACGACGCTTCTCTAAGCCGAAAATCGCGGCTAAACCAAGTACTGACATGATTACTGGGAACGATGTAAACTCACCCAAGCTAACAGGTAGACCTTCCACTGGGTTTTTCACCACAAGTCCAACACCATTCGCTGCGATAAGTAGCAAGAACAAACCGATACCAATACCCGTACCGTGTGCAATACCAAAAGGTAGGTTTGTTAGGATCCACTGCCTTACCCCTGTAACGGTAATCGCAGTAAAGACCACACCCATTAAAAAGACCGCTCCCAGCGCAACAGGTATAGATATTCCTTGCCCGAGCACCAAGCTGAAAGCGGTAAAGGCGGTTAGGGATATCGCACAACCAATAGCCATCGGCAAGTTAGCCCAAAAGCCCATGAGCAGTGAACCAAATGCCGCAACCAAACAGGTGGCGATAAAGACGGAGCCTTGATCGAACCCAGCAACACCAAGCATGCTTGGTACTACGATCACTGAGTAAACCATGGCTAAGAAAGTAGTAAGCCCAGCAATTAACTCTTGCCTAAAATTACTACCACGTTGTGAGATTAAGAAGTAATTGTCGACCCAACTATTGTTGGTTGACGTGGGTTTATCTTCAGCAATCTCCATCGTACTTTGCTGATTTGAGATATTTTCGGACATGTTATATTCCTTTTGATTAAGTCTTGGTCATCCCTTGTATTGAGACCAATGCATCTGCTGTATTTGCTATATTTGCCATAAAATCAGCTGCGCTCATAAACCAAACACCCGTCAACGTAGGTACGATAAATACTTCTATCGTCGCCGAGGGTCATGAGCACAAACAGTTTTTCAATAAGTTCAGAAGAGTTGTCGTATCGAAGTTGCTGGAGCGGTGTCGCACAAGGATCAATCACAACAAAGTCAGCTTCTTTGCCAACCTCAAAGTTGCCCAATAGGTGGTCTAGTGAGAGTGCTTTCGCTCCACCTAATGTCGCCAAATATAATGCCTCAAACGCCGAGAGCTTCTGCTGCTGCAATTGAGCAACTTTGTATGCCTCGTTTAACGTTTGCATCATATTAAAAGTGGTTCCTGCGCCGATATCCGTCCCGATACCTACTTTCACGTTTCGTTTCCACGCCTCCTGCATTTTGAACAGGCCGCTGCCTAAATACAGGTTGGAAGTTGGACAAAACGCGATAGCTGAATCCGTTTCTTGTATGCAGTCCCACTCTTGGTCCTCTAGATGAACACAATGTGCGAATACACTCTTTGATCCAGTCAGGCCATAATGGTGATAAACATCTAAATAACCGTCTTGTTCAGGGAAAAGTTCTTTAACCCAAGCAATTTCGTTCGTGTTTTCTGACAAATGCGTATGAATATACGTATCTGGGTATTCCTCTCTTAACTTATGCGCCATTTCCAACTGTTCCGGTGTGGAAGTGGGTGCAAATCTTGGGGTAATCGCGTAAAGCAGACGGTCCTTTTTATGCCATTTCTCAATCAGTGTTTTTGTTTGGTTGTAACTTGTCTCCGGTGTGTCTAGTAAGTAATCTGGCGCGTTGCGGTCCATCATGACCTTACCCGCGACGATTCTCATATTGAGTTTGTTTGCTTCAGAGAACAATGCATCTACGGACTCTGGATGAACCGTTCCGAATACCATGCCTGTCGTCGTGCCATTTCGAAGCAACTGCTTAATAAAGAACTTAGACATCTCCTTGGAGTAGTCTCTGTCTTTATAGCGCGCTTCTGTTGGGAACGTATAGTTGTTCAGCCATTCAAGTAGCTGTTCACCATACGCGCCAACCATTTCTGCTTGTGGGTAATGAATATGGGTATCAATAAATCCTGGCATGACAATTTTGCCTGGATAAAAACGAATACGTACTGAGTCTGGGACTTTATCTTTGCCTTCTTCCCACTCGCCGACCCACTCGATACGACCTTGGTCAACAAGAAGAAGTCCATCTTCAATAAAACGTACGTGCTGTTCGATATCTTCAGGCTTATCAACTACTTTTGTGATATCAAGTATTGAAGCCCTAATAGCCTTAATTGATTGGGTATATTGCATAATTACCTCGACCTTAACGCCCCTATTCACTACTTTGCTCACTAACAGAGGCATTGCTTCCCGTTATTTGGAATAAATGTGCGGCAGCGTTTTTTGGTCTCCGCTGCCGCACTGTTTGTTATAATTTATTGAGACCTTTGAGGATTTTCTCTGGTGTAAAGTGCCACTCACGTAGCCATACACCACAAGCGTCATGAATTGCTGTTGCAATGGCAGGCGCTGCACCGTTTACACCAATTTCAGAGATAGATTTCGCACCGTACGGTCCAACTGGATCATCACTTGGCACCAACACCGCTTTGAAATCTTTTGGAATGTCACCAATCTTCGGCGCACCATAGCTCTTAAGATCGGTGTTGATTGGCACACCGTTGTCGTCGTAAATAAGCTCTTCAAACAAGCTGTGACCGATAGCGCGCATACTCGCACCGTAGATTTGACCAAGTGCCAAATCTGGATTCACTGGAGTACCGCAATCGAGCAATGCATGGAACTTATCAAGTCGGATTTCACCGGTTCTAGTATTGACGGCAACTTCTGCAAAGTTCGCCCCGTAAGGGAAAGCGAACTCAGCAGTAGTGAAGCATCCTGAAGCCAACAGTTGTCCCCAACCCGTTCCGCTTTCTGCTTTATGCGCGATGTCGAAGAAAGTTACTTCACCAGCAGGCCCTTTTACCAAGCCAGGTGCGACGATTTGTACATTTTCAACCGACTCTTCAAGCATTTCCGCACCGTACTTCAAGATTTTCTCACGCATCGCTTCTGCAGCGCGTTTTGCTGCATTACCTGAGAAGCAAGTGCCAGAAGAGGCATACGCGCCTTTATCGAAAGGTGCATGGTCAGTGTCACCAGAATGAATCGTAATATCTTCCAGTGGACACTTAAGAACTTCAGCAGTTAATTTGGCGATCACTGTATCAAGACCTGTACCGATGTCTGCGCCACCTGAATGAACGATGAAAGTACCATCGGAGGCCATCTTGATGCTGCAGTTCGCTTGGTCGATATCAGGAATTCCTGATTTCTGTTGAATGATCGCTACACCTCGACCCACTTTCCAATCACCTTGATGATCTTTTGGTGAATCCCATTCGATGAGCTTACGACCTTCACGAAGAATTGCTTCTAACGCACAACTGTGTACCTTAGGAGTGGTGGTAGGCATTTTACCTTCGCCGATAGCACCAAGAATCTTAAGCTCTTGGCCTTCAACGACTCGGTTTTTCTCAATCATATCGAGATGGTCAATACCTAGCTCTTCCGCAAGTTCCGCCATCGCCATCGTCAATGCGTAGTTACCTTTCGGCGCACCATAACCTTGATAAGCACCTGTTGGACAGATATTTGAATAGTACGTAGTAACTCGGAAATCGACGTTGTCACAAGGGTAAAGCGGCAGTGACAAGGCAGGACCATTTGATGGTACCGTCAATGCGTGGTTACCATAAGGGCCAGTATTCGCGAGGAATTCCATATCAATAGCGGTAAGCTTACCGTCTTTGGTCGCCCCAAGTTTCACGGTCACTTTCGCTACGTGACGAGTGGAGTTACAAATAAACTCTTCTTCGCGAGTATGGTGGAAATATACTGGACGACCCGTGGTATAGGTTGCCCAAGCACAGACGTCTTCAAGAAGGATGTCTTGTTTTGAGCCGTAGCCACCACCAACACGCTCTTTGACGATGTGAACTTTGTTCTGTTTCACATTAAGGATCTTGGCGACTTGGCGACGTACGTGCCAAGGCACTTGCGTAGAGTCGTGCATGATGACGCGATCGCCATCCATGTAGCTATAACAGATATGGGTTTCGACTGGCAGTTGCTGTACCTGCTTCGACTCATAAGTACGCTCTAAAATAACGTCCGCTTCTGCAAAACCTTTGTCTAGATCACCAATGTGTCCACGAACGCCTGCTGCGATGTTCTTTCTTGGCTCACAGCCAATTGGGAAATTCACAATCAGCTTACCTTCGCGAGGATCGGCGTTGGCGTTTTGTTGCTCTAGATCGTCTGGTGCCCCTACTCCATATTCAATAGGCTCATTATGGACGATTGGTGCATCTGGAGCGCGCGCTTCGTCGATACTCATGACAGGCTTGAGTACTTCATACTCAACATCGATCAGTTTCAGCGCTTCGTTAGCAATGTCTACTGACTCGGCAACAACAGCAGCAACGCGGTCACCAACGTGACGCATTTTTTGGCCGAACATACGTCGATCAAGCGGTGAAGGCTCTGGCGCACTTTGACCACCCGGCGTATAAGGAATATCAGGACAGTTAAGGTGAGTGATGACACTTACTACACCTGGTAAGGCTTCGGCTTTAGATACATCTAGATGCGTGATCCAAGCATGAGCATGTGGGCTGCGCAGCATTTTGATGACACAAGCATTTGCAGGAATTCTATCTTCTACATAACAAGGCTTAGCCTGAACCATTTTCGCAGAGTCGAGTTTTGGACAGTTCTTACCAACTACATCCAAGTCATCTCTAAACTCTGGCGCAAACATCTCGGTGTATTGAGGATCAGCTTGGCGTTTCACCGCCAATTCAACAACTTCATAGAATTGTTGGTAACCAGCGTCACGGCTAAACAAACCAGATAGAGCATCGTCTATTTCTTCGCGTGTAGGTTGTTGAATACGCTCTAGTAAATCAGTCAACAGCAATGCCAATGCAGGGTCGTTATATCCCGATTGAACAACACCAACATCGATCATCGCTTGTTGAACTAAACTGAGTTGATTCCAAGAAGACAGTGCTTCGGCCGTTTTGACTTCACCACCTTCCAATTGAGCTGCAATAAGCAGTGATGCGTTGACAAGTTTACCGTTGAACAACACAACATCTGAGCCCGCGAAACCCCAACCATCATCACTATTTCGGACCGAATGCAGTCCCATAGAATGCAATAGTGTTTGAACGTTGGTTTCTGGTGCGCAATGAGCCGTTTCAGGTCGGCCATTAAGATTAAATTGAATAGACATTACGCTACCCCCTTCGCCATTTCACGGCATTCAATTAGTAGGTCAGAGATCACGATGGCACTTAGGTAAGTTTTGTACTCAGCGCTACCACAAATATCCTCCACGGCGTGAATTGAATTCTTAATGGCTTGCTCTAATTCATCACCAGTAAATGTCAGACCTTCAACATCGCGCAGTCTTATTGGCTTAGCGATTTCGTCAAAACGAGTCGCGACCCCTTCCATAGCAACAATCTGTTTGCCTTGCTTATCTACAGACACCGACGCATTGATTACGCGTAGGCCATCAGCGCTTCTTGCTACTCGTTTGCTTAGTGCAGCAAGCGTGATGTCAGGAATGACGATCTCTTTAATAAGCTCATCACTTGGTTGCTGAATGTAAGCTTCCAATTCAACCTGCTTGTCATCCGCGAAGCGAACTAAAGCATTGAGAGCCATAAGGACAGGAACTAGCGGAGCTTCACACTGATGCGCAGCTATTTCACCACCAATCGTTGATTGATTTCTTAGATGTCTTGAATAGATGAAGCCCGCAGCTTGTTTAATGTTGCTTGGGACTAACTCACTATCGACAAGATCTTGAATTCGGCTCATAGCGCCCAAAGTGAGGGTGTTGCCATCTAGTTTGATATAGTCCAAACCAAGTTTGTCGATTGCGACAAAAACACCTGCATCACTGCGAGTCGGTGCTGCGTTTAACTTAGATCCTCCGGCAAACCACACCGCTTGACTTCCATGGTTAGCTTTAAGCTCCAACGCTGCACTCACTGTGTCCGGCGTGAGGTATTTAATATTCATATTCTTCGCCTTTTAGCATTGATTAGATTGAATTACAGAAAAACTGTTACTAGGTAAAAGGCAACATTTGAGCCAATGCTTACTTTGTTATTTAGTATTCGTGAGCTCGGTCTAATATTGAAAGAATTTGCGATATAGATCGTGATTTTCAATATCAAATTAAACTGTACAGACTAGCCAAGTGTTATTTATTGTCATTGATTTTAACCATCAATTAACAAATTAATTATTCATTATTAGGTGATAGATGAATATCAAATTGATACTTTCGATACTATTTTATCAAGTTGATAGTTAATACTTTGATTGCGTTAACTTAAGCAGTTTTTGGTAGGCTTCGGGAGTATCTACATCTAAATGAATAGTTGGGTCGCAAAGTCTAAGGTATGCCATCTCTCCTAGTTTTAGAATCGACTTCATCGAGTCAAAGTTTCTCTGGTCTCGTTGAGCCTTAAAGCTTGCCGTATGTATCAACACAGGGTGGCCTGTTGCGCGTGGTTCACCGGGGAATAACGTGCCAGTAACCTTATGTTCCCAAAGAGTTTTATAAATTCCCTTTTCGATACAAGGCATATCACCATGGCTGATATAGAAGAACTCCGTGTCGACCTCATTAATGCCTAATTGAAGTGAAGAAAACATACCTGAGCGGTAATGTTGGTTTCGTACAATGGTGACCTTTTTGTTGTCTTGAAACTGCTCAATCAACTCGTCTTCTCTATGCCCAACCACTAAAATCACACGAGTACAGAATGACAACGCATTTGTGATACTTTGCTCTAAGATCGTATTGTCTTTATAAGGTAGAGTTAATTTCCAGCATCCCATTCGAGACGATAATCCGGCTGCTGGAATGACACAGTCAATGTTATTTTTATTTTTTATCATACGAAATTCGAATTGAGTTTTTTGTATTTTAATCTATTGAATTGGGTAAATATGCCAATGTCGTCAAATAATTCTTTTTCCGAGTTTGCACATTCATTAATTTCAAGAGCCACCAGTACCCGTGAACCTATAACTATTTCTTTGGTGGGTGGCGGAGGAAAAACGCAACTATTGTATCGGCTTGCTAATGAATACCAGCAATTCGGGCACAATGTATGTGTTACGACAACCACCAAGATGTATTTTCCTAATGCACCAGAGCTGAATCAAGTCACTGACTTTGCCTCGCATTCACCATTGCCATCAACGGGTATTGCTTTTGTTTATAGTGAACGTTTGTGCCCAAACGACAACGATACAAAAGTGAAAGTTCGTGGCCTCTCTAACGAGCAGATTGAATCCCTAAAACGTCAGCAACTGTACTCTGTTTTTATCGTCGAAGCCGATGGTTCACACCGACTTCCTCTTAAGGCACCTGCTAGGCACGAGCCTTGCATTCCTAACCATAGTGATGTGGTAATTGGTGTCACTGGTGCAGATCCGATACTTAACCCGGCTAATCCTGAAGCCATTCATCGTTGGAATGAATTCAGTATGTTAACGAAATGCAACGAAGGGTCAGTCATCGGGAAAAATCAAATTCAAGCACTAGTGCATAGCGACCAAGGTCTGTTTAAAGGATGCAGTGAGCAACAAAAAAAAATATGGGTCATCAATAGATTCGATTTAGCCAGCGATAAAGCACAACTGACTGAATTGGCCAAGCAGATATTTGATGAAGAACCTCAGCTCGCTCAACTCGCGATAACACAAATGACGACAGATAACCCAATCCACCACATTTTCAATCGGACTCTATAGCATTTACACAGAGGTAGTTTGGATGAACATTTTCGCCAAGGCAGCACATTTAGAGCAAACCAATACACCATTTGCGTTTGCCAATATCATTGAAACAAAAGGCTCTTCTCCTCGTCATACTGGAACCATGCTCGTAGAACAAAGCGGACAAATTCATGGCACTATTGGTGGTGGGATGATAGAGCGCTACGTTATTGAGCAAGCTATTGAAGCAATAAAAGAAAACAAACCTCGCGTCGTTACTGGACGAATGACGCGTACCGGCCCTGAAGCGATGGGTATGGATTGTGGCGGTGCAATGACGCTTTCAATTGATGTTTATGGCTCTCGCCCTCGCCTTTACCTAATTGGGGCTGGTCATGTAAACAGAGCAGTTGCCCAAGCCGCCGCTCAATTAGGATTCGATATTACTGTTGTCGATGCTTATGAAGGAAGCTTAGCAGAGGAGCATTTCCCCCAAGGCACTCATCGAGTACTAGGCGACACCATGCTCAGTGCCATTGACTCTCTTGATATCACACCAGATAGCTACGTCATTATCGCCACCAACCACCAAGATCAAGACGCTATCAACGCAATCGCCCAGAAAAAGACCACGTATACAGGTTTAATGGCCAGCCGCAGAAAAGTACAAACACTATTCCAAGGTTTACGCGAATTAGGCACCAGCCAAGAAGAAATCGATCATATCCACTCTCCTATCGGCTTTGATATTGGCGCTGAAACACCAGAAGAAATCGCCATCAGTATTTTGGCTGAAGTACTTAACGCGAAAAATGGCGCTTCAGGGGCCAAATTGAAAGAAAGCGTTGGTAGCTTCAATCAAAAACTGGTACTAGTACGCGGTGCGGGTGATATCGCAACCGGAGTCGCTGCGAGATTGCACAATTCCGGCTTTAAAGTAGTCATGAGTGATATTGAGAAGCCAACAATGATTCGCTGCACGGTTTCATTCGGCCAATGCCTCTATGGCAAACCTGTCACGGTAGAAGGCATTACGGCAGAAAAAGTTCAGTCTTTTGATAAAGCCTGCCGATTGTTAGAAAAAGGCAAGATTCCTGTGTTTGTCGACGAAACAGGAAAACTCGCCGAGGCCATCAAGCCTGATTTTGTCGTTGATGCCATTCTTGCGAAAAAGAACCTTGGCACACACAAAGGAATGGCACCAGTCACCATCGCTTTAGGCCCTGGTTTTACCGCTGGTGAAGACTGTCACGCAGCAATAGAAACCAATCGTGGACATCAACTCGGTCGAGTAATTTACGACGGTCCATGTCAGCCTAATTCAGGTATACCAGGTAGCATTCTAGGTTATACAGAGCAACGGGTGATTAGAGCGCCTGGCGTAGGTATCTTCACTGCGGAAGTGAAACTTGGCGATTTGGTTGAAGAGGGGCAACCTATTGCGAAAGTCGATGACATGGTTGTTTATGCACCGTTAAGCGGTAAAGTCAGAGGCCTGCTAAATAACGGATTGAGCGTTCATCAAGGCTTTAAGGTGGGCGATGTCGATCCGCGTGGTGAAAGTGTTGACCACTGCACGATTTCTGATAAAGCGCGCGCTGTTGCAGGCGGTGTTCTTGAGGCGATGCTATGTTTAAGTGGTCGGTAGTGGGTATTAATAACCCATCACCCTCATAACGACGCCTTACTGGCTTACGTCCGTCATCCTCATGAAAATGAGGACCTTCTACAACGCGTAAAAAACCAAACGTGGTGAGCACGTTAAGTAAATTGAGTTTACGATGCGCTAGCGGAGATTTCCTTTTTCAAGGAAATGACGAAGGTTTTTGATATCACTACATTTCAACAAACAACGCCTGATGGTCTCATCAGGCGTTTTCTTTTATTAGAACTTACAGAGCTAACTCACCTACTTTCCGTAGAAGTTACGGTACATCATGTAAGTGTGAGCTGCTGACCAACTGAAGTTGCTGGCACCTTGAACCGCACCTGTTTCTGGGTTGTAGTTTTCACGAATTGCGCCGTCGCTACCAAAGCCTTCGCCGTTTTGGAACAGGTCTTCAGCGATACGTACCGCATCATTATGGCGTCCATACTTCTCAAGAGCTTGAAGGCCGAAATAGAATTGATCCAACCATACACGCCCACGCCAATAGATATCAGCTCCGTAAGCTGGGTTATCACGACTTGCCGTCCCTAATGACACCCCTTCACCTTGATATTCTGTAGAACTATCAAACTTACTCGCATCAAGCATGACATCCATGACTTTGTCCGCGTTCGCTTGAGTCGCCGCACCGTTAAACAATGGAGACCAGCCGTCTGGAGCCTGACCGCGCTCAGTTAGTACGACACCCGCACAGTAAACATTTTTGCCTTGATAAGGCGTATCCACTCGCTTCAAATTAGCCCCAGGTACTGGATTTCCTGATGAATCTAAGAAACTCTTACCATCTTTGTCAACAAGTCGAATGTCGTAGTAGAACGAGGTAGCAGAATCAAACATACAAGTGTTGATGTAGTCTTTAATAAACTCTGCATGCTCCACAAATTCTTGTCCACGGTCTTTCCCTTCAACGCCATCAGAGACTAAGCCAGCCATTTCAGATAAATACTTGTTGTCACTGTACATGTAAGAGGCTTGGTCTACCGATTCTTGCAGCATAGAGAAGCCAACTAGGTTGCTGCCACTATCGTGGTTCTCACCAAAACGCACCTGCCAGTCTTTGCGTGCATCACGCAGTTTTGCCATGTTTGCATCAGAAACGTCACTGTAGGCCCAGTTTTCTGACGAGCCCGTAATCGTGTTATCGAAGTTATAGTGCTGTTGAGCATAGCGACCTAACTGATCGTATTCCGTTGCTGCAGATACTGTTGTGATCCAATCGCGAGAGTTGGTTTTCGCTAAATCATAGATAAAGCCAAAACGAGCGGCATCATCCATACCCGATTCCCATGACGTCGCTGTTTGTGAACCATTGCTGTAACCAGTAATAGCCAGCTCTTCGTAGTTATCCAGAACCAAGTTATACGAGTCCACACCGATAACTTGATACTGCTTCGACGTGCCATTGCTATCAATCTCTTTCACCTTATCAGCGCCTACCAGAGCTTTTAGATCGTCACCTAACTCTGTCCACACTTTAATGTACATATGCCCATCATCAGTGTTGTGCGAAGGATCAACAGCTGCACCGTACTCTGGGACACCGTTCGAGTTGTGGTCGCGATTTGATAGCCACCAATCATGATACGCCACCAACTTTGGATACATTTCATCAATCCACGCTTGAGCATCATTAGCACGGCCAAATTCGTTGATAAGAGAATGGTAGATTTCCATTACAGCCCAAGCCGCTAACGAAGGCTTTGTATTACGCTCATTCCAATTCATTGACGCATCGTTTTGTGCCGCAGAAGGAATGTCGTATTTGTCGTCGTAATAACCAGAATCAATTCGATCTTGTGGTAGCGAGTAGTTAACAACATCCAACAAATAGCCTGCGTCTTGCGGTCTGATTGGGTCGTCATTTTTGACTTGAAACTGGAACACAGTACGGATATTTTCCATCGCCACATCTGGATTAAAATGAGCCATCGCATACGCGTGTTTCCATGTATCCCAAGGCCAGGTATTGTTACCTGAGAACCAGATAGCCGTTACCGATGGCGTAACAGTACCGTGTTGAACAATACCCGCCGGTGAGCGCCAGTTTCCGTTAAGGGTCATCATGGCTTTCACTGCAACATTACTTTCGGCTTTAGTCGCAGAGTCGTTAGCTAATCCATGCTTTAAATAGTCATTCCAGCGAGCCTTAGCGGTGCTCATTGCTGTTGCGCCTTGCTGCAACAACGTGCTCACCGCACTTGCTTCACTAATAGCTTCTGTTGGGTTGTGTACATAAGAGTACGCGTTATAGAAAGTAGTATTGCCATTCGCGTTAATAGTGACCGAACCTTCAGAACGATAGTTATAGTCGGTCACTGCAGTAGTTGCATTACCGATAGAGCGAGTCACAAAAAACTCAGCTCCCTCTTCACTCTTTAAGCCCGACCAAGACGCTGCTTTTTTAAACGTCAGCTCAACACCACCGTTTTCGCCAGTAAGCGCCTTATAAACCGTATTAGCGGCGACATCATCCCCTACCGTACTAAAGTCTCTTAGGAAACCACC
The DNA here is from genome assembly GCF_027586995.1 of Vibrio sp. La 4.2.2. Taxonomy (NCBI): domain Bacteria; kingdom Pseudomonadati; phylum Pseudomonadota; class Gammaproteobacteria; order Vibrionales; family Vibrionaceae; genus Vibrio; species Vibrio sp. La 4.2.2. The sequence goes on from NZ_JAPPTJ010000002.1 coordinate 595,742, forward strand.
CGTCCAAACAAGTTTAAGATTACGCACTTGATCTGACTTGTTGCTGATTTTGGTTTCAATAATAGATGAACGATTAGTACCAAAACGTGTCGTCATTTCTATCTTAAATTCATTATTTTCGATAACTTGATGTAACGCATCTGGTGTAGAAAAAGCCTTAACCTCCGCAGATAGTAAACTTATTTCTTGATTGTTATCTGCGTCAATTAGAGTAAGTTTGTCAAAGTTTTCATTAGCGATATAACTAGAGTACTCCTGGTCAACAATCATAATACCACCAGCAGAACCTATCGCAGAATCATCGCTTGGTAATAAATGACCATGCCATGCGCCTAAGTCTGTAAATGCGTTATAACTTAAGTTACTTTGCGCATCACGGTCTTTCATTCGATCCGGATTACCTACTCTATCTAATACGTTAACAAAATTGCTTACGTCTGTTGAAGGTAGTGTTTCTGTCGAATCTGAACTCGAACTGTTGCAACCAGAGAGGGAAATAACCGAACCTACAAAAATAGCCAAGATAGTCTTTTTCATCTTTCAATCCATTTATTGTGATATTTATCACTATTATTAATTGAGATTTGCAGAACAAATCTCTACGCAGGGGATGTGGGATGAATAGTACGCACTAGCGTTATTCACTCAATAAATGTCGAAGGGAAATTTGTGGTTATGGGGAAAGATTACTTTCGTTGCACTACATTACTTGACAATTTAAATAGTATTATTCGCCAAATGAATATAAAGCAAACCAATATTTATATAAATACCGAAATAATGTTAAGTTATTTACGAATAATATGATAGTTTATATTTTCAGGCTAACAAATATACTAAACAAACGCCATTTACTAATAATAGAATGGTAAATGACGCTCGTTAAATTTGGAATGAATATCATATTCCTTTTCACAGCTTCGATTTAGGCTTTCAATCTATTACGCTTGTTTTTACCAAGTTCTGTCGAGATCATCTGAATACAAAGAGATTGCTCGTTTATATTCCTTTATAGCTTCGCTATTGGTTGTCGACAATAAGAGATTCAATAACAACTGCACGGCCTCTTTGTGCCGTCCTAAGTTGTACAAGCACATTGCATAAAATGGCTGGACTTCTTCTGCTTTTGGGTATTCAGACATGGTCTGTTCAAAGTAATGCAACGCCTCAACATATTCTCCTAAGCTTCTGTAGGTACAAGCTAAGCCAAACAATGTGTCAAAACGCTCTTGATTCGCTAACTTACCAAGTAATGCCGATTTATAATGTGGAATCGCGGATTTTTCTTTGCCTTCATTATCGTATGACCATGCAATCTGTAAATGTGCAGAAGCAGCGTACAGTGGATCAACAAGTAAAGTTTCGAGGAGTTGACGAGAGTCTTGATGCTTTCCGGCTTTGCGAAGCGCTATGGCTTCTGAAATGACGGTGTTCATAGGGGAATAACGAGTCCTTATCTTTTATGTACTTCAGCCTTACCGCATCGGTCGCATCGATACAGTTGCTCATCATCAGGATAGTCGACTATTTCGATTTCGCGACTCGAAAACAGACTGATAAGTAACCCAAACAACGTGTTACGTGTCGAATCACTGGCAGCTTTTCGCTGAAGTTTTAACTCTGAGTTGGGGCTATAGATCAACAAATGTGGCGTTAGTTGATTACAATGGCGGCAGAGAAATGGGCGCGTCTGATAGTCGCTATAGAGCTCCATGACCTAACCTTCCTTGAGATCTCATTAGAACATTTCAATTTAACGTAATGTAGATAAGATAAATTAACATATCTTAATCTGAGTGATCGTAAGGAACTGTCAAAGTAGACAAGGAATAATGCAGAAAGTGATGTGGAGTGGAAAGTGGAATATCAACACATAAAGACATCGGGCGATACCTCTATGTGCTGAACAAGCAACCGTGGTTAACGAATTAAACGTAGTACGCTTCCACAGTGCCTTTTAATTTGATTAGTATAGGTTGACCGCGACGATCCAGTGCCTTTGGTGAAGGGATTTTTACCCAACCTTCGCTGATGCAGTATTCTTCAACATCAGTACGCTCTTTACCGTTTAGGCGAATACCAATCTGGTGCTCAAAACACTCAGCTACGTGGTGTGGGCTGCGTGGGTTACCTGAAAGATGATCTGGTAAAGCTGGCTTTGCGTTGTTGTCGCTCATGATTATGACCTAATGTATTTAAGAAGTGGCTTATTGTAGTCAATACCGTACCAGCGCTCAAGAAAAGTCATGGCATAGCGAATCTCGACTGCTCTAATAATGCGCAAACCAGCAACACCAATCTATGGCTCTTCGAACTATACAACTTAATGGAAGGAAAAGCGTCCCCACTCTGGTGCGCAACCAAGCACATATTTTTACATTTCAATTACAACATCGATCTACATCACAGAGATTCTGCTACAAAAAAGGCTAAACTTGGGGTCCCCCGAAGCTACACACAAAATAATGAACCATGGATACTACTAAAACTCTTATTTACGATACTTTAATTCGTCTTGCTGATCATGCCCCGGAACAACATGCACAAATCCGTCAAGATTTGTATGAGCAACTAGAACTGCCCTTTAGCAAGCAGGTTGCTCTCTATACCAACGTACTTGCTCCAGCCAGCCTAGGACGACTTGACGACAAAGAACGTCTCGACAATGCCGTTAATCTTGCCGATTCAATCTTGAACTCATAAAAAATAAGCGTTGATTCTCAAAATGTTAGAATCAACGCTCTGTTTGTAGTCATACTCCATCACCCACTTTTTATTGTTCACAGCTTCAACACTCTTGGAAATCTAACGCTGGCCATCTCATGGTAAATATCATCTAAATAGGTGACTAAATCCTCTTCCTTTAAGTCAGAAGGTATCACGACATCATAGATCTTTGCCCTAATACCCACTTGTGATTCTCGATACAAAACCCAAGTATCGTGCTCTCGTGTCACTGACATGATTTGACCAAACACATTAAACTTTAATCGCGTCATCGAATCACCCTGTTATTCCCCGGTTAATTTACACGTGGCCAAAACACTGCCTTGTAACCAAACCCCACTTGTGGTCTTGATACTTATCTTCCACATAGTTTTGTGAGGTGTACTCACCAACGACATCACGCCAGAAACTCACTGCGTGATCAGCTCCGGCGACTTGTTTGATTTCCCACGTACCTTGGAGTTGCATAAATAATTGAGTAATAAACTGCTTACCGACTTTATTCTTACGAAAACAAGGAAGTACATAGAAATCACAGATTTCATAACATTTTGGTGTTTTTTCTTCAATCGCAGCTAATGCCGCGAGTACTCCATCCAAATAAAGTAAATAGCCTGATACCTTGCCCTCGATTTTTGGATAGATTTCGAACAGTCCACTAGCATCTGGTTTGTCATCAATGATTCTTGAAAATTCGGCCGCATAACCCTGATATAAATTTGCGTATATCTGCATATTTGAGCTATCAACTTTTACAATCTTCATAGCGTGCTCTCAACAATAGCCAATCACATTTTGATCGCCTTTATGGCTTAAGCTCGATATCCAAACCTCGCTAAGTAGTGCCAGATTTTCTTAATATCTTGCTCGTCAAAGTGCTGCTCCGTTACCGCCAAACCAAGTAACTTTGCATCGATCATTCCATCTCGCGCTAGTTCTCTCGCTAATTCGATAAACTGCACACCTCGATAATCGGGGTATTGATTCATTGTTTCAATAGACAGTTGATAGCCGTTATGCCACTGGATGGGAATACCCAATTCAAGCGCATATTGTTCAATCATAGTGGCTTGGAAAACAGGATCTAAGACTAAGCACTCAACGTCATCTTTTAACGATACTGTCCCGTGAATGTGTGCTTCAATGTAGTCATCAAGTAAGTCTCCAGAAGAAGACGTTGCGATATTGATCAGGTTATTCAGCGTTTCTGAAACAGCAAAATCTTCTGGTTCAAAAAAACTGTCTGGGTAACAATACGTCGCTCGTTCGAGCACATGCGGTTTTAACTCAAAATACGCCGACCCAAACCTAGGTGACGCTCCGTTCGCATAGTTTCGGAAGTTAACCGCGCCGTACTTCGGCCTCAAATTCATAGGTGCACGGTCATAAGCACCATCAAATACCCGTTGTTCCCATAACCAACGGTCGCCACCTTCAAAAGCCGTCAAGCCGCCGTTACTCGTATTGGTTTCAAACTGGGATTTCAGCTCACCATCTTTGGCGATGGCGAGCAAAAGAGGCTGCCCTTCAGGCGTGTATCTATCAGGATGAAAGTTGATCGTAATGCGGCTAGTATTCGTGGATGGCTTACCCTTCGATTTAGCTCGTATATTATCCAGTGCTGTACTTATGATGTCTTTATCCATGAACTTCCATCCGCTCATGCAACTCCAACGTTTCCAACTCATGTTTGAGATTGGAGAGAGTATGTTGACTATACACCTTGATGCCTTCCCTAATTAACATGGCGGCAGTCACTCCTTGCCCGGGAGTTTTTACGCCTGTGAATGTGCCATCATAAATCTGTACGCTGCCACATGACGGACTACCCTCTGCTAGTATGGCGTAACGAATACCCTGTTCACGACACTTCTTAAGTGCAAGCTCTGCACCGTGCAAAAATTCAGCGGTCACCTCATGACCGTCATCCCCAACAACAGAAGCTTTGCGATCAATAACATCGGCACCTTGTCCTAAAACAATTTCTGCTGGCGGTCTCGGCGTAGGAAGACCTGCCGAGACTTCGGGACACATAACTATTAATTCGACATTCAGCTTGAGCCAAACTAAATCTTGCTCAGAAATAGATAACCCACTCGCATTGTAACGAACCTTGTTACCTAGCAAGCATGAACTAATCAAGACTTTTTCCAACGTTTTCTCCTTGATAGGTTGTAAAGCAAGGTGATAATCAATTGAATGACGTGTACTAAGCATAATCGATAATTGGAGTTAGATATTCAATCAGTAAATCAAGATCTTGTCGAACTTCTAACAATTGTGTGTTTAAGGGTTTCAAGTTTTTATAAGATAAAGAAAAGACGCTTTGAAAAGCGAATAGTCTAAAAGCAAAAAAACGGAAGCCGCTCGGCTTCCGTTATATTGAGAAATAATCACACTTAGACGATTAATGTGAACATCAAGTAGGCGTTCAAAGCGAGCACTAAACTTACAATCACCATACCCGCATAAGAAACCCATTTGTTATTTCTGAACTCTCCCATTAAACGTTTACTGTTGGTAAAAATAAGCAATGGGATAATGGCGAGAGCGATCCCAAAGCTCAATACAACTTGGCTCATCACTAGGATATCAGTAGTGTTCATCCCCATACCTATAACGACAAACGATGGCGCCATAGTAATAAAGCGACGTAACCACATCGGAATAGAAAAGCGAACAAACCCTTGCATCACGACTTGACCCGCCATAGTACCAACGACAGTAGAAGATAAACCCGAAGCAATTAGTGACACACCAAATAAAACCGACGCTGCTTTACCGACTAATGGTGTTAGTGTCATATAAGCCGTTTCAATTTCAGCAACGTGTTGGTTGCCAGAGTAATGAAAGACCGCTGCTGCCATCGCCACAATGGCGATATTGACGAATCCTGCAATAACCATCGCGATCAACACATCAAATCGAGTACTGCGAAGGCGAGTCTCAGTACTTTCCCCAAAGCTGTTCTTAAACAAAGCAGAATGAAGGTAGATAACATGAGGCATCACCGTCGCCCCCAGAATCCCTGCGGCAAGATAGATTTGACGAGAATCAGTAAAGCTAGGTGTAAGCAAGCCTGTCATCATCTCACCACCTGCTGGGTGAGCGAAGAAGAGTTCGGCAATATAAATAACCGCAACAAGCATGAGTAAAGACCCTATCACTACTTCTAAAGGTTTTTGTCCTTTTTGATGCAGCATTAGGATCATAACTGTCACAACGGCGGTTATCAGAGCCCTTCCATTAAGCTTATGCCAAATACTAATTGGAAACCGACTGCGGCGCCGATAAACTCGGCTAGATCAGTGGCAATGGCAATGATCTCTGCTTGAGTCCAGTAAAATCCAACCGCCCACTTATTCGGTAGATGATCACGTAAATGTTCGGCTAAGTTTTTACCTGTAACAATACCTAGCTTGGCAGACAAGTACTGAATCAACATCGCCATTAAGTTCGCCCAAAGCACTACCCAAAGTAGTTGGTAACCAAATGAAGATCCTGATTCAATATTTGTTGCGAAGTTACCTGGGTCGATGTAGCCAATCGCTGCAATAAACGCTGGGCCTAACATCAGTAACTTACGTTTTATTTTGGCAAATGATGATGCTTTTTGTGCCGCATTAGCATCTACGTATATGGATGCGCCGTTCATAAGTATCATTCCTCTTTCGTCTATAAGAGAAATGATACCCGCACGCAAATGATAATCAATCGCATCTTTGTGCGTAAAAGTGATAACTAAGTTTTCACCACTTAATTGTCAACAATTAATACATATTACCTATCAAAAATCAGATGCAACTTTAACCATCACGATCAGTAAACGATGCTTGCTGCTATATCTCCCCAATCGAATCGTCCGTATTCTTTAAACCCAAGTTTTTGATAGAATTGTTGGGCTACCTTATTCTCATCACAGTAGCCTATGTGTATCGCTTTAGGTTTAAGTTCTTCAATTTCTTTGATAAGTGCCTCCATCATCAACCGGCCATACCCCTTTCCTTGATACGACTTATCCGTCATCACACGAAAAATATAGTACTCACCAAGTTTGTCACCCGTTGCCCATGGCGCATTCTTCCATTCGCTATACATGACAAATCCTATGACTTCACCATCAACCATAGCAACTCTCGGTTGATAATCCGGATTCACCGCAGCTTGAGCCATTGAGACAACATTTTCTGAGACGAAATCGCGTTGTGCTTCATCCAATTGCAACGCCAATACCGCATTTAAATTGTTATTCGTTACTTTCTCTAATTGCATGCTTTGATCGTTCCTATTAAAGATATTTTGCTATTAACACGGCATTCCTCGTGAACCACGTTAAGCCTTTCTTTGAAGTAGATTAACCACTCATAATGTCGCGAAGCTTGTGAGCCAGAAAACATGAATTGATAATCACTTCCTCCGTGCGAACACACTTCACTAATCAGCATTAGTGAAGTTCGAATCCAAAGAAAACACCAACTCAATCTCTCGCCCTTCCACTAAGGTGCCAGTCTCGACAAAACCACAGCTTAGGTAAAAGTGCCTAGGCCCTTTTTCATCACGAACGACACTCGTAAACAAATCTATTGTTCCAAACTCTTGTCTCAACTCCTGATAAAGCAAAGTGATAGCTTGTCTACCGAAGCCTTGCTTTTGATAGTTTTTATCTAACATAAATCGCCACAGTGAAAGTCTATTGGATTGTGAGTCGACGTTAACCAGAATAAAGCCAATGGGTTGTTCTTTGGCATAGATAGCTCTATACCACGGAGACGCCATAAAATTTGCTTCCGCTAGAGAGATAGCATTGCTATCAATATGTGAAGTTTGATGAGGGGCGACTTCAAGCTGACAAATTGCGTAGAAGTTGTCACCCGTGATGGTTCTTAACGCTATGTTCATGTTTCAGTTTCTAAAAAGGAACTCGGATGGAATGAAAATATCATGGTAAGTAGAGCTTAAACATAGTTAATTTCAACATTTAGATTTTTAATACCTAGAAAACAAAAAAGGTTCAAAACCCATGTTCCGAACCCTTATTGATATATCAAGCTCTCCAAATCAAAGCTCAATTCATGGCTATATGATTGTACCTAAGCCCTGCTTCTTGAAGAATTTTCTCTAGTGCCTCCTGAATCATCAGATCAGGATCTTTTCTAGCTAATGACGTACGGTAAGATTCACCCGTAATCAATAGTTGCCTACTTGCTGCTTTTCTAAAATCAATCTTTATTTTTATCATGTAGTTTGTAATGTCCCACTGCCAGTTATCAACATATGTAATTACAATGTCCGCATCATCAGGGATGTTATCGCTATTAAGTGGTGTAGCAGGATAACCCAACAAAGTTAACTTATCGGCAATTACATAATTCAAGTGTCTTTTGTCTGGCGAGAAATGCTGGACATATACATTCCCCAACTCACTTAATGACTGTCCCGGAGCAACCGTGGCTTCCAGCCTAGTCGCACATCCCGTTAATAACGCAAAGACACCTAATGACAGCAGTAATTTTATTATTTTCACATTCATTCTCATATTGTTATGTTTTTGGGAAACAAATACTAAACCAAGCACTTATGAAACTGAATGACCTTGAGCAATTTTTTCAAAACAACCTTATGATTTTATGACGATTCTATCTTTTCAAGACCAGCAACTCCCCCTTCCCAACAGGAACCAACGACGTAGTTAAGTTACTCTGGCTCTTTACCCAAGCGACAAACCCTTCTAGCTCTGAAGTATGAGATATGGCATTGTCACACACAAGCAATCCACCTGGTTTTAGGCGTGAGAACAGAGGCTCAGCAATGGACAAATAATCGCTTCTGTCTGCATCGAGAAAAATGAAATCGACCTGTTCCGGTGTCTGCTTTAGAACCTCACAAACATCGCCTGACCATTGGGTAATATTCTGCAAAACTTGAGCTTGTTCGAAGTTGTCACGGGCCTCTTCTATCTTGAGAGGGTTTACTTCAATGGTATGCACCATTCCGGTGTTCGGGATTGATGCGGCTAACCAAATCGTTGAGTATCCATTTGAGGTGCCAATTTCTAAGATACGCTGAGCATTCGTGGCTTTAACCAGCACTGAGAGAAACTCACCGGTATCTTTTGTAATGTTGAGGTACTTTTTCGCTCGCTCTGACTGCAGACGATCGTTGTCATTGCCTAATCGCTCCAATCGTTCTAAAACCTGTTGCGTCTTAGTATTCATATTTCAGCTTCCTTGTATGTGGCGCTAATTAAACAAGACCAGCTCAGATCTGAACTCCAGATCTGAGCAAAAACGATTATCCATTAATCTCGTATGCCTTCGGGTTACTACCATACTGATTGGACTCTGGTTTGCTGTCCAACACCAAGAAGTACAGTAGTATTAAAAAACCGATTATTGGAATGATATACAGCAACATCCACCAGCCGGAGCGACCGGTATCGTGTAAACGACGTGCGGTGACAGCTAAGCTCGGTAACAAAATCAACAGCGTGAACACCCCGCTCAAAATCCCGACTTCTTCGGCAGAGTTGTACCAGCCAAGTGCATTATCTATCACTGACAAAACGATCGTTAATATCAAACTGTATAAAAAGAAATACCAATACTCTTTCCGCCTGGCGCGACCTTTAAAATCAACAGGCCGTTTTAATACACTTAGAAACCAATTCATAGACCACTTACCTTTTGTTTGTTATCTCATTAAAGAACAGACTTTACTTAAGCTTCTTTTCTATCTGCCCTATCTCACTTATCAGATCCACACCAATCACTTTCTTGGTCTCGATCTTACTCAGTTCGATAGTTTCAACAGCAGCTACTGATTTCAGCTGCGCCAAAATTTCACCACTGGGCGATATCACTTGGCTATTACCACAATATTCGCCAACGATATTCTGGGTTTTATCTGTACCGACTCGATTACATGTCGCTACATAACAGTGGTTTTCAATCGCTTTGGTACGAGAGAGAAGTAGGCTCTGTTCGCCACCAAAGTTTGCTGGATGCAACAAAATATCGACATTAGATATTGCGTATTCGCGAGTAATTTCCGGAAACCACAAGTCAAAACAAATCGCGACTCCGAAAACATAACCTTGGTATTCAAACGTCAGCAATGAATCACCGCGAGAGAAGTACTGCTTGTCGATATTGGTTTGGCTGATTTTTCTATAGCGGTGCTGTAGGCCAGTTCTATCTATAACGGCAACGCTATTGTAGAAACGCCCTTCATGATGCTCTGCAATGCCAGCAACGATGACTGATTGATAAGTCGCAGCCAGTTGCTGTAACGTTTCAATGGTGGGACTGTGTTGATACTCCTCACACAACTCATGGATATCCTGAGGCGAGTCGAAAATATAGCCAGTAGAAAACAATTCAGGCAGCAAAATGACATCCCCAACCTCTCGAGTTTCTGAGAGAAGTTGAGCGACTTGAAGTAGATTCTGATGTTTGTCTTTATAGACCACATCGGTTTGAACAATAGAGATCTTCATCACTGAATAGCCTTGTCCTTGTTAAACTTGATCTAACATACGATAGCTATTCAATGAATTGTATAGTGGTTTTGTCGGGTATTGTCAGAACTCGATCGGACGACACCAATCCTTAACTAATTTCGGTCATAATTTCAGTCTTTACAGAATTGGCGATAAAGCAGTTTTCATGCGACAAATGGTGCATTTTTTCAAGCTGTTCTCGGGTAGGTACGCGCTCTCCAGAGAACACCACATCCGGGCGCAAAATGACTTTGGTGACTGCCATTCTTCCCACTTCATTCTCTGCAAGTATTCCAACAGCTTTATCGATGTAGCTGTCGATAACATATTTTCGTTTTGCAGCAATCGATAAGAAAACCAGCATATGGCAGCTTGATAAAGCAGCAATATAGGCTTCCTCTGGATCAATGTTTTCTTCTATAGAGAGAGGCAACGGCACCACATGAGGTGAAGGTGATGCAGGGACCGTCAAACCGCCATCAAATTCCCATACATGACCACGGCTATAGTTATTATCACTAAATACTTCGTCCTGTTTTCGCTGCCAACTTATCTGTGCGTAATGCTCTGACATTTCATCCTCCTGATAGCAATGGCGATAATTAAACTAACCTTGAATGCATTCAACCCAATATCTCGCAATTGGGTTAGGAAACACCTCCCCCATGACGATATTTTCTAACTCACCGCCATTGGATTCAATAACGCGTCTTGAAGCGACGTTATCTTCATCTGCGGTCACCAAGGCTCGTTCTATGCCTAAGGCATTCGCTTTAGGTAAAACAAGTTTGAGCATATGCTTTCCATAGCCTGCCCCTCGATATGAAGGGGCAATGTCGTAACCAATATGACCACCTTCTGATGACAGAAATTCATTATTAATATGATGACGGACACGAATCGCACCTAGAATTCTCTGTTCAGAATCTAGCAACCAAAAATGACTGCAAGGCACATAGCCTTGGCGTAAATTGACGCCCTTTTCTTCATCGATTAAACGCTGAACATATTTCGGAAAATCACTGACGCCTTCGCGGTAATACTCCGCATTGTCCACATCGTGGAGCTCAAAATCTTGATAGAAAACCGCAAAGGCTTGCATCCGTTCTAACGAAGGAGTAACGAGTTCCATGTTATTGATTCCTTTATCTTTGCAAGGTGCTAGTTCTTTATGCCAACAACCATAGCAGACATAATACCTTCGCTTCTAGACAGCTGAGTCGATTACTTCAAAAACTCCGTGACTTTTTGAAGATTGAATCTCAGTAACCGCTTATCAAAATCGCTGGCACTTTCGCTATCCACCACACCATTTTTGAATTCATAGCGAGAGCCAACTTTTTCGACGTATTTATTAAAGTCGACCGTTTGCTCGTACTCCGTGAATATCTGTTGCAGTTTCGCATCGTTTATCATTACGTCGTTGATTGTCCATTTCCAATGATCACGCCCCATCACAAACAAGCCATCGATGTAGTGTTCTTCTGGCTTTTCGACAAATGGCAACCAATCAAAAGAGAACCAGTTATTCTCGTCTTCTTTTTGCAACCTAATGCTCACGCCAACTTCATCTGAAAACAGAAACGGTATCCAAAAATTATTGCGCTTAATCTTGAGCGTATACGCGCTGCCATCCATTAAATCGAAACGCTTCAACAAACTAATGTAGAGTAAAAAGTTTTGGTTGTTACAAGTCCCAGGCTCGTCGATATTCACCAAATGCGAATCAACGGCAATAGGAAAGCAAGGCGCAGAAAAATCTTCGGTTTTAAACCTCTTAAAGCGCTCGCTGAGTACTTCATTGATTCTATGATTCTCTCCCATCAAACTCGCTCCCGCGAATATAGTAAGAAACACAACAATCAATGAGAATGTCAGAAATAAAGGAATGGTTCGTTTAGATTTGCCCATCAAACACTGCCTACATGAATATGCTTTATCGGTGCTGGCCGATAATATTTTTATCCATTAAGAATAACACCCATAAAGAGCGTGATATGTATGGAAAGGTCGTCTTGTGTCTACGTAGGAACTAACAATGAATGACGTTGGTTGTAAAGTCGTTTTGCTATAAATATGCCCCAACCACTGATAAGCAATGCTCGACCGATTTTTCTTTCTCACCTACAGGGGCGACGTAATGTATCGCGGCCTTCGCATGCTCTATGTCAGCAAGTTTACCTATTACCCAAGCCGCTAAGTACTGCGAAGACATACAACCACCGGATGTAGCCACATTACCTTGTGCATTTAGAGGTTGTTCCAGCACCTCGATTCCTAGATCTTGGACCCAAGGTTTCGTGGTGAGGTCGGTACAAGCGGATACTCCATTCAGTAAATCCAACGCTGCCAGAAGCAACGTACCGGAACACTGTGCGCCAATGATTTGCCTGTTAGGGTCAAGAGAAAGTCGTGACAGAATGGTTCGGTCCGTCGCAATTTGTCGCGTCAACATACCGCTGCCAAACAACACGGCATCGGCTTGATTTGCAAACTCTAACGGCTGCTGCGCTACCACCTCTACACCATTCATTGATGTCACCACATCCGTCGGACACGTTATCTGAACATTCCACCCGTGCGGTTTCATACGATTCAAAATTGCCGAGGCAATAAAAGAGTCCAGTTCGTTAAATCCATCAAACGTTAGTATTGCTATATCCATATAACCCTGCTCCTAAACAACCATCGCTTTCTATAAACTGATTTTTGAGTAAATCACCGTGTTACATAGCTCACCGTTTGGCAATCGCCGTTCATTGAGCGCAATACCCTCTAAGTGATAGCTGCAACGCTCAGCAACTGAACGACTTTTTGCGTTCGTTTCAGCAGCTCTGATAATCACCCGGTTCGCCTCTAATGATTCAAAGGCATACTGCTCAACAAGCTTTACCGCCTCAGTTACATAACCGCAGCCTACGCTTGATGTATTCAGCCAATAACCAATTTCGAAAAATGGCACCGCCTTATCACGAATGATCAGTCCCACGGCGCCTACTAACGTATCGGTCTCTTTATCAATGATTGAAAAGCGCAGTTCATTTTCGAAGTTTTCAAAATCTGCCATCGCTTGTTTGGTGGTCTCCACCGATTCTTCTTGGGTCAAAGCATATGGTACCCAAGGAAGATATTCTCCAAGCTCCGATTTACTCGCTTGGATTGCCGCCAACATTTGAGGCTGGTACTCCAATGAAGGAGGAACGAGTTTTATTCTGTCTGATTCCACGGGCATTACTCCTTAATAAACTCCAACTTGGCCTAATCATTTTCAGTAACATCTAATACCATCGGGATATCAACCATACCTTTCTCACGTCTTACTCCGTCTATACGTTTAAAGCCAAACTTCAGATAAACGTTCTCTGCACTAAGCGCAGAATTAACGGTAAACCGGCCTTTATTTCCGTTTCGTAACGCAAACCCTTTCACGCTCTCCCAAAGTTGGCGCGACAAACCTTTCCCTTGATATTCATCATGAACAAACAAGTGGTACAAGTGCGTATTATCACGAACGCCACCAACGCCGATAACCTCATTACTTTCCGATACAGCGACAACGTAGGAATAATTGCTTGCCATATACCCTTCAATGCGTTCTGGAGACATAGAGCCTAGCAACACATTGTGTACAGATTCATCACAGTCAGGGCAGACGTATTTGTTGGTTAGAGGGATAATTAACTGACTGATTGCGAGTGCATCACTTGCTCGTGCTTTTCTGATTGTGAAGTGCATAAGGGCTCCAATTTGGGGGTAAATCTTCGTTATAGACTCTATTAACGCCGAAGCGCTATATAAGAAAATCAATCTAAATGATCAGGAGTATGCAGGTAGGTTCCACAGTTCTGGCATTTATAATCCCCTGTCGCCTCTCCATCCATCAACGACGTTAATATCGCTGCAAATAGCCCAGAGAAAAAGCCCGTAGCTTCGTTCTTTGGGTGTTTACCCTCTGTTCCAAACGAGGTGTATTTATGCTGTGTTAACGCCTTGCAATTACAACAGAACGCCTTCATCTTCTCCGTACTGTACTGGCTCATTAGTTGTCCTAGTCCTCCAAGGCATTACGCCAATATTGGATCGTTTTATCCGACACAGTGCCGTCTTCTCTAGCTGCAGTAACGAGAAACTCAGATAGGTTTATTGCAACCTGTTCATTGCCCAGCAAATACAAACTACGAATTGCTCGTGTCAGTCTCAATTGATTATGATCGTGACTTTTTAACCAAACGTGATTCTTCCCACTCAGCGGTAAGACAGAGGTGATTTCAAATCCATTTCTCTGCATTCCCCAAAAATCCAACATGACATCAAGTATCTTCAAATGAGCAACTCGAAGCGCTTCTGAATTGGCAAACACGTCTCTATCTTTCTGCGTTACTAAAGGAGCATGCTGATTAAACTTGGTTCCCTCGTCGATTGGGAAAAACACCTGAATATACTTATGGTCATGCTCCAACCAAAAGTGGTTATACGCCAAGAGCTCATCAATATAACGACCAAATTTATCTGGACTTTCTCCAATTATAAAACGAGCAATCTCACTCATTTATTCACCCTGACAATAGTTATTGTTGTATTTTTAGTTATAAACCTAATAGCTTATTTGAGTATGTGACACAGCCTTTGGCACCAAAACCATGCTCCGTCTTTTCATAGTCGAAATAGGTGATAGATTTCTTGTTTCGCTCTGCTTCAACAACAAGATTACCCTGTTTATCGATAACTGCCGTCGGAGCGGTTTGCTCAAAGGTTGTCGAGTTAACCGATATCACTGAAAACACATTTTCAATCGCCCGAGTCACAAGGTGCGATTTAATAATCGAATAACGATTGGCATCAAACTCTTGTTGAACATCACATAAGCTCACGATAGCAACATCGACCTGTTCTTTATAGAGTTCTCTAAAGAACTCAGGGAATCGAATTTCATAACAGATTCGAACACCAACCTTAATACCCTGAATATCGACAACACCATTAAAGTCATTCCCTACGTCAAAATTCTCCGCATCCCAACCCCACAGGGCTCTTTTGTCATAGCAATACACCTCACCTGAGGGTTTGATGATCGCAACCGAGTTCGCCGCTTTATCTCCAAACTTGCGAATAAGCCCCAAGAAAACAGTGATCTGCGTGTGTTTAACCAAGTCTACAATCTGATTAAACGCAGCGTCTTGAAGTTCAAAATCAATATCGGCAACAGCACCAATTTCAATAGGTGGATAACCAGACAAGGCGCATTCTTGAGTAACTAACACATCTGCACCATCGCGCTTGGCTTCGAAGATAGCACGCTTGATTTGTTCATGGTTTTTGGTTGATTGAGCACTAATTGGGAACTGTAATAATGCAAACTTCACAGTGTCTACTCCTTGAAATCGTCTTCGGTGCTTAACAAAGAGGCCGCGTCAGCACTCATTTTATTAATCTAATCCATCTACGTTCTGCTATGTAAAATGCACAACTAAACAGCAGGTTCCACTTCGTACTTCATTTCAATAAGCTGATGCTCACCAACAATCTCAACTTCTCTGATATATTCAAATCCAAAGTTCTCGTAGTACTTTCTTAAATAAGCGTGGGCGTGGATATCGATACATCTCACTCCGATATTGCTGGCATGTTTTATTAGGGCCCGGACTATTTTTGATGCAACGCCATCACCACGATATTCCTCGGAAACCGCCACTCGCGCCATGGTCGACGAACAGTCTTGATTCACCGTTAAACGAGCGGTCGCTACAGGCTTATCGCCATCCCAGACTAGAGCGTGAAATGAGTCATTATCCAACCCATCCAAGTCCAACTCTGTTGGGATATTTTGTTCAAGCGTAAATACTTGATAGCGTATAGCCTGACCCATTGAGATCAGTTCAAGACTCTTGCCAATAGTAACGTCCATGGTCATTCCTTTGTTTTACTGCATGGTTGGTGTGGAGTTTCCAATACCACTTGCCACTCTATGCTATGTCGTTCACCAACTTACTCAGTCAAACAAAATATTATAGAAAATGGCGTTAACATCTTGTTTATAATTACTTTTCTAACTTAAGGCAAGCTTCGTAGTTTTTTAGCCGGATTCCCTGCGTAAATACCTTTCTCCGTAATGTCCTTTGTCACGACACTTCCGGCACCGATAACAACCCCTTCACAGATATTGACCGACAGAATCGTAGCGTTTGACCCTATCGTCACGTTGTCGGCAATAACAGTACGTCCCCAACTCTCTGGGTTTGGAGCGGGTTGACCGCTCTTAAAAAGGTCATTGGCAAACATAACCCCGTGGCCTACAAAGCAATCCTCACCGATAGTCACATATTCACAAATAAAGCTGTGCGATTGGATTTTAGTTCGAGCACCGACAACTGAGTTCTTTTGTATCTCAACAAATGGGCCAACAAAAACTTCATCTTTTAACTCACAGCCATAAACATTCGCAGGTTCGATAATCGTGACGTTTTCACCACAAACAATGTTGGTGATTTGAGACTTTAATAGTCTTGGGTTTGCCATTAGTACTCCAGAATATTTGGTTTTAAAAATAGATAGGTGTTAAACGGATGGGTCGGATTTAGAAGGGTTAACGGCTCGGTCCACGCAAGCCAATCAAGTTACCAAACGGGTCTTATATCTTCACTATGTTCAAACCTTCATCGTCCGTCGGTTCTTCAAAGTACTGCGTCACATGATGAAACACATCCTCAGTGTCAAAATGTGCCCTTTCTGGCTGCTCAACCCGACGCTTGCCGATTTGAACCAAACAAACCTCATCCGGCACATCGAGATAGCAAAGTTCATGAGCACATTGCACTTCAGAACATAGAGATGAAAACCACGAACGCTGTCTAACTGTATTGGCAGGAAAGTCCATTACCACATCAACGCCTACCGTTAATAAGCTCTGAACATGTGACTTAATAAAAGGTTTAATAAGAGTAGAGAACTTGATGTAGTCCTCAAACGATTGGATTTGATTGGGATAGTGTGCGGCTAACCACTCATCCTCAGAAATGAGTACCGCCCTTTGCTTGGCCGCAATTAGCTTGGATTGTGTTGTCTTACCTGCGCCCATTTTTCCGCAAAAGAAGACTAACTTCCCTGTACTTTCCATAAGCTTTCCTACTCTAAGAGGTTGAGTACAAGAGGAACTGACAGCAACCTCTACAACTTAATATCTACGTTATTTCGAACATAAGTAGGAGTCGACAACTCCTCGTCTAAATCCTTGAACTTCGGCTGCTTTGGCATTGACTCAATAATCGAATTCAATTCCTGATAACTGATACCTACCACACGGCAGGCCGTCATGATTCCATTGATAAAACACTTTTTATCGCGCTTTTGCTGATGCTCACTGGCAGGAATCGACGCGTATAGTTCACACTCTTTAACTAACAAGGCTAGAAGTTCTTCTTTTGGTGCTTCCATATAACCACTCACTCTCGACATATCTTATTGTTAATATCGGCAATTTCGCCATTGAAATGCAAACCAGAACATCTTGAGTCGAGTCATGATGACAAGCATCAACGCTTATACATCAACGAATAGAAGCTACCCACATGTTTTACGGCTATGCTCTTGGCTTAAATTTCTTGGTCATGCCTTGGCTAGATGGCGAAACCAACCTATACCCTAACTTTTCATAGAATGCAGGCTCGTCAGCAATCATGGAAACATACGAGCCATCCATAGCAACGTTGGCTAGGTAGTCATCAATGTATTCCATCACTTTTCGTCCTAAACCTTGCCCCTGATAACTAGGATCCACCGCCACGTCTACCACTTCAAAGTTACATGCTCCATCGCCTACCACGCGACCCATTGCAATCAGTTTTGCCCCATCTCTTACAGAAATACCATACAAACTGTTTGGCAGTGCTATCGTTGCCGCTTCTAATGATTTAGGTGATAACCCTGCGGTCACGCGCATTTCACAAAACTCTTTCGGACTTGGGACTGTCTGCTCGTATTGTAATGTCATTGTGTACTACTCCTTTCATATTAAACGGAGAATACACAACAATACTGTATAAATAAACAGTTGAGCTAATTTTGGTGGTTAAAGCCATGTCTGGTTAAATCAACGGCAACCACAACAGATCCAGCTAAAACTCATCCACTGCCTAGGTCAACGAAAGCCCACCATCGACCACCAGCGTATGGCCAACAACATAACTGGCTTTATCTGACAGTAAAAACTCTATCGCATTCACTATCTCGTCAATGTTCCCAAATCGTTTGATAGGCACTACCTCAGAAACATCAGCACGCACATTAGGAGACTCTATTTGTCTCTCTTCCCAGCGAGGCGTCCACGTAACACCAGGCGCAACAGCGTTAATTCGAATACCAGCACCAATGTTCTCCAGCGCTACGGATCGGGTTAACCCTTCTAAAGCATGTTTTGAAGCGCTGTACATAGATGCATTCGGAGTAGGTCTAAGACCGTTGATGGAGCTGACGTTTACAATCGAAGCACCAGTCTTCATTAGTTGCAGTTCAGCACGTAGGCATAGAGCTTGACTGAAAAAGTCCACCTGAAGCGTTTCTTTAAGTAGCGGTGTATCAACCTCAGACAGCTGCCCGCGCGAGACCAGTGCTGGAGAAGCGTTATTTACCGCAACGTCAAGCTTACCGTACTTGTTAGAGATATAATTGAACAGTTGATTTAATTGTTGTTCGTCAGAAATATCTACCGAGTGATAATCTACACTACTTAACTCTGGATACTCAGCAAGCGCGCTACTCCAAGCCTCTTTTGAGCGAGAACAGGTAACAACTTTATATCCTTGGTTTACAAGTCTCAAAACCACGTGCAAACCAATTCCTTTTGAACCACCAGTAACCAATGCAACTTTCACCGTCAAACTCCTTTCAATCTGAATCTCTAGACCGTAGCAACGTTAAAAACTCCCATGTCACTATCAACTCGAATCCTCTGCTCCATTTACTTCTCAAACGACAGCGATTGAATAGCCTGCTCCACAGACGCAAACTGTATTTTTGTCAAACACACTTTAGCCTTTGAAAACTCGTGCTCTTGAATAAGTTGAGTAATTTCAGATAACGACAAAACAGAGTCGCTCAGTTCGAATGTATAACGTCCGCTCGCTTGGCAAATTGTGAAGCTGTGACCATCACTATCGATCAAGCGATCAGAACTACTCCAAATCAAAGACTCTAATTCACTCGCTAACGCTGACTCAGAGCCAAAATACATAAGCTCCGGGTCGCCCTCTAGTTTGAAAATACACGGCCATCTAACCATTGTTGTTCCTATACACCTATGCCATAAGCACTAACGATAACAAGTGAGACACGCCATTGTAGCGTTCGCTCAATAGTGCTCTAAACCTCGTCAGCAAAATACGCCATGATCTCCTCAGTGGTCATTTCCTTGGTCTCATTCGCAAAGCAATAATACCCAGGGCGCATATCACTAAAATACTGCATATCCATTTCCAATCCTTCTACGTTAGGAAACAGACCTAATGACATATTGTAATCACCGGTTGCTTTAAATTTGTAGAAAAGATGAGTGCCACATTCTGTGCAAAAACCACGAGAGGCCCAAGACGATGATTGATACATTTTAACTTTATCACCACCTTCAATCTTCACTTGAGTGCCACACTTCACCGCAAAATATGGAGCACCGCCCCACTTCCTGCAGGATTGGCAATGGCACACAGTAAACTTGGGATTAACATTTTCGGCTTTGATTGTCACCGCGCCGCAAAGGCAACTTGCTTGTGTATAAGACATTGAACTACTCCTAATTTAATGAAATAGACTGTGATTTTTTCGAGTGACTGGCTCACTTAAATGGATGTTTGCTAACTGAAAAGTGGCTTGGAGGGCAAGTCTCTAAATAATGTACTCAGCATTTGTCATTGACGTTCATCTTCGCAGAATCGGAATAGGTAGCCATCAGGACTTTCGACAATAAACTGAGCTTGTGTGACCGTTTTACCGTCAACTGAATAAGATTTGCTTTCCATGGGAAGAAAGATCGAACTGGGTGCTTTTGACTGCACTGTTGAGTATAACGCGTTGATATCACTTACATCCCATTGGAAGTTAACACCTCGTCCAAAGGGATATTCTAAGTTGCCAGTTAACCATTTTCGGGAGTCGCCACCTACTCCCTCAAGCATCAAGTCAACTCCCTCAAGCATCAAGTCAACTCCCTCAAGCATCAAGTCAACTCCCTCAAGCATCAAGTCAACTCCCTCACGCGTTAAGTAAACAAACTCCTCTTCTTCTCGTTGGTACTTGATAGCAAAGCCAAGCACGTCGACAAAGAACGTGATGTTGTCCTTGATGCTTTGACAATAGAGTTCTGGGACGACTCTCATGTTGGGTTTTCCTTTATTCGGCTAACGTCCTGTTCAGAAGTCGACATACACTACAAAAGTTTCGGACTTCCCTAGAATCTATAGAACCTACAATAAAGCCTATATGTCACGCATATCGAATCTACTTGAACAGCCTGTTAGTTACTCTAATCCAGCTTTGTTTCGACAAGCATATCTAATTGATCTAAATCTTCTGTTTCAAGATAGCTTTCTGCAGAATCAACTATTTCCCAAAATTTTTGAGAAACATATTCATTTTCAGGGTTATTTCTATAAATTTCTTGTGAAGACAAATTAGCTGATTTAAAAACAGAGCTTAATTGCGCGGACCAAGACCCAAACCGAACACCAATGTATAAGATGGCGGCAAACCGTCGGCTACATCCTTCGTGACGGCAAGCCTCATAGAACATACGATCAGCTTTTTTTCTGTCTTCATTTGATACGTCAGGATTACATAATTCACCGACAGCGACATCATGGACTATTGACGATTTTCTATAGGTTCCTGAGTATGGAGAGCCTATAGCTGTCCATAAGGCCCTCGGGATTGTTGCTCCGTTTAAGCAACTCCCTTTAGGGGCATTCCATTTTGTTCCTTGATTATCTATGAAATAAAAGTCTTCCTCAAGATTCATATTTCTAGAGCCAGACCAACGGGTTAAAGGTTCACCAGAAAATGCCATAGTACTTATCCTTAAGTTAGCTATCAATTATTACAACGAACTCAGGCTGAGCAGTTCTCAGCCAATTAATAGTAAACTATAGGGAGCTAGAGAGGTACATATTAATCAATCAACAGATGACGCGTATTGGTAACAACTCCAAAGTGATAATTATATGTCTTGAAGTTTTTACTTAGTTAGCCAGTTTGAAACAGTGTTATCCCCAATAAACCACCTTCAGCATCATTTTACCTGTTATAACCACAATAATTTTTTCTCAAAGTCACTTAAAGCTGAATATGTCCATACTTTCCTCTCGGAGCATAAACAGATTATTATGTAATTTTATTGAGATAGAACACTACAGCTAAAGCAAAGGCAAACAAATTAGACAGTTTAGCCTTTTTCGTCGCATACTCATCGAAAACTGTAGAAAGACAAAGAAAACCCACTGACGTTGCCAAAACATAAGCTTCAAAATTTTCACCAGTTAAAGCTTGGGGTTGTGTAATGTAGAGTAGTACCGTTATAAGCATTAAAACGCACAAATTCATACCAAAGCCAATCTTAGCTAAAAGTTTCTGTACTGAGCGCTCCCAGCTAGGCTTTGGGAATGTCTTACGTATTTCTTGAACAGTTTTGGGGTCAAAGAGCGCACTATGAAAAGTACAATGCTCGCAAGAATCAACCTTAGAGATCAGAGCTTGCTCATCTTCTCTGGGAGTTTCAGTATCTTGTGACACAAAACCTAAAACACCTCTATGCGCACGTTGTGCTTCACAATATTGGGTAACTAAATATCTAATGTTATTTGTCAAAATTGCCTCTCTTATATAACACCTTGCGAAAGAGTAATAACGCGATACCAATCAATTTAAAACTGAGTCCTAAACACTGAAGCCAATTTATATGAAAATGGCCAAGCGCTAGGAATCGCTCCAATCACACGCGAAAGTGGACGCTACAAAGGTAAGCGTGTAATCCAAGGCGGTCGAGCGCAAGTACGAACCGTTTTATACATGGCGATGATGTCAGCCATGCAATGTAACCCTGTTTTCAAAACCACTTATTCACGACTTTTAGAAGCTGGGAAACCTAAGAAAGTGGCTATCATTGCCTGCGTTCGCAAGATGGTTGTAATACTGAATTCAATGTTACGAGATGGCGTCATGTGGGATGAAAATATAGCCAAAATTTAGCTATTGACGCCATAGTCGTTTGTTAACTCTCTTTTAGTGATGGAATTGGTCTAACCTCAATATGCTCTTGGGTAGCAATAGCTAGTTCTCTGCCATTCCTAGAAACAACGAAAATTGTATCGAATACCTCAAACACCGATTGCGCCAAACATGTTCTATGGAATTTAGTTAAGCCAACTTGAATATTGAGTTGTGGAACACCCCAATTGTCATCAATAAGTAGCCAATTCCTATCATGGTGTTTGAACCCATCATTGGACCACAACTTGACTTTACACTCCGTAAAGTAACTCATTGCTTGAGCCCAAACACGCTCAGGTTTATCTCCCATCATTGGTAATCCGGGACGATTCTCTTCGATCTCTTTCTTGAGTTGCTTACTTTTTTTCCGTCTTTCTCCTATCTCAGTTAGCAAAGGAAAATATACATCCGGTCCGCATCCCTTTTCCCTGAGGAAATCCGCATGAGCAGAGTTTTGTGACACGGCTTCGGTGACTTCAACGCCAATTGAAATATCGGAAGTTAAAATGACAAAATCGGGGCGATCTGAGTGCTCAACTTGAATTGGATACTTCAATAGGTCAGATTCCGAAATAGCAGCCAACAGATGAGAAATCGCGTACTTTTCTACATGCTCTGTTTTCCTACCTTCAGAACGTAATGGGACAACCAAGCTCATATTCTTCAGTTGATTCAATAGCGAGCTACTATTATCTGCATCGATCATAAATGTACCTTAAGAGTTAACGCCCAATTACGTTGTGAGCAACGCTACCACAAAACTAAACCATACCACCTTAAACACAAAACCCAACAATGGAATGAAAAATTCCAAGCGTTGGGAATCACTCTTAAATTGTTTGTTATAAGCACGAGAACACGTTACTTATTCGCATATTTCTCAAATAACTCAATTTTCTTAGGCTCTAAGTGTACTAATAACATCTCTTTCAGTTTACTTGTAGAAATCGATACATTCTTCTTACTAAACCTCAAGTTAACAACTTTGATTACCAACTCTGATGATTGATTCTCTTTTGCTACCAAATCTGGAAAATCAAACGATATACGACATGAACCTGAGTAGTCTTTATAGTCAAAACTGTAATCTGCATCAACTCGATGCATCTGTATATACTGATGATAAGACTTGTTATGAATAAAGAATGTGGAATGTAAGTTCTTGCCCTGTAAGATCAAGTTTGTAATTTTTTCTTGCATCCAAGATAGGTCTTCAGGAAGCTCTTTACTTGTATCTGGTCGGAAGCCGATATCTTTCGTATCTTTGAAAAGCAATTCATTGTCAAATTGCTTTTGACTTAACTCCTTCAAAAATTGAATTCTAGATTCATTCGTAAAATCATTAAACTTAATTGTTTTAATTGACGTATTACGATCAACCAAACCACAGTTTTTAAACGTATTTACAATATCCTTTGCTATTAAATTAGCTACTTCTTTAGTTTGAGGAGATGTATGTGACAAATTGATACATATATCAACATTATCATCACCTTTTTTAAACCTTACTTTCCCTGTAAATTGGGATCTGTTCTTATCCCAACTTTTTGTATAGTCAAACCTTTCGACGGTGAAAGACAACTCCACATGATCTTTATTTCCATCTATTGCTTTAAAACTTGGAGCTCCTAAGACTTTGTAATTCGAAAAAGGCTTTGATATTAACTTGTTGATATCATATGACTTGGGAACAGATTGTAATAGACTTTGCTCCCCACCCGCCCATTTAACCGTCTGAGTCTGAACCTTAGGGTTCTCTTCCTTTACACGGATTTTTTCTTGGACCTCAATTAACTCAGCTGGAGTTAGACCTGTACGACAAAGCATTGTCACATATGAGGGTCTGTTGTCACTCCCAACAAAAACACCTCTTCGTCGCAAAACTAATTTAAGGTCAGCCTTTGTAATCCCTTGATCATTCAATAAATCTCTTAATGCATCTCCATAAGGTAGAACAAACTTCTTATCTTTCATTAATTAAACCTCTAAAGTCGTTCTCATAAGAGTAAACTGAAATATCAACATGATTAGCTTTTTCCGCTAGAAGCCGAGTCGATTTTTTAACGACTGATTCATGACTTAAAGGATCATAATCTGGGAATAGGAAAATAAATTCATTTGTAAACTCAAGAGAGACATCACTTGCTAATGATAACAGCCTAGAAATCGAGCCTTCAGAAAAATTTTCCGAGCATGAAATGCAAAACTTAACCTTATTATTGGATACGACCCTAAATGGTAATATATTAGAAGTCAGGTACTCCACTGGAAGTACTTTCCCATATTTTTGAATAGATGGATCATTATAATTTGATGAACCAAAAGCATAATGAAAATAAATTTCATCTTCGGTGAATTTATTTTCAATGTAAGTTATTGAGTCATATATAAATGATGCTTTATTATTATCAACAATATGAATTGCACCAAATTCAAGATCTTTCTCAATCTGGACTGAGCTCACTTTAGAAACCACGTCTTGATCAGAAGACCTATCGTTAGTTAACCAAAATAAAACACCAGTATCACAAGCTTGGCTAATCCCTGTCATTTCATATGATTCGTTATTTTCCGACCTAAGCTCTGAGCACATAAAACACTCTATAGTTTGAGCTAAATCTTTTATATGAGATTTAAAAGTTGCACTAGGATTAGAAGGATATGGTTTAGATGTATATTTAACTGATATAATCACGTTATCTAACGTGTAATCTTGAAGTTGCGACTTTGATGAATAAAATAGATCAATACCGTGTGTCTTGCGGTCTGAGTCCTGCTTTCTCTTATGCTTTTGTGGCTCAGAACAAGCTAGAGACTCCCCTTCTTGAGCCCCACTCCAACCGATAACTTCGAGAAAGTTTCTAACAACTTTTTCACCGTGCTCACCTATACTCTTTGATAACTCACCCATAAGCCCTTCTAATATATAAAGTTTGTTTTTTTAGCATGATATACCAGTAGGAACCTACAAGCTACTTGTTGAGTGTAAAGTTGCTTATGTAGTGCTTATAACGCCAAGCTAACGGGCGATAACGCAATACCGCCCAACCTAAAATTTGTGCCCTAAACACTAAAGCTAATTTGGAATGCAAATAGCCAAGCGTTAGGAGTCCCTGTTAAGCGCCTTGTTAGGCAATTTATCACGCGAAACAAACCTTAGTTCAACATCAGCAGGGCATTGTTCAACTTTGCGGTGCCAAGCTTTTTCAATACGAGCCAATTCGCTAGAATCAAAGTAGTAAACTACCGTTAAAATAAGTTTAAAACTTGAATTGAAAAATTTATCGGCAACAACTGCATTATATAAAACACGATCAAGCATTATTGTGGACATTAAAGGTGATTTAATCGCTTTTACTTCCGCAAACATCGGTTTCTGATATGAAGCGGAGATAAACGCATCAAATGATACATCCGTGCCGCCTAAAGCTATATCTCGTTGTATTTCGCTATTGAATTCCTTTGCAAGGGAGTCAATGACCACACCTTCAACAACCTTCAAGTCTTGTCGGAACTCCTCATGCTCTCGCCTTCTAGCCTCTTTTTCAGCTTGATCAGATGTGTTTCTTTTCTGCTTACGAGTTGGAGGTACGTTATTTGGTTCTTCTACTTTCTCTTTTAAATCACCTAAGGTTTCGCTAACCTCATTTTCGAGTTTCATCTCTTGCTCTTCTGGAGATAATGTTCGTAGAAATGAGGTATCATCTTTGAAATCTGCAGGTGCATAGAGTTTTCCGTGATGGTTTGTAACCAAGCGATAAAATGCAATTAAAACTAGAACAGGGAAGACAACCACAAAGATGATTAATGGCCACCTTTCATTCTCGGTCAATTTCTCTGCCGATGAGTTTAGAAGCAAGCTGGCAAACCCATAGATTAACGAGATAAACAAAGCAATAATCCCCAATGGGTTTCTCGCAAACTCTTTCGCGCTTTTCAAAAATTCCATCAATACCTCTTGAATTGCCTAACGCCTTGTTAAGTAGCAGCTAACTACCAAGACACTCAAACAAAGCCACCGTAATCACTAAACTCACCCAAGCCAAATTCGCCAACTGTTAGCTGTCTGCTTGAACAATTTGTTAGCTGCTAGCTCGGCTGTTTGAGAAAGACCTTCACATTATTTGGTATCTGATACCAATCCAGTTTTTCACTAACCCAAACATGCGCTTGAGGTTCGAAAATATCAGTTAAAGATTGATCAATTGGTTTAAGCTTTAACTTAACTGTTTCCGGTGCATCTGGATTAAAGTGATAAATTCTATTTCCACAACTTGGGCAGAACATTGCACAGTTACGATTACCACTATCAGCTAAGCGCTCCCAACTTCTTAGTTGACCCGAAAACTCTACTTTAGATGCATCAACAACCGCAGTGATGCTAAATGGGCTGGTAGATAGCTTTTGACACTCTGTACAGTGGCAAGCAAAAACCATTAGTGGTTTTTCATGTAATTCATAGGTAACTTGTCCGCACTGACATGCTCCTTGAAGTGGGTAATCCATTTGTTCCTCCTTTGAACATGAATGACAGCTAACGCCTTGCTAAGTTGCAGCTAACGACCACAACACTCAAGCAAAGCCACCGTAACCACTAAACTCAACCAAAACACAAATGCCAAGCGTTAGCTGTCGACTTGAGCAATTTGTTAGCTGCTTTCTACCCACCTGACAATTTCTTTAGCCACGGAGGCTGGTGATAAATTAGTTGTATCGACTGAATGAAGGCTTAACTCCCTTAGCTCTCTTGCGTCTACGAGTGACTCTGTTATCTTGCTTTGTTGCCAACCTCTTTCCCAGAGGCGATTTATTCGAACTTGGTCGTCACAATCCAATAGCAACCACTCGATGTCTGTGAAAAAAGATGTATCTTGGGACTGAATGTCCTCAGGAGTGTTTGGGCAAAACCAAACGACAGACTTCCCATTTGCTGTAAGTGACTTCAAAATATCAAACCACAGATTTCCATATGGAACCCATGTGTCTGGATCTGTATAAATACTGCTCTTTGCCAGTGTACTTGCTGAATCTGCAATCAAATCTATGTCAAGAAAAACACAATTTGATTGGTAAGCGTATTCTAATAACTCATTCACTACCGTCGATTTGCCAGAGCCTGGGGCTCCAGTTACTATGCGCAATTTTTTATTCACATGTTTGCCCATAAATGTATTTAATAAAAACAGCTAACGCTTATTAGACGGATTTAATCCACCTAACTTCCCCACACAATGCAAAACTTACCCCTAACTTTCAATCACCTACAACAAAAAATGCAAATACAGTTGCATATTAAACAGAAAAAGCGGAATTATTCCGCCTAACGTAGGTAAATACGGATTTCTAGTCCTGCGAAGCACGCGTGAATGGTTATCGTCAGTCTTCGATGGTTTTAGTCCCGCATTGTTCGCAAATGCAATGACGTGAGAAATCGTCCATTGAGGCCAGAAATGCGCCAAATACCCAGCCTTTTAAAAAGCCAGTCAAAAACTCTTTGCGTTTACGCTTTTTGTCTTCTTTGAATGGGCTTTCTTTGCGTACCAATACGACGACGTGGTCAGTGTTTTTCCCGCAAACACTGCAATAACGGTTTTCTCTTTTTTCCATCACGGCTACCGCACTCTTTTTAGCAAGAGCAAGCTGTTGATTTTGTTAAAGTCTGTTAATGAGCGTTACTTTATGAAATTGTGGCGAAGGATACTGTTAACTTGGTTGCATAATTGATATGCAACCAATGTCGATTATTCGTACATAGGTGAGATGGGACTAATTTTAGCTAACGCTTTTCACAGTCTTTTTTGTTTTTGATGAGATTAGTAAGTGCGGTGGCTTCGGTGCGTTCAGCGTCTTGGTAGGCTTCGAAAACGTCGCCGTTGTGGTAGCCCATAATGTGTAACGTGACTTGAATGATAAAAGTGAAGAAGCCGATAATCAGAGTCAGGAAAGGAACTACGCCGAATTGTTCAAACCACAATAACGCAGCGGAAATCATAACGACAACCAATGCTGTTATGGCTTTGTTTTTACTAGACAGTGTCATACAACCACCACTCTACTTTTCGTCTGAGTTCATCCTAACGCCAATACGTTGCACATAATTGGGGTGAGTTCACGAAGCCGAGATACAGAGTACAGAATAGGAATAACTGTGAGCTAAGCCGCTTTACAACATACTTTACAATCGAGGCTTTAAAATTAGGTTCAAAAGCGGCGCTGCTATTAGAGAATGGACACATCCTGCCATTTACCATCAAGTAAGATACGCTGCTGTTGATACCCCGCTTCTAATAGGATTTCTCGACACTTCTCGTGATACACGCCTAAGTGATGAGGCGCGTGAGCGTCGGCGTTAATCTGTACTGGGATATTCTTTGCTTTGGCATGCTTAAGTAGCCAAGGGGATGGATAAACATCGTCGGTTGCACCGCGCAGCATACCGCCATAATTGACCTCCAATATCACGCCAGCCTTTGCAACGGCGTCTAGTGTGGCAATGGCGATCTCTTGGTACCAGCTATCTTGTTCATCAAAGAAAGCGAACGCTTTGTTGTGTTTTTTGACCAAGTCGTAATGACCTAAAATATCAAACCCACCAGCTTCGCATAACTCTCGAACGCGCTGGTAATAGACTTCAATCATCGAGCGCGCACTGCCGTTGTGCACTTCATCCAACAACACTTTAAATTCATCGTGTGGCCCGTCCACGCTTAGCATAGAATAACGCTCGTTTGGGGCATCTAATGTATGAACCGAGCCAATCTTATAGTCGAGGGGATACGCGTCCCACTTCGTATCGCTTGGCGCAGTCAAACCGACTATAAAGTCGATTTCTAATCCTAAATACACGTCAATGTCAGAACGATCTTTTTGCTGTTTAATGTCGGCAACGTAGGCCTCTAGGTTTTCCGCTAACATACAGAAATCGTTATCGAAAGGCAAAGGAGCGTGAGAGCTAAAGCCCACCGATTTAAAACCAAGGGATACGGCTTTATCCACCATCTCTTTTGGTGTTCCTTTCCCATCACAATAATGACAATGCATATGGTAGTTGCTTAGTAACATGGTTGACTCTCCAAACCCGTTAATCCTTATTTTAGCTATGGATATAGTAACCCTGGTTATCATCCAAGCAAGCGATAACTGCCTTGGTTTAACGTTGATTTTGTAAAGTGGTGTGATGAGCCAGCACGCAAAAGTAAAGCCGCAGTTTAAACACCGCGGCTCTTGTCTCACTGATTAGCAATAAAGGATTAGAAGTACTGAGTACGCTCCGCTAAGCCAAATTGACGGCGGAAACAGTTTTCACTCATTGGATTGTTGGAATATTTTCCTAACCCGGTTGTCCAGAGTTCCTCATCTTTCCCATCCATCTTTGTACCTTGAAGACAATGGAGCGAATGAATGAGCTCGTGAGCAAGTACGACATAAGGTTCCGCTTTTTCACCTTTGCGCGTCATCACCTGCACGTTAGTGAAGTGCATATAACACACTGAGCCAGTGGCATTGGTAGCTGCGGTTTGATTGACGGCGGAGTTATGACTACCACCAGCCATCCAGAACGGACAACCTTGGGGAGCAAACCTTGCTTGGTTACTCGCAGTCATGCCCGTTACGTTTGCTTGACCATCGCTGTCATAGAGCACATCACGCTTAAAGCCACTTTGAGTGAAGTTAAGGTGTGTTGGCACACAAATAACGTTGATGTTGTTAGGAAACGACCCCCGCGCCGCAGGCTTAGCCGCTTGAATTTCAGAGAGCAGCGATTTGCCCGCTGATACTTGTTTAAGTTTTCTTAGGTTCTCTTCCATGATTGGTCGAAAAAAGGGATTTTTGCTTGGATCGTACTGAACAGCGAATCCGGGGAAGTTATTAAGTACTTGCGTAATTAATGCCATAGCTTACCTCTATTTGAATACTCGACTACTCACTCAATGTTCATCCTGAACCGATCATTGCGATGATCGTATTGAGTTAATACTTAGTGTAGTCACTATTCAGAGGTTGTAGGCATAAAATGGAATTTTTCGTGCTAGATCATGAAGATTGGTATATCGACAAGAGCCAGTGGCATTCTGGCTCCTATACACTAATTCTGTTTGGGGCTAAGTTTACACAGCGACTTGGTTAGCAAATAGCGATGTTACGTAGCGGTAAGATTACATAGCGGCAAGCGCAACTTTTCTTTCCTTATTCACCACACAGAAGTTACCGCGCTTAGTACGACATTTTGAGCAGCGCTCACACTCTACTGGCGCTCGATCACCCTGTTTCCAACGCTTTATCAACTTAGGCTCTGACAACAATGGGCGTGAAAGTGCGAAGTACTCAATACCAGTACTTTCTGCAATGGATTCAATCGCAGCAATATCCGTCAAACCACCAACCGTAATCACAGGTACGTTCACTTCTTGGCTGATCGCATGACCGTATTCGTGAAAATAGCCTTCCTCTTGAATGGTATAACCATCGTGAGTTTCGCCAACCATAGTGTTAGCTTTGCCGTGGATATTGCCCGAGATAACCAGCGCATCAACGCCCATCGATTCAAGCGTTTTACATACCACTCGCGTTTCGCCGAACGTTAAACCGCCTTCAAAAAACTCAGTGGCTGTCAGTTTCACCAAAATCGGGAAATCATCACCAACTTGCTCGCGGCAAGCTTGATAGATTTCAACTAAGAATCGCATGCGGTTTTCTAAGCTACCACCATACTCATCATCGCGACGGTTATAGTACGGGCTCAGGAACTGGTTAATCAGATAGGTATGCGCGGCATGCAGTTCTACCCCATCAAAACCTGACTGTTTCGCTCTTAACGTTGCTTTAGCAAAGGCATCTACAATGTAGTCAATCTCTGCTTTGGTCATGGCTTTGCCTTGTGTTTGCGTACCCATTTCAGGGACATCACTCGGCGCAAAGATCACCCTTTCACCAACGTTAAACGTGGTTTTCGTGCCGCCATAAGCCAACTGCATTACAATCTTCGAATCATGCTGATGAACCAAATCGGTTAGCTTCTGGTACTCGTCGATAAAAGAGTCATCGTACATCCCCATCATGCCAGCATTGGGTTTTTCTTCTTTTACGATGTTGGCATAGCCAGTCACAATTAGACTAACCTCACCTTGGGCAAGTTCTTCATAGATGGCGTAAAGCTTGTCAGTCATATGACCGTCTTCTGTCGCCATATTTTCCCAAGTTGCACTTCGCATGAAGCGGTTTTTCAGCACCAAATTGCCGATGCGACTCTCTGTGAACAAGTGGCTCAACTCCAATCTCCTCAATGTATTGTTATGCTTATTATTGGTATCAAAAGCGAGGCGCGATAATACAGAGAATGGACGAGGCAAAACTTAATCTAGATTAATATATTGGCGTGCAATCAATGGAATGTTTGATTACTTCATTGGAATAGAAACTAAAAAGTCAGTCAGCCATAAACAACGACCTGACTGACTCATTTTTTGTGACATTGTCACGCTAAGCGCTAGTGCGATTTTCTGATTTGGAATCATCGTCGTCTATCTGACAATGAGATATCCAACGTTCCAGCGACTCACCAAGTGCTTTTGCGTTAATAGGTTTAGAAATATAGTCATCCATCCCTGCTTCTAAGCATTTTTCGCGGTCGCCTTGCAGTGCGTTTGCCGTCATTGCAACAACAGGAATCGAATGGTTGATGTTGATATTTTTAGTATTTCTTATCTCTCTCGTTGCTTCATAGCCATCCATTTCTGGCATTTGGCAATCCATATAGACAAGGTCGTAGTTGGCAGGTGTTCTAAGAGCAGCTAGTGCCTCAAGTCCATTCTTAGCTTTATCGACTTTGATACCAAATTTCGACAGCAGCGATTGCAGCACGACTTGGTTAGTGGTGACATCATCCACAATAAGAATGCGCGCGTTGTATTGGGCTTTCTTCGCCGGCGTATGTCGTGTCACAAACGCTTCACTTCTATCACTTCCCGACAATCCCGATACTTTTTCTAACACACTCAACAGGTCGGCTTGCTGCATCGGTTTAGTGAGATAACCGCTAAAGCCTGCCTTTTGCATTTTCTTCGCATCGCCACGCTGCACTACCGATGAAAACATCACCAAGCGAGTGTCATTGTAATTAGGGTTATCTTGGATTTGTTTGGCTAGCTCGACCCCGTCCATATTCGGCATTTGATAATCGAGAATCGCAATGGTGAAGGATTGCTGTTGTTTGTGGTTATCAGCTAAAACCCTCAACGCCTCTTCACCACTATTAGCTACCTGATATGGAATCTCCCAACGAGTGAAGATCTGCTCGAGTAAATTGCAGTTGGTATCGTTGTCATCCACCACTAAGATACGTTGTTTTTTCAGGTCTCCAGTAGGCAAATAAACCACGGACTGTCTAGATGAGTTTTCCAGACAAACTGTAAACCAAAATGTCGATCCTTTGCCCGTTTCACTGGTGACACCGATCTCGCCACCCATAATTTCCGTTAAGCGTTTGCTGATGGAAAGCCCCAAACCCGTCCCACCATATTTTCGAGTGGTTGAACTGTCTG
The DNA here is from genome assembly GCF_027586995.1 of Vibrio sp. La 4.2.2. NCBI lineage: Bacteria > Pseudomonadati > Pseudomonadota > Gammaproteobacteria > Vibrionales > Vibrionaceae > Vibrio > Vibrio sp. La 4.2.2. Next base: position 628,757 of record NZ_JAPPTJ010000002.1, read on the forward strand.
CTTGCGAGAAACGCGAGAACAGCTTTTGTTGCTGCTCTTCACTAATGCCAATACCGGTATCGCGTATTTCGAATCTCAGTATACTGTCGGTGAGTCGTTTTTCATCCACGGTCACGTACACCGCGACTTCTCCGTCTTCAGTAAACTTAATCGCATTACTGACCAAATTGTTGAGCACTTGACGAATACGACCAGGGTCCCCTCGGTAACAAAGATCCATCACAGGTGTAGCCGGACATACCAGTTGAATCCCCTTCTGCTCTGCCGCAAAATAGAGCATAGCCCCGACATCCTCGACCACTTCACCCAAGTCAAAATCAATCAACTCTAAGTCAATCTTACCTGCTTCTATTTTCGAGAAATCGAGTATGTCGTTAATAATAGAAAGCAATGATTCAGCGCTATTTTTGGTGGTTTCAGTCATTCGTATTTGCTGCTCGTCGAGCTTGGTATCAAGTAGCAAGTTAGTCATGCCTATAACACCATTCATTGGCGTTCTAATTTCATGACTCATGGTTGATAAGAACTCACTCTTCGCTTTGGCTGCAGCTTCTGCGCGGTCGCTTTCATCACGAAGCTTCTGGTTGTACTCCTTCATTTTTTGATCATTTTTCAATAAGTTGAACGCCATATCTCTAAAGCTCGATGTGAGCATTGCGAACTCGTCTCTTCCTTTTAAATGGCGGCTACGGTTGAGTGTTTCTAATCCATTTTGAAGTTGCCCTTTAGCAACGAGTTGGGTTGCACTCAGTAATGTATCCATACGTTGTTTAACACGTTTAGAGCTCCATGCCGCTACAAAAAGTGAGACCAGTGCTGCAAACAAGGTTCCAAAAAACAACACAAAGGAGGTTTGACTCGCGGACTTTGACGACGCCATACTGCGAATAGTGATAAGCTCTTGCTCTATTTGAATAAACGTTGCAAATTCCCCACGTATTTCATCAATAATACGTTTACCTTCTTTCTGTTGTGAAAGGTCTTCGATGCTGTCTTGCTTCGCTAGTCCGTTCTCCAACAAACGTCTTTGAATAATGGCTTTGTCTGCAATGTCTCTGAGCCAAGTATTATGCAAAGTATTGATTCTGGTGAGTCGTTCGACTTGAACGGGGTTATCACTCACCTGTTTAGACAAGGTAGTGATTTTTTTATCCCACACCTCTAACGATAAATGAAAAGGTTCAAGAAACACTTCGTCACCGGTGAGCAAAAAGCCTCGTTTACCCGTCTCCATATCCACCGTAAGGCTCAGCAGTTCCTGCGCGCGACCAATAGCTTTGTGTGTGTGCTCAACCCAACGAGCGTCCTCCTCCATAGATTGAGTGTTTTGAAACACGGCTACAGAAACGGCAAGCATCAACAAAACAGGCACAGAAAAGCTGAGTAATAGCTTCTTGGTAATTGAGATGTCATCGAACCATCGATTGAGACTCGGCATAATCAACCTATCGCTACTGAGGTAATTATCTTTAGTCTAGGATAGGAAAATTGGATTGTTAGAAAATCGAAAGGACTGTAATAACTAATCATCTGAATTAGCAAAAGAAAACTGAGTCTCGCTACTCAGTTTTCTTGTTCTCTATCAGCAGGGTTTACTCGTCTTCAACGATACGAATCTCGATAGCAAAGATGCCATGCTGAGGTATCATTTCTTTATATTCATGGAAGCTGTATAACATTTCTATCCCTTCTTCAATGGTATTGCACAGCTTGGAGAGGACTTGCATACCTTCACTCGTCAATAGTGCTCTTGGATCGGGATATTGACGTACTTCGACTACTTCTACGATTAACGCATTTGGCTTAATGACATCCAAACCAACAAAAGGAGGGCCGGAAATCACCTGAAATGTGATTCTGTCTCCCGGCATTAGTTTGTCGTATTCAATCGCTTCGTAGCTATTATTGGTTCGAATCTCTACTTTCTTAACACCAGAACGTATAGCGTCTAACGGTGCTTGATAAATCTCTAATGGGTATTCAGTCATTGGTCTCTCATACTGTCTTTTGGCCTTTTAACGTTAAGATAGAAGGTGTAATTATTTAAAGCCATCCTTCCTTATCAAGACATTTCTCAAATAAAGTCCAAACCAACCTTAAATCATAAACATTTATGATTTAAATCAAACACTAATCGTCATTTCTGTCTAACAGTCACATAGTTTTCGAAAATGATTAGGCGTAATCTAGATTGGTTAATTTGACATGATTTACACCGAATACATTCCGTGATTCGTCCCTTATGTTTTCGATTAAGACAAAGGAGTAGTTATGCGTTTTAAAACTGGTTTCATCAGACTGTTAGCCTGTAGTCTGTGCTTTATTCCAGTCATTAGTCAGGCCGCAGATACCGATACATTTGCTGGCCAATCAGGCACCATTAATATTGCGGGCGGCACCGCACATATTCCCGTAATGAAACTCGCATCGCGCGCGATTATGAAATCCAACCCTGATATTCGTATCACCATTGCTGGAGGTGGTTCTGGTGTTGGGGCACAGCAAGTTGCCAAAGGTTTGGTTGATATCGGCAACACCGGTCGCGCATTAAAACCTAGTGAAGCTGAGCAGGGTTTGGTCACATTTCCTTTTGCGATAGATGGTGTGGCTATCATCGTTAATCCAGAGAACCCCGTTAAAGATCTAACTCAACAGCAAGTTATCGACATTTATTCTGGAAAAATCACCAACTGGAAAGCGCTGGGTGGTGAAGACCGTTCTATTAACCTTTTTACCCGCGATGAAGCCAGTGGCACACGCGCGGTATTCTTTAAAAAGATGCTCAACAGTACTGCTATCGTAACGAACGCCAACGTTATCCCATCAAATGGTGCCATGAAAACCGCCATTGCCCGTGACCCTGGCGCCATTGGCTATAGCAGTGTTGGTTACATCGATGACACAGTGAAAGCCCCTGCGCTCGATGGTGTCCACCCAACCAACGAATCTTGTGCATCAGGCGAATACAAAATCGTCCGCAAATTGTATATGAACACCAAAGGTGAACCTCAAGGTTTAGTCAGCGAGTTTGTTGACTTTATTTATAGTCCTCAAGGCGCAGAGTATATCAGCGCATCTGGTTATATCCCATTAAGCAAGCGTTAACCATGCGCCATTTGGTTGCACCAGAACGAGTACTACTTTCCCTAGTGATGGTAGTGCTCGTTTTGATGTCATTGTTGTTTGGTTTTCTGATTTGGTTTGCATTGCCTGTTGTTACTGACCCAAGCGTCGCCGTCTTTTCTCTTCAATGGCAACCTGATCAAGGACACTATGGCATTTTCCCCATGGTATTCGGCTCTGGTGTTCTTGCTATTACAGCCAGTTTAGTTGCCTTCCCTTTTGCTCTTGGCATTGCCAGTTTCTGCCAATATAGCAGTTACCAACCTATCGCTATTTGGATTCGCCGCTTAGTCAGGCTAATGGCTGGCATTCCGACTGTGGTCTATGGTTTAGCCGCGGTTTTCTTGTTGGTTCCACTATTAAGAGAGACCTTTCGTAGTGGTTCCGGCTTTTCCCTGCTTGCTGTTACGTTGATGATGGTGCTGCTGATCTTACCCGTCATGATCATGATGTTGGACTCTCGGTTTCAATCCTTGACGCAGCAGTTGCGATTAACCTCTTGTTCACTTGGCATGACCGACAGTCAAATGATTGCCCACGTCATCGTACCAAACTCAATGCACGCCATCGCAAGCGCCGCCTTGTTAGGGTTTAACCGAGCGATTGGAGACACTCTGTTACCACTGATGTTGGCAGGCAATGCACCACAAATCACAGGAAGTATTTTAGATTCTGTTCGCACCCTCACCGCTCATATTGGCTTGGTTCTCGCTACCGAAAATAGCAGCGCTATGTACAATTCGTTATTTGCTGCTGGCCTACTTCTACTCACCATTAGCGTTTGCGTTACTGTACTGATTCGCAAACTGACTCACTCAACTGATGGAGGAATAAACGGATGAAAGCTCGCTTATTCCATCTCTGGAGTGTGCTGTGCACGTTGCTGTTACTCGCAGCTTTGAGTGTTTTTATCGGCTTTATTATTTATCGCGGTGCACCAACGATAAGTACTGAGCTATTTTTTGGTGATGCATCACCCATTGACGCCATGTTAGGTCGAGAACCTATCTGGGATGGTATATGGCCCGCGTGCGTTGGCACACTGTCGGTCATCTTATTGGCGCTAACACTAGCCCTCTTGCCTGGACTCGCTACCGGAGTTTGGCTCGCGACGAGTAAACCTTCGTTGTTAAAACGTTGCCTTGCGATTGGCATCGATATTCTTGCAGGCATTCCGTCTATTTTGATGGGGCTATTTGGTTTTACTCTGATTCTCTCTTTAAGGCATTGGTTTTTACCCTCTGCCAATGCTTGTTTGCTGTTATCCGCACTATGCCTCGCTATGTTAATCATCCCTTATTTGGCCGTTGCTACACGAACGGCTTTACAAGCTCTTCCGTCATCACTCAACGTCACAGCTCTTTCTTTGGGGATGTCGCAATGGCAGGCGTTACGAACCGTTTTGTTACCACAAGCGAAAAGCGGCATTATCGGAGGCATTATGCTCGCCATAGGCAGAGCCGCCGAAGACACAGCAGTCATTATGTTAACTGGGGCAGTTGCCAACGCTGGATTGCCCGGTGGTATTTTTGAACGCTACGAAGCGCTACCTTTCACCATTTTTTACTACAGTGCGCAATATCAAAGTGAGACTGAACTACATATGGCGTTCGGTGCAGCGTTTACCTTACTTTGTCTAACTGCCAGCTTGTTTTCGTTAGCAGGACTCACTCAGCGTAAATCGATAAGGAGAGCCTGACATGAGCTTTCAACCCTCTTCACCGCTTGCTGGTTCAGTCTCAAATTTGACCATCGCCTTTGGCTCCAATCAAGTTGTCAGCAACGCCAATATGGATTTTTATCGGAACCAGATCCATGTGCTTACTGGAGCTTCTGGCTCTGGAAAAACCACTTTTTTACGCGCTCTGAATCGCCTCAATGACTGTTTTGCCGAGTGTAAAACTACAGGTGATATCAAACTTACACTCAATGATACTCAACATTGTGTTCAGAAAATGCCTGAACACCAACTTCCCCACCTTAGGCAAAAAGTCGGTATGGTATTTCAACATCCTCAACTGTTGCCGGGTTCAATTCTCGATAACCTGTTGCTTCCATTGAGAGTAGTCAACTCAGTCACTGGACAAAAGGCACATCAAATCGCCCAAACCGCACTCAAACAAGCAGCTCTTTGGGAGGAAGTCAGTGATCGCTTGAGTGATCATGCTGCTTCGCTATCGGGAGGACAGCAGCAACGGCTTTGTTTGGCGAGAACGTTGGCTTTGGAGCCAGAAATTTTATTACTTGATGAGCCTACCGCGTCATTAGATAAACACACGGCGCAGCAAATAGAGGCGTTGATTGTAGAATTAGCCAAGCGTTACACCATTATCATGGTGTCTCACTCAGCCAAACAAACGGAAAAGTTGGCTAACCGAGTTAGCCATTTTGAGTCAGGAAAAGTGTTTACACGTTAACCACATCGTCACGGAGTAAACTAATGTGTTGAGTAGAAATAAGGTATCGAATAAAAGTAAGGAAAAAAAACAGGCCGTAAAACAAACACGGCCTGAGTGGGTTAAGTTAAATCGTTTAAGCCGGAACCGCCTCAAAATCTAGCGATACACAAGTTCCGCAATTTTCAGCCAGTACATCTAAGCTCTCATCAAGTGCACCGATATACGCTCTGCCACCAAACTCTGCGAAGTCGACAACCGCATCCACTTTTGGTCCCATGCTACCTGCTGGGAATTGGTATTGTTTCAACTCACTTGGACCCACACTGCGCAGTGCTTGTTGGTTCTCTTTACCCCAGTTAAGGAACACTGCTGGTGCGTCAGTTAGGATAAGTAGCTTCTCTGCCCCTAGCTGTTTCGCTAACAAGGTTGCGGCTAAGTCTTTATCAATAACGCCTTCAACACCTTTAAAGCCAGATTCGCATTTACATACTGGGATACCACCACCGCCACAAGCGATGACAACTTGTCCAGCTTCTAGCAAGGTATCAATAGAGTGTTTGTCGATGATGTTTTTCGGAAGTGGTGAAGGCACTACTCGACGCCAGTATTCGCCATCGCGCTTCATCGTCCATGCGTTCTTCTCGGCTAAAGCGCGGCCTTCTGCTTCATCGTAAACTGGACCCACAAACTTAGTTGGATCAGAAATACTTGGGTCATCACAGTCCACTTCAATACGAGTTAGTAGCGTAGTCACGTCTCTTTCAGGCAATTTGTTTTGTAGCTCTTGAGCTAGCATGTAGCCGATCATGCCTTCACTTTCTGCGCCCAATACATCCAGTGGATAAGGTGATACTTTGTCGTACGCTAGGTTTTGCAATGCTAGCAGACCGACTTGAGGACCATTACCGTGAACAATCACCACTCGGTATTCTTTGGCAATTTCAGCGATCGCTTTGGCGGCAATTTTGATGTTGTCGAGTTGGTTAGCGAAGCTTGGCTCATCGCCACGTCTTAATAGTGCGTTACCACCGAGGGCAACCACTACAGTGCTTTTGTTTGTTTTGCTTGCGTTCATAGGGACTCCTTGAAAGACGCCGATCATTCGCTGTGCTCGGCCTCCACATTCTGTATAAGTAATAAATCGTGTGTTATTTGAGTTGTTTCTGTCGTTATTCTGCTGAGAAAGGCAGACGGTGAATAAACTGCCCGTCCCCCGCTTCTCCGGTAAATTCACCGTCGTACGCAACTAACTTACCTCGACTGAACGTCATGAGTGGCCAACCTTGACAGGCAATGGACTCGTAAGGCGTGTAGTCTGCATTATCATGTAAGCTATCGTGTCTTATGGTTTGTTTCTTGTTCGGGTCAAACAACACCAAATCGGCATCCGCGCCACAGCCTAGATGGCCTTTTTGTGGATAGAGACCAAACAATTTGGCAGGCTCATAACTGGTTAGAGACACGAACTGATTGGGGGTAATTCGTCCAGCTATGACACCTTCTGAGAACATCAGAGGCATGCGAGTTTCGACGCCAGGAATGCCGTTTGGTGTTTTGGTAAAATCTTTTGCGCCTAGCTGTTTTTGTTCTGCAAACGTAAACGAGCAGTGATCAGTCGCGACAGTATCAATCGAACCGTCCGCTAAGCCTTTCCAGAGTTTTTCGCTTTCCGCTTTGTCTCTTAATGGTGGACTAAGCACGTATTTCAGCGCGTCTTCACGTTCGTAACGGTCATTGTTCAACACCAAGTATTGTGGGCAAGTTTCAACCCACACTGGCTGGTTGTTCTCTCTTGCGAGGCGGGTGTAATCCAGTCCTAGACCGTTAGAGAGATGTACGATGTAGAGCGGCGCAGAATCAGCTAGTTGGGCAAGGTTGATCACTCTTGCTATCGCTTCCGCTTCACATTCTAGTGGACGACTTAGCGCATGATATTTCGCTTCTACTTTGCCCTGCTCTATGAACTGTTTGCGTTTCAGTGACAGTGCTGCATCGTTCTCTGGGTGAACCGTTGTTAGTGCGCCAACTTTTTTCAATTGCGTTAACGCTTTAAGGACCGAACAATCATCCAACTTGTAAGAGTACGTGAGGTACAGTTTGAAGCTCGGAATACCGCGCTCATGTACCATGGCATGCATCTGTTCCAAAATCTGGTCATCAATGTGCTGAATAACACCATGGAAACTGTAGTCAATGACCGCTTTATCAGCCGCGTAACCATGGTAAACATCCAATTGATGGAACAAATCACACCCTTTTGGACCAAAGCCCATATGATCGATGATCATCGTCGTGCCGCCACAAGCAGCCGCTCTGGTGCCAGTAAAAAAGTCATCACAGCTTCGAGTGATTCCTGCATCAATGTTGAAGTGGGTATGTACGTCAATACCTCCGGGCATGACGTACAACCCTGTTGCATCCACCACGCGAGTATCTTCACTCACGGGTTTTAGGTTTTCAGCGACTTGCTCAATCTTTCCATCAATGACCAAAACATCGGCTTTACGAATTTCAGCATGGTCAACCACAGTGCCATTTTGAATCAGCAATGGCGACGATGAATTATCGAGAAGGGATTCGATATTGTTGAATTGTTCAAAAGTCATAAGATCACCGGAAAGTTACATGTCGCATCAAGATAAAGGAGTCGCGATAAGCTGTGACGGAAAATCCCATCCTAGAGCGGACTCCGCCAACTTCAGGCAGACACAAGTTGGCACTCTAGGATGGAGAACGACGTGAGTCGTCACGCGCTAACTTATACAACTCAATGTGTTAGCGCGCGGTACTACCTTATTGGTTGCGTTTTTTCTCTAAATACATTTGAGGGATAACCGCGTACATTGCAGCACAAGTCACCAAATGCTCTTTCCAAGTTTTCTCGTTTGGCGCATGAGCTTCTGGCTCTTTACCTGGGCCAAAGCCGATAACTGGAATGCCGTAACGACCCATGATAGATACGCCGTTAGTAGAGAACGTCCATTTGTCGACAAGTGGTTTTTTGTCGAATAGTAGCTCGTATGATGCTTCTAGAGTCTTAGTTGCAATGTGGTCTTCGTCGATCTTCCATGCTGGGAAGTAACACTCTGTTGGGTAAACCAAACCGGTGTAAGCAGGACGGTCATAGTTGTACATAGACACTTTCGCGCCATACTTCTGAACTGCAGGTAGGTTTTGAATCTCTTCGATTGCGCCTTCCCACGTTTCACCCCAAGTGATACGTCTATCGATAGATACTGCACAGCTATCTGCTACCGCACAACGGCTTGGAGAAGTAAAGAACACTTCAGACACAGTTAGCGTACCTTTACCCAAGAATGGGTCGTCGCCAAGGTTGCCAGCCAATTTCTCGATATCGTTAAGAATGTGACCCATTTTGAAGATAGCGTTATCACCACGCTCAGGTGCAGAGCCGTGGCAGCTAATACCAGATACGTCTACGCGGATTTCCATACGGCCACGTTGACCACGGTAAATTTGGCAATCTGTAGGCTCAGTAGACACAACGAATTCAGGGCGAATATCGCTTTCTTCAATGATGTACTGCCAGCATAGGCCGTCACAATCTTCTTCTTGAACCGTACCAGTCACAAGCAATGTGTACTCGTCTTCTAGGCCCAAGTCTTTGATGATCTTACCTGCATAAACCATAGACGCCATGCCGCCTTCTTGGTCTGATGCACCACGACCACCGATAACTTCATCGTCTTCCATACCTTCGTATGGGTCAAAGTTCCAGTTGTCTAGGTTACCCACACCTACAGTATCGATGTGTGCGTCCATTGCGATCAATGTAGGACCGTTACCAATCCAGCCTAATACGTTACCCATCGGGTCGATGTCGACGCGGTCAAAACCTACTTTTTCCATTTCTTCTTTGATGCGAAGAACGACTTTTTCTTCGTCACAACTTTCGCTTGGAATCGCAATCATATCGCGAAGGAAACGAGACATATCAGCTTTGTATTCTTGCGCTTTTTCCAATACGGTTGCAAAAGGGATACTTACAGTCATTGTTACTACTCCAAATTCTGTTCCCAATGGAGCCTTGCCCCACCGGGAATGTTAATGCTTGAAATTACTAATCTTTCTTTGTCACTTTTTTCTGCGTTGTTTTAGATTGTCGCGTGCTTACCTTGCCAAACGACTTCGCGATAGTGCACAGGATCTGTGTCGCCTTCGGTGTTAATAACCAAAACAACAGAATCTTTATTAAGCGCTAAATGCTCTTTTAGGCTCTCTTTTTCACGGCTGTATTCCACCGCTGCCAATAGACCCAAACCAACCGCGCCAGACTCACCAGAGATAACCGCAGGATCGCCACTTAGAGGGTTGCCCAATACGCGCATACCAAACGCAGCTACACGGTCTTCGCAGGAAACAAACTGAGTGGCACAGTTTTTAAGCACTTCCCAACCCAATGGGTTTGGTTCGCCACAAGCTAGACCAACCATGATGGTGGCAAGATCGCCGTCTACGTTGACCATGTCGCCAGTCTCAGCAATACCTGAACGATAAATACAGTCTGCTTGGTTTGGTTCCACAACGACTGAGCGAAGCTGACCTGGGCCACAATATTCAGCCAGATAGCCCAATACGCCACCAGCCATTGCGCCTACACCCGCTTGTAAGAACACGTGCGTCGGTTTATCCAGACCTAGCTCAACCATTTGTTCAACGGCTTCCACTGCCAAGGTGCTATAACCTTGCATGATCCACGTTGGGATCTCGGTATAGCCTTCCCACGCCGTGTCTTGAACCACTTTCCAGCCATGCTCGTTAGCAGTTTTGATGGCTAGTCTTACGGTATCGTCGTAATTCATGTCAGTAACGATGCACTCTGCGCCAAGGGCACGAATGTTGTTAACGCGCTCATCAGCTGCGCCTTTTGGCATGTAGACAACTGCGTTTTGACCCAGTTGATTCGCCGCCCAAGCGACGCCACGACCGTGGTTACCATCAGTAGCCGTTGCGAAGGTCATTTTGGTTTTGATTTGAGTTTTGAAAGTTTCGAAATTGAAACCGTCGATGTCCATCTTGTATTCATCACACAAGAGTCGCGCGATAGCGTAAACGCCGCCTAACATTTTGAATGCGTTTAGGTCAAAGCGATACGCTTCGTCTTTAACAAGAATGTTCTTCACACCAAACTCTTTTGCAAGGTGGGTTAAATTGTGAAGAGGTGTTGGTTGATAGCCATCTAATTGCAAATGAAATCGGCGCGCTTTTTCGGCTTCACTGATGGAAAACTGATCGGAGAGGCGTCCATTAAAATGCTGGTTATCGGCAATATGAATATTAAAATTCAACTTTGACATAGCGATACCTTATTTAATCCATTTACACGCTCGCCTTCGTAGGAATAAAGGCGAGGTGTAATATTACGGGAGTACTTTATTTAACTCTTTTTTCTGATTCGTTTAGTAGCTCATCAAGAACGCCTGCGACATCTTGATATTTTCTGTTCAGAATCATTGCCGCGATAATATACGGCTTCCAACTTGCTTCTTTATAAGTTGCAATGCGGTACTTCTCGAATACAGACTCTTCTACTTCACCTTCTTCACAAGACACGCCTGTAATATCTGCAGGTAGACAGTGCATGTACAACGCTTCACCGCCTTTAGTTAGCTTCATCATCTCTTCAGTACAGTGCCAGTCTTTGTGCTGTGCGTTTTGTGCCAAGCACGCTTTCTCTAGCTCTTTTAGTCCATCATGGTCATTAGCGCGTAGCAGATCAGTACGCTCGCCCATAACTTTGTAAGGTGCCCAAGATTTTGGATAAACGATGTCTGCATCTTTGAATGCTTCTTCCATAGAAGTTACTTGAGTGAAGCTACCGCCAGACTCTTGTGCGTTTTTCTTCGCTTCTTCAACCACTTCAGGAATTAGGTCATAGCCTTCAGGGTGCGCTAGCACGACATCCATACCGAAACGGCTCATAAGACCGATGATGCCTTGTGGCACAGATAGAGGCTTACCGTAACTTGGCGAGTACGCCCAAGTCATCGCTATCTTCTTGCCTTTAAGTTGGTCTAAGCCACCGAAGTGCTCTTCCAACCATGCTAGGTCAGCCATAGACTGTGTTGGGTGGTCGATATCACACTGTAGGTTAACCAATGCTGGACGATGAGGAAGTACGCCTTCTTTAACACCATCATCTAACGCTTCACCTACTTCACGCATGTAAGCATTACCAGCGCCTAAGTACATGTCATCACGAATACCAATCGCATCAGCACAGAAAGAAATCATGTTCGCAGTTTCACGAACTGTCTCACCGTGAGCGATTTGAGATTTACCCTCATCAAGATCTTGTTGCGCTAGGCCTAACATGTTGATAGCGGAAGCATAAGAAAAGCGAGTACGAGTCGAGTTGTCTCTAAATAAGGAAATGCCTAGGCCGTTTTTAAATACATTAGTGGCGATATTTTCACCACGCATGGTTTTTAGTACTTGTGCAGTTTTTAATACTCTTTCTAATTCTTCTGGGCTTTGCTCCCACGTTAATAGAAAGTCTTTATCGTGAAGTTTTGATTCTAGTTGAGAAATTTCTTTAATCAGTTCATTCATATTTTTCATTTGCTATCCCATTATCCATCTAGATTAACTATAAAAAATACAACTCAAGATAATATTCGCATGCTATTTATATTTAACAGGCTAACAAAGCGTATTTGCCCTCTTGTTTGTATTTGTATTTACTCCTAACTGGCCGATCGTCTGGCCTTCAGATTTCTGTCACTGGTTCTTATATTCCAAGTTCTGTGCCAATAATTCGTATCAAATAAAAAAGAATGAAATTTCTTTGAAAGCCCCGTCTTATAAGGGTTCGTCGTTTGACAATGGAAGGGATGAAAACGATGACAGTCTCAACTATCAGTCTGATTAGAGCACCGAAACCAAATTGATAGCGATAGTAAAAGGGTGAGTATCATATTGATATTGGGTGATAGACACTCTTCTCAGGGCGAGAAGAGTGTCTTAGAAGGGTTATTCTTTGCTGGCTTTTGACTTAGGAAGGATAAGGTTTAGCGTAACGGCAGCTAAGGTGCCTGTGGTGATGCCAGAGTGGAAAACAAGTTTCAAACTCTCTGGGAAATGACGCAGCAGATTAGGCTCGTAGGTAACCGCTAAACCTGATGCTAACGCCACACAAACCACGATCGCATTGCGTCGAGAATCAGTGGCTTTCATTAGCATTCGAATACCCGCGTAAGCAATCATACCGAACATAACGAAACCAACCCCACCGAGCACAGGTTTTGGCACCGTCACCGCTAATGCTGCAAATTTAGGGAACAGACCACCAAGTACCAACAAACAGCCTGTCACTGCGACAACAAAGCGGCTAGCGACTCCACTAATACCAACGATACCAACGTTCTGACTGAAACTTGCCACTGGCATGGCTGAGAAGAACGAGCCAAAGGTACTGCCTAAACCATCGGCCAACAGTCCTTTTTTCAAGTCATTCCCTTTCAGCTCAACACGACAGTTGCTCGCCAGTGCCATAAAGTCTCCTGTTGCTTCTGCAACTACCACCAAATAGACCAAACTCATGGTAATAATAGCTGGGATGGAAAAACTCATCCCAAAGTGCAGAGGCATAGGAGCTGCCACCCAATTCGCTTCGCCAATTTGAGTAACATCGACCATACCCAGTGGAATAGCCATCATATAACCTGCGGCTAATCCAATGATGATACTCGATGCAGCGACAACGCCTTTACAGAACACTGATACGCCTATCACCACGGCTAACGATGCGGCTGCCAAGAATATTTTCGGCAACGTCGCGAACTCTGGATGACCTTGAGGCGCATCACCAATCCAGTTCATTGCTACAGGTAAAATGGTCAAACCAATCAAGGTTACAACCACACCACTAACAATGGTAGGAAATAGCTTGCGAATATGGCTCATATAAAAGCTTGAACCTACCACCAGAAATGACCCTACAAATGCGGCTCCAAGCACTGCATCCAACCCTTCGGTTTTGCCAATGGCGATAATGCTGCCAATAAAGGCAAAACTCGAACCCATAACGACAGGTAGCCGGATTCCGATCTGCTTAAAACCAATACATTGCACAATAGTGACCAAACCCGACACAAGCAATGACGCGCTGATTAGCGTGACAATGTCTTGAGGCGGCAAGCCAATCGCGCTTCCCGCTATAAGCGGCACTGCGACAATACCTCCTATTGATGCCAACATGTGCTGTACTGCGAGAAATAAGGTAACGCCATACGGGGGTTTTTCGTCTAGTTCATAGAGGAGTTCCATACTGCTTCCTTTTATAGGCTGTGCTCTACTTGAGATTGAGGAATGTTGCAAAACTCTGTGGCGCGCCTAATTGCTTCTACAATCGGCTGATAACCAGTGCATCGGCACAGGTTGCCTTCCAGAGCATCACGAATTTCTTCTTCAGTCGGGTTTGGATAGCGTTTAAGCAACGCCCAAGCACTGATGATCATGCCTGGCGTGCAGAAACCACACTGTGTTCCTCCGGTGGTCAAAAACTCATCCATAAGAACCACTCCCAGTGGATCCTTTCTTAACCCTTCAATGGTGACGATTTCACTGCCTTCGCACTGAATAGCCAGTGCCAGACAAGAACAAACCGGCTTGCCATCTTTAATCACGGTGCATGCACCGCACTCACCTACCGCACACCCTTCTTTCGTGCCAGTAAGTGACAATTGCTCTCTTAACATGTCGAGTAGCCGTGTATTACCCGTGACTTCGAGGTTATACACACCGCCATTCACCGTTAGCGATATTTGTTTTGTTTCTTTAACCATTGAAATGCACTCCTATGCTAACGACTGGTCATCTGACAGTTTGGTTTGGATTTCCGACATAAGCTCTCGGAACATGTTCAGATAAACAGGCTGTTTGTATGCAGCTGACCAACGTCCACCAATTTCTGTTTCGATAATGTCTGATAGCACGCTGATAGCACGGCCAATAACCTGCTCGTCTAACGTGGTTTCACACAACACTTCTTCTACTTGATACAAGCGTCGTGGATAGCTAAATAGCGCGCCATCAACAAGACGACACTCTTTGACTATGCCCTGTTCGACATTCATCAAACAGCTCAAGCTCAAACGCGTGATGTTCAGTGCATTACGACGTCCTAGTTGAACGTACTCGGTTAGCTCAAATGGTTTATCTGGAATCGTAAGAATGATCTTAGTCAGTAGCTCATCTGGTTGAATGTCCGTGCGATAACCGCCTTTAAGAAGCTCAGCTATAGGTAAGCGTCTCACTTGTTTTTCAGACGCTAGCTCAATTTCTGCCTTGTAAGCGATCAACGGAGGAATTGAGTCGGCACATGGTGCTGCATTGGCGATGTTGCCGCCTAATGTTGCACGGTTTCTGATTTGTGTTGAACCTATGGTTTTGCATGCAGTTGCTAATAATGGGAAGTGGTGACGTACTTCTTCGTGCTCCACGACATCAGTGATGCATGCACCACCACCAATCACTATGCTGTTACCTTCGTGAGTGATAGTTTTTAGCTCTTTGAGGCCCGTGATATCGAGTAGTGGTGCTGCGGTTTCTTGCAAACGATGCTGAACAAGCACATCGGTACCACCCGCTAAGATAGTCATTGAACCTTGCTGCATTAACGACAACGCCTCACCCAAGGTTTCAGGTCGAGTCACATTGAGATCGCACAAGCGGTTCACTTGATGATGGTTGTCGCCGCTGCATAAGAGTTCACTTTGACGCACTGGTTTTTTAAGGTTGTAGCCTAAATACACTTGCTCCAGTGTCAGTGGTAACGTTCTGTGACGTTTTTTGGTGGCAAACGCAACAGCATTAACGATGGCAGCAGCGGCGAGCTCTGCGGCAGGTTCACCAATACTTTTCGCGCCGTAAGGGCCTGCTGGGTCAGGATTTTCTATCGCGTGGATATTGAGGTTGGGAATATCTTTAATAGTGGGCATTAAGTAGGTATCGAAGTTATCGGATTTCACTTCGCTCTGTTCGATATTGTAGTCTTCTAAAATACCGAATCCGATACCTTGAGCGATACCACCCGCTACTTGACCTTCAAAACCGACAGGGTTAATGACTTTACCTACATCGTGTACTGCGGTTACCCCAAGTACATCTACTTTACCTGTCGAGGTATCTACTTTTACTTCTGCAACTTGGCAGCCGTAAACCCAAGTAAAATATGGCGAGCCAGTACCTTTCTCCTCATCCCAATGAATCGGAGGTGGATCGAACCAACCGTAGGCCGCAAGGTTAATCCCTTGCTGACGACAACGTGAAATCGCCTCTTGCAGTGGCACTTGAATATCAGACTGTAAGTTCGATTTAATCTGACCGTTGCGCCATGTGGTATCTTCAATTCGCGTGACTTTGAGGTCGGATTTTATGGTATCAAACAAACGAGCTCGGATGGTTTCTGCGCCGAGTTTCACCGCATTACCGCCCGTCATTGTGGCGCGAGATGCAACGGTAGGTCCGCCGTCAGCGATTAGGCTGGTTGGCGACTCTGAGAAACGTACCATATCCAAAGGCACACCTAACACTTCGCCCGCTATCATTGCCATGGTAGTTTGCAGGCCTTGTCCGTTCTCGCACACACCGGTTGAGATATTTAGACTGCTGTCTGCATTTAACGATAATAACGCGGTGGAGTTATCCGCACCTTCCGCTCCTAAAGAGCAGCCCCGATAACTAAGTGCTAAACCAATACCATATTTGATGGGCGAATTGACGTTGTTCTTGGCGTTCATTTCCGCCATACGCTCATAGAACTGAGATTTTTCCGCTGCGGTTTTCAATACTTCTGATGCTGAAACCGTATGCTGATCAAAACATTGTCCTGTCATGCTCAAAGAGCCTTGTTTCAGAACATTGCGTTCACGCACCGTAATTGGGTCGATATCGCATGTTAGTGCTATCTCATCCATCAAGGATTCGTGAGCGAAGATAATCTGAGGAGAACCAAAACCACGCATTGCGCCCGATACGCTGTTGTTGGTGTAAACCCCTGTCACGTCTACTCGAACATGGTCAATATCGTACGGACCCGCGGCTTGAACTGAAGATCGCCAAGTTACAAACGGCGTACAAGTCGCGTAAGCACCAGCATCCGCGATAATGTTGATTTTAATTCCTTCAATTTTACCCTCACGCGATACGCCTACTTTGTAGCGCATAGTGTATGGATGACGCTTGGTACTTTCGATAAGTGACTGCTCTCTGTTATAGGAGAACTTGACTGCGCGTTTAGTAAGGTAAGTAGATAGCGCCGCACGACAAGCAAGATGATCAATGGTGTCATCTTTACCACCAAACGAACCACCAAGCACAGAACGCTTCACGTTGATTGTTGCTTGCGGAATACCAAGGAAACCGGCGACAAAGCTTCTTACTCTATGAGGGTTTTGAATTGAACCAACGATAGTCAACTCGTTATTATTGGGGTCGAGATAAGTGGTTATTGATTCTGGCTCAATATAGCCATGTTCTTGATAGTGCGTTTGATAGGTGTGTTCGATAACCACATCGGCCTTCGCAATTGCCTTATCTGCATCACCTTTAACGGTGTGGTGAGTGTTAACGACATTAGAATCTTTATCCGGATGAATCAGTCTTGCATCACTTTCTAACGCTGACTCTGGATCAGTAACGGGCTGAAATGGTTCATATTCGACTCGGATCTTTTCACTTGCTTCACAAGCAGTCTCATAACTGTCTGCAATAACGAGTGCAATAACATCACCACTAAAACGTACCCATTCCTGACATATAGGGTAAAAGTCTCGAATGATCACCCCAACTTTGGGGTCTCCCGGAATATCGTCATAAGTAATGATTCGTTCGACTCCAGGGACTTTCATTGCGTCCGAGGTATCTAAAGAAAGAATTCTACCCGCAGGTATATCTGTGTAACGGCAAACTCCGTGAAGAGAACCCGATATGTGAACATCGTCGCCGTAAACTGCCGTACCTTCTACTTTGGCTCGTCCATCTACTCGAGGCATTCTGCTGCCTAAGCCAGCTTCATTCATAATAACTCCCTCTTGGTTGAATGAGGTGTGCATCACGATTCGCGGCACGCCCACGAAATAGAGCAGTAAAGCAGGCGTGCCGGAAAGCTAGATCAAAGCATTTATCAAGCCATTAATTTCATAAAGTCAGTCGTCAGCATAAATATTCTTGTTAAAAATGAACTACCTAAAAAACTGTGATGGAGATTTTATTTATCGGATGATATAAAGGCGATATATATCTTAGCTATAAAATACTCGAATCTAAGTTAATTTATTTATAAACCTGAAAATTGCAGATTATCATTGTGAGACTATCAATTTGATAGCCTCGCAGGCTGATAGACTCATTTCGGAAAATTCTCTTTTTCTGACATCAAATGGGAATAATGCTTATTTATTCAAAAGTGCGTATTGATAAATATGTGACCCAGATACCAAAGCTCTGAAAATTGACAGGCGTGTACATTTGTCTCTGACCTAAATCAAACTCATAAGGAGTAATTAAAAATAGAATGTCATTCTCTTAATAACGATTAAAACATTATGCCTGAAACTAAGAACGCTTCCGAACTCATGGCTATACAGCCAACCATCATCCGATTCACCCAGATGCTATCTACCGTTCTAAAGGTGGATGCTGAAGTGGTTGACGCGGATTTGGTCCGTATCGCGGGAACAGGCCCCTATAGCCAATTTTTTGGAAAAAAACTCAACGCCAGCTCACGACTTTTCAGATACATTATTGAAACAAAAGAAGAAAAAACACTCATCAAGTCTCAAGCCGATCCGCTCTGTGCCGAATGCACAACTAAGGATGCGTGCCGAGAAACTGCCTTCCTAGGTGTTCCTATTCTTCTTGAAGATCGTTGTATTGGCGTAATGAGCCTTGTCGCTTTTACAGAAGAATCTCAACAGACTATTAAAGACAACGCGAAGCTTTTTTCCGACTACATTAAACATACCGCGCAACTTGTTGTGGCAAAAGTCACAGAAAACCAAACACCGAATAAAGGCCTTGAAGATGTCTTTATTAACTTAATAGACAATATGGACCAAGGAGTTTTAGTTCTTGATGAAAATAACTACGTTAAATATGGCAATCAACCTGCCCTAGCTAACCTGAATATTACTATTCAAGAACTGCCAGAAAAGAAAATAAATATTAGACCCCTATCACAATGTCGTGGTAGTAATGATCACCAACAGCAACATATTGTTTCTATTGGTCGTCGAGAAGAATTATTAGTGGGGCAATTTTATAATTGTCGAACTCATAAACTATTCTTAATGTCATTCTACCAACCACATAACCCTGTCCTACCTTACGAGACCAACGCCGTATTTGCCGAAGTCATCGGTGAAAGTGCAAAAATGCAAAAGCTGAAAGGACTCATGTCGCGCATTTCTAAGAGCCCATCGAGTGTTCTTATTAATGGTGAAAGTGGTACAGGTAAAGAAGTCATCGCCAACGCTGTTCATAAGCTCAGCGGACGAGCACAAAACCCGTTTATTGCTATCAACTGTGCAGCGATCCCGGATCAGCTACTGGAAAGTGAACTATTTGGTTATACCAAGGGCGCCTTTACCGGTGCGTCCAGTAAAGGCCGAGTCGGTTTAATCCAAGCCGCAAACAATGGCACACTTTTCCTAGACGAAATCGGCGATATGTCGATGCAGTTACAAGCGAAACTGCTTCGTGTACTAGAAGCGCGCGAAGTCATGCCAATTGGCTCTAACAAAGCCACTCCAGTGGACATTCGAATCATTTCTGCGACCAACCGAAACTTCGCCGAGATGATTGCTACTAACAAGTTCCGTGAAGACCTTTACTACCGACTTAACGTTATTCCTTTGCAACTACCTGCATTGCGTGAGCGCGAAGGTGACGTACCTCTGTTGGTTAATCACTTTATGGACATACATACCCAAAAACTGGGTACCAATTACCCAGGTATGTCTGAAGAAGCCATGAGCTGTTTAACCAGTTACCATTGGCCGGGCAACGTTCGTGAATTGAGTAATTTAGTAGAGTATCTGATTAATATCGTACCGGAAGGCGAACAGATTGATGTTGACCTTCTCCCCCCTCACTTTGAAGCACATCAACCCGAGCCCAAACCTAGCCCTATTCAGGATTCAGGAATGAGCTTAGAAGACATGGAACGAGTCAGAATTGAAGAAGCAATTGGCCGACTAGGAAACCGCAAATTAGTTGCGGAAGAACTAGGCATAGGAATTGCTACTCTTTATCGAAAACTCAAAAAATATGGTCTGAACGAGAAGTGCTATAGCTAACTATTTTCGACAATCTCTTGTTGAACGCTCTCAATAGCTAAAATGGGGCGCTGTAATAACCAAGTCTGCACTTGGTTATTGCCTCATTGATGCTTCTCTCCCTAATTCACTTACGTACGGAGTTGTTGCTATGGAAAATATCGCGCTTACCCAATACAGTCATGGTGCCGGTTGTGGCTGTAAACTGTCACCAAAAGTCCTTAACCAAATTCTTGCCTCCTACACACCTACGCCAAGCAGTGATCAATTAATCGTTGGCAACCTTAGCCGTGATGATGCCGCGGTTTATCATATTGGCGATGGACACTGCGTTATCAGTACCACCGACTTTTTCATGCCAATCGTTGACGACCCGTTTGATTTTGGCCGTATTGCTGCCACTAACGCTATTAGCGACATCTATGCGATGGGTGGGAAACCTATTATGGCGCTAGCGATTTTAGGCTGGCCTATCGACAAATTGGCCCCAGAGATTGCAGGAAAAGTTATAGAGGGAGCACGCAGCGTCTGCCAAAAAGCAGGTATTGAGCTTGCGGGCGGCCATTCCATTGACTCCCCAGAGCCGATATTTGGCTTGGCCGTAACCGGAACTGGCAAGTTAGATCAAATCAAACAGAATTCAAAAGCCACCGCAGACTGTGACCTCTTTCTAACCAAACCTCTAGGTATCGGTTTATTAACCAGTGCTGAGAAGAAAAAGCAGCTTAAACCAGAACATAAAGGACTAGCAGTGAAATGGATGTGTGAGTCCAACGTGATTGGTCAGCAGCTTGCTGAGTTTTCACAAGTAAAAGCTATCACAGATGTAACGGGGTTTGGCTTACTTGGCCACCTTACTGAAGTCTGTAATGGTTCCAATCTAGATGCCCATATCGATTTACCTGCGATACCTCTGCTACCTGGCGTTGAGGAATATATTGAGTTAGGCACCATACCTGGAGGCACTCACAGAAACTATGACTCAGTCAAACATATGCTGGGTGAAATAAGCGACTTTGACAAAGCCATCTTATGCGATCCACAAACTTCTGGTGGCCTGCTTCTCGCAGTAGAAAAGAGCGGCGTAAACGATATGCTGAACTTCTGCAGAAGTTGTGGTGTTACGGCAACAAGAATTGGGTCACTGACTCAGCCAGCCAATAGTCAGCAACCACAAATTAAAATAGAACGTTAATAGTCACAAGATGGGAGACATTTGTACTGCACTTGTCTCCCAAAACAACCAGCCGACCATGATATAAAAGCTTGAAATAGCGAAAACCGCGACATAACCCCACATCCATTGTTTCTCTTGGTTTTTATGTCGACGATGAAGTAAAGATTCCAGTTTAAACCAAGCGCTTTGACCGAATACGACCACTAAGCTTAATGATAGAAAGCTACCGAAAAAGCTCGCCAGCATCAAACCTAACGACAACTGCCAGCCAAACCAAAGCATACTGAAAAGCCCTATCAATGCCGAGCTGCTGCAAGGTCGCAATCCATATAATATAACGTTTGAGAAATTCCATGTCGCCACGGTACTGACTTCAGGTTCGTGTGGCCGTTTTTGTTTGATACAACCTTTAATCAAATAAACGACGCCAAGCACCACCATACCAGCGCCAACAAACTGATTGATGGATGCAACCCAGCCTATGGAAGCCCGATACCCAATAGATAAGAACTGGTTGGCAAGCAAAACAATGGAGATCGTCACTGCTGCTTGCAACATATTGATAAGTAGGCTTAACCAAACTAGTTTCCATCGGCTTAAGGTTGAGCTTGTTGCGAGCAACATCACCGCACTTTTGCCATGCCCCGGCCCCAAAGAATGAGTAAAACCATAAGCAAAAGTACACAGTGCAGTAACAATGAGTGCCTGCCAGTCGCCAGAGTCAACCAGATCCAAGTAGTCAGATAGCTGTTCTAGTAGCGATCGCTGTATCGAAACAAACACCCATCTAAGGGAGTCAATGTTCTCGATCACACCCATAATCACGGCGACAAAAACGGCCAATATTAGTGCCAGCGTTAAAGCTTGAATCCAACGGTTCAAGTTATTCACAATGTATGCTCACTTTCTGACTAAAATGAGCACCAAGGTCGTCATCCCCTTGTTCATCAATGCCTAATGAGTTCGCGTAATCAAGGATTTCTTGAGACGGATTTGGGGTTTCAAGGGTAGTCTTGCATTTGCCACTTACGTCTGGACTAAGCGTAACGGTCGACGGGTCTTTCCAAGAAATATCGATGAAGTAGGTATTATCGTAAACCTGAACATCCAGCTCCTGAGTCGATACATCGATAGCGCGAGATAACGGCAATGTAAAAGTCAGTACCATACGTCGTCCTCGCTTAGTTAATGCGTAGACCTCTGGCAAACGAAACTTAAGCGGTTCGCCATCAACATACAAATAGGTAAAGTAATGTGTATTCAAAAGATTCGACATCAACCTTACCGCTTCTTTATGCGCTTTTTCTTCGCTATCAAACACTGAAAAATCGCCGTCTAGCGCATAGGCGCTGGTGAAAGGATCAAACACCCATTCCATGCTGATGCTATCCACCAGTGTCCCTTTGCCATTGATCGTTAACTGGTTACCTATCCACGAATGTGGGTGTGCGTTGACGTTGGTCGCCAACGTCAACAAAACCACAAAGAATACTCCCTGCCAGTTGAAAGCTCTCAATGCGAACCGATTAAACATGGCGTTTTTCTTGAACCGCCGGAATATCGCCTTCGTTACCAACAAGTTGGTCAAATTCCGAAATTCGCGCAATAAACGCAGGCTTATCCTTCGGTGGTATCGACGTTGCCATCGGCAAGTTAGCTGTAATTGGATCAACTGCACGATTTCGTACTAGCACTTCAAAGTGTAAATGGGGCCCCGTTAAGCGCCCAGTTGCTCCAGATAAAGCCACTGTCTGACCACGCTTAACATGGTCACCTCGTTTAACAAGAATACGCTGCAAATGTAAGTATCGTGTTTTGTAGACACTGTTATGCTCAATAACTAAATACTTGCCCGCATAAGGGTGGTTGCGCACGGCAATTACCTTACCATCACCAGTCGAATGAACGGGTGTGCCGACAGGCGCTGCAAAGTCAGTACCGTTATGTGGTGAAATACGCCCAGTAACAGGATGGATGCGTCGTGGATTAAATGGTGAGGTAATTCTTCTGAACGGTTTCGCAACGGGGTAGCGGTCAAAGGCTTGCTCTAAACTGTTACCTTCACGATCATAGAAACGACCATCTTCAGCCAAGAACGCAGCGACTTCTTTTCCTCTAATCGTAATCGAGATACCTTGTACTTCGGTATTACCTGTTAAGTGGTTACGCAGGTATTGCTCATTGACCAGAATGTTAAAGGTATCACCCGCTCTAAAATCTTTGGCGAAGTTTATTTTGTCTCTTAGGACTCGGGTAATGTTGGCGATCTGTGTGATCGTTAACCCTGCTTTATGGGCAGAGCTCGAAAAGCTGCCAATTACTTCTCCAGAGAAGAGATGTGTCTTCCACTCACCCTGTTCTTCAATAAATTCATAGCTGTAGCTGCCATCTTCCAAGCGTTTGTATACAGCCCTTTCCACTAAGCTTTCATGATAGGTTAATTGCTTGAGCTGGTTAGTGTTTCGATCTATCACCATTTCTAGGTGGTCGCCAGGCTTAATAGTATCGAGTTTCAGAGAGTCTAAATCGGCCTCTAGTAGACTTTGCAGAGTGTTATACGACAAGTCCCAGGCATTAAAAATGGTGCTTAACGAGTCACCAACTTTAACGATGTAATGGACTTTAGCAAGGTTAGGCTTTTTTGCTTGCAGCGATGTCGTTGGGGTTGAAGCGCTAATTTCAGGGTTATCGAGCGTAGACTTGTATGGTGTAATTTTAATAGTTACAGGTTCAGGTTGAGGCTGTTCTTGTTCAAGTGAGAGGTACGCTGCGAGGGAAAATGAGACAGCAGCGATAGCAAACAAGACGTATCGTGGAGACTTCATAGGATAACAATAACTAAAACACAATTGTTATGTTATAACATCACTCTCGCTAATAATAAACACTGTTTATGTCAGAATATGTATCACAGTAAGCACTACTCACCAAGTCAGCGATTGTTAGAAAAAAACCTTGCTATGAATCACAGCAAGGTCCTCGTCATTTAATAAGGGCGACTTAATGTGTCTATGGCACACCGTGACCTTTTGCTGCAACCCAAACTCTGAACCATTGTTCACGAGTAAGTTCTATTTCTAGAGAAGCAACGGCTGCTTTAACTCGTTCAATTTTGCCTGAACCAATGATAGGTAAAGGATTCGAAGGAAGACGCTTAACCCACGCATAAATCACCTGATCGATGCTGGCCGCCCCTACTTCGTTGCGAATTGCCTCAAGTTCTGCTCGGACTCGCTTCGCTTGTTCCGATTTGCCGTTGAAGATTTCTCCACCAGCAAGTGTTGACCATGCCATTGGCAACACACGAAGTTGTTGCAATTGATCTAGCGTACCGTCATGAGCCACTTCAAAATTAAGCGGGTTAATTTCTACTTGGTTAGTCACTAGTGGCTTGCTCAAACGCGATTGCAGCAATTCAAACTGGCGTGGCGAGAAGTTTGAAACGCCGAAGTGTTTGACCTTACCAATCTTGTATAGTTCATTAAACGCATCAGCAACTTCATCAGCATCCATTAAAACGTCTGGACGGTGAATTAACAGTACATCTAACTCGTTTACGCCCAAGCGTTGTAACGAGTTATCTACTGACTCATAAATATGTTTTGCACTGGTATCGTAATGGTTGATCTTACGATCCGGGTATTTATCTGAGCACAGTTTGATGTCGCATTTTGAGACGATTTGAATCTGTTCACGGACTGAGCTATCTAGTGCTAACGCCTCACCAAACAAACGTTCGCACTCATAGTTACCGTAGATATCAGCATGATCAACAGTAGTAACACCGAGTTCAATATGCTGTTTAAGGAAGGTCAGACGTTGTTGCGGTGTCATTCCCCAATCGGCTAATCGCCAATACCCCTGAACCAGTTCTGAAAACTCTGGTCCATTTGGCGCCATTGTCACTTTCGAAACAGCTGTAACATTCGAAACCATTGGTTATCTCCTTATTTAAGTCTGCCAACATCCTATGCTTGTTTTACCTAGCTCTCAACGGGTAAACTTCGAAAAAACGAACTAGAGTACGAAGTTGTGAGCTTTGCAGACAGACTACAAGAATTGATTGGACAAGAGAGTGTTAGCGGATTTGCTCGACGTGTCGAACTATCAGAAGCACTCATTCGCAAATACTTAAAAGGTAGTGAACCAAGCTTAGCAAAAGCTAACCAAATCGCCATGAAAGCCAACTGTTCACTCGAATGGTTAGCAACAGGATGCGGATACCTGTACCGCCAGGCCGAAGTTGTTGATATGGAAGCCTACCAACTGGCCTACGATGCCGTTAACGGCACTCGGCTGGCTGAAAAGGACATTTTCGAGCATCGTAAGCTCATCACTGCTTATCAATATTTACGCGCGACCAAAAAGCCAGATGGATATTTGGACCAATCAGGCATGAAACGACTGCTGACTTCGCTTGCTGAGTTATGAATACACTCAAAAATCCCTCAACTTTATTACCGAAATACCACTAAGAGTAATATTTTATTAACAACCATTCGTTTTATAAAAAGTACAACCCTCCTTCTATTTGCCTAGTTCATACATGAGCAATCATCGGTCCTATAAATGTGACCGAGGTTAAACACACGTTTGAAAAAAATATCTTACACTAAATATAAATAACGTATTTATTAATAAAGTAGGAAACCATCAACAAAGATTAATTAATCTGCTCCAAACTATGTCCCCTAATAGTGGTATTCAAAAATAGATTTATTTTTGAATGGGGATTGTTTTATCCAAAAAACGGAAATTATAAAAAGGAATAACTATGAAAAGTCTATTCAAACTTTCTACATTAGCTGTAAGTGTATTTGCTGCCTCTCAAGTTAGCGCTATCGAATTATATAATAACGAAGGCACTGAACTTACTATGTATGGTGCGATTGCTGCACAAGTGAGTAAGTATGATTATGATAAATCAACACCAATGGGGTCAGATGATGCCTATGGCCTTAACGGTGACTCTACATTTATCGAAGATCCAGGGTCATATGTTGGATTTGATATCAGTCATACACAAGGAAAGTTTAAAGGTATAGCCAAAATAGCGTTTGATGTTAACTTCGGGACTCAAACAGACGTTAATGGATATGGAGATAGTTTAGAGGCACTTACCGCAAGACAAATTTACGCTGGCTTCGGCCACGAGGACTTTGGTACCGTGACTATTGGTCGCCAAGAAAGTCCATATATGAAAACGGACAAAGGCTACTACTCTTACTGGGCTGGCGGTCTCAATATGATGCAGTCTGACGAGCTGGGTAGTCGTCGCTCTCCGAATACCGTCGTTTGGCAAAATGATTTCGATAATTTGTACGTAGGATTGCAATATCAAGCGCGACGTGATGTGGAGCAAATCGCATTCGGTAACGGGTTAAACTTTGGTTCCTTTATCGTAGGTGGCTCGATCGACGCGAATGGCTTAACTCGTTCAAAAATAAAAATAAAAGATGGGTTCGGTGGTGCTTTAGCGTATACGTTTGACTTCGGAACATACGTGTCTGCTGCTTATAACCAAGCAAATGATATCAGCGGGAATTTTATCGATATCTTAGGCAGCGCCACCGGTACAGCAGACAATGCCGAAGTGAAGCAATATGCGTTAGCTGCTGAGCATCACTTTATGGATGGGGCAATTTCTGTCTCTGGACGATATGAGCATTTCGAAGCAAAAGATGGTAGTAGCAGCCCGATCTTCGACAGTAAAACTGACAACTTCGGATTAGGTGCTAACTTCTACTTTACGGAATCAATGCGAATCTACGGAAGTTATGAATATGCTAAAGAAAACAATAACCTGACAGGTAAAACGCAATCTGAAGCAAATATATACAATATTGGCTTTGGTTGGGCGCCAGTCGCTTGGGGTGAAGTGTATCTAGAAAGTTACTACGATGACGTACAGCTTAACGACAGTATTAACTATGAGACTGGCGCTGCTCCAGCTGACACAGAATCAAAAGGCGCTCACTTCTTCCTCGGCGCAGCTGTTTTCTTCTAAATAGTGACTAAAATGTGACCTACTTAATGCCTCCTTCTCTGGAGGCATTTTTACATTCCAACCACATTTCACCCTTGATATTTCAACATACCTAAATCAGCGACAGATTTCTTTACTCCCCTCAACCCTAATCCATTCATTAATTCTATAAGTAAGAGTCATTACCATAGTCTAATTAATTACATAAAAAATTATAAAACTATAAGTTGTGATTTGTACCATGAATAACTCCACACCATTTAATTAAACTCCGGTCAGCCAACAAATTAATGCAGAGGGACATAATAACCTAAACAAAAACATAACAAATTCAAACATAACAAATATAGAAAAGATAATTAAATACTATGACATGCTAGCGTTTAAAACGTAGGCAAAGACTTTTGCAACCTAATTATAAGCTTAAGAAACATGACTAAACTGAACCCTATTTTCCTAGCACTTTTGGCAACTTTTTCTTCCAATGCAATAGAGCTTTACAACGACGAAGGTACCGAACTATCAATTTACGGGGCGATAGCCGCGCAGCTTAGCCGTTATGATTACAACTCAGCTAGCGCCATGGGTAACGCCAATGGCTACAACTACAATAGCGATGTTATCCACGTAGAAGATCCTGGCTCATATTTGGGCTTCGATATCTCTCACACCCATGGGCACTTTAAAGCCCTCGTAAAACTGGAATGGGACGTTAACTTTGGTACTCAATCAGATACATCGGACATTGCATTACAGCAACGCCAAACCTATGTTGGCTTCGGCCATGATATTTACGGACAAGTAACTATTGGCCGCCAAGAAAGCCCTTACATGAAAACAGACAAGGGCTATTACGCATATTGGGCTGGTGGCTTAAATATGATGCAGTCTGATGAGCTGGGTAGCAGACGAACCAAGAATACTGTTGTGTGGTCAAAAGAGTCAGAGAATTACTATGTTGGACTGCAATATCAAGCCAGTCGTAATGAGGACCAAATCTCGTTTGGTAATGGCCTTAACTTTGGCTCCGTATATGCGCCTGTTGAGACGCGCCCTACTATCACCATAGATAATGGCTTTGGTGTCGCTGCAACCTATACTTTTGATTTCGGTACTTACCTAGCGGCGGCATATAACCAAGCCAATCATATTAATGGCGAGTTTATCGACTTACTTGGTATCCCGGACCCAAGTGCCAGCCTGACCGCAACGGATGCAACCATTGAGCAGTATGCCATTGCTTTTGAACATCATTTTGCTGAGGGATTACTCTCTGTCTCCGGACGCTACGAACGATTTATGTCTGAAGATGGCGCAACCAATCCAGCGTTCAAAGGCACCACGGATAATGTTGGTCTTGGTGCAAACCTATATGTCACCGAAAATATCCGTCTCTATGGCAGTTATGAATGGGCGTTAGATAAAGATGACTTGGCTAACAAGACCAATACTAAAGTGGCGATGATTAATTTAGGTGCAGCTTGGGCTCCTGTTCCGTGGGGAGAAATCTATGTTGAGGGTTACAGAGACGATGTCACACTCAACGACACGTTAAATTGGAATACGAATCAACCGACCGACTATCGGGGTTCATCCAATCATTTCTTCTTAGGCGCGGCAGTGTTGTTTTAAAAACGAGGGATAAACAAAGTGGAGCAGCTTAGCCTCTGCTCCACAACGTAACACAATTCGGACCACCATCATTTATTGGTGGTCTTTCGAGTAAGATCACAACAACCTGCTATTATTTTACATAGAGTTATATTGAGCAAATAATAGACAACAAGGAAGGTAGGTATGTACGATCTAAAGAAAGAGTATGACCAGTTTGGCCCCTGGTTGATCGAAATAAAATCGCAAGAAGACATTCCACCCCAGTTCTCAGAACAGCAGCATTTCTTTGAAGACGCGGTATACAGCTTTAAGATTCCTGTGCATCAAGAACGTAGAAATATGAAGCCAGGCATGTTGCTTTATCCCGAAGTTGTCATCATTCAACAAGATTTCATCATGCATTTGAAGATTGATGGTGAGCGGATTCAAGCCGAGAAAATGTGGTACACCGATGTGTTGTTCCTCACTCATGGCGGTGATTTGCTCGACAACTACATTGGCCTTCAATCGATTCAAGGCGAGATGATCATCAAATACAACCTCGTATCTCAAGACGTTGCCAGCCATGTGATAAAACTATTGCGTGAAATTGTCTCTCCGAGAACCAGTTACCCTATTTCTACAGAACTAAATGACGCGAGTTTGTTGGACAAAGTGACCTACAGTTTCTATTGTGGCACCGAAAAGCTATTAGAGCCGCTGCACATACTGGCTTACCAAAGCGAAATGATGCTCACAGAGAGAAAACGCACGAGCATCATGGATCTTTACCATAATTTCGTGCAATACAAACTGTTACGCTCAATGATTATGACAGATGGCGTTGATTTGATTATCGCTAACCAAGGTAAACACATTATCGATGTTAAAGATGCCAACTATAAATTCGGTCACACCTTTATTCGAATAGGCTTGATTGAAAACGTATCGCTAGAACCTCACCCTCACTTCCCTGAGCTAAACTCGCTCATTATTAAAGTAGGATTATGCGAGTTTACTTTAGCGGTCGATAAAGCCTTCTCTATCAATAAAGTCAATGAGCTACTTCTTGCCACTAAGCAAGTGAAAGAGCCAGCCTAATGCGTTAAATACGCTAAGCGTTCTTCCTAATTGAACTAGGGAGAACGCTAACTACACTGCTGTTGTAGCCAACTAGCCAGTTTCTTGATTTCCGGCTGTCGGGCACGACTCTTCTTGTAAACGAAATAAAAATTGTCGCCCGTTTCTAATCCATGTGAAGGGATCACGACCAAATCTTGTAAGTCTCGCTCAGTCATCATGTAACCATTAGCGAAGGTGATTCCTTGGTCATACTTCGCCGCTTCTACGGCCAACAACATATGGCTGAAGTGCTGCATATCAAGGTCTTTTGGCATGGTTATACCGCCTGCTTGACACCATTTTAGCCAGTCTTTACCTCTTTCTCTGAATACAGAATCCGTCGACAAGATGGGATAGTTCCACAACGCCTCAGGAAGGTTTTTTCCATCTATCTCTTTCCAGATTTTATGGCTACAAACTGGGTAAAGAACCTCGTTGTATAAAGGCTCGGCAACAAAATTCCTTCGAGGTTTCTCTACAGTAATAAAGCAATCACCTATGTTATCTGATAACTCGGGATCTTCCGCTACCATGTTTAGTGTCAGCTCGATTTCAGGATATAGGCGCTTAAAATCAGACAACCTTGGAATCAACCACTTTACGGCTAACGAACTGTATAGCGCCAAACGTATCGTGCCACGCTCCCCTTCTCTAATTCTCTGGCTGGCCTTCGCAATAGACGCAACGGCAGGGCTAATCTCTTCCAAATAGCTTTCACCAATTTGAGAAAGTGACAGCTTTCTCCCTTGTCTAATAAATAGCACTTCGCCTAAATACTCTTCCAATAAACGAATCTGATGACTGATGGCACTTTGGGTCACATTGAGCTCTTCAGCGGCAAGTGAAAAGCTGAGGTTTCTTGCTACAGATTCAAAACAATGGACGGCACGTAACGGAGGAAGTTTCATTATCTAAATATCTCATACTAAGTGAATATTTATCATTTCACTTCATCCTAGGTCATCTCGTATGCTCTCGTAAAGAGGAAGAGGAGGATAAACATGAAACCAATGACCGTCGGCGTAGCGATGCTTTTGCTCGTATTTGGTAATCAAATTGCTATTTTGTCAGACGCACTAATTAAAAGTGTGGGTAATGACGTCGCTGTTTTTCAGTTCGTCTTCTTCCGTCAGTTGTCAGCGGTTCTGATCTTGTTGCCTTTTTTCCTATTTAGTAAACCAAAAAACATCACTGAAGGTTTGAAGTGGCATGCTCTGCGAGCACACGTTTGGTTGTTTGGCGCCATATTCATGGTTTACGCCATTTCATCAATGCCATTGGCAACAGCCAATGCTATTTTCTACGCAGCACCGCTGATGATGTTACCTTTGGCTGGCCTGTTTTTTGGTGAGAAACTCTCGCGCCAAACTATCGCGGCAGCGATTATGGGTTTTGCCGGTGTGTTAGTCATTATCAGACCTGACCAAGTCGATTTTGCCGCCTTATCGGCCTTGGTGGTTGCGCTTACTATTGCGGTAAACAATCTATTAATTCGCAAACTGCCCAAACAGCAATCGGTCGTACACACGTTACTCATAACTAATCTTGTTGGAATGCCAGTCTCGTTATGTTTGGCATACATGGAAGGTCAATCTTGGGATTGGAGTTCGTTCCCTGTGGCCGCCGCATCAAGCACCTTTATTTTGATTTATGCGGCGACGTGTGTGTTAACCTATCGTTCTGTAGATAGCAACAAAATTGCCAGCGCAGAATACAGCGGTTTGATTGGCGCAGTGGCAGTGGGCTTACTGTGGTTCGGTGAAGTTCCCGATATCTTTATGGCAATTGGTACCTTGATGATCGTCGTTCCTATTGTCTGGTTAACCAAACATGAGAAGAAACGCAAACGAATGCATAAAGAGACCGCGATTGTTGAAAGCTAGGTCACAGCAATGTGAACAGTTTGTGAATGCAATTTGTAATATTTTTTCCATTTCATATACTTAATAGCGAACTCTGAAATGGAAAATCACTATGAAACACTTAACTAGGACGTTATTGTTCTCATCTCTTTTAGCTACATCAAGTCTTCAAACAGCCTCTGCAAACGAGTGTGGTACTGTCACTATCGCTGACATGAACTGGAATTCAGCCACACTCATCGCCAACATCGATAAATTTATTCTGGAACATGGTTTCGACTGTGATGCAGAACTTGTTCCCGGCGATACCATGCCAACAGGCGCATCGATGATTTCAAAAGGACAACCTGATATCGCACCTGAGTTCTGGAGTAACTCTATGCGTGAAGCCTTAGATCTCGGTGTTAAGGAAGGTCAGATTCAATACGCCGGAACTACGCTTACCGATGGCGGTGAAGAAGGCTTCTGGGTTCCTGAATACATGGTTAAACAAGATCCTACTCTCGCAACGATCGAAGGCGTACTTGCCAACGCGAAGAAATTCACTCACCCAGAAGACCCAAGTAAGTCAGCATTTTATACTTGCCCAGCAGGTTGGAACTGCCAAATTTCTGCTGGTAACTTATTTAATGCACTAGGTATGGAACAAGCGGGATTTGAACTAGTCGACCCAGGTTCAGGTGCAGGTCTTTCCGGCTCGATTGCGAAAGCCTATGAACGTGAAGAAGCGTGGTTTGGTTATTACTGGGCACCGACTGCGGTTCTTGGTAAATACAAAATGGTCAAAGTAGACTTTGGCAGCGGTGTCGACGAGACCATGTTTAAAGACTGTATTACCCAAGAAGAATGTCTTGATCCTAAACCTACGATGTACCCACCTTCAGCTGTTGAGACGGTTGTTACCGATAGCTTTGCGAAGAAGTCACCAGAAGCGATGGCGTATTTCAAGCAGCGTGAATTCACCAATGCTCAAATGAATGGCCTACTTGCTTGGATGGAAGACGAGCAAGCAGATGGTGAATATGCCGTTGAGCACTTTATGAAGGAATACAAAGATACGTGGGCAGCATGGCTGTCACCTGACGTAGCCGCAAAAGTACAAAAAGCGGTTGATTCACTGTAAAAGAAATAAAGCTCTAGAAGGATTGCCTCTTCGGATTTAGAGGCAAATTAGAGTCAGAGATTGATCCAATACTCGCCGTGATGGCATTGGTTGGCGTCAATCACACTAAAAGAAGATCCCTAAGTTAGGGATCTTCTTAAATGGCAGAAGTAATCAAGGAGTAACAGATGTCTAATGCCAGTTGGTTGAGTGAAATACCTCAGCTCGATAGAAAACAACTACTCGATATTCGTAAAACCCTCGACGGCGCATATCGCGACTTCTCTCGCGAATATGGCGACGCCATCGAATCCATCTTTGACCCTCTCTTAAGTTTTTTAATCTGGTTTGAAAAGCTGCTTCTTTCTAGCCCTTGGTGGCTCATCCTCGGTATTTTGGTCGGCCTAGCCTACTTAGCCAGTCGCTCATGGAAGCTTAGTGCTTCTGTTGGTATTGCATTCTTTCTAATCGGCTTCTTCGGAATGTGGGACAATACCATGCGAACCATGAGTATTATTCTCGTCTCCACCTTTGTCGCCATCGCGCTCGGAATACCTACCGGTATAATTATGGCTCAGTCTAAGAAAGCACGAGCCGTGATCACTCCGATACTCGATATTATGCAAACCATGCCAGCGTTTGTTTATTTGATACCCGTGGTCATGCTACTTGGCATTGGTAAAATTCCGGGCGTTATTGCCGTCGTCATTTATGCCATTCCACCAGTGATTCGACTGACAGATCTTGGCATTCGCTTAGTAGACAAAGAAGTTCTTGAAGCTGCTACTGCGTACGGCGCAAGTCCGATGCAGCGCCTGTTTGGCGTGCAAGTTCCATTGGCAATGCCAAATATTATGGCAGGTATCAACCAAACCATTATGATGGCGCTCGCCATGGTAGTTATCGCCTCTATGATTGGGGTTAAAGGATTGGGTCAACCTGTGCTTAAGTCTATTACCAACCAATACTTCACTTTAGGTCTTTTAAATGGTCTAGCGATCGTTGCACTTGCTATCATCTTCGACCGCGTTTCCCAAAGCTACGCTAAGCGTACCCAAGCTCACTTAGGAGGAAGAGAATAATGACTCAACCTCAACCAATTATTCAAATTAAAAACCTCTATAAGATCTTTGGTCCTAAAGATAAGTCATACTTACAAGCTGTCAAGGACGGTGAGACCAAAGATGAGCTACTAGCCCGTACTGGCCATACTCTCGGACTTCAAGACATCAACCTTGATGTCTACCCTGGCGAAATTTTCGTCGTTATGGGACTTTCCGGCTCGGGTAAATCCACTTTGATTCGTCACTTTAACCGCCTTATCGACCCTTCTGAAGGTGAGATTATCGTTGATGGTTCTGACGTGATGAAACTATCCGATAAAGACTTGCGAGATTTCCGCCGCCATAAGATGTCGATGGTATTTCAACGTTTTGGATTACTTCCGCATAAGTCAGTCATCGACAACGTAGCGTATGGGTTACAGATTCAAGGCTTAAGCAAAACAGATCGCTTAGCCAAGGCAAAAGAATGGATTAAGACCGTTGGCTTAGAAGGCTATGAAGAACAATACCCTAGCCAACTTTCAGGAGGACAACAACAACGTGTTGGCCTTGCTCGCGCCCTTTGTACCGATGCCGATATCCTTTTAATGGATGAAGCATTCTCAGCACTCGATCCGTTAATCCGCAGCGAAATGCAGGACCAGCTGATCGAACTTCAGGAAAAACTGCACAAGACCATTATCTTTATCACTCACGATTTGGATGAAGCACTGCGCTTAGGTGATCGCATCGCAATCCTTCGCGATGGCGTGGTTGTTCAACAAGACAAACCTGTCGATATACTGCTAAACCCAGCAGACGACTATGTTGAAGCCTTTGTTAAAGACGTTAATCGTGCGCGTGCATTAACCGTAGAGACAGTGATGCAACCTCCTATTTCGCGCATTACTGCCGAAACTCTTGGTGAAGCACTGACACAAATGCGTCGTTCAAAACACGATTATGGTTACGTTGTCACTGATGAAGGATACCAAGGAGTCATTACCCAAGAAGCGTTGGAGCAAGTTGAGCGCTCTGATTACCATAAGGAAATTCCTGATGAGATGTTGGATGATGTTCCCGCGGTGAAAAGCGATGCTTTGTTGGAGGAAGTGATTCCAGAAACGCTGGATAACGATCACCCTCTTCCGGTTGTCGATGACAACGGTGACCTTCAAGGCCACCTATCTAAGTCAACGCTTGCTGATGTGCTAAGTGATAACACCAGCGAAAACGAAATCTCGGAAGAGGAGACGTCTGAGCCAAAAAAGGGCGCAGCCTAACCTAACTAATGGCGCAAACCCAGCGTTTGCGCCATTCTGCCGCCGGATAGTCGTCTGGCCAATATTCTACTTGCTTGACGATTTCTCCATTTTCCACGGTATGAAAAGTAATAGCTTTTGCTTTGATCTTTCCATCAGTGACATTAACATCGGTAACGACCGTATTACCCTCTGCAACAATAGAAACAATATCAAACTGCCACAACCCATTAGCGGGATACTCAGTGTTTACCGCAGCAAAGTTCTCTCTTCCCACGATTTTTTCATTCGACTGAGGCCAATGAACTTCAATACTTTCTGCTAAACACTCACTCGCATAATAGAAATCATTCCCTTCCATTGCACGCCAATACGCTTCAACTATCTGTTTAACGTTTTCCATAAATCTACCTTCCACGTTGTTACTAGTGATAATTTAACGTAGAAATAACTGTATGCATATACAGCCAAGTGAGTTTTGAGAACTAAGACAGAGAAGAAGCGAATGGTATAACGTCAGCTATACCGTCGTCCTAGGTTGAATGACGAAATTGCCCTCCTGCGACTCGGTATAACGATATCGACTCTCTTTTAATAACCAAGACAGCGGATGGCGAACCCATGGCTGTGGGTCAGTTGGAGCAAAAGCATCGACACCCCGCAAGGAAATACAGTGCCAACCACATTCTTCTGCCTGACGAATACAGCGGCTTGCATGCCAAAGTTGAGCAACAATATTCACCTTGCGAACTTGGGTATACTGAATAGCCTTCAAAGCGACTTCTTTTGTTGTCATATAAGTCTCGTTATGCCCGAACTGAATGGAAGTAACGCGCGACTTAAAATTTGGCTGAGAGTCTAAAACAATGTCGCAGATTTCCCATTGCAGGATAGCTTGAATCCTTGGCTGACTGAGCATAATAGTAATGACTTGCTCGGCAATGAGTTGATTAACCTCTCTGCCTTCTCCATATGAAAAGGCCAAAATGGGAAATCTAGGGTCAACGACACCACGAGGTTCGGTGAAGTATTGGTATCGTTTAAGATAGATATCTAACTCACAAAGGGCCCTAGTTGTTACGAGTTGTTCGCAACGAGGGTAGTAATTACGATGAGTCAAAACCCACGAAGTGTCAGGCGTTATCAATTGATTATCAGTCCATGTTAGAACGGTACAAGGCTCTAGCATTTCCACTCCTCACGATATTCAGAAATTGCATTGCAGCATTCGACAACCCAAAACAGTTACCTATACTCCAAACTCAAGCCATCTCGGTAAAGCCTTACCAACAAACGTTCTGAACATGTATTCTACTGACTGTAGTCGCGATTCATTATTCAAGTAAGTAGTAAACCGACTGAAAACTAATCTGTCTCAAACTTGGATCAAATCTAGAACTTAACCTATTCGCTACTATGGTTTGCCTCTTCATGTTTTAACAAAGTCGCGCTTCAGTTTTATGAACAGTGAAAAACCTTTACGTCAAAATCGCTTCTAACCGCACCATAACTCCAACCTCACTCTCACAAAATTTGTAACGGCTAAGAATCTGGAACAATTAATGCAGTTGTAATCACAGTTTCTTATCGAAAGCGCAAATTGCCCTATTCGTAACACATTCAAGGAGAGAGATGATGTTAGATAACTTTGTAGACTCAATACAGGCGTACACTGAGCTTAAAGAGATAAGCATCCGTTCTGTATTTGGCGGGAAAGGCGTTCTGTCTAATGGTGTGATGTTTGCACTAATAAAGGGCAACGAGCTCTACCTTAGAGCACCGAATAGTAAGTTTAAGGACGAGTTTTCGCAATTAGGGTGTACGCCATACGAGTTTCACTGGCGCTCATCGTCTCGCAACTACCCTAGCCTTTCTAGTTACTATTCCATTCCTGAAGCAGTAAAGCATTGCGATAAACAAATAGCACAGCTCTGCGAAGAAGTTTGGAGTGTAGGTTTGGAAGAAAAAAGGCGTAAAGAAACGCCCACGCGCATCAAAGACCTTCCTAATATGCAATATAAAACGGAACGAATGTTACGTAAGGCGGGCATCCACTCCATTGATGAATTAAGAGCGCAAGGTCCTGTGAATGCTTATAAAGCAGTGTGTGGTAGCCACGATAAACAGCCGGGAATCAACTTACTGTTTTATATCGCTGGTGCGTTGGAAGGCATACATTGGAGTATCCTTCCTGAAACACTGCGAGAAACACTTTCTCGCCAAGCAGGCTCTGACTATCTTACTCATTAAAAAAACGCCCTGCGGCCAAAGGCTGCAGGGCAAAACATTAATACAATGTCTATGTTGGATGCATGTGTTAATTGAAAGTGGACAGGACAACTAAGCACATACCGTTATTAAACCACGTGCTTCAGTGGTTCGATAGCGAATAACCTTATCAAGTGATTGCAAACCCACTTCAATAGATGACCAATTGTTTCGAAATGTAGATCAAGCCCCGTCATATGTAGGCTACCCGACCCAAATCACACTCCACTGTACTAATTTGTAAATTAAATCATTAAACTTATTGCGGTTAATTGTAGTTAAGTTGTTTAAATAGGAGACAATTTTAGTTATAAATGGGAGTTATTACGGACAAAGTTTTACGTATAGGATGTACTCAATGAACAAAAAAACGCTCCCCCTCACCATTGCCTCTTTACTTATCGCGACGTCTTTTCATGCACTCTCTGCCAATGTTCCGGATGGGACGGTATTAGCAAATGAGCAATATCTTGTTAGAGGAAATGGAGCCGAGCCTAGTACTATCGACCCAACCTTCGTTAATTCGGGCATGCCGGGCGACATTATTGCCAACGATATGTTCGAAGGATTAATTATCGAGGACCAAAATGGGCGAATGATTCCAGGCCAAGCCAAGTCTTGGAGTGTCTCCGACGACGGTTTAACAGTGACTTTCCAACTAAAAGAAGATCTTAAATGGTCTGACGGTTCACCGCTAACAGCAGAAGACTTTGTCTTTGCTTGGCAACGCGCGATAGATCCTAGTACGGGTAACAACACTGGACACTACTTCAAGACCGCCAACATCGCTAATGCTGGCGCTATCTTATCGGGAGACGTTAAAGCTTCTGAATTGGGTGTAAAAGCGCTTACAGACACTGCTCTTGAAGTAACCTTAACCAAACCAACACCGTATTTCTTAAGCTTGATGAGTGTGAAGACCTTCTTTCCTCTTCCTGAAGCAGTAGTAACAAAGTTCGGTAACCAGTGGACTCGTCCAGAGAACATGGTCACCAATGGTGCTTATAAGTTGGTTAAGTGGGTACCTAATGAGTATGTTGAAGTAGAGCGTAATCCACAATATTGGGACAACCAACACACTGTCATTAATGGCGTGACCTATCTTGGTCTTGCTTCTCAAAATGCTGAACTTGTGCGTTATCAATCAGGTGAGATTGATATGACCAACCGAATTCAGTTGGAGCAATATCAACGTTTGATTAAAGAGGATCCATCTCAAATCCAAGGGTTGCCACTACTTGGTTCGTATATCTACTCTTTCAACACCCAAAAAGCGCCGTTCGATAACGCCAAAGTTCGACAAGCCCTTACCGTTGCTATCGACCGCAACATACTGGTTGAGAAGATCACTGGTCAAGGAGAAGTCGCTGCTTATACGCCCGTTCCATCTATCATTCCAAATTACGATGCTCCACATATGGCATACAGCGATAAGAGCATGCAGCAGCGTTTGGAAATGGCAAAACAGTTGTTAGCAGAAGCTGGATATAACAAAGACAAACCGCTCGAATTTACAGTGACTTATAACACCAGTGAAAACCATAAAAAGATAGCCTTGGCCCTCGCCTCCATGTGGAAGCCGCTTGGCGTCAAAGTTCACCTGCAGAACATGGAATGGAAAGCCTATGTCTCAGCTAAATCTTTAGGAGATTTTGAGATAGCGCGTTCATGGTCATTTGGAGACTATGCGGAACCATCCTCAGTGTTAGCTTCCTATACTTGCAATCACGTTGAAAACGAAAGTGGCTTCTGTGATGCGAAGTTTGATGAGCTAATGCAACGTGCTAGCGTAACCGCAGATAAAGCCAAGCGCTACCAACTGTTCAACCAAGCAGAAACCATATTAGCCGAGGCCGCACCGATGATTCCACTCTACTATTACAAGCATACTCGACTGGTTCGAAATACTCTGAAGGGCTTCCCTATTAATAACCCGAAGGGCAATATTTACGCTAAAGATATGTACTTTGTAGCACCTTAGTCTGCATTTATATCCATAATCGGTAGACTTCATCTGATTCTACCGATTATGCCATTAAATATTTTTTACATTTATGTGAACGCATGCAACATTTCATCTATTGATAGCTTTCATTTTATTCAACATTGATTTAAATCAAAAACAGAGTGTTAACCAGCCTCTAGTCTAACCGCATCTCTACTAACACCAACGCACAAAGTATTGTGTTGTTAATTGTTGGTAATCACTAGGACGGATGGCTAGGGAGCGCTTATGCAGAGGAAATTTACCCGAGTTCTAGTGTGCCAGTTAGTTGCACTTCTTTTCGTAAGCTTCGACAGCTTTGCATTATTTGTCAGTCCACCAAAAGACCCAATCCCCCTCATACAGCAAGTGTTCCCCGACCTTACATCTATCTCTGAAAAACAAGGAGAGCCTTTAGTCAGAACGATTAGCAAGGATGACAATATTATCGGGTATGCTTTCGAGACCAATGATATTGCGAGTATTCCTGCCTATTCTGGCGAACCCGTGAATATGCTTGTTATCATCGACCCTCACGGTGAGTACTTGGCATCAAAAGTACTAGAGCATCATGAGCCCATCATTTTAGCTGGTATTCCTGAAAGCAAATTATGGGAGTTTAGCGATCAATACGTCGGGTTATCGGTCAAAGACCGCATCAAAGTGGGTGGTAAAAAAAACGCAAACTATGTTCCTATCGATGGTCTATCAGGTGCTACAGTCACAGTAATGGTAATGAATGTGGCTATAACTAAAGCAGCCACAAAAGTTGCCGTGTCACTCGGAATTGTGAAACCCGCTAGCAATATTATTCAACCTAAATCCACTATAAAACGCGACCTCTTCTCTGTGAAAAACTGGCTTGAGCTGACAGGAGACGGTTCAATTCGAAAACTATTAATTCGTAAAGGAGCCGTTCAAGAGGCATTTAGTGATACCGATGCAGAAAATGTCGAACGCGTGAAGGATGATGAGACTGAACAAACATTTGCTGAGCTTTATTACACGTTAGCTGACATCCCTACAATCGGTAAAAACCTATTTGGCGAACAGGAATACCAATGGTTAATCCAAGACCTAAAACCTGATGAGCATCTCATCGCAATTTTTGGTAATGGTTACTCATATAAAGGTTCAGGTTATGTCCGAGGTGGGATTTTTGACCGACTTCAAGT
This sequence comes from Vibrio sp. La 4.2.2, assembly GCF_027586995.1. Lineage (NCBI taxonomy): Bacteria > Pseudomonadati > Pseudomonadota > Gammaproteobacteria > Vibrionales > Vibrionaceae > Vibrio > Vibrio sp. La 4.2.2. The sequence goes on from NZ_JAPPTJ010000002.1 coordinate 669,153, forward strand.
TCATCAAAATGACAACGAAATTTCTTTTCGTGATTTAGACCACCGTCGAATTTTGGATCTGTACATTCCCGGTGCACCAAAGTTTCATGAAATGTCTATTTTTAGGGTACAAGCGCATCATGAGTTCGACCCCGGTGCGAGCTGGCAAATTGAGTTACTTGTACGTCGCCAATTAGGTGCTATCGACAGTGTGTTTACCAGCTTTAAAGGTGAATATGCGCCGCTATCTGAATACGTTGATACGCCTGAACCCATTGTTATCAAACCAGAACTTTCTTTGACGCAACAAGTTTGGCTCGAGAATAAAGTAAAAGTCATCGTACTTTTTGCACTTATTAGCACATTAATACTCATCCTTTTCTTCCAAGATATTTTGGTTCAGCACCCGACCTTTATGCATCGTCTTCGCCACGGTTTCTTGGTCATCACCGTCGTTTTTATTGGCTGGGTTTGGGGTGGTCAACTCTCTGTGGTAAACGTATTCACCTTCCTAAATGCGCTGATGACACAATTCTCATGGGATCTCTTTTTGCTCGACCCCGTTATCTTCATTCTTTGGTGTGCTGCGGCCGTTACCATATTAATGTGGGGGCGTGCAGTTTATTGTGGTTGGCTATGCCCATTTGGTGCGCTTCAAGAACTTATCAACCAATGTGCTCGATACTTAAAAGTCCCTCAGTTTGAACTTCCTTGGGCCATTCATGAACGACTTTGGGCAATTAAGTATCTAATATTGCTTGGTCTGTTTGCACTCTCTTTGGATTCTCTCGCACTTGCCGAACAATTTGCGGAGATAGAGCCTTTTAAAACAACGTTCCTTCTAAAGTTCGACCGTGAATGGCCTTTCGTCTTGTGGGCAGTCCTGTTGCTCTCAGTCAACATTTTCAATCGCAAAACCTTCTGCCGCTACCTTTGCCCATTAGGGGCTGCACTGTCAGTGTCGAACAGTATTCGTCTATTTGACTGGCTCAAGCGTCGCCCTGAATGCGGCTCACCTTGCAAAATTTGCGCGAAAGAATGCGAGATTCAGGCAATTCACCCCAATGGTGAAATTAATATGCGCGAATGCCACTACTGCCTAGATTGCCAAATTACCTATTCCAACGATGGTAAATGTCCACCATTGAAAAAACAGGCATATAAACAACGGAAACAGAGAAATGCTGATATCCCAGTAACCGAAATCCCTTAAGTGGCGAGGTATCGCAGTACTCGTTGCAGGCAGCTACATGTATCAGCCCTACACATAATGAATGGAGACTCACATGAGCGATGACAACAAAAACCTCAATAAAGACAATTTGCCGGTGAATGTTGACCGACGAAAATTCTTTGGAACCAGTGCCGCAATAGGATTAGGTGTTGCCGCCGCCCCTATGTCTGCCGCCATGTTTGCTTCTATGGCTAAAGCTCAAGCAGCAGAAGCTGGAAACAGTCCATATGTTGAGCCGGGTGAAATGGACGAATACTATGGATTTTGGAGTGGCGGTCACTCCGGTGAGGTTCGTATTCTTGGTATCCCTTCTATGCGCGAGCTTATGCGTATCCCCGTTTTTAATACCGATAGTGCGACAGGCTGGGGTTTTACTGACGAAAGTAAACGAATTAAAGGTGACAGCGCACACATCATGTCAGGGGACTCCCACCACCCTCACATGAGTATGACCGATGGTCGTTATAACGGTAAATATGTATTTATTAATGACAAAGCCAATTCACGTGTTGCTCGTATTCGCTGTGACGTCATGAAAGTTGACAAAATGATCACCATTCCTAATGTTCAAGCGATTCATGGCCTTCGTGTACAGAAAGTACCCGAAACCAAATACGTTATCTGCAACAGTGAATTTGAGATCCCAATGAATAACGACGGTAAAGCGACATTGGAAGATGTCAGCACCTACCGTTCTCTGTTCAATGTGATTGATGCGGAAAAAATGGAAGTGGCATTTCAGGTCATGGTCGATGGCAACCTCGATAACACGGATGCCGATTATGACGGTAAGTACTTCGCTTCAACCTGTTATAACTCAGAAATGGGAATGAACTTAGGCGAAATGATCACAGCCGAGCGCGATCATGTGGTAGTTTTCAGTCTAGCCCGTTGTGAAGAAGCGTTAAAGGCTGGCAAGTTCAAAACCTATAACGGTAACGATGTTCCCGTACTTGATGGACGCAAAGGTTCTGCCCTAACTCGCTACATTCCTGTTCCTAAATCACCGCATGGTATGAATACCTCACCAGACGGTAAGTACTTTATTGCTAACGGCAAGCTCTCACCGACCGTTTCTGTCATTGCCACCGCGAAACTTGACGACTTATTTAACGATAAGATTCAACCAAGAGATACCATTGTCGCAGAGCCTGAACTTGGACTTGGTCCACTGCATACTGCGTTTGATAATCGTGGTTTTGCCTACACCACCCTTTTCCTAGATAGTCAAATTGCAAAATGGAACTTAGATGAAGCTATCAAAGCCTACAACGGTGAAAAAGTTAACTACATCAAACAGAAGATCGATGTCCACTATCAGCCAGGACACAACAGTACATCTAGTGGTGAGACTCGTGATGCGGATGGTAAATGGCTTGTGTCTCTGTGTAAGTTCTCTAAAGACCGTTTCTTGCCTGTTGGCCCGTTGAGAGCTGAGAACGACCAACTTATCGATATTTCAGGTGATGAAATGAAGTTGGTACATGATGGACCAACTTTCGCAGAACCTCATGATGGAACTATTATCCACCGCAGTAAAGTCAAACCAAGCAAACTGTGGTCTCGTGACGACCCTATCTTTGCCGAAACAGTAGAGATGGCCAAACGAGATGGTGTCAACGTTATGACAGATAATAAAGTTATTCGAGATGGCAATAAGGTTCGCGTTTATATGACATCAGTAGCGCCGACCTTTGGTATGAACGAATTCAAGGTCAAGTTGGGTGATACGGTAACTGTTGTAGTAACAAACCTCGATACTATCGAAGATGTCACCCATGGATTCTGTATGACAAATCATGGCGTTCAAATGGAAATCAGCCCTCAACAAACTGCGTCTATTACCTTCGTCGCAGATAAACCTGGAGTTCAATGGTACTACTGCAACTGGTTCTGCCACGCGCTCCATATGGAAATGCGAGGTCGAATGTTAGTGGAGGCATAACCGACACTTCATTAAGCTCCCTCAAAACAGAGGGAGCTACCTAGAATTTTCACAACGTTAGGATGGATTCATTGAAGCATACTTCTTGGTTACTCATAGTTACGCTCACCTATCACGGTTTTGCATTCTCCGCCGTAACAGCAGTACATCCAAATGATGATTTACAGGCAATTCTGAATCGAGCTGAGAAAGGCGACACTATTGTTTTGAAAAAAGGACGGTATGAAGGAAACTTTACCGTATCTAAACCACTCACCCTTACCAGCAAGCAGGGTGCAATTATTGACGCGGGTGAAAAAGGCAACGCTCTAACACTCACAAGCTCAGACATCGAAATTTCTAACTTAAACATCGTCAACTGGGGGCGTAATCTTACAGACCAAAATGCCGGCATTTATTCAGATAAAACGGTAAAGAACCTCATTATTGTCAATAATAAACTTAAAGGTGATGGCTTTGGGATGTGGATTCAACGAGCTCAAAACATCACTGTTAGCAACAATGTGGTTGTCGGTAATCCTTCACTTCGCTCGGCAGACAGAGGTAACGGCATTCAATTGTCTACTGTAAAACACGCCTATGTCAGCAACAACACCATCTCGCAAACTCGCGACGGACTTTACGTTATTTCGAGCCAACATTCTGAGCTTCGTAACAACACCATGCATGATCTGAGATACGGTATTCATTACATGTATTCTCATAGTAATCGGGTTATTGGTAATCTTGCTTACAATACCCGAGCGGGTTATGCCTTAATGAGTTCTAAACAGCTTTCTGTTTTAGGTAACACCAGCCGTGATAACGAAGATTATGGCATGTTAATGAATTTCATCACTCATTCCACCATTAGCTACAACCAAATCAAAAACATTTGGACCAAGCCTGAAAACAAGGTTATCGGGAGAGAGGGCAAAGGACTGTTTGTTTATAACTCTGGTTACAATGAAATCAGCTACAACACTATTGATACGACCGAAATAGGTATCCACCTAACCGCTGGTTCTGAAAACGTTCAAGTCAGTGGCAACAGCTTTATCAACAATCCTGTACAAGTCAAATACGTTTCCACTCAAGAGCAAGAATGGAGCATAGAAGGACAGGGAAATTACTGGAGCAACTACCTTGGTTGGGATTTGGATAACAACTCAAGAGGAGACACACCTTTTGAACCAAATGACGGTATTGATAAAGTCGTTTGGAAGTATCCCGAGTCAAAAGTTCTTCTCGATAGCCCTGCGATCATTTTGCTCCGTTGGATTCAAAAACAGTTTCCTGTACTAAAACCATCGGGTGTTAAAGATTCGTTCCCATTGATGTCACCGCTGGATATTTCCACAGAACTAGAACAGCTTTCCCACCCTGCTTCATTACCAACACAAGAGAGCCATTTATGAGTAAAGCCATCGTTCAGCTCCATAACGTTAGCAAACAATATAAGTCTCTCCACGCAGTAGATAATCTCAGTTTTTCCATTCAACCGGGCGAAGTCCTCGGACTATTTGGTCACAATGGCACGGGTAAGACGACTACGATGAAACTCATTCTTGGCGTTATTGAGGCATCAGCAGGAGAAGTTAACGTTTTTGGTACAGACCCCTCGACGAAACAAGCCTGGCAGAGCCGAAAACAGATTGGCTATCTACCTGAAAATGTGAGCTTTTATGAGCAGCTTACCGGGTTAGAAGTACTGACTTATTTCGCTCGCTTGAAATCTGCACCACAAGGTCAGGTAAAGGAATTACTCACCCAAGTAGGACTAGCTGACGCATCGAAGCGACCAGTCAAAACTTACTCAAAAGGAATGAGACAACGGTTAGGCTTAGCTCAGGCGTTCTTAGGTGAACCCAAATTGCTTTTACTTGACGAGCCAACAGTAGGGCTTGACCCCATTGCGACGCAAGAGTTCTACCAAAGCGTGGATAGACTAAAGAAAGGTGGCGCAAGTGTCCTTCTCTGCTCTCATGTCCTTCCTGGAGTAGAACAGCACATTGACCGAGCTTTGATTTTGTCTCGAGGCAAAGCTGTCACCATCGGAACACTTGAGGAACTGAGAACACAAGCGAAGTTGCCAACAAAGATAAGAGCAACTGGTCTAAACGGTGCTATTCGCTCCAACGAACTCTTGTCATCCTTTGCGACATCAAACAATCAACTTTCAGTACCCAACAAAGATAAAATTCAGGTATTACGCGAACTGCTTACCTATGAGTCACTAAGCGATGTTCAAATGGAACCCGCTAACTTAGAACAGATATACCAGCATTTTCTTCACTTACCCTCAGAAGAGAACCAGCCTAAGGAGTACAAGTCATGAACCCTATTTTTGCTGTTGCTCTTAAAGAGTTTCAAGATGGCTTACGAAACCGGTGGTTCATCTCTATTACGTTGATCTTTGCGTTCCTGTCTATCGGCATAAGCTATTATGGAAGCGTTGCATCTGGTCAACTCACTACCCCTTCACTTTCAACTACGATTGCTAGCCTATCTAGTCTCTCTGTGTTTATCATTCCACTAATTGCGCTGTTATTGTGCTATGACAGTTTTGTTGGAGAGCAGGAATCAGGAACCTTGCTACTTCTTATGACCTACCCTATAAGCCATGCGCAACTATTACTCGGTAAGTTTATTGGTCAAGGGAGTATCATTACTCTATCAACCATTTTGGGCTTCGGTTCAGCCGGAGTATTGCTTAGCGCTACGACAGAGCATCAGTCTATCAGCAGTGCGTTTACATTGTTTATTGTAACATCGAGCCTGTTGGGTCTTTGTTTCATCACACTGGCTTATTTAATTAGCTTGCTGGTATCGGAGAAGTCGAAAGCTGCGGGAGCCGCGTTGTTAGTTTGGTTATTCTTTGTATTGATATTTGACCTCATATTACTAGGCATTCTGGTAGGTGGATATGAAGTCCTTGATCAGCAGGTATTAGTTCAAATTATGTTGCTAAACCCCGCCGATCTTTTCCGTCTTATTAACCTCTCCGCACTAAACAATAGCGATATCAATGGCGTATTAGCTGTCGCCATAAACAGCAGCTTATCCACTTTGAACTTACTGATGGTCATGTTTGCTTGGATAGCAGTTCCACTGACCATTTCTCTTTTTATCTTCCGAGCAAAACACCTATAAAGCCACTACATAAGGATTCCGTATTATGAACGTCGTAAAATCTATGTTTGTTACTCTGATAGCAATGATTCTGTTTGGGTGTGGTGAATCGGAACAACAACAGATGGTCAAACAAGCTCAAGCTATCGAAGCCGCTGATGAATGTCATGTCTGTGGAATGGTCATTAAGAACTATCCTGGGCCTAAAGGCCAGGCCTATCAAAAAGGTGAAGAAAATACGGTTAGATTCTGTTCGACACGAGATATGTTCAGCTATCTATTACAGCCAGAGAACCAACGACAGATTGAGCAGATATTTGTTCACGATATGAGTAAAACACCATGGCAGAAGCCAGAGGACGATTATTTCATTGATGGCAAACTAGCATGGTACGTTATAGGGTCGACCCAAAAGGGTGCTATGGGCAAAACACTTGCCAGCTTTAGCAAGCAAAATGATGCAGATTTCTTTAGCGAACAGTTTGGTGGCAAGGTTTATAAGTTTGATGAAATAACCATCGATCTTCTTTAACTAAAGAGGACTAATCTCGGAAGTATCGAGCCTTCGTGACATGTCGCTAAGTTCGATCTTCCCTCTCCCATTGCCAGCATTGCTCTCACTGCCATTCTCAAATTTTATTATTAAAGTCATCAGTATTAGAGCAAAATATAGCCCCTGCCTAATAATTACACATCAATGAGTTCAATTAATAGGTTAGTCATCCAATCCTAACTTGTTCGCATAGAACCGTTTTTTCACCTAGTGACGCTGTCCTTCACTCTCGATAGAATCCGCGCCCAACCTCCTATAACACCCTATTTAGAGAATCCAATAATGAATCAAGTATTCAATTCAGCACATATGACAAAAACGCTAATGCTAACAATCTGGATCGTAGCCGGTACGGTTATTCTTCAGAAGTTAGGTATTCACGATAAATGGCCTGCATTCCTTGCGCTAATCTTTTTCTTTGAAGCAAAATTTGACCTAAGCAAACTTAAGAACATTTTCGCAGCTGGTATTGTAGGTATCGCCATGGGAATGCTAATCCCTGCAACCTTGGGAGCACTGGCGCCTATCGTTGGCGGTGAGAACGCGTTTTACATTTACGTTGCTGGTGTTGTTCTGATTACTATTGGTATGGGGCCAATCGCGCACTTTGCATTTAGTTATATTACGTTCGCTTATGTGGTGATGTGTATTCTTCACAAAGACCACGTTGTTGAGCATGGCTTATCTTGGATGGCAGTGGCTCTTCTTGGTGGCGCTATGTACATTGCTGGTGTTACTGCGATTGCTAAATTACTTGAGAAAAAGGCACTCGTGGCTCAGTAAGCATAAGACTACGTGGGAGCGGTCTGTGACGGCCGCGCTCACTTATTTATTATCTCTTTGGTGTAATAATTATTTACCCAACCAACACTACCAAAGTTTTTGAAATTATTTATACTCTCGCCCATCAGAATACGAGCGGTTTCGTATTCACTTGTTTGGTGGTAATGCAGTATGTTTCAAACTCTTGTTTCTCTGCCTCCAGCTATTGCACTTTCAATAGCCATTGTGACTGAAGTGATCGCAACTTCGTTTATTCCTAAGACAGAACAGTTTACCAAGCTGGCTCCTAGCCTAGTGGTTGGTATCGGTTACGCCGTGGCTTTCTTTTTGTTATCTGTCACCGTTAAAAGTATGCCGGTTGGTGTGGTTTATGCGATCTGGAGCGGTGCAGGCATTGTCTTAGTAGCGACGGTCGGATATTTTGCTTACGGACAGAGATTGGACCTAGCGGCAATTGTCGGAATCGGGCTTATTCTATCTGGCGTTCTTGTCGTCAACTTGCTTTCGAAAACCGTAGGTCACTGATCTCAACCTCATCAACGATTTCACTAGGGGCCCTGATTCGGGCCCTCCGTTATTTGTAATAACCTATGCAGGCTTACCCCATACTTCAATTTCTTGGAAGTTGTTCCATTTGACCAGCTTGCTGTTCACAGGGTCATTATTGCCGTTACAAGTAATTCTTAGGGTACGGGCCTGTTGACCACCAAGCTCTACGTCCACATAGCCAGTTGTATCTCCCGGCGTTTGGTAACTCATGAGTTTAGTGAACTGCACGCCATCGCTACTTACCGATATATCCATAAAGTACTGCCTTACATCGCCCTTAGCTTGTGAAAAACGCAGCACATCAAGGCTAGATATCTGTGACAATGTAATATCAAAATGAATCCCTTCGCCTTTCGCCGTCCATTTCGTCGTAGGGTCACCATCAATAGCCATCTCTGGTGTATGATCTACCCGAGTCACAGAAGCCGCGACACCGGCGATTGCTAGATTTTCGCTTTCCGTTAAATCCTGTCCTAAGAAACCTAAGTAACGGCTTGGGAAGTGATTTTCCTTATCTGGCGACAAAGTTGGGAAGATATAGTCAACTCCGGATTCCGATAATCCAAACCATCGACATAATGTCGCAGCATACTGTTCCGACGCTGTGGTAGGTATGAACTTGTTGCCTATTGCGTCTGGACCATCCTTAACAAACTCTGGATAGCGACCATAAGCTTTGCCGCCTTTTACACTACCGCCTATAACTAATTGGTTACTTCCCCATCCATGATCTGTACCTCGATTACTGTTATTTTGAATGGTTCTACCGAAATCAGACATAGTGAAAGTTACTACGCTATCTTGCAATCCATCAGCCTCAAGGGAGGCATAAAATGCGGAAACAGCATCGTCAATCGTGGTCAGCAAACCATCATGCTTACCACGCTGGTTGCTGTGATTATCGAACCCACCTAGCGAAACAAAAAATACCTGACGTGCTTGATTAAGGCCGCCACTAGATTGGATAAGTCTTTTAACCATTTTCAACTGAGATCCAAGGTAGCTGGAAGGAATGTTTGGATCTTCTGGGTATTGGTCGAGCAAATCTCCCAATGTATCTTGAAAATCTAAGATGTCTTGGAAGCTCTGCAAGTATGCCTTACCGAACTCCGATGCATTATTATCAGCAAGTAATTTGGTAATATTATTGTTTACTGAGTTTACCGACAAAGAGGACATTGCACGAATTCCCGATGAACTCACTCTAAGGTCTTGCACTCCCGAACCATTCATTAGCTCGTTACCACTGAAAGAGAGATTAGGTGAAATGGATTCAGCCCCAGTCGCTAGTAGGTCCATCATCATTCCAGCCCAACCGTAAGGATGATACTGACTCGTCGCCCAGCTTCGCTGCCATGCCAGTTGCTGCTTATTATGCGCCCCTAAATTGGGAGAGCGTTTGACACTGTTGTAGTTTTCCTTGGTTGTTGGTTCGATTAATGAACCGACATTAACGATACTTGTCGCCACTTTGGCCTCGAACAAACTGGATATTTTGGGCATAGCGGCATTGAGGGCTAAGGATTGCTGATTGTCGTCCATAATATAACCAATTTGCGACACCTCATGATCCCATAACTGAATATCTGGCCGGGAATCTCTATAATTATTTAAATTTTCTCCATCTTTTGGAACAAGCATATTAAAAGAATCATTACCACCATAGAGAAATAAACAAACCAAGGCTTTATAATCACTTCCTTCATTTGCTAAAGCGCTCGACGGCAATGATAACGTCAATGGAATAGAAGTTGCTGCAGAACTATAAAGAGTGCTTTTAATAAAATTACGTCTTGTTAATTTCATAGTACTTTACTCCTGAACCATAAAGTTGGGAGAGATAAATGCAAAATAAAGCATGGCCGATACCGAGTAGGGTTTATTATTATCGCTTTTCGCATTCCATAAACCTTCAAATCGAGGCGCTAAATCTGCAGGAACTTCTCCTCCAAAGAATCGATTTGCAATTAAATTTATAAGCTGTGAGTAGTCTCCAGATGCCGATACAAAATCCGACACATCCGGATAGAGTTCTCCAGAACTATTTGAGCTAGTTTTATAACCATTATCGGTAACCAGTTTCCAAGCAATATTGCTCATTTTAACGGTTTGGTTCCAATCAATGATCTCAAGCTCAGGAGCAGTTAGCCCTTGCCCGCCAAGACTGCCCATTGGTAGGTAATCTGGAGAGTAGAAATTAAATACCGAAGGTGAACCCAGTGGATATTGACCAAAAGTGTCTTGATATAGCATGGCATTTGGTGTGATAGTTGCGCCTGCCCCCGGTTTGCTATCCAGAGCACGATACAGGTAGGTCATGGCCAATATGGGCTCGCGAAGTTTCGCGCGAAATAGACTTCCTTCCGCATTTACTTCGTCATCAAGTAATACTGCTTTAATCACTGCTGCTAGGTCTCCATCCGTTTGTTTAAACACGGATGAGACTCTCTCCACATAGGCAGGAGTCGGGTTAGAGGTGACAAATCGCTTAATCAACAAGGTAGAAATATTCGGGGCGGTATTAGGGTGTTTGACTAACACTTCCAGCACGTGATCGAGTTCTTGTTCCGCTCCAACGCCAGCCGGAAAGCTCTCTCCCAACACCTTTTTTGATTCCATATCGTGGTAAGAATTGTTTGCTTCCATAGGAGCATTCATGCTGCTATTAGACATAAACCAACCAGTAAATATTCTTGCCATATCTTCTACATCGGCATCGTCATAATTAGCTTCGGGGTTACCTTCCAAATCTAAGTAAAGTGTTCCGTCTGGATTAAGTTTATTTAGACCTATCGTAAACAACTGCATGATTTCTCGTGCATAGTTTTGATCTGGATTCACTCCAGTTTGAGACTTGGGAAGGTTACCCACCATAGTCAAGTAATGACCCATGATGGGTGAGCGTGTGACATGGTAAAGCAGCGTTTTGTAGTCGCTAAAAGCGTAGGTTGTCAGAATGTCATAGTAATTGGCCAACTCTAATGGATACGGTGCCAACTGCGCATCACGGTCGCCCACAACCAGTATTTGACTGAGTGCGAAGGCAACTCGTTGACGTAACTGAGCCTCATCTTGCAAAGCAAGATCAAACCAAGCGCAGACTCTCATTTCCTGAGTGAGAGTTGTTTGACCACGCTGTTGCTGCTGGATTAACGTTTGTGAAACATGATTTGTGTAACTGAGGTTAATCTGTTGGTCGATCCAGCCGTTTCTATCATCACTAACTAATAACGCTTCAACATCGCCTTTCTTAATTCCCATCGTCGCTGCATCAAGAAATTTAGATGCCTGTTTATATGATAAACCATCCATAGTTATTCCTTATATTATTCCCTAGCTCGCATTTATAAAACTAGTACCCACAAAATATATTTCAAACACAAAATGC
>NZ_JAPPTJ010000020.1:0-46848 GCF_027586995.1 Vibrio sp. La 4.2.2
AATATAAATTTAAAGTGACTGTTATTAAAAGGTTTGTTGAAAAATTGATTCGGGTTTTTTCTTCAAGGAGAACGGGTGGATAAAATGTAATTTAGTAATTTCATGATTGTGATCAGTATCTAAGTACTACTCCGTGCAACGATTAAAGGGTGGTTAAATATTAAGATTTCATTAATTTAATATCCATAAGTCAAAGCGTAACAAAAGCTCAGTAATATCAATAATAAAGTCAGTCATCATAATAAATACGCAAATTAGGACGTCAGAATTTAGTATTTTACATAAATAGCTAAATGCTAGTTGCTAGGAATGGAGTCATTAATGAAGAAGCTCGCAATAATCACCGGTTCAAAAGGCGGAATTGGTTCCGCAATATCATCTGCAATTGTCGATAAAGGATATCGTCTGATTGCTACCTATAACACAGGTAACTATTCATGCGCTAAGGAATGGTTCGACAGCAAGGGTTTCACAGAAGACCAAGTAAGGCTGTTTGAACTTGATGTTACAAATACTGAGGAGTGTAACGAAAAGCTAAATCAACTTCAGCAAGAAGAAGGGACATTTGATCTGGTCGTAAACAATGCCGGTATTACGAGGGATGGCCAGTTTAAGAAAATGAAGGCTGAAGCGTGGTTTGATGTTATCAACACTAATCTGAATAGTGTTTATAACGTGACGCAACCTCTTTTCGCGGCTATGTGTGAAAAAGGTAATGGCCGTGTCATCAATATCTCATCGGTAAATGGTCAAAAAGGGCAGTTTGGCCAAGCGAATTACGCTGCAGCAAAAGCTGGAATGATTGGCTTTACCAAAGCGCTTGCTTCAGAAGGTGCTAGATCTGGAGTTACAGCAAATGTTGTTGCACCTGGTTATACAGGCACGCCTATGGTTGAGGCCATGCGTGAAGACGTTCTCGATTCCATTAAAAGCACCATTCCACTGAAACGCCTAGCAAAACCAGAAGAAGTTGCCGCCACGGTAGCATTTTTGGCAAGTGAAGAGGCCGCTTACATCACAGGTGAAACGGTTGCCATCAATGGCGGCCTATACATGGCGTAATCAAGGGAACAGATAATGGAAAAAGTTTTTATTGTTGCAGCAAAGCGTTCAGCAATCGGTAGTTTTGGTGGCAGCTTACAGAACGTTACTGCTGGAAAACTTGCATCGGAAGTGATTGCTGGTGCGGTCGATGCCTGCGGTATAACTGTTAACGACATAGATGAAGTGATTGTCGGTAACGTTGTGAGTGCAAATCAAGGCATGGGGGTAGGGCGACAAGCTTCTATCTATGCAGGTATTCCAGCGGAAGTTCCTGCTTATACGCTAAACATGGTATGTGGTAGCGGAATGAAAACGCTCATGGACGCCGCATCACATATCAAATCAGGCGAGGCAGAAGTTGTTGTCGCTGCTGGTGTTGAGATTATGTCGCAGATCCCGTTTGCTATGCCAGCGTCGGCACGTTCAGGCCATAAAATGGGGGATATCACTGCAAAGGATCTTCTCGTTTCAGATGGACTCACCGATGTCTTTAATGCTTACCACATGGGCGTGACCGCTGAAAACATCGCTAAGGAAGTCGATATTTCTCGTGACGATCAAGATGCGTATGCCCTACAAAGTCAACAAAAAGCGGCCGCAGCCATTGAAGCAGGGAAGTTTATAGATGAAATTCAACCCGTTGAGGTGAAAATTCGACGTCAAAGCGTCGAATTTTCGACCGATGAATACCCCAAACTAGACGCGACCATGCAAGGCTTATCTAAGTTAAGGCCTGCATTTGATAGAGAAGGTACAGTGACGGCGGGTAATGCGTCGGGCATTAATGATGGTGCTAGCGCTTTGGTTGTGGCTTCCGAGTCGGCGGTTGAACGCTTAGGGTTGACACCATTATGTGAAGTCGTTAACTGCGCTCAAACTGGTATTGACCCGCAAGTAATGGGACTTGGCCCAGTTCAAGCGGTGACTAAAGTGCTTAGTAAAGCTGACTTAACCATAGAAAACGTGGATGTGTTTGAGCTTAACGAAGCGTTTGCAGCCCAAGCGTTAGGGGTTATACGCAACTTAGCATCGCAGCATGGTGTGTCTGCGGAGTCTATTTTACAAAAAGCTAATCCAAATGGTGGTGCTATTGCCCTAGGACATCCATTAGGAGCGTCTGGTAATAGAATTATTGTCACTCTTATTCATGAAATGTTACGCGAACAAAAGAATATCGGCGTTGCATCTTTATGTGTGGGTGGTGGTATGGGAACAGCAGTACTTTTGAAAAACTGCAAGTCTTAAAAAACGTAATTGTTAATAGCTCATTACAGTGTTGTCGGATTCCCAAATATTAATGGGATAGTTATATAAAATTGGAATATATTTCCTAGGAGAAATAATCATGTACACGGATATCTTTAAAGTTTTCAATGAACAGTCAGAAAAAACGTTTGAACCATATGCAAAATTCAACAAATTGATGACGAAAAATGTAGAGACTCTAACTGAACTGCAACTTAATGCCATGCGTTCGTACAGTGAGCTTGGTTTAAGCCAAATGAAAGCGGCCTCCGAAATTAAAGACGTGTCATCATTTGCTGTTTTTAATAGCCAACAACTTAATACACTGTCTCGCCTATCTCAACAAATGATGGATGACAGTAATAAGCTCCAACAAGTTGCGAAAGAATTCAAAGAAGATATTGAAGCTCTAACAACTGAAACAGTAAAAGCTAACACACCAGCTTAATGATTCAGTTTTTTTATTAGGGTTGCGGGGGCACTCGTTCCCGCAGCCTTTTTTGTTTTCCAAGAAAAGGGTTTTAACTATGTTTCAAAACTTCTTTTCGGACTACCTTGTGAAACTGCAGGAGAGCAACCAGCAATGGTGGAAAGACTTCGAGCAAGGCAAGGCAGCCGTTAATAGCCCTCTAACTAAAGCAATGCAGGAACTCAACGCAGAAGATACTGCAGCTTTTATGGATAAGGCCTCACAGCAACCCGCTGCTATGTTGGACATGCAAACTAAATGGTGGACTCAACAACTAGAGATTTGGCAGCGAGTAGCACTGCAATCAAGTAAAGAAGACGTCGTTTCTGTAGAAAAAGGCGACCGTCGATTTGAAGATGATGCATGGAAAGAAGAAGCGTTTTATAACTTCATCAAGCAGTCCTATGTTCTTTTCAGTAAGACTTATTTAGAGACCATCAACTCGGTGGAAGGTGTCGATGAGAAAATCAAAGAGCGATTGACGTTTTTCTCCCGACAAACGTTGAATGCACTCTCACCAACGAATTTCATCGCCACCAATCCTGAGCTACTTAAACTAACTGTTGAGCAAAATGGAGAAAACTTGCTTGCTGGACTTCAGCAGTTCCAAGAGGACATCGAAGCAAGTGCTGATGTGCTGAAAATTCGCATGACGAATACTGAAGCATTCCAAATAGGTGAACATGTCGCTAATACGGCTGGAGATGTTGTCTATCAGAATGAGCTATTTGAGCTGATTCAATATCGTCCAGTAACAGAAGTGGTGAACTCTACACCATTGCTTATCGTTCCGCCTTTCATCAACAAATACTACATTCTTGATCTTCGTGAGAAAAACTCGATGGTTAAATGGTTGCTGGAGCAGGGCCACAGTGTATTTATGATGTCGTGGCGAAATCCTGGCGCTTCTCAAGCTAAGGTGGAATTTGGCGACTACGTGACTAACGGTGTTGTCAAAGCAGTTTCTGCCATTGAGTCGATCACCGGTAAAGATCAGATCAATGCTGCCGGATATTGTATTGGTGGCACTGTCCTCGCTTCCACTGTGGCGTACTATGCCGCCAAACGTATGAAGAAACGGATTGTCTCAGCGTCGTTTTTCACCACGTTGCTTGATTATAGCCAGCCAGGCGAAGTAGGAGCTTATATAAACGACACCATCATCAGAGCTATTGAACTACAAAATAACGCCATAGGTTATATGGATGGTCGCTCACTCAGTGTGACATTTAGCTTGCTTCGAGAAAATAGTCTTTACTGGAACTACTATGTCGATAATTACCTTAAGGGTAACAGTCCCGTAGATTTCGACTTGTTGTACTGGAATAGTGATAGCACTAATGTAACTGCAGCTACACATAATTTTCTATTAAGACAGCTATACCTTGAAAACAAGCTGATTCAGGATAAAGGTGTGAAAATCGGCGGCGTGTGGATAGACTTAGATAAGATACGAATCCCAAGTTACTTTATTTCCACCAAAGAGGATCATATTGCACTTTGGCAAGGAACTTATCGCGGTGCGTTGAAAATGGGTGGGAACAAAACTTTCGTATTGGGCGAATCAGGGCATATTGCAGGTATCGTTAATCATCCCGCAAAAGAGAAATATGGTTTCTGGACTAATTCTACTCTAGAAGAATCCGCAGAAGAGTGGATAGGGAATGCAGAACACCATAAGGGGTCGTGGTGGCTGCACTGGAACGAGTGGCTCAAACAGTTTAGCGCGGAAGAGCAAGTTGAACCGTTTTCAACAGGAAATGAAGAATATCCTGTAGTAGGTAGTGCGCCTGGTCAATACGTGTTGCAAACTTTGCCAGTGGTCGATTCCCTGCCAGATAATGAACTGACCTAAAGTTCACATAATCATCAATGCAAAAGGACCTCTTGGTCCTTTTCTTTTTCCAGTATCAAGCCTTTTTATCCGTAACATACTTTTTTTCTGTATAAGAAGTCTTAACATTAGACCAAGAGTTAGTTGTTGAGAGGTTGGGATGGAAATAGAGACGTTAGAACAAAAAGTAAGCTATATCTACGGTCGAGAGATCGCGTTGGAGCTTGCCAAAAAATCATTTCCAAAAATGAATATCAAAATTGTCCAAGAAGCCATCATGGACACATTCATGCAAAAAGAATGGCCATTTGACCCGTCTGAAAATGAGCAATTGAAGCAACAGATGGAAGACCAGCGCAAAGAAACAGAGAAACAGCTAAAGCAGCAACAAACAGAATTTGAACAAGCTTTTTTCAAAAAGAATGGTCAGCGCCGCGAAGTAACAACCCATAGCTCTGGTATTCAGTATGAAATACTAAAAGAGGGGAATGAGCTCGCTAGTGTCTCGTCAGGAACGCAGTGTAAGGTCAGACATAAGACTTGGCTTCTAAACGGACGTCAAGTTGATAGCTCTGTACATCTGCCTGAGCCGCTAACGATTTCTTTAAATCAGGCTCCTGTCTCTTGGTTAGTCGTGCTAAAACAGATGAAGCTAGGCTCTACGTGGCGTTTATATGTCCCAGCTCACTTAGCTTATAAAGAAGATGAACACCCTAGGATTCCAGAAGAAACTGCTGTTGTTTTCGAACTGAGTCTTGTGTCTATTTGATGGCTTAGATTATTTACCTTTCATTTCAAAATACCCAGAATTATGTGCTGGGTATTTTTATTTCATTAAGATGGTATATTGAGATGCTAGTCAGGTATTAATATTTCTTATGTGAACTTTAAAAGAACATAATATTAGTTGTGGCCATTGGTGTTATATTGCATGCTGTTTTGTTGGTAAAATGTAGCATTAAGGTTTTTGTCGGCGTGCTGTGTGTAACAACATGAGTGATCCCAGTCACAGTGCAGAATCAGAAAACAAATTTGTAATTCTAATCGTCAGCGTCTAGCTGCTAATCTGCTCCGGCTTTTAGATGTCCCCATCTCTAGGCAATATAAAAATAAGGAGTAATTATGACTAATACCAAAAAACCAATGTCACTGACTACACGAGTGATTATCGGTATGGTTGCAGGTATTTTGACGGGCTTCGCGATTCGAAGCTTGTTTGCTGAGAACGGATTTGTAGACGCATACATCGTTAATGGTTTGTTCGAAGTTGGTGGCCAAATTTTCATCGCCAGCTTGAAGATGCTTGTTGTACCTTTGGTTTTTGTATCGCTAGTTTGTGGTACGAGTTCTTTGAAGGACGTAACCACTCTAGGCCGTTTAGGTGGTAAGACTGTTCTTTTTTATGTAGCGACGACAGCAGTTGCGATCACCTTAGCTCTTACCATGGGCACTGTGTTCCAACCGGGTGCAGGTGCAGACCTTACTGCCGCTAGTTCATTTGCCGCTGCTGAAGCCCCATCTTTAGGGCAGGTCATCATTGACATGTTCCCAACTAACCCTATTAGCGCAATGGCAGAAGGTAAAACACTACAGGTTATCGTGTTTGCTGTATTGTTCGGTATTGCGATTAGTGCTGCGGGCGAACCTGGAGAGCGAATCGCGGCTGTGTTCCGTGACCTTAACGAAGTGATCATGAAGTTGGTAGCCTTGTTAATGAACATCGCCCCTTATGGTGTATTCTTCTTAATGGCTAAGCTGTTTACTGGTTTAGGTTTAAGCGCCATCTTTAACCTTGCAGAGTACTTCTTCGTTCTAACGGCCACATTACTATTGCATGGCTTGGTGACGTACAGTGTCATGCTTAAGTCATTTACAGGTTTGAGTCCTGTTACCTTCTTGAAGAAGATGGAAGATGCTGTCATGTTTGCATTTTCTACCGCATCATCTAACGCAACTATTCCTGTTACCATGGAAACGGCTCAAAATCGTCTTGGCGTAGATAACAAGGTATCGTCTTTCACAATTCCACTCGGTGCTACTATCAACATGGATGGCACTGCGATCATGCAGGGCGTGGCAACTGCGTTTATTGCTCAGGCGTTTAATATTGATTTAACCATGGGTGATTACCTGACGGTAATTCTGACAGCGACCCTTGCGTCAATTGGTACTGCGGGCGTTCCTGGTGTTGGCCTTATCATGTTAGCCATGGTACTAAACCAAGTGGGTCTACCTTTAGAAGGTATTGCATTAATCATGGGTGTTGACCGCCTATTAGATATGATTCGTACCGCAGTTAACATCACAGGTGATAGCGCAGTTACTTGTATTGTAGCCAAATCGGAAGGCGCATTGAACATTGATAAGTTCAACGATCCTGCTGCCGGTGAAAGCGAAGAAAAGGTTGAACTAGTTCGAAGCTAATTCAACGAAAGAAAATAAAAGGGGCTAATGATATGTCATTAGCCCCTTTTATTTTGTCTTTCAGTTATTCAGCATTGCTGATTCTATATTTCTTGAAGCTGTATACAGCAAGACTTCCCCAAGCGAAAGCTTGAATCCAAAGTTGCGTCCATGCCCCACGTATTTGAGACCACTCGGCACCCATTTGATTTAGCTTCAAAAAGCCATTAATTGCTGCTTGCGTCGGGAAGATTGCAGCAAACCACTTGATGGGCTCTGGTAGCATTTCTGTTGGCCATATAAAGCCTGCGGAAAAGATCAGAGGCATTGAGCTTAGCAGAACAACAACAGTCACCAGTTCTCTTCGTGGTGTAATGGCGCCCAAAAATATGCCAATAAAACAAGAAGTAAGCAAAAACGGCAACATTAGAGTCAGCAATTCGATGGGGTGAGCTAGCTTACTGATACCATACATCTCGAAGCTAGCACCGAAGTAATACATACCAAGTAGGTAGTAAATAAGCGTAAGCACAATGCTGCGAACAGCCACAACAGATAATACTGATTGAGAGCGCCAATAACCTTTACCTTGACGTTGCGTGCCACCAACCAAACCTGACGCCATTGCGAGAGTTTGCTGAAGGATTAATACAAAGACGGCCGGCACAACATAGTCTACATATCCCATTCGAGGGTTAAAGGTAGGCTTGGTGTTAAGCTGAGTCGCAGCATACTGTTTGCTCGCCAGTTCCAGAGGTACGCCATCGATGAGCAATTTGGTTACTTTGGCTTTTGCTGCTAAAGTCCCGCCAGCTTGCGCTAGACCCTCAACCACGGTTCCATAAACCAAAAACAAAGCGGCATCGCCGGCGTAGGCAAGTACTGGACTTTTCCCTAACATAAGGTCTTTGTAGAAATGCTCAGGAATCACCAAAATACCGGACACTTCCCCATTTAAAAAAGCCTCTTTCGCTGCTGCAATAGTATGGTCTCGCTGTACCACTTTCACATTTGGTGTTGCGTCGACCATACGTTCCAATTGAAAGCTGGTTTGACTGAGATCTAAGTTGACTACAGAGATTGGTTGTTCTCTTGGTGTTTGCTGAGTGTAGGGAAGAGGGTATAAAAACGAATAGAAAATCACGCCACCAAATACCGTTAGTACTACTACGGGATTGGTGAGAATGGCTTTGAGTTCGAGTTTTACATGTTCTAACAGCGTCATGCTACTAACTCCTTACTCATATGTTTTTTAATTAATACAGACGTTACTACCAATGGGATGACGTAACCTAACATGGGTGTTAAGTGCGAAAGTGACTGAAGTGGAGTGACGCCGTAACTTGCCTGGCTTACCTGAACTTCAATATAATGACTGATTGGTAATAGCTCGCGCCAAAATAATGCGAGGGGATTCATGTCAGTCGCTGGAAAAGTAATTCCCATAAATGCAAAACTAGGTGCGGTAAATGCTCCAGCAAAACTCATCGCACGTGCAGCATCGCAAGTTAAGAAGAAAAACAGTGCTGCCATTATCATACAGGTGACCGTAGTAACGATCTGTGCAAAGAAGAGCACCAGCCAACTCCCTTCCATTGGCCATCCAATTAAGTCGTAAAACCACACTAAAAAGAAAGTGCCTTGCAACAAGAACCAGAGGAAATAAGGGAACAAGGTCTGTGCCAATCTTGATATGGGTTTTTCTTGCCCTAACCAAGGAGCGAGTCCGGAGATTCGATAGTTTGCACTCAACACCAGTACAGTGAACGACACAACAGCGATTTGCCAAATTGCTGGAACGATAGCACTCACTAGGAACTGAGCATAGTTAGTGCCTTTGTTGAACAACGGTGTTATCTGAGTTCTCACGTTGACTGCTTTACCCATGGCTGCAGCGCCTGTTGTGTCGCCTTTTGCTAGAGCTTTGACAACTTCAACTTGAGCATTAAAAGTGCCTTGTGCTTGTAGAGCCGCAGAATTAATCAAGCGTCCAACGAGTATATACTGACTGTTATAGAATAAGGTCACTTCTGGACGTAATGATTTCAC
This sequence comes from Vibrio sp. La 4.2.2, assembly GCF_027586995.1. Taxonomy (NCBI): domain Bacteria; kingdom Pseudomonadati; phylum Pseudomonadota; class Gammaproteobacteria; order Vibrionales; family Vibrionaceae; genus Vibrio; species Vibrio sp. La 4.2.2. The sequence continues at coordinate 9,045 of NZ_JAPPTJ010000020.1, forward strand.
TATCGCTTTATCAAAACCATACGGTATGGTTAAAATTGCGTAAATATCGCCCTCTATGAGGGCGTCACGAGCTTGACCAATGTCATCGTACTGATGATTGACACTCAACATCGATGTGGCATCGTAGTTTCGAATTAGCTTTTGTGATAACTGGCTCTTACTCAGATCAACCACGCCGATGGGTAAGTTGCTGGCGATTCCTTGGGAAAAGATCCAATAGATAGAAAGGCACAATAATATTGGCACCCAAGTGAGGCAGGATAATAGCCATTTGTCATGGCGTAGTATCTGCCATTGGCTATGAAACTGACTTTTCGCGAGTCTTCGTGTAGCTAATGTTGGAAAAGAGTGAGGCATAATGGCTTCCTACATTTCTACCACTAAACTCATACCCATACGAAGCGGTACATCCTTATCTACTGGACGAGCTTCAACTTCAAAAGTGCGAAGATCGAAACCTTGAGTCGCGTCAGTTGAACGCCATGTAGCAAAGTCACCCATTACAGCAACGTGGAACACTTTAAAGGTGACAGTTTCATCAAGTGCAGGTAAATAAGCATCAAATTCTTTATCTTTCTCGAACTGGCTTAAAAGATCTTCACGTACATTCAGTACGGCCCAAGTGTCTTTGGTATCAATAACCGTAACTACAGGGAAGCCTTGAGGCGCAAGTTCGCCACTGTGCAGCAATACTTGCGAAACTTCACCATCAAACCAAGAATGGATTTTAGTGTCAGCTGCATAAGCTTCCACTTCGGCTACCGCGCCTTCCGCCATTCGAGCTTTTTCTGCCGCCGCTAATTTTGTTTCAGAACGCGCCCCTTCTTTGGTCATCTGGTACATCTGAAATGCTGCGCTTTCAGTGTATTTGGCCGCTTGCCATTGAGTCATGGCTTCATCACGTTTCTGCTCAGCTACCACACCATCTTTATATAGGTTGTTAACTCGTAGATACGTTTTCTCAAGTAATGCTGCAGCGGCTTTTGCTTTGCGCCATTGGTCTTCTGCTGCTTGAATCTGTTGCTTACGTGCGCCTGTCTCCGCTTCTTTGGCAAGCGCTCCCGCAGCTTTCTGTCCGGCTACGGCTTGCTCAAGTTTGGCTTCGATTTCTGGGCTATGGATGGTGAAAATGAGTTGGCCTTCAGCTACTTCGTCACCTTTTCGCACTAATACTTCATCAATTCGACCTGGTACTTTTGATGAAATGCTATATTGCTGAGACTCGATTTGCCCTTGTAGTCGAAATGGAGGTGTTTGATAGGCATCATAAAATTTGTATCCAACCCAACCAATAATCGCAATCGTACCTAATGTCAGTAAAGTAGGTTTTACCTTGTTCATGATGCATCCTTCGTTCTTAGTTGAGCTGGGGTAATAGCGTTATATTTATACGTAGAAAAGTTGTTCATCTCGCTAGAAAGCGCGAGTAATTTATTTAATGACAGTAAGTACTGGAAGCTTGCGGCGTCTTGCTGGGTCTTGACGCTGGCAAGATAGAGCTCAGCATCGACCACGTCTAGAGAGCGGCCTAATCCTTGAGAAAAGGCTTTTTGGCGTAGCTTGAGGTTCTCTTCTGCAAGTTGAATACTGGTATTCAACCCTTGCACTTCATCGAGTGCTTGCTGCGCTTCTAAGTAAGTTTTTTCAACTAAGACACTTAAGTCTTGTTTCGCTTGTTTCTTTAAAAATTGTACTTGAGATACCGCACTGTTAGCCGCTTTCATTTGCTCACTGCGACCTGTGTTCTCAAGAAGTGGGACACTTACGCCAATACCAACTAGCCAATCTGGCTTCATCTGTCCGGCCAATGAATCGCCGTGATACAGACTATAGTCACCATAGGCGTATACTTCTGGGAAATATTTACCTTTCTCAGCCTTCATCAAGCTACTTGCTTGTTTCTCTTTCGCATCAAGAATGGAAAGGCCAGGGTAGGTGTTGAGGGTTTGATCAACGAAAGCATCCAGAGGTGGTAGGTTTTCGTTGATAAAGAGTTGGTCACGAGGTTCAACGGTTTCAGATTGCCCCAAAACTTGGGTAAGCGCAGCTTCTGCGATATCTAGGCCGTGTTGTGCTTTTTTGCGCTCCACCACCGCTTTGGCTAATGAAGCTTCAGCTTGAAGGCGCTCAACTCGAGCAATTTGTCCTTGTTCTTCAAGTTTAATTGCGAAGTCTCGGTGCTTGGTTAGCCCTTTTTCTGCCGCCATTCTGGTTTCGACGACATTGCGCGCGAGCACCACACTAAAATAGTACTTACTTAGATCTTCGTATCGAGCTTGAACTTCCATTGCAAGCTGGCTTTGAGCCTCTTCTTTTTTACCCTCGGCGGCGGTTTGCGCTGCGGTGATTCTACCACCCGTAAAAATCGGCCAAACTGCTCGGATTGAAGAGGTGAAAATGTCTTGGTTTTCAATGGTGGAAGTAATGCCCCCTAGAGCACTTGCAACTTGTCCTAAGACCGGTCCTAATGCTCCGGCGGGTAGGTTAGGGACTCCACTAAGGCTATCCGCAAATTGCGAGCCACTAATTGTTACATCTTGATCCAATCGAGTGTAGTTAGCGCCAACCGTGACCTTAGGTAGGTTTAAACTACCGCTTGCGTCTTGTAAGTGCCCGTATCGTTCTACGTTGGCTCGTTGTGCGGCTAGAGAATTATTGTTTTGTTGAAGCAATTGCCAGGCTTCATCAAAGGAGACTTCGGCAGAGTAGCCACCGAAAGAAAGCGTTCCTAGCAATGCGCCCACAACCAGCGGTAGGGACCTTATCTTCATGTATGCTCCAAAACAGATGATGTTAATAAATTGATTAGAGTATATGCTCTAATAAAATGGTGTGCAATAACCTAACTATAGATGTTTTTTTGATCTCTATGTGGTTAAGTGTCTGTTATTTAGAAGCTAAACGATATATTTTGGTCACTGATACTAAAAAAGCAACTTCACATTACGTGCCGTTGCTTTTTTGAAATCAAACGACTTTAATCATTTGATGGACAAACGTAGCCAGCTCTCCACATTAGGTCTTTTGCTTGAAGCAGTTCTTTTAAGACTTCACTGCCCGACATTTGTGGTGAAGCGAACGATACCAAAACCTCGTGTTCTAGTTCCGATGCTTGTGAGTTTGTCGCTTGATATGCTCTGACGTGAGTAAATGTAGCGCGTCGATTTTTCGACAGAAGCGCCCGATTAAGGCAAATTCCAAAACAGTCCCGTTCCATAACGACGTTCCTTCTTACGTTGTATTTTGCGCTCTGCACAAGGGTTACTGCGTTTTCGTTTATTATTTTCTAGTTATAAGTGACCTTGAAAGTTACGTTTGAGTCGACAAATAGCAAGTAGACTCAGGTACTTTTTAGATAACAATTTTACTATACGGAATAACGGCTGAATTGTTCTAAAAATAAGCTAAAAGTGATGTGATCATAATCAGATATTCGGTTGCATATGCATGTAACTGACATGAATATTTACACTCTAATTGTAGGAATCAAAGAGCACTTTTGTCGTCTATTTGACTGATTCTACGTAAATTAATTATGTGCTTCACAGTTCGATACCCAATTGAGTGCTCGTATGTTACAACGCTGTTACAGTATGGGTGTTAGGGAGAGTTATCATGAAATGGAACCAGATAAGTTTTCGACACCGAATGCTCATAATTATGACGGTTTCGGGGTTGTTGCAGTTGCTTGTCTTATCATTAGCTGGATTTAGCTACATCAAGCAGTCCCAAGAGCAGGAAATGGGGCTAAAAGCCAAAGGCGTCGCAACATTCTTAGCGCAGTCTAGTGCTGTTATCAATATGATTGAACAGAACACGTCTGCCCGAATGCAAAACCGATTTCGTGGACTTACTGAGATGATTGGGGCAGCCTTCATTGTTATTGGTGACGAGAAAGGCATTCGTTTAGTCCATCCAATTGATGAGCGAATTGGGTTACCAATGAAAGGGGGTGATAATGATCAAGCTCTGATTCATGGTCAAACCTACGTATCGTTTGCAGAAGGATCTCTTGGAAAGTCAGTTCGAGGCAAAGCGGCGGTATTTGATAAAGATGGCAATATCATAGGTGTTGTTTCCGTCGGCTACTTATTGGATAGACTCCAAGACCGTATTGAGCCCTATTTAGCTTTCCTCCTTGGAATGGCAATACTGGTGCTCATTGTGAACGCGATTGTTTCTTACTTTATCTCACGTCGTTTTCAAAAAGCACTATTGGGTTTTGAACCAGAAGAGATCGGTCGTCTTTATGGCGAGTTGGACGTCACTATGAGCACCATTAAGGAAGGTGTTATCAGCATTGACTCCGACGGGGTATTACGCTCGATTAATACCAGTGCGTGTGAGATCTTAGGGTTAACTAAATCGGGTGTTATGAACAAACCGTTGTACCAGGTATTACCGAACTCCGACCTGCAAAGTTTGATCGAAAGCCAAGAGTCAGATAATGATATTGAGCTGTATCTCAATCAACAACGTATCGTTGCCAATCGCAGTCCCATTGTTGTTGATGGCAAAGTCGTTGGTGCGGTGTCGAGTTTTCGTTTGCGCGATGAAATCTCGGAATTGACTGAACAGCTATCGCAAACCAAAGCTTATGCCGAGCTGTTACGTTCGCAGACTCATGAACATCGAAACAAGTTGAACACTATAAGTGGATTGGTACAAATGAGGGAATTGGATGCGGTGCAGCATCTCATTGGGCAAGAAACTGAGCACTATCAGAGCTTAATTGAGTTCCTTCGAGAAACCGTTAAAGACCCGTTGATCGCCGGTATGCTTCTTGGAAAAACAGAGCGCGCACGTGAGCTGGGATTAGGATTAAAAGTAGAAGATGAGTCGCGACTTGAACCATTGCCAAAAGAGATAAATGCTGATGACTTAGTGACCATTTTGGGTAATTTAATTGATAACGCGTTTGAAGCAACATTATCGGCTATTGCGCACTCTCCTCATGAGCGGTTAGAACGGTCAGACGTTGAAGTGTCGGTGAGTGACTTTGGTAATGAAATCATTTTAGAAGTCATTGATAAGGGGTGTGGCTTACCCAAGCATCTCGATGTGAAATCGCTAACGCAACGCGGAGTGTCGAGTAAATCAGTCACTAATCGTGGTGTGGGATTGTTTTTAGTCAAACAATTGACTGAAAGATACCAAGGACAGTTGGAAATAGTAGAAAACAAGGATATCGGCGCACGTGTGACGGTATATATTCCTAAGGATGGATTAGCATGAGTGACTTAACACGAGTCATGATAATAGAAGACGATTTAAAAATCGCAGAACTGCATCGTCGATACCTAGAGCAAATTGGTGGTTTTGAAGTAGTTGGAATGGCGACATCAAAAGCCGAAGCTGAAATACAGCTTGAAATATTAGAACCCGAACTAGTGATGCTCGATGTTTATTTGCCTGATGGTACAGGCATAGAAATATTGGCTTGGCTACGGAGTTTGAATCAAGAGTGTGATGTTATTTTGATTACTGCTGCACGCGATGTTGAAACTCTGCAACAGGCGATGCGTGGCGGTGTGATTGATTATTTATTAAAGCCTGTTATGTTTCCTCGGCTGGAGGCGGCATTGAAAAAGTACCAGAAACGTACTGAGCAACTGCATCATGTGGAAGGTTTGGATCAATCGTTAGTAGACGAAATGATGCAAACTAGTAGCGCAGAGAAAAATGTTGAGCTTCGACTACCCAAGGGGATTGATGGCGTGACTCTTGAGAAAATTCGTGCATTGTTTAAAGAAGATAAGCCATTTACCGCCGATGAAGCGGGGGAAATGATTGGCGCGAGCAGAACAACAGCAAGGCGATACTTGGAGTTTCTTATTAGTAATGGCGAGTTGGAAGCTGACGTGAATTACGGCACCGTCGGACGCCCAGAGCGCTGTTATCGTAAAGTTATACGTTAATCATCTCTTAATCTGATTTTCAAAGGATTTCTAAAGCCCTTTTGTTGTTTTACAAAAGGGCTTTTTTCGTACTATTCGGCCGAATCGTGATCTTGATTCAATAAACTCGGCCCAATAGAAAGGAAAAATCCTCATGAAACGTAACGGCTTTACGCTTATCGAACTTGTTGTAGTTATCGTTATTCTTGGCATTTTAGCGGTCAGTGCCGCACCAAGGTTCTTAAATCTTACCAGTGATGCCCGAGTAAGCGTGCTGAAAGGCGCTCAAGCTGCGGTTAAAGGTATGGACTCATTGGTTTATAGCAAGGCCGTAATCAATGGCGTTGAACGCAATGGAGATAAAGCCGTCAAAATTGATGGTAAAAGAGTAAACTTAATCAATGGCCATTTGAAACTGGATACTAAAAACAACGTCGCTCAATTTCTTGATACAGACATGAATTTTCATGTCAAACAGAATGGTGCTAGTGACGGTGGTGAGTTGGTCATCTATGGTGGTAAAGAAATACGCAATGTTGAAGCTGTGAAAGAGGGCGGCTGCTTTCTTCTTGTTACTCAACCAGACTCTGAAAAAGGCGAGTACCGTTACACGATTATCGACCAGAATTGTTAATTAAATAAGAGCCACTCAATAGAGTGGCTCTGTAAGTATCAATTCATATTGAACCTAAGATTCAACTTTCTTGGGTTGATAAAACCATTTTTTAACCAACGTAAGCAACGCGGGTCCGACAAGTACTAGTACAGCCAATACAGTAAACGTCAATGTGATAGGGCGCTCCCACAAGAAGCTTAGCTCACCATCACTGATCATCAGTGCTCGTCTTAAGTTCTCCTCCATTAATCCGCCAAGAATAAAACCAAGCAGTAACGGAGCTAATGGGAAGTTGGCTAGTCTTAGTGCGATTGCTGCCATTGCTACGAGCAGCATGATAAACACGTCCATGGTATTGAACGAGACCAAATACACCCCAGTAATAGAGAAGAATAGGATCATCGGCAACAATACCGTTCTTGGTACCGCTAGTAGCTTAGAAATATAAGGAATCAACGGTAGGTTTAAGATAACTAGAACGATGTTACCGAAGTACATAGAGATGATGACTGACCAAAACACGTCTGGGTGTTCAACGAATAGTCGAGGACCCGGTTGAATACCATAGGCGATCAGTGCACCTAACATAATTGCAGTTGTACCGGAGCCTGGGATACCGAGCGTCAATAGCGGAACAAACGAACCACTTGATGCTGCATTGTTAGCTGACTCTGGTGCAACCAAGCCACGAATGCTTCCTTTGCCAAATTCTTCTTTTTTGTCTTTAGGCGCAAGGTTACGTTCCATACCATAAGAAAGGAAAGCGGCAATGGTTGCGCCTGCGCCAGGAAGGACACCGGTAAAGAAGCCCAAGATAGAAGAACGAATAGAGACAGGTGCCACTTCTTTTACTTCTTCTTTAGTGATCTTCATGCTTCCTATATCGCTCATCTTGCGCTGTTCGTCTTGGCGTGTATCTTTTTCTGGCTTAAGTATACCCATCAAGGTTTCACCTAAAGCAAAGGTTGCCATCGCAAGTAATAGGAAACTAAATCCGTCCATTAAGTCAGTTAAGCCAAAGGTAAAACGCTCGACACCCACACCTTTATCGATACCGACTGTTGATAGCATGAGTCCCAGCACAACCATCATCCACGCTTTAATAACCTGACCTTTGCCAGCGAATGCCGCAACCGCAGATAAACCAAGTAGCATCAGCGCAAAGTAGTCCGAAGACTGGAAACTCAATGAAACTTTGGCAAGGGCGGGGGCTGCGAACAGCAACATGATGGCAGAAAGTGTACCGCCGGTAAAAGAAGAGTAGGCTGCGAGAGCTAACGCTTTACCTGCTTGGCCTTTCTGTGCCATTGGGTAACCATCAAATGCGGTAACAACAGTTGATGAACAGCCCGGAGCATTAATAAGAATGGATGAGGTTGAACCTCCGAATACCGCGCCGTAGTAAACACCGGCCATCAGGATTAGGCCAGAAGAGGGATCCAGTCCGTAAGTAATAGGGATCATCAACGCGATTGCTGAAATAGGGCCCAGACCCGGAAGCATCCCGATAAAAGTACCGACAAAACAACCGACAATCACCATCATGATGTTCATCGGCATAACTGCCGTTGATAATCCTTGTAAAATTCCGTCTAACATAATGGTGTCCTACCAAAGAGTGAAGATGAGTCCAGGCTCTAGATAAATATCTAGTCCTTGCGTAAGCATGAGATAAAAAGCGATGACAAAAGGAAAAGAAGCACCAAGTAAAATGCTCTTACGACGTTCACCAAGTAAATAGAACCCAATCATTAAGAAGAAACCAGTAGCGAGGACAAATCCTAGATAGGTTAGTCCCAAGCCATATGCGGCCATTAACACCAAAAATCCAATCAGTAGTTTCCAATTGAAATCAGTGACGGCGCCGCTTTTTTCATTAGGTTGTCCGGTGACAAGAAGAATTACCGACAGCACAATACCAACAACGGTTAATATGCTTGGTAACGTTCTCGCGGTGAACGGTTCGTACTCATCCCCAGGAAACATTGGGATTAGCGATGTCTGGTATCCATAGCATAAGCAAAGGATCATAAATATCATCGCACCTACACGATCACGAGAAAGTAGATTTTCTTTCGTGAACAGCTTAGAGGTGAAATCTGACATAACTCACTCCAGGTAAAGAAAAGAGAAAAGGCCGTATACAAGGGATCGATGAGCGTCGACCAAGTGGGTAAGAGAACTCAGGACACAGTCTTTTTACCCAATAAACAAAGGAGTACTGCTAGAGCAATTACAAACTGAAGGATTCGTAGCTGCGTCTCATATACGGCAAAATATTGGCAAGAGGAGGGAACAGCAAATCCCTCCTTAGTGTTGCTTACTGTTTCAAGAAACCAAGTTCAGTCATGAGCGCGCCCATCTGCTTTTCTTGGTCTTCAAGGAATTGGTAAAACTCTTGATCAGGTTTGTAGTTGTCAATCCAACCATTGCGGTCACGAACTACTGCCCATTCATCAGTGGAGTACATTTTCGACAACGCTTCTGTCCACTCTTTGACTTTCTCTTCACTCGCCCCTGGAGCTGCGAAGAAACCACGCCAGTTAGCAAAGACAGTTTCGTTTCCATACTCGGTTAGTGTTGGAATATTCGGCGCTGCTTCGAGACGCTTCGGTGCAGTAACAGCAAGTACTTTGACTTGACCTGACTTCGACATTTCTAGCACTTCACCAAGACCTGTTGACAGAAGCTGGGTTTCGCCCGATAGAAGAGCGGCCATCGCTTTACCACCTGCATCGTAGGCAATGTAGCGTACCTTTTTCGCATCAAAGCCTTCGCCTTTAAATGCTGCCGCAACGACTAGGTGGTCCATGCTTCCTCGAGCTGAGCCTCCTGCAATTTTGACTTTACGAGGGTTCTCTTTGAAGTCAGCAACTACGTCTTCCCATGTGTTGTATGGAGAATCTGCTGGAGCAACAATAGCGCCATAGTCAGCAATCGTTGCTGCAACAGGTGTAAGGTCTCTAAATGATTGTGGGAAAACACCAGTCAATGAACGCACAACGATAGGAGTAGAGTTAACCATTAAGGTGTCTTCTTGGCGCTGCGCGGTTTCGATTAGGTGTGCAATTGCTTTACCACCGCCACCACCTGACAGGTTTTGAAAAGAAACATTGTCGACAATATCTGCTTTTACCAAGACATCACCTGTTCCGCGTGCTGTCATATCCCAACCGCCGCCAGCACCCCCAGGAATTAAGAAATGAATCTTCTCTAGATCTGCAGCATAACTACCAAAAGAAAGAGTAGTTGCCACAATCGATGCCGCTAGGGTCGGTTTTAGTGCCTTAAACATGTTCACGTTCCTTATGTTGACTTTATTGTCTGCCAGCAGAGGGATGCTGACTTGACCTCTATGGGTTAGCTAAAGGTTACGTACTTGTTACAAATGCATCAATAAAGTGCAGATATTGAGGATAAAGAACATAGGGTGAATTTTGTTCATAAAGTTCACACGTTGGTTTTTAAGTTAGACGTTAGTCTACATTGTCGACAATCCTGTTGATCTGATGGCATTAAGCTGCTTAAATAATGTTCATGTAATGAGAACTGTCAACAATGTGAGTAAATTCTAAGGTGAGCGTTGATATGAGTGCAGAACCAGTAATGAATGACGACGCGCCGTTAAAAGAAGCGACCAAGTCTGAAAATTTAACAGAACAGCTCATCGAAGAGATTGTTGAAGGGAGAATTGAATCAGGTAGCAAGATCTCTGAACCAGAGCTAGCAAAACGCTTTGAAGTGAGCCGTGGACCTCTTCGTGAGGCTATTATGCGCCTAGAAGGGTTAGGACTGATTGAACGAATTCCTCATGTAGGGGCGCGCGTGATTACCTTATCTCAAGATAAGTTGGTGGAGTTGTACTCCGTTCGTGAAGCTCTAGAAGGAATGGCGGCGAGACTGGCTGCACAAAACATCAGTGATAAAGAAGTTGGTGAGTTGGAAACGCTGTTAAACCGACACTCAGAGCATATAGACGAAGTGGATGGTGCTTCCTATTTCCACCAGCATGGTGATTTTGACTTCCATTACCGCATCATCAAAGCCAGTCAAAACAGTCAATTAGTAAACTTGCTATGCAATGAGCTTTACCACTTGTTGAGGATGTATCGATATCAATCACCTCGGACACAATCTCGTCCTGAGGCAGCGTTAAAGGAACATCTTTTTATTTTAGACGCGATTAAAAATCGTGATCCTGAATTGGCAGAACTGCTGATGAGAAGACACATTTCACGAAGCAAGGCGTTAATCGAAAAGAACCTAGACAGCTAATTCAATTTATAGATGACGCAGTAAAGATGTCCGGCACTGCGTTACATAAGGGAAAGTAACAAGGAGACAATCATGTCAGTATCCCCGGGACAACTATTCCGTGACGCCGTCACTAACGGTAACCCACTTCAAGTCGTTGGTACGGTAAATCCTTACTGCGCCATGATGGCAAAAAACGTTGGTCATCAAGCTATTTACTTGTCGGGTGGTGGCATTGCTAACGCATCGTATGGACTTCCTGACCTAGGTATTACTACCTTAAATGACGTCTTGGTTGATGTAGAGCGCATTACAAATGCGTGTGACTTGCCTTTGCTGGTGGACATTGATACTGGCTTCGGCGGCGCTTTTAACATTGCTCGTACGATTAAGGCGATGGAAAAAGCAGGGGCTGCAGCGGTGCATATTGAAGATCAGGTGGCTCAAAAGCGTTGTGGCCATCGCCCTAATAAAGCCATTGTTAGTCAGCAAGAAATGGTAGATAGAGTCAAAGCTGCGGTAGACGCCAAAACTGACGCTAGCTTTGTCATTATGGCCCGTACCGATGCACTGGCGGTTGAAGGGATGGATAAGGCTATTGAACGCGCGATTGCGTGTGTTCACGCGGGTGCTGACATGATATTCCCCGAGGCGATGACCTCGCTTGAACACTATCAGCAATTCAAAACGGCTTTGAATCAGGCTACAGGTAAAGATGTTCCGATTCTTGCCAATATTACCGAGTTTGGGCAAACCCCGTTATTTGGTTGTGACGAGTTGGCAAAAGTCGGCGTCGATATGGTCCTTTACCCGCTATCTGCATTTAGAGCGATGAACAAGGCAGCAGAGAATGTCTACCAGCATTTGCTAAGTGTTGGCAATCAAGAAGCGCTTACCGAGCAAATGCAAACTCGTGCAGAGCTCTATGCACATCTCAATTATCACAGCTACGAAGATAAACTGGATCAACTATTTACCGAAAGCAAATCCTAGGAATACAACGGAAGCTCAAGAAAACCATTTACTAACTTTATCCAATAACATGATGCCGCGTTAAGAGATCCCAAAAGGGACAAAAGCGGGAAAAGGAGTTCAAAATGCCTAATTCAGCCATAGGTGGAGCAGGTCTACGAGGCCAAAGTGCAGGTACGACAGCGTTATGTACAGTAGGTAAGTCCGGGACTGGTCTCACTTACCGAGGTTACGACATCACCGATCTTGCCAACAATGCACAATTTGAAGAAGTCGCGCACTTACTATTGCGTGGCCATTTACCTAATCAAACAGAGCTCGATGAATATAAAACCATTCTTGTGGGCTTACGTGGCCTGCCTGAATCTTTGAAAAAGGCACTGGAGTTGATTCCCGCCGATGCTCACCCGATGGATGTGATGAGAACGGGTTGCTCGATGCTAGGTAATTTAGAGCAAGAACTAGACTTCTCACAACAAGAAGCGGCGACAGAGAGAATGCTTGCGCTATTTCCTGCGATTATCTGTTACTGGTATCGCTACAGTCATGATGGCGTGCGTATTGATACCAAGGACCAGTCAGAGGATTGTATTGGGGGCTATTTCCTGAAAATGCTGACTGATAAGTCGCCATCTGAGCTTCACAAAAAAGTGATGCATTGTTCGTTAATTCTTTATGCCGAGCATGAATTTAATGCCTCGACCTTTGCAGCTCGTGTTTGCGCCTCAACCTTGTCCGATATTCATTCCTGCATCACGGCAGCTATAGGCACTTTACGTGGTCCATTGCACGGCGGAGCAAACGAAGCCGCCATGGATATGATTCAAGATTGGCGCAGCGCGGACGAAGCAGAAACCAATATCATGCAGATGCTAGCCAACAAAGATAAAATCATGGGTTTTGGACATGCTATTTATCGCGAGAGCGATCCGCGTAATGCACTCATTAAGCGTTGGTCAGAAGAGCTATCTACACAAGTTGGCGATACCTATCTTTACGATGTTTCGGTAAGGGTAGAAGCGGTAATGAAACGCGAAAAAGGTTTGTTCTGTAACGCTGACTTTTTCCATGCGTCGGCTTACCACTTTATGGATATTCCTACCAAACTGTTCACGCCTATTTTCGTCATGAGTCGACTTACAGGTTGGGCTGCTCACGTTTATGAGCAGCGCGCAAATAACCGAATTATTAGACCAAGCGCGGACTATGAAGGCCCAGAAGCAAGAGAGTGGGTGGAAATCAACGAACGTGACTAACTGTGAAAACTAAGCAGAGAAAAAAGAGCGTTTAGAAAGGATGTGAGCATGTCTAATCAAACTATAAATTACCAATATCGCAAAGCTCTCCCCAATTCGCAGTTGGACTATTACGATGCCAAAGCTGCGGTTGATGACATAGAGCCAGGAGCCTACCAGCACTTGCCATACACGTCTCGAGTTTTGGCAGAGAATTTAGTACGTCGTTGCGAACCGTCAGAGCTAGAGGTGTGTTTGTCTCAGCTTATTTATCGCCGTCGAGATAAAGACTTCCCTTGGTATCCAGCCCGCGTTGTCTGTCATGACATTCTTGGGCAGACTGCTTTGGTGGACTTAGCTGGATTGAGAGACGCGATAGCTAATCAAGGCGGCGATCCGGCCAGCGTCAACCCTGTTGTTGAAACTCAGCTGATTGTTGACCATTCATTGGCGGTTGAGCATGCCGGCTTTGAGGCTGATGCGTTTGAAAAGAATCGAGCCGTAGAAGAGCGTCGAAATGAAGACCGATTCCACTTTATCGAGTGGTGTAAAACTGCCTTTGAGAACGTTAGTGTAGTACCAGCCGGTAACGGAATTATGCACCAAATCAACTTAGAGAAGTTGTCGCCAGTCGTTCAAACTAAGCAAGGCGTGGCATTTCCCGATACCTGCGTCGGCACAGATAGCCATACGCCTCACGTTGATGCACTTGGTGTTATTGCCATTGGCGTTGGCGGTTTAGAGGCGGAAACGGTGATGTTAGGTCGACCATCCATGATGCGCTTACCAGATATTGTCGGGGTTCGTCTTGTTGGACAGCGTCAACCCGGTATTACCGCCACTGATATTGTGTTGGCGTTAACTGAGTTCTTGCGTGCTCAACGTGTAGTATCGAGTTATTTGGAATTCTTTGGTGACGGTACTAAGCATCTGACTATCGGTGATCGTGCCACCATTTCAAATATGACGCCAGAATACGGCGCGTCAGCTGGCATGTTCTACATTGACGAGCAGACTATTAACTATCTGAAGCTTACTGGTCGCGATGATGAACAAGTTAAATTGGTAGAAAACTATGCTAAGCAAACAGGGCTTTGGGCAAATGCTTTAGAAAGTGCACAATATGAACGAGTACTTGAATTTGACCTATCTAAAGTTGAAAGAACCTTAGCAGGTCCCTCCAACCCACATCGCCGATTACCAACTGCTGAGTTAAACCAGCAGGGTATTGCTGCACCTTGGGAGCAGACGCAAGATAAGATGCCAGATGGTGCTGTTATCATTGCGGCTATTACCTCCTGTACAAATACCAGTAATCCAAGAAATGTTGTGGCGGCAGGGTTGATCGCAAAAAAAGCCAATGAGTTAGGACTACTCCGCAAACCGTGGGTGAAATCATCATTCGCACCGGGTTCCAAGGTCGCCAAACTGTATCTAGAAGAAGCGGGATTGTTACCAGAACTCGAAACGTTGGGGTTTGGCATCGTCGCCTACGCTTGTACCACGTGTAATGGTATGAGTGGTGCGCTGGATCCACAAATTCAGCAAGAGATCATTGAAAACGATCTCTACACCACTGCTGTATTGTCGGGTAACCGGAACTTTGATGGGCGAATTCACCCCTACGCTAAACAAGCGTTTCTCGCCTCACCGCCATTGGTTGTTGCGTACGCGATAGCAGGTACCATTCGCTTTGATATTGAGCGCGATGCTCTTGGTCTTGATGCTTCCGGTAACCCCATCTATCTCAACGATATTTGGCCAAGTGACGAAGAGATCGATGCTGTAGTTAGCCAACATGTGAAACCTGAGCAATTTAACCAAGTGTATATTCAAATGTTCAAGCTGGATGAGACCGAGAGAGCGAAAAGCCCACTCTATGACTGGCGTGAACGCAGTACTTATATTCGTAGACCGCCATACTGGGAAGGGGCGTTGACAGGTAAACGCACATTGCGAGGAATGCGACCCTTAGCAGTATTAGGCGACAACATTACCACTGATCACTTGTCGCCATCGAACGCGATTCTAGCCACTAGTGCTGCCGGCGAATATCTGACAAGCATGGGCGTGCCAGAAGAAGACTACAACTCGTATGCAACCCATCGTGGTGACCACTTGACCGCGCAAAGAGCGACATTTGCGAATCCAAAATTGTTCAACGAGATGGTTAAAGAGGGTGAACAGGTCGTTCAGGGTTCTCTCGCTCGTATTGAGCCGGAAGGTAAAGTCACAAGAATGTGGGAAGCCATTGAGACCTATATGGCGCGTAAACAGCCGTTAATCATTGTAGCGGGTGCTGATTATGGGCAAGGTTCTTCGCGAGATTGGGCTGCAAAAGGTGTGCGCCTAGCCGGGGTTGAAGCTATTGCGGCAGAGGGTTTTGAACGAATTCACCGCACCAATTTAGTGGGGATGGGAGTTCTACCTCTTGAGTTCAAAAAAGGTACCAACCGCAATACGTTAGCGCTTGATGGCACGGAACAGTACGACGTCGTAGGCGATATCAAAGCGGGTTGTGATCTTGCTTTAGTGATTACCCGAACCAACGGGGAAAAACTCGATGTGCCAGTGACTTGCCGCTTGGATACTGAAGATGAAGTTAAAGTCTACTCAGCTGGTGGCGTGTTACAGCGATTTGCTCAAGACTTCTTAGCACAGTAAGGGGAAAGGAATGATTAAACAAATTAAAATTCCTGCGACTTATCTGCGTGGCGGTACTAGTAAGGGGGTCTTTTTCAGCTTGTTGGATCTCCCTCTTGAAGCTCAGCAACCAGGAGCAGCACGAGACAAGTTACTGATGCGCGTAATAGGAAGTCCAGATCCTTATGCAAAACAGATTGATGGCATGGGAGGCGCGACGTCGAGCACCAGTAAAACGGTGATAGTGTCAAAAAGCACCCGTGATGATCACGATATTGACTATTTATTTGGGCAAGTTTCAATCGACAAGGCCTTTGTCGATTGGAGTGGTAATTGCGGCAACTTATCGGCTGCGGTGGGACCTTTCGCTATTCATAGTGGGTTGGTTGATAAAGAGCGGATACCCGAAAACGGTATCGCGAAAATTCGAATCTGGCAGGCAAACATTCAAAAAACCATTATCGCTAACGTTCCTATTGTCGACGGCGAAGTGCAAGAGTTGGGTGATTTTGAGCTCGACGGAGTGACATTTCCGGCTGCCGAGATCGCGGTTGAGTTTGTTGACCCTAGTGACAGCAATGGCTCGATGTTCCCGACGGGCAACTTGATTGATGATCTAGAAGTGCCAAATGTAGGTGTCTTTAATGCGACCATGATCAGTGCGGGTATCCCAACAATTTTTATCGATGCCAAGGAACTAGGTTTATCAGGTGCTGAACTTCAAGATGACATTAACAGTGATGAGGCTTGGCTTGAAAAGTTTGAAATAATCCGAGCGCATGGTGCGGTAAAAATGGGCTTGATTGATTCGGTTGATCAAGCCGCGACTAGGCAGCACACTCCGAAAGTGGCTTTTGTGTCGTCTGCAAAAGACTACGTTTCATCGAGTGGTAAGCCCATTGAGGCCAACAGCGTTGATCTCTTAGCTCGTGCTTTGTCGATGGGGAAATTACACCATGCGATGATGGGCACTGCGGCCGTTGCCATCGCCTGCGCTGCAAGCGTAGACGGTACCGTCGTAAATTTGGCTGCTGGCGGAGGCAACCGAGAATCTGTGACGTTTGGGCACCCTTCTGGAACATTGAAGGTGGGGGCGGTTGCTTCACAGTCATCGAATGGCTGGACAGTAAATAAAGCAATAATGAGTCGAAGTGCTCGAATCCTTATGGAAGGTTGGGTTCGTGTGCCATCGGATACTATGAAATAGACATATTGGAGGACGCATTATGTCTGCATATCAACAAGAATATCAGTGGGCTGAGAAGCAACCAGAGTCTTTTTGGGAACATCAAGCAAGAGCCATTGACTGGTTTGAAGCGCCAAAAACCATACTTGAGAAAGATGAAAACGGCATCGAGCGTTGGTTTCCTGACGGTGTTATGAATACTGCTTGGTTAGCACTTGATTATCACTGCGAAAATGGGCGAGGGGAGAAAACCGCTCTCATTTACGACTCACCTGTCACAGGTACAAAGCAAAAGTATAGCTATTTTGAGCTTCGAGATAAGGTTGCAAAAATCGCGGGAATGCTTGCTAAACAAGGAGTGGTTAAAGGCGATCGTGTTGTTATCTATATGCCAATGATCCCGGAAGCGGCAATGGCAATGTTGGCTTGTGCACGTTTGGGGGCGATTCATTCAGTAGTATTCGGCGGCTTTGCACCAAACGAACTGGCTGTCAGAATTGAGGATGCTGAACCTAAAGTCATTATGACCGCGTCTTGCGGTATAGAAATCAATAAGGTTTTACCTTACAAGCCATTGGTTGACAAGGCGATCATGGATAGTCGTTGGAAGCCGAACAATGTATTTGTACTGCAACGTCCGCAATGTGAGGCAGAGCTGAATCAAGAACGTGATTTGGACTGGCAAACAGAATATGAATCCGCGTTGCCCCATGAATGTGTACCTGTGCTTGCCACTGACCCTCTATATATTTTGTATACGTCAGGAACGACTGGGAAACCAAAAGGTGTGGTGCGCGATAATGGTGGGCACGCCGTCGCTATGAAGTACTCAATGTCTGCAGTCTACAACATGCCAACTGATGGCGTATATTGGGCCGCGTCGGATGTAGGTTGGGTAGTAGGGCATTCTTACATTGTTTATGCACCGCTTATTCACGGTTGCACTTCAATTCTTTTTGAAGGTAAACCAGTAAGAACGCCCGACCCAGGTGCATTTTGGCGTGTGTGTGAAGAATATAATGTTCAAGTGCTGTTCTCTGCACCTACAGCGTTTCGAGCAATCAAGAAGGAAGACCCTGATGGCTTGGAGTTGTCTAAGTATGATATCAGCGGGTTAAAGAGCATTTTTATGGCGGGGGAGCGTCTCGACCCACCGACGTTAGAGTGGGTAGAAACACATACCAAAAAGCCAGTGATCGACCATTGGTGGCAAACGGAAACGGGTTGGGCTATCTCTTCTAACCCGTTAGGTATAGAGGTAATGGGTGTCAAAGCGGGCTCATCAACGAAACCAAGTCCGGGTTTTACCGTTGAGATTCTCAATGAAATCGGTGAGCCAGTTGGCGCTAATCAACAAGGCTTTGTCTCACTTAAACGTCCATTGCCACCAAGTTGCCTTACTACCGTGTGGCGCAATCATGACCGATTTGAATCGGGCTATTTAAGTCAGTTTGAAGGTTATTATGTCTCTGGAGATGGCGGTTATCTGGATGAGGATGGCTACTTATTCATTATGGGACGAGTGGATGATGTCATAAACGTAGCAGGACACCGCTTATCTACTGGTGAGATGGAAGAAATTGTTGGTGGACATCCAGCGATTGCAGAGTGCGCAGTTGTTGGTGTGCATGATGACCTCAAAGGTCAGTTGCCATTGGGCTTAGTGGTATTAAAAGATGGTGTCAAAGTTGATAGTGGGGAACTGGAACATGAATTGGTCGGTAAAGTTCGTCAGGAAATCGGTGCTGTTGCATGTTTCAAACACGCACTAGTAGTAGAACGATTACCCAAAACTCGCTCTGGTAAGATTCTACGTCGAGTTATACGCCAAATAGCCGACGGTGAAACCTACACTGTCCCTTCGACGATTGATGACCCAAGCAGCCTTTCAGAAATTGAACGAGCGTTGCATACAGACTGATTTAATTGTCATAAGGAACCGAACTCATCTGCCACATTTTAAGAACATGGTTCGGTTCCTCGCAGTTACCAAACAACATTTGATACTTAGGAGTAAAAGGTTCGCCGATATAGGTAGTACGGCTGAACTTTCCGGTCTTTAGGTCGACCTGTGTGACAACTCTTCCTTTAAAATTCTGAAAAATTACGAACTGCTCACTTTGAAATACTAACTGTTCTTGATAGAACCAAAAATGGTCGGTAGTAGCCGTTAACGTACATTTCATCGGCAAAGACGCCAAAGAATAGGGCGCCCATAATAGTAGGCCGAACAAAGTGCAAATCAGTGTACGTGACATATCATGCTCCTTATCGTTTTGGATAAGTATAGTCACCTGAGAGTGTGATATTCACCCACGAGACTCCTACATCATCTTTCATTATGTTTTTTTATTTGCACATGCCTGACAAAACCCTCACACTAGGCGCACATTTGTAAACGACTTTCTCTTTTTGCAACATTTACCACGCGTCTATGACTGATTTAGCCTATAGAATTCGCTCTGCTAATACCCAAGATTTGGAAACGCTAAATGATCTTATGTATGAGTTGCATGAGTATCATCACCAAGCTGTCCCCGAAGACTTCAAACCCGCATCAGAGGTGCAGGAAGAAAAGAGCATTGCACGTTACCTAGATTCACCTGACTGCTTGGTACTTGTTCTAACCATTGATGGCGACAAGCGCGCCCCTCAGATCGTCGGTTTTGTGACGGCGCAGTTTTGTGAACTACTGTCACCGATTAGTAAGCCTTGTTTAATAGGAAATATCGATGAGCTGTTTATAAAACCTGACTATCGGCATCATGGGTTTGCTCAAAAATTACTGAAAGAAAGTGAACGTCGTTTAATTGAGTTAGGGGCTAGTCAGATTATGGTTGAGGTCTGGGACTTTAATCACGCCGCTCTGAACTTATATAACAAAGAGGGATTTATCCCTCATATACATTGTCTTAGAAAAAAAATCTAATTAGGTATGTCTGTGACTCAACTTTTGAGCCATATTGCTTTTACGCTATTACTTGCGCTACTAACAATACATCAGAGCTTTGCTGCTTCGGACATGTCGCCGAACGTAACGTCTAAGGTGCCAAACACCTCGTTCAATGAGCTGTCGGATAATCTCCGAGAACCTTTTGTGCATAATGATCCACCATTAGCTCCTACAATAAGAGGAGCATTGTGTTTGGTTCGTGCTGACGATCGCATTCTGCTGGTCGATGAAATCGTAACGGGAAAGCTATCTTTGCCGGGAGGAACGATTGATAATAACGAAGATCCACGACTCACTGCCCAACGTGAAACATGGGAAGAGGCAGGATTGGTGGTTGTCGTTGGTCAAGAGTTAGGCCGAACTAAACGTGCAGTGTTCTATGAGTGTAAGGTCGAGTCTGACATTATTGCTTACAGTGAGACGAATTATGGTCGAGGGGTAGAACTTCCTATTTATTTTGCACCCCATTTTGGTGTGGAGGTACGTAGTGCCAACCTACTGAGCCCAAAATCGGTATCATCGACAGAGTATCGATATCCTAGTCAGTGGCCGATGGTAGAATCTATGTTTGCTGCGATCCCGAATCAGCCTATCAGTTATATCGACAACCTAATCAGTTCTGCGCCAAAAGTTCATCAACTCGAATTGTCTTGGTTATCTAGTACACAAGAAGCGCTTGTTGCAGCGCCGAAGCAACTACAAGAGTTAGTTGTCTTAGGTGGTAATGTACTTTACATCGTGTTGCAGCCGTTACTACTTCTTTCATTCCTGCCACTGTTCATTTGGCTATGGGGGCGCTACTTTACCGCACAACTTATGTTTGCTGTGACGGCGACCTCGTTATTTATTTTGGTCGCAAAGCAGGGGTTTAGCTTTCCTGTTCCCCATGCTTATTTACCCACGCTTAACTATAACGAGCGAAGCGGGTTCAGCTTTCCCGACTTAATCATGGCGAATTGGATTTGTATTTCCAGTATCGTGGTGAGTCAAATACAGCCACGCCATTTGAGTAAGTTCGCCATCGCGGCTTTTTTGGTCACTATCATCATCGCGTTCTACCAATTTATAAGTGGGGGTGCATTCTTGTCGGACATGTTAGCCGGTGCAATTATTGGTGCGCTTGTTGGCTGGCATTTTATTAGGCATCATTTTAGCCTTGCGGTCATTGAAGACTACACGTTTACGCGGGTTAAAGTGTGGCTCATACTAACGGCGATTGCGGCCACCTGTGCTTATATCTGGCAATACCCATCATTTTTAAGCTGGTTAGCGCTGTGCATCGGAATGCTATTGTTCGCTGTCGCAAATGGCTATTGTCCGCCTCGTTCGAAGATGTGTCTGAAAGAGCTCCTCTGTTCTTTGGTACTTATTCTACTGTTGTTAATTGGCTATTTTCGTTTGGAAACCATGTTTGCGCACAGTGGTATTGGATCTTTGCTGTTACAAACATTGGTGATACCGGTGACTATTGTGATTCCGGCTATTGTGATGATCGTGTTTCGTAAGAGAAACTGCCATTAAGACGTTTTAGTAAACGGATTAGCATTTGGCGTAGAAAGGTAACTCATAGTTTATGGATGACGTTAATCTATGGCTTCATTCATTCGGTAGGACATTCCTATGATCATTGCAATTATAGCGGCTTGTTCGGCGTTTATGGCGACATTGGCCACTCAATTAAACGGCGCAACCGATGCGGCACTAGATAGCGTTGCTGACATAATGTTTATGTAAAAAGAAAGGTCTGATTAAACATCAGACCTTTTCTAATTTAAGAGTTGATGACTCTATGCAATAACAGCCTCACGCTTGTTTTTAGAGGTCGAAGCAAAGTAGAGTTTAGTCTCTTCAATAACGACATTTCTGAGCAACACCAATCCAATTAGGTTAGGCACCGCCATTAAGCCATTCACGATGTCGGCAATAATCCAAATTATATCTAGGTGCAAGAAAGCGCCAGACGCGACCAAACCAACGAAGATGATCTTATAAGGTAATACCGCCTTGGTGCCCATGAGGAATACAACGCAACGTTCACCATAGTAATTCCAGCCAAGAATAGTAGTAAACGCGAAGAATATCAGTCCGATCGATACCAGTAGAGGACCGAGAGTATCCGAATTTAGACCGACGGCAAAAGCATGAGTGGTCATAGCTGCGCCAGCAAAATCACTTTGCCACGCACCAGTTAAAATCAATGCAAGGCCTGTCATGGTACAGATAATGATTGTGTCGATGAACGTACCCGTCATAGAGATAAGGCCTTGGCGAACACAGCTATCAGTTTTAGCCGCCGCCGCCGCCATTGGCGCACTGCCTAGACCACTCTCGTTAGAAAATACACCACGAGCAATACCGGATTGAATTGCCAGCATTATGCTGGCCCCAACGAAGCCCCCTGTTGCTGCTGTGCTAGTAAATGCAGATACTACGACAAGTTGAATTGCGGCACCTAGTTGTTCGGCGTTCATGACTATAACGCTCGAGCAGGCTAGTACATAAAACACCGCCATGGTCGGTACGACTTTACCTGCCACATTAGCAATAGACTTGATACCACCTAAGGTTACAAAGGCAACAAGAAGAGTAAGAACCGACGCGGAGATCTCGCGAGAGATACCGAAAGAAATGTGGCTTGCATCCAGAATAGCGTTGACTTGTGGAAAGGTACCAATACCAAAACAAGCTACACCAAGAGCAAAGACAGCAAACATCGTGGCTAGGAACTTAGAACCGACACCATCGCGCAGATAGTACATAGGTCCGCCAAGCATCTGTCCTTTATCGTCTACTTTGCGATATTTAACGGCGAGCAAGCATTCGGCATACTTAGTAGCCATACCAAACAGCGCCGCTAACCACATCCAGAATAAAGCACCTGGGCCGCCTAGCTTAATTGCAGTTGCAACGCCTACGATGTTACCAGTCCCTATTGTCGCTGATAAAGCGGTACACAATGCAGCGAAGCTAGAAACATCACCATTACTGGATTTGTCTTTGCTGAATACGAGCTTGAGCGCGGTTGGAAGATGTCTAAATTGAAGTAAGCCAAGTCTAAACGTGAAGTATACGCCAGTACCAACAAGCAAAATGAGTAATGGTGGTCCCCATACAAAAGAGTCGATAGCTTGTAGTAAAGATTGAAGGTCGTTCATGATTTCCCCTTAATAAAACAAAACTTAAGGAGAAGAGAGAAGGGCAGTAATCCACAGACCGAAAATGATCTGAGTTCATTACCACTCAGTATTGACCGTAAACGGTTGTTCGTTACAGTAGAAATATGAGTTGTTCAATGGTGCTATTCTCTCCTCTGTCCTTTTGCCTGAGAGTTTCACTCATTACATGAAATGAGCTTGCTCCTTCGGCGACCGATTTAACGGTTCTCTCCAGAGGTTCCTCCAACTACAGTCCTCACTTTATCCTTATCTAAGATAAGCTCTGATTTCTCAGAATAAAGCACCTGAAAGATTTACTTCTTCGGCGGGTCATACTAACCAAATGTTAATGCAAGGTTAATAAACCACTCTCCTGCAGTCTTCAACGGAACAAATATCTAGTGACTAGATAATCTGTGACGGCAATCCTATCGTAAATAAAAAACGATGTCATGAATAATTTTACAATTTATTTGAGCCAAAATAGGGCGTAGATCGTTCCATTTGGTATATTTGAACATGTTTCTGACTTTAGAATTGAAGTTGTACGCTAAAGTGATGAGTAGTACAGTTAACTCTCTGGAAATTCACTACTTTTGCTTAAAATGTAGCCGTTAGTGCAAAGGAGATGTTTATGACTCGATTGATTGCAATTGCGTTTCTAGTGGCTCTGGCCTTTTTACTGTTTCGATATAGAACCAATGAGAAGGTACAGAAAGGTGTGGTGATTACGGTGCTGTCTGCGTTTGTTATTTATACAGCAACCTTGGTCATATCTGAGTTAATTCGATAAACCTATGAACAACTTTTAAAGAGGTTAGAGTGGATAAACAACCTGAAAATCAGCCGGTCGAAAATGATGATGTCGTCGTCATCGAACAGAAAGATACCCGTGCGAGGTTGTATATTGGCATCGCCGCGGTGCTGGGTTTAGCAACTGGTGGTCTTATTGGCTCGGCAGTCACGCAAAATGACTGGCAGCAGCGATATAAAGAGCTCGATACCCAATACCAGCAAGCACTAGTCAAAACTCAAACTCAACAATCTAACTTGGATGAAAAACTTGCTTTAGCCGAGTCAGAGTCACAATTAAAGTTGCGCAAAGTGGTGGAAGAGAAAGTGGAACAACATCAGCAACAAGTAGATGCTTTGAATGAGCAGATTTCCAAACTTGAAGCCGATAACCAGCAACTCGAAAACCAGTTGAGTGCTCAAGGTAAGAAACTAGCGCAGCAGAAAAAACAGAATGTTCAACTGGAACGTAAAACGGATATCCAAAGTTCGATGTTCGAACAGTCTCAAGAGCTATTTAAGCGAGAAGCAGAACTGAAAGCTGAAGTGGCTAAGTTGGAACAAGAAAAATCGCAGCTGACTCCAAACTTGAAACGCTGGAAGAAGGATTGTGATCTATTCCTGGAAGGCACATCTTGGGATGCAAAGTCAGATTCATGTGACCGTTATGATTCTGCCACATCACGTATTAGCCAAATCGAGCAGATGTTGAAAGTGCATAATATGGATCTCAACCATATTGCGACGTTGAAAAGCGAACTCGGAATTCAATAACATTCAAGGATTGGCAAAGTAGAAATATCTAAAAATACTTTGCCAATTAATCTCCTCCCTGAATTATGAAGTGAATGTCATTCACACTCTGATTCTATGATCTATCAATCTGATTGTAATATGCGGGCTTCATAAGAATCGTATCTTTAGATTGGTGAATAAATGAAAAACTCCACATTATTACTAGTCATTACTTTAATGGTTGGTTGCTCTGCTAAGCCCATTAACCAAGATGCTAAATCGGTCAGAATTGTCGATTCTGCACCTGCAAATTGCTTGTACTTAGGTGAAGTCGATGGAACGCAAGGTAATTGGTTTACCGCCGATTTTACAAGTGACAGAAACATTCTGGTTGGTGCTAGAAACCAGCTGAAAAACGAGGCACATAAACTAGGAGCGAATGTCGTTGTATTACAAAAGAGTGTAGATAATAGTAACGATGGTCTGTACGCTTATGCGGACAAAAATTCGTTTGGTATGTCTAGTAGTAAAGGTACTTACAGTAGTACGTTAATTGGTGAGGCGTATTTCTGCGCGGAACAATGATATTTTTATCGATAAGAATATATTCTATCGAGTTACTTCAAACTCAATTGTAATTGATATATTCCTAGCTACTAGATCATTCAAATTTGCTCGACTTTGCATGGAAATAATCGAACTAAAATACTGTTGTTATCTAGAATAACGTTAATTTTAACGTCTAAAGAACAGTAGAATGAACAGAGCAAATTATTGGCCCTATATTATATCAATATCGATGTTATCAACGGATGGTTTTGCGGAGGGAGTCGCCTACCTGGACACTAAACCTAGCGTTGTGAACGCCATCAATTACGACCAAAGCCTGAATATAAACGAGTACTATGTTAGTGAGAAGTTGGACGGTATTCGTGCTATTTGGACAGGAGAACAGTTAGTGACGCGTTCGGGACGCGTAATTAACGCTCCAGATTGGTTTACACATTCGCTTCCCGCCATCATGGTCGAAGGAGAGTTATGGGCGGGAAGACAGCAGTTTTCAAAAGTCCAAAATACAGTACTTGACCTAAAGCCCGACAATGAAGCTTGGCAAGAAATTCGTTTTAAATTGTTTGACGCTCCTGGGCATTTAGGAACCTTTGAACAACGATATGAGTTTCTTAAGCGTTACTGTGAAAGTGTTGCTTTGAGACATGTTCAATGTGTAGAACAGCGTACTGTTTTAAGTCACAAAGAACTCGATGACTATTTAGAATCGATAACAGCGAACAAGGCTGAAGGGCTGATGCTTAAACTGAAACATGAGGTCTATCATCCGGGCAGAAACCATTCACTTGTTAAAGTCAAAACCGTACAAGATATGGAAGGCCTGGTGGTTGGCTACAAAGAGGGGAAAGGCAAGTATCAAGGAAAGATGGGCGCATTACTTATCGAACTTAGTGACGGCGCACGGTTTTATGTCGGTAGCGGATTTAGCGATATAGAACGTACTAATCCTCCTAAAATCGGAACCATGATTACTTTTAAGCACAACGGTTGGACAGTCAATGGATTACCACGCTTTGCTCGATTTTTCCGAATTCGCGATCCAGAGTAGCCATTACGGTTGTCTTATCTCCGTCAGGGTTTTACCACAGCGCTTAAACAACGATTTCCAATAGAATACATGCTGCTGATTTGCCGTTTTGAACTCATCATAAATGCGGTCGAGTCGATAAACCGACACCTTATCTTGCTGGACCTTATCCAAAACGTGCTTGATAAACACCACTTCGCGAGAGATGGCTTGATACTCGCTGCTGAGAAACGAGAGGTAAGGCTGAATATCGGTGATGAATAGGTTGTTGAAGATATTAACCAAATAGTTAAAGCGGGTAGTATCTCTGTTAGCCCCACACAAAATTTTATTATCGTACTTCTGTAATTGTTGAGTGACTACCGTCAGCCACTGTGTACTCGCTTGAAGAGAATAGGCGAGATTTCCGATAAGTTTCGTTTTCTCTAATGTTTCTTGGTACGGTGTAATTGACGGAGGTAAGGTTAAGGTATGGCTTCCTTCGGTTTGTGTGAGAATGTAAGCGGCAATACTATTGAATGTATTTAACGCAGAATGTAATTGAGCCGCTTGACTACTTATCCCTTCATCTAACCACTGATTACCGGATAGCTGAGCGCGCATAGCATTACTGGTAAAGATAAGATTTGAAAAGTAGCTGGGAAGATAACGGTATTTAGTGGCCAGAATGTCTTCAAGCTGAGCTTTCACACTTTGCTCTATTTTGTCGGATAACAAGCAGCGCTCGATACCGTCGATTAATGTTATCTGGTAGTCAAAATCACGAAATTGATCCTGGACTTTACCTAAAACAGAATTACGCTCGGCGATCAGCTCAAAGAGATGGCATTTTCTGAGCTGATAACTGTCGATAATGCCCAAGGTAGTGCGTGGAATATCGATAGTAATTTCACGTTGGCTAGGAAGGGTGATTAAAGTGATGCTAGGGCTAGGTAACGAGTCGCTGTTTTGAACCGAGGCAATTCTTGACAAATAGTCTTCGAAACGGCTCTCAGCTCCTTTCTGCTCAATACATCCAGACAAGGCGCTTAAGAAAAAAACAAGCGCCATGACTGTTTTTGCTGATGGAGGTGTTGTTAGTGCTTTCAAAGTTTTCTGCGCGTTATATTACGTATCTAGGTATTACGTAAGCGTAGTCTATCTTTGATCACCCTTAATAAACTTATCGATGCTCTAAAGCTAGCGGCTCGCGTATTCGAGTTGTAACTCATCGTTTTGACGGTGCATCCATAGCAGTCGGATAGTGAGCATGATAGCGGCACTTGATAGACCAGCAATAAAGCCAATCCAGAAACCAACAATTCCCATTGGCTCGATAATTAAATCGGTCATTCCGAGAACGTAGCCTAACGGTAATCCAATTAGCCAATAGGCGATAAATGTACGATTAAAAATGGCTTTCATGTCTTTATAGCCACGCAATGCGCCCGCTGCAACAACTTGGATTGCGTCTGTACATTGATAGATGGCTGCAAAAATCAACAGGTGCATTGCTAGCGCTACTACTTCTACATTGTCGGTATAAAGGTGAACGATTTGTTGCTTAAAGATCAACGTACAGATTGCGGTGAAAATAGCGGCCCCAAGGCCCACTCCGAGGCCGACACGACAAGCAATGACTGCTCCAGCTGTATCAGTTTCACCCAGTTTATGTCCAACGCGGATACTGACTGCTGCACCGATACTCATTGGGATCATAAAGACCAAAGATGAAAAGTTCATTGCTACTTGATGCGACGCCACGACAAGTGATCCAAGTGGCGCGACAAGCAATGAGACCACTGCAAAAAGAGATACTTCAAAAAAGATTGCAGCAGCGATAGGAAAGCCAAGCTTAAATAAACGAACCTGTGCTTTACGTTCTGGTTTATGCCAAGTTTTGAAAAGTTCAATGTGCTTGAGACGCTCAGTAGTGACGGCATAAAACAACATCATAAAGAACATGATCCAATAGACGATTGTGGTCGCAACGCCACATCCAACGCCGCCTAAAGCTGGAGCACCAAATTTCCCGTAAACAAAGATCCAGTTAAGTGGGATATTGATCAGTAAGCCAATAAAACCAATAACCATAGCGGGCTTTGTCAGCGACATTCCGTCTGTGTAACTACGTAGTGCTTGGAACAACAGGAAAGCAGGGACAGCGAAAATAACCGCGTAAATGTAGCCTACGGTTTTGTCGGCCATGATGGTTTCGACACTCATTAAATCGAGTATGGTTTCTATTTGTAATAGGACTAACACGATTGGAACACTAATAAGCAGAGCCATGATGAAACCTTGATGGATTTCATAAGGGATCTGCTTTTGCTTTCCAGCGCCATTGAGTTGTGCAACAACGGGTACCAAGGCCATCAACAGACCTATACCGAAAAGAATAGAAGGAAGCCAAACACTGGCGGCAATGGAAACCGCCGCCATATCAACGGCACTCACACCACCTGCCATAATAGTGTCGACAAACCCCATACCGGTTTGAGCAATTGAGGCAATGAGAACGGGGGAGGCAAGTTTGATGAGATTTTTAGCTTCAGTCTGATAGCGTTGCACGTAAGATTCCATGTTTTATAAATAACCATGATGAATGATAAAGAAGTTTGTCATTACGCACCATAATTTATTGTCTCTGTGGTCAGATAATTGTTTGTTTTGGAAACAAACGTTTACTCACAATTATTATAGTGAACGTGTTTTATGATTGAATTATCAGAGCGGCAAGGATGAATTGATGAGTACACACGATAAATTGGATTATGTTGAGTTTGCAGCGGCCGATATTTCCGCGACAAAAGCGTTTTTTGAAGCGGCATTTGGTTGGACGTTTGAGGATTATGGACCTGATTATACAGCCTTTTCAAACCAAGGAATTAACGGCGGATTTTATCGCGCAGAGTTAAGTTCAAAAGCTCAACAGGGTGGGGCGTTGCTGGTTTTCTACAGCGCGGCGATTTCCGAAACACTGGAGCGGGTGAAACAAAATGGTGGCTGTATAGTACGGGATATTTTCGACTTTCCGGGTGGCTGCCGCTTTCATTTCAGCGAGCCAAGTGGCAACGATTTTGCTGTTTGGTCTGAATCTAGATAATAAGCACTAAATACGCCAATGGGCTCAAGCATTCTGTTGGAGCCCATTGGTCATTCCATTACGTAAAAGCGCTCGTGTTAGTAGATAACTTTTATTTTCTTAGCGCACTCGACAGCCTCATCGACTGCTGTCTCTAGAGATTTACGCTTAGTAAGTACAACGCCTAAACGACGACGCCCATCAATATCTGGTTTTCCAAAGAGGCGGATTTGAGTTTGTGGAAGACTTAAAGCTTCATCAAGGCCTTCGTAACGGATATTGTTAGATGTGCCTTGGCCGAGAACAACAGCGGAAGCTGCAGGACCATATTGGGTGATGCCGTTAATTGGTAGGCCGGTAAAAGCACGCACGTGTAATGCAAACTCCGACATGTCTTGAGAAATCAGCGTGACTAAACCTGTATCATGTGGGCGAGGTGATACTTCATTGAAAATAACTTTATCGCCCTTAACAAACAGTTCTACACCAAAAATACCATAGCCACCCAGCGCGTTAACCACTTGCTCCGCCGTATATTCTGCCGCTTTTATTGCATTAGCTGACATCGCCTGAGGCTGCCAAGATTCGCGGTAATCACCATCTTCTTGACGGTGACCCACAGGAGCACAAAAGTGAACGCCATCAACAGCGCGTACGGTCAATAAAGTAATTTCATAATCGAAATCGATAAAACCTTCAACAATGACTCGACCTGCGCCAGTACGGCCACCTTCTTGAGCGTAGGTCCAGGCTTTCTCAATGTCGGATTCTGACTTGATAACACTTTGACCTTTACCAGAAGAACTCATGACTGGTTTTACTACACATGGTACACCGACATTTTCTACAGCCGCTTTAAAGTCTTCGTAGCTGTCTGCAAATTGGTAAGGAGAGGTGTTCAGGCCGAGTTCTTCAGCCGCCAGTCTACGGATACCTTCACGATTCATGGTTAGCTTGGTTGCATTCGCAGTAGGAACAACGTTTAAGCCTTTACTTTCTAACGCGACTAGCTTGTCCGTTGCAATGGCTTCGATTTCCGGCACTACGTAGTCGGGTTGTTCTTGATTGATAATGGCCTCTAGTGCTTCGCCGTCCAACATATCGAGCACATAACTTCTGTGAGCAACTTGCATTGCAGGGGCGTCAGCATATCGGTCACAAGCGATGACTTCTAAGCCTAGTCGTTGGCATTCAATGGCAACTTCTTTACCTAATTCACCAGAGCCTAAAAGTAAAACACGTGTAGCATTTTCACGAGTAGCAGTACCAAACATAGAGTGTCCTTGAGCATTCATGAGGAAGAATTTCGGGGGATCATACTGGATTATTGCAGGAAAGCAAACGTTTGCGCGAGATTTTATTATCAGTATAAATTTTGGCCTAAAAAAGCCCCGCATGAGCGAGGCTAAACGATATCAGAGAGTTGTAGCGCTAAATTGACACGTATTCTAGTTGGATATCTGGGTCAATGGCCTCAAGTGTTGCTTGAGTGTCTGCAAGGTGACTGATTTTACCTTTGGACACTTCTGCTAGCGCTACTAGCTGAATGTCTTCAAAGTTTTGACCATCTAGAAGCAACTGAACAAACGCTACCTGTAATGGTGGAAGGCTAGGATTAAATGCTGCGTTCTCAGCATACGCCCCTTGGTAGACAGAGCCATCTTTCATTGCGATAGCAACACCACTTAGGTTTTGAGTATAAGGTGAATGACTGCGATTTAACGCTTCTACTGCAGATACGACGAGCGTATCGGTTTCGTCAGTAGTTAAAGCGTGAGCTAATGGGCTCATTAACCCTTCGGTAATACCAAGATCTTTAGGTCCAAAGGACTCTGGTAAATATTCTTGTAGCGTCATTGCATCGCGCTGTGGCAATTGAATAACTAGCTTGTCCGCAGTGGTCAGCTCGTTCATAAATTGGCGGCAGTGACCACAAGGACTAAAGTTAATCGTGATATCTTTAAGTCCAGTTTCACCCTTCATCCAAGCGTGGCTGATAGCGGATTGCTCTGCGTGAACTGTTTGACCAAGTTGTGCCCCAATGATCTCCATGTTTGCGCCGAAGTACAGTTTGCCTGATGTCCCACGTGCAATTGCGCCAACAAAAAACTCAGAGATAGGTGCATATGAATAGGCTGCAGCTAAAGGCAGCAAGGCAACGCGAAGCTCATCATCTTCTAGGCCAGAAAGAACAAGCAGTTGTTCAAACTGCTCTTGTGATAGCGTTGCATCAAATTCTGGCTTAGTAATGATAGGTTTTAGATAGTTAACGATCTGCTCTGGCATATCTGCAAGCGCTGACTCAAAACGATCTGTCATGCTGTGTCCTTTATCTTTTGCGGTTTACTGACATTCTATGCAAGTTAGTGAGAAATAAGGGTGATGATGATCACAAATAAAAATGCAATGAATGCAATGTTTCAGCAATAAGAGTGATGTCACACAATTTGTAGCCAGTAAACGACGAGTTTTACTGGCTATACAGTCCTGAAGTGTTAAGCGATAACAGTCCCAAACCAGAGGGAGAATGCGAACATAGACGGGGCAAGAATGGAAGTGATAACACCACAAACAACGAGAGCAAGTGAGCTGAATGCCGCGTCTCTAGGATCTTTCTCTGCGCAAGTGGCTGTGCCAAGAGCGTGAGACACCGTGCCCATGGTTAATCCCTTTGCAATGGGATGCGTGACACCGAGTAAGTTGTAAATTGGGTACGCTAATATCGCACCAAATAATCCGACGAGTAAGACTAGAATGGCTGCAATGGCCGGCTCCCCACCTAAATGGCTTGAAACTTCCATTGCGATAGGCGTGGTGACCGATTTACCCAACAAACTAGCGATGAGTTGCATGTCGGCGCCTAACCATACAGCGAGCATTGAAGCCGTGAACATGGAAGCAACACTGCCAACACCACATGCCAACGCGATTATTCTCCAGTTAGCACGTATTTGGGGGAGTTGCTCATAGAGCGGATAGGCAAGTGCAACTACTGCGGGTTGTAGCAGGTAGCTGATCCACTCGTTGTCCGCGTAATACGTGTCAAACGGCACTTTAAGGTACGTGAGTAAAGGAATCATAATCGCAATACTGAGGAGTAGCGGATTAAACAGTGGATTCTTTACTTTCTGAGAAATAAAACGGGCAACAAAGAAAACGACGATAGTAACTAGCAGCCACATATTAGCTATCTCCCTTCTTTAAGAATCGATCAAGGAAGACGGAGAGTGCGGTCAGAACAATAAGTGTACCGCCAATAGCACCGGCTAAGATCGGCAGAGCGTTAGCAATCAACATATCGAAATGGTTCATTAACCCGACACTAATGGGAACGAACAACAAAATCATATAACGAATGAACACGTGAGCACCCGGTTGAACGAGTTTAACCGGGATAACTCCGCCCGCCATCGCCGCAAATAACAGTAACATGCCAAATATACTGCCAGGCACGGACACATCGAGTAAATGTTGGATGGTATTTCCGATAAATAGGGCAACGAAAATAATAGCGAACGATAGTATATAGTGAAGCGCGGTTTTGAGCATGGCTTCCTCTTAGTATAAAAAGTAACGACTCTCCTTAAGTGCAGCCAAAAGAATGAATCCTGAGGTTTAGCTGCACGGTCACTACATGGCTGGAGAAGTTAAGAAACGAGACGCTCCACGTAGCGGTAGACGGATTTTAGTATGGCGAGTTTCTTCTCGTCAGACTCATGTTCGTGAACTAAGTTTTCCATATTTAGCATATAGCTTTCAATACGACTTTCGAAAAACTCACGACAATGGTTTGCCCAGCGAGCTTGTTCCGTTTCATCAAGGCTCCATGGGAAATTGCGTGCACGGTACCTGAATAGCAGCGGTTCAATACGAGGATCACTAAAACTAATGTCTAATGCAGATAGATTGTTTGGGTCCGTTTCGCGAATAATATCCATCGCGCTCTTGTCTGCTGGCGAGAAAAAGCCGCTGTAGAGCTGAGTATCTACGTCGCCATCATTCTCAAACTCGCGCTCAATACTATAAAGTCCGATCAGTTTTTCACGGATCTCTGGATGTTGTTTGATTAGGGCTAGATTCTTCAAACACTGCTCTCTGTCAATGCCAATGGACTCTGCATTTTCCGCTGTGAGCGTTTTGGCTGGCGCGAGAATAGGGCACTTGTTGAGATGAATAAGTTTAAGCGGGACAGGTTTCTCGTCCGGTGCGAGTTCATCATGTCGGGTGTATAGGCGCTGATGTAATGCATCAACATCTAAATCTAATAGTGGTTGTGGGTCTTTGGCCAGATCAGCAACGATAACCGCATTTTGATTGGTTGGGTGCCACGCGATAGGTACTACCCAACTGGTATATTGGCACTCTTTACCTAACATTCCAGATACATGCATCAAGGGTGTCATGTTCACGATATCGACGAGTTCGTTTAGTTTTCGCTTTTGACGCATCGAATAAAAGTAGTCAAACAGTTTTGGCTGCGCGGCCTTTACTTTTTTGGCTAGTTCTATCGTTGCAATAACGTCTGCCATGGCATCGTGAGCATTTTCATGTTCGATACCATTAGCAACAGAGAGATGTTCAAGTTTAAAACTGGTAAACCCTTCGTCATTCTGCGGCCATTCAATTCCTTCAGGGCGGAGTGCGTGGCATGCGCGCATAACATCCAATAAATCCCAACGTGAGTTACCGTTCTGCCAACTCCATGCGTAAGGATCGATGAAGTTACGATAACAGGTATAACGAGTTACCTCATCGTCAAAGCGAATGCTGTTGTAACCAAGGCTTGTCGTGTTTGGTGTGGCTAGTTCGTGATGAATCTTAGCAATGAACTCTGGTTCTGAGAGCCCTTTCTCCTGACAAAGTTGTGGTGTGATACCTGTGATTAATGCTGCTTCGGGAGAAGGTAAGTAGTCCGATGGTGGCTGGCAGTAAATAACCAATGGTTCACCAATGATATTAAAGTTCTCATCCGTCCGTACACCCGCAAACTGACAAGGTCTGTCCTTAGCAGGGCTCACTCCCCATGTTTCATAATCGAAAAAGAAATAAGTGGGTTGGTGTTGGGACATTAGAAATGGTTCCTTAAATCATAGACTAAGCATGATGAAATGATGCTTGAATAACTCTTATTAGACCACCCGAGAGAGTGTATGGCAACGAACATTGAGCATTCTCAGCGGTATTATCGACGTGATGCGGGTGTTTTATTTCTTTCAGTATTTACCTTGCTTTCGTTTAGCTGTTTTATCATACAGTGGAATAGTGCATGGACATTTGGACGTCTAGACGTTGACATGTCTTAATGGCGGCATTATGCTGCACGCCTTCCTGTTATTGCTGCCACTTTTGATATGACCAAAACGAATAAAAACAACCAATCTATTGTTTCTTCACCTATAGCACTGCTTCCTCTTGTGCTATTCCTGACATTATTTATAGGTGTAGGGACCTATTTATCCTTACAAGGTGTAGATTTCGCGTTTTATCAACTTCCTGCGCCAATTGCTGCATTACCAGCGGTGTTTTTGGCGATCGTTTTAAGTAAAGAAACACTCAACAAAGCTATTGAGCAGTTTATTAAAGGTGTGGGGCATCAGGATATCATTGCCATGTGCATGATTTATTTGTTAGCGGGTGCGTTTGCTGCCGTAGCGAAAGCCTCTGGAGGTGTTGATGCGACAGTGAATCTCGGGTTATCAGCCATTCCAACAAGCATGATTCTTCCTGGTATATTCCTTATTTCAGCTTTCATTGCGACTGCAATGGGGACATCAATGGGTACTATAGCCGCCGTTGCCCCTGTTGCACTCGGTATTGCAGAATCTGCGGGCATGAGTGTTCCACTGACTGCGGGTGTCGTACTAAGTGGCGCTATGTTTGGTGATAACTTATCTATTATTTCCGACACAACCATAGCTGCGACACGTTCGCAAGGGTGTGAAATGAAAGATAAATTTAAAGAAAATATACGTATTGCTATTCCTGCAGCGTTTATTGCTTTAGTGATTTTCGCATTGAATAGTTCTGCGACTCAGTTACCAGACACTGGAGACATTGAGTGGTTTAAAGTCATGCCTTACATTGCGATTTTGGTATTGGCCGTCTCTGGATTAAACGTATTTGTTGTTTTAACCGTAGGTATTCTGCTTGCGGGTACGGTAAGTTTGACCGCTGTTGAGGGCTACCAACTGACAAGCTTTGCTCAAGATATCTATGCTGGCTTTGGCAACATGCAAGAAATCTTCTTATTGTCTATGTTAATTGGTGGGCTGAGTGAGCTAATGCGTCGTCAAGGCGGTTTAGCATTTCTAACGCAAGTTATTACTAAAATGATTCGTAAGTTTGGATCAACGCATTCAACGCAAGCAAACAGAAAGGCGAGTGAGTTCGGTATTGCAGGCTTAGTCTCTCTAGTAAATATGTGCACGGCAAACAATACCGTAGCCATTATCGTCTCTGGTAGCGTGGCTCGAGAATTGGCTCAAGAAAACAAAGTAACCGCACGCCGCTCAGCAAGCTTACTTGATATCTATTCATGTGTAATTCAAGGAATACTGCCTTATGGTGCTCAAGTGTTACTGCTTGGCTCCGTTTTCCAATTATCGCCTTTAGAAGTGGTTTCTAACTCCTATTACTGCTTCGCATTAGCATTATCAGCGGTAGTAGCGATCGTGTTAAAACCACGCGCGAAGCAAGCAACATTTTGCGAAGAGAGACACGTATAGCAACCTTATAGTTGAAAGGCTAAACCGCCAATTTTGATAATAAGTAAGGCTTCATTATATGGAGCCTTTGCTTTATTGGCGGAACTCACAATCTCCAAACCTGTCCAAATACCGTCAGATAAAACGCCTCTATTTGCAGGTTATGCTGCTTTATTAATCGATATGTTATTAACTATCGTAGAATATTGACTTTGCTTTAAAGTGCTGTTTTATTGAAGGAAGAAGGCAAGCAAATGTGCGTGTGTTTCTTTTCTTACGATCTCGATTTAAATCCGCCATGAGGAAGTAGCATGTCTGAATTACAAATTATCAAAGCCGATTACTCTGCAGTACCAGATCTATGTAACATGTTTCTAGATGCCTACGCTGATAATGAAGCGATGCAAGCAGCATTACGCCAAGACGAGGTGGCTGACTTCGCACATGATTGTTACTGGCGTTGGGCGGTTGGCGAGTGGGGGTTAGCCGGTGGTGAAGTGTACACCACTCCTGAGCGCGATGGTTGCGTTATTATGCGCTCACCAGGCAAGCACCAGCCGGATGTGATGCAAAAAATGGAGATTCTATCCATTGTTACGCGCATGATGGGCTCGTGCAAAATTGAATTGGCAAAAGAAGTCTGCGAACAAATGCTAGCAGTGCCACCGTTGCAAGATTGCTATTGGTTGTGGGGCCTAGGGGTGTCACCGAAAGCTGGCGGAAAAGGTCTGGCGAGTGCGTTAATCAAAACCGTCACTGACCAAGCAGATGCGGCAGGCAAACCAACCTATGTCGTGGCATCTAGTGAGAAAGTTGTGAAGACTTTTGAACGTCGAGGCTTTGAAGTACTGTCTAAGAGTGAAAATTTCCCATACTGGTTCATGCTTCGACCTGCTCAAAGCTAAAAACAGTTCTCAATAAAGAGCCTTGGTTAAACCGAGGCTCTTTTTTGCACCTATCCTCAAACGTATAATCATCCACGCTTTTCAATCCTCCTCGCAATGATCTGATGCCCTTTACCCTGTTAAGGGGAACAAATTCAGCCGTGACGCAATTGTGTAACTGCCTGTGTCTGCTAGACAGTGTCTTTCGCTTAATTATTCTTAGATAGCCAGTATTCCCCCTACGATTCAACTTTTTCAATAAAAGTGATGATTGAATTTAAGCTCCTGATTTAACGAAACTATTATCTATTTCAATGCCTTTTTTCTTATGATCTTGTCTTAATAACCCTATAAAAACTCAACTATTATTGGTGTTATTCAAAAATAGTTGAATGAATGGCGTTAAGTATGTATGTTGTTTGTAGATTAATCATATGGAGAGATCAGTAATGGTAGAATTCAAATTGATGCACAAGAAAGCTGAACGTGTTTCAGAAAAAGTCGCTCTTTCTGTCACTAAGTTGCTGAAGTATGTACTCAACCTTTTTTACGGCAAAAAATACGATAAAAGGGCAGTTATTCTGGAAACCATCGCCGCCGTACCTGGAATGGTAGCGGGTATGTTCAATCACTTAAAAGCGCTTAGGCGTATGAGAGACGATGAAGGTTGGATCCGAGAGCTTTTAGACGAGGCTGAAAATGAGCGAATGCACTTAATGATTTTTCTAGATATTGCCAAACCCAGTTGGTTGGAGAGGCTCATAGTTCTACTGGGTCAGGGCGTGTTTATTGTTGTTTACTCGATTATCTATTTACTCTCTTCCAAAGTTGCACATCGAGTTGTAGGTTATTTTGAAGAAGAAGCCTGTAAAAGCTATACAGAATACCTAGAGAAGATAGACGAAGGGTACATAGAGAACATACCGGCTCCCAAAATTGCGATCGATTATTACCAGTTAGCGGACGATGCACTGTTGCGTGATGTTGTTTTAAGAATCAGGCAGGATGAAGCCGGTCATAGAGATAGAAACCACGGGTTTGCTGATGCTTATGAACGTAAAGATTTGCCTTCGCATCTTGCCTAACCAATAAAAAAGACGCTTCGGCGTCTTTTTTA